>NC_021487.1:0-600000 GCF_000427095.1 Chthonomonas calidirosea T49
TCGGAGGGTCTATCTGATAGGCCCAGCCATGGTGGTTGTGCACAAGGAAAAGGTGGGCGATAATGGTTTTCCAATTGTCTATTGGTATCGCTGCATCCCAGAAAGCCTGCGATTTCTGGTTCATACCTGGGATGCAGAAGATGATGAGGAGGGAGAAGGCTAGGGCGGCGTAGTAGGGTGGGAGGATGCGGCGTGCTCGGCGTTTCACATAGTCTGCTATTCCATTGGGCAAGGTGCCGTTTGGGGTGCGTGTGACGGGCAGCATGAGCACATAGCCGGAGAGGACGATGAAGACGACGACAGCTTCGTGGCCGAAGGCGAAGAGGAAATGCAGCAGCCCATTCCAGAGGGTAAGAAGCAGAGGGGGCAGATGGGTGCGTAGAGCGACTGGGCTCAGAAAGAAGGTAAGGAAGGTATGGTGCATAACAACGAACAGCGCGGCAACCCCACGTAATCCGTCGAGATACTCGATGCGGACACGGGGTTTATAGCTAGATGACAAAATAGGGCCTCCCTTCTAGCGCGTGCTAGGTAGTAACATGGGATAAGATAGTGAAGCTTTCGATGTCGCGAAACCGACTAAAGAATCGTGTAGGTAGCGACCTCATCTGGGCCGAGCCAGTGGGCTTTGTAGAGGGTTATATAGGCACCTACCTGGTCGTTAATGGCGTCTATATTGACCACTAAATCCACCACATGGTTGGTAACGTCCTGCCCGTTATAGAAGACCCTTGTGAACTCGAAGGCGAAGGCTGGATGTACGTTCTCTATCATCAGGCTATGTCCTGGAAAGTACATCTCCAGGCGTCCCGGAAAGATTCCTACCCGAGCAGAAGGGTTATCCTGAGGGGCTACATAGGCATCTATCTCCCCTCCGAGACGTATACCGCCTTGTGCCGGCTCTCCGTACTCGTTACGCCCTGCATGAAGTTCCACGTAGAGCTGTGAAGCAGGAAACTCCTCTCCGTTGTTAAAGAGAGTGGTGGTGTCCCAATCGCCCTCGGTTTTAAACACAAAATGGTTCAATGCCCTTCCTCCTTTTCCGCTTGTATAGGATGGCCGCTAGTTTTGCGTTGTTGCGGGCGCGACTCCTACTTGTATTATATAATATTGGCGGCCTTGTTGCTGCAACACGAAGCTCACCGCCACGGTATGCTCTTGCCCTTTACGGTCTTTATAGGTATGTGTACCGCTGACAAGGTAGATATGGGGGGCTTTCTGCTGAACCTGCTCGAGCTGGAATCGAACGGTTTTAGACGCCCGGAAGGCATCTTGTGTCATGCTCAGATAGTCGGACGCATCGAGGGAGTAGTTGTATTTGCCGTTGAGAAACACCGCAATAAGTTCATTGCGGCGAAGGTGACGCGCAAGGGGGTCTAGGTCGCTTTTTTGCCAGGCGTTTTCGATGTCGGCGATGGCGTTGCGCAGATTTACATCGAGTTTCGGGTCGTTGGCGGAGTAGATGGGACCACCCTTCCCTAAATAGTAATGGTTAACATCGCTATTTTCATTAGATTGTGACTCCTCCGTACTACGGTTGGCTTCGTTAGGCGAAGGCACATAGCTTGCCGGCGGGGGTTGGATGGTGACCCCATAGAGGTCGAGATAGGGAGGGCAGAGATCGTAGTAGGTGCCGTATAGAGAGGGCACGGTTAGCCCGTAGGCCCCATAGGTAGAGTAGTAGGGATAGAAGGCAAGGCCTCCAGGGAAGTAGGTATCGTACCAAGGCAGTACGTAGACGGTGGTTGTGCTATTACGCGAGAGCTGGTTACGATAAGAGTAGCCTTCGAGAGTGCGTTGAAACCGGTCAAACGCGGTGGTAGGGGCTGGGTTGATGACGGTGACGCCACGGAGCACGTTATCTTGCGTGCTTTGTGGAGGTGGAGAGGGGTTCGTTATCTGCGGTGGCCTAACCCGTATAGGCGGGGTAGGAGGGCTTGGGGCGCGCATAGGGGGAGGGGCCGGTGCGACGCGCGGTGGTGGTGCAGGTGCCATGGGGCGCGCGCGGCTTTGGGCTAATGCGGAGTGCAGTCCCAACGGAGAGAACCCTAGAACCCAGGCGCTCAGTACCGTCCACAAAAGCGTTCGGTAAGGATTATTCATGGTTTTCTCCTTACTCTGCAGGGGTTGGTACCCTTTGGATGCAGATGGCATAAAGACTTCTACTTCCTTCTACGTGCTTTCCTTAAAAGGAATTCCTAGGGATTAAGGTAAAGGACGGTAGCGTTACAGGCGCCTGTTGCTTTTTGATGGCTTGATTGCGTATAATACAATGAGGCTTACTGCTAAGAGAAAGGATTGGTTCATGAAAGAGGGTATCCATCCGGAATATAAGCCGGCTCGTGTGATATGTCAGTGTGGGAACACCTTTGAGACCCGGTCTACCAAAGAGGTTCTGCGCGTGGAAATATGTTCTGCATGCCATCCCTTCTTCACGGGCAAGCAGAAGATTGTGGACACAGAGGGCCGAGTGGAGAAGTTCCTTCAGAAATATAAGATGAAGGCTTAACGCTCTGGTTAACGTGAATCGCCGACGCCTCTTCCCTGTAGAGTACAGTGGGAGAGGCGTTCTGTTTAAAGGGGGAAAGGAGATGGATAAGGACGCTTGTAGGCTGCCGCCGGAGCTTTTTCGATACGGTGGGCTGGCCGTTCCGGAAGGGGTCATGATGCGGGGTCGTCGTTATTTTGCCATCGCCTGCCGTCTGCCCGACGGCACGATTCTGGTGGACAAAGAGCGGTTGGACTCGCGATGGCTTTATCGGCTTGGCAATGTGAACATCCCCTTCGTCCGCGGCATTTTTGCGTTGCTCGATACGATGACGCTGGGAATTCGATCGTTGCTATTTGCCTCACAGGTTCAGGTGAAGGCAGCGCAAGGCGAGGGGCCGATAGACAAGCCGCAGAGCATCGGTAGCGGTGCCATCCTTGCCACGGCCATTCTCAGCTTCGTCTTTGCCCTTCTGCTTTTCAAAGCGCTACCAACCTACCTCACCCAGTTTTTTGTGCGAGGGCCTCTGTCGTCGGAAAAAGCGCATCTGTTGAACCTATGCGATGGCCTCATTCGTTCGGCGCTCTTTTTAGGCTACTTGGGGCTTGTGTCGCGAGATAGGCATGTTCGGCGGCTTTTTATGTATCATGGGGCGGAGCACAAGTCTATCAATACTCTGGAGTCGGGACAGCCCCTCACGGTGGAAAACACCCTACGCGCTTCCCGCATTCATCCGCGCTGTGGTACGAGCTTTGCGGTGCTGGTGTTGTTTTTAGATCTGGTGACTGTGACCTTCTTGCCACGCCCCGCATCGTTTCTTTGGCGCTTTCTGCTTCAGACAAGCATCGTGCCGATCATCGCGAGCGTTGGGTACGAGTATATCCGTTTAGCAATGCGCCTTCAAAAGGTTCGGGCATTGCGCTGGCTCCTTACGCCCACATTGGCGGCTCAGTATTTAACCACGCGCGAGCCGGAAAGGGAGCAGGTCGAGGTTGCACTAGCCGCTCTTTATGAGGTGTTGAAGGCAGATGGATATGCGGCATGGATACCGCAGGCCTCTCTCGTCGTGCCCGAATCGCCTTGATGGATCGAGAGCCTATTGGCATTCAGAGGCCGTCTTCGTTTGCACGGCGCCAGGCGGTTGCTTGACATCCTAAGATACGTTCATTTAGCTGTACCCTCTGCTAAAAAGATTGTAAGACGAGATAACATCGCATAGCTCAGGTCGCCGCCAATACACAGTAGTATTGCGAGATAACTCCATACGCCTCTGCTTAAACGGGAGGTCGAGTGAAATTAGCACGAGGAGGGATAACTTCGATGTGCTGTAACGGAAATATCTCCACATCCACTTTGGCGGCATAGTGAACAAGCGGCTCTTCTAGGGGACGGCTTAGGCCCGCCGATGCGATGAGGCTTTCTTGGCTCTCCACTAACTTTGCCGTCTGCATGGGGTAGGGGGTGTGATGAATACGTCCGCGATAGACTTTCCGATTCTGCACGGTATAGAGAACATAACGCTCTAGCAAAAAATGCTCCAGCGTGCCTGGCTGCGCCGGCGAGGGCGTATCTAGGGGATGGGCGCGAAGTTTCGAGAAAGCGTGTGAGCGGCCTATGCGTCGTGAGACGTATTCTATCTCTCCACTCGGTGTGCATTGTACCTTCATAACCGCCCAAAAGTAAGGCAGCTTCCAGAGGGCACGTGCTATGAGAACAGCAAGAGGATTGGAGGCATCCAAGCTGAAGAACCACACACCGGGGTCTTGCCCTTGCAGGTGGACGTAGGTACGCACATTGGTTTCATGGAAGGAGGAGAGGCCGGGAATTGCAAGAGCCCAAGAGGGTCTAACGCCTTGCATTGTAAAGGCGATAAGCCCTATGTAGGCGCACCCTTGGTACGTGTCTAACGAGAGCGGAGGAGGGATATAGGGGCGTAGAAGCTCTTCTGAGAGAGGCCAGTGGAGGAAGAGGAGGTGGCGCCACCGTTGTCGCATCACAACGCGCTCGTTTGGGCGCTGTGTTGGCGCCAGACGATTGAGGTCGTTGTCAGTTGTGCCGATGGACATGACATCCTCCTGTGCGGCTTTGGCGTGGAAAAAGGAGCCTATCAAAAATATCGCGATGATTCGCAACGAAACGATATGCCGCTTCGAGAAGCCAAACCAGCGGGGGATAGGAGGCCCAGCGTGCCAACTTACCACCGCCAATGGACTCCAGAAGGAACAGGACTGCACGGGCGCCGCGTAAGACCTTGCCGTCGGCGGTTATGACGTGAACGGCCTGCGCGCACGCCCTGCGTAGCTCAGGCGTTAGGCGAGGATCTTGTGCCGTTTGGTAAGGAACCGCCTCAAAGAGGTGTTGGCGATCTCGGCGTAAAAGCCACTCCACCGTTCTTTGACAGAAGCCGCACTCGCCGTCCCAAAGAATCGTATGTCGCACGGATCTTGATCCTTTCCTTACAACCCTCTCTTCCTATTACGTTGCTAGACGCCCTATGCGACGAGTTTACGGACAAGCGGTTTTCAGATGGTTTGGCGGAGGGGCTTACGGCTTACCGGGACTGTTTGCCAACGAAGAAAGGCTTATCTCCGCCACCCAAAGCTGGGAGTTCACGGTGCTATTTTATAGGATGAGAGGCCTGCCAGAAATAGAGGAGGAGAAAGGCGATGGTGTTGTTGGTTCCGTGAACTATCATGCTCATCCATAACGAGCGGGTTTTCTCGTAGACAATCCCTAGCACAAGGCCGATAGCGAAAATAGGAAGTATAGCGAGTGGGTCCATATGAACGAGGGCAAAAAGAAGCGAACTGAGAACAAGGCCATGTTTCATCCCAAAGCGGTTCCGCAGAGTGGTGTAGAGCCATCCACGGAACAGCGTCTCCTCCGCGATGGGAGCGAGGAACACCCCTATGAGCACGAACCCCAAGCGTGACCAGCCGTGTAGCTTTAAGAACAACCTGTCTGCTAGTCCTTGAACCTGAGAAAGCCAAGACGCGTGAGGAAAGAGGAGGTGCAGCACTTGAAACTGAACGTTCCCCAGGAGGGTGCCAAGCAGAAAGACGGCAAACCCGATCCAGGGTGCTAGGAGAATCAATAGAGGAGGAGTGGGAAGTTTGAACCCTGCCTGTCGGAGGGAGGGGTATTTCCTGCGAACAAGGACGATACCAAGGAGGAAGAGCAGCCCTTCGAAGAGGGTTTGTGCGAAGAGGATAAGGGCTACATGCGAAGAGGACATCCTTAAGATGTCTAGGAAAAAGGCCACGAGACCGTAGAAACTCCCAGCTATCCAAGCCGCCCATAAGGAACCGGTCTTTTCGTAGAGGAGTGTAAGGAGGAAAAAGAAAAGGGCATGCTCCATCGCATAGATGAGGGAGTGTTGAACGAGAAGAGACAGCAGCCCTGTCGCGAGGGCTACTAGCAGGCTTGCCGACAGGACGCTTCGTGACTGCCGCAGAGTGCGATAAAGCCATCCTTGAAAAAAGAGCAGTTGCGTTGGCAAGACGATGAGGAGGAGAAGGATAAGTAGCGGAGCGTGAAGAGAGTTCCTCAGCATGGAGTCAGTAAGTTTTAGTTGCTGCTGAGAGAAAGAGGCAAGGGCAGGAACGCTCTGCAAAGCGCGAAATAGAGCGGAGAGCAGAATCTGGCAAATTTCGGCGGCGATAATCTGGCCAAAGCTCCATAGAAGTATGTAGGGTATTTGCGAAGACGGTGGAGGGTTGAGCCCTATCTGCTCCCGCGTTGCTTTTCGACGAGCGAGCAGTCTCCATGCCAGCAGGCCAAGGAGAACGCTCAGCAGCACGCGCTGAGCAAAGTGAGCCGAATAGGTGTGTGCCGTAAGCATGCTTAGTCGTACTCCTATGAGATGTGGGCGTCTATAGGCCCGAATCTATTTGTTGAGGTAGCGAAGCAGCTCCTCTTCGTCTGGGCTCCCTGTCAGCTGTAGAAATATCTCTTCAAGGCTGGGGGCGTTTTTATCGGTTGGGGCAGTAAGAGATTGCGCCTTTAGCTCCTCTATGGTGCCTTGAGCGATTAGGCGTCCTTTATTGATGATGGCCACGCGATGGCAGAGCTGTTCCGCAATGCCGAGGCTATGGGTGGAGATAAAGATGGCGGCGCCGCGTTGGGTAAGAAACCGCAGAACCGATTGGATGAGCCGAGCGCCGCGAGGGTCGAGGCCCACCGTGGGCTCATCGAGAAAGACGACAATGGGATCGTGAATAAGCGCTCCGGCCAGCACGATCTTTTGACGCATTCCGCGCGAATAGCTTCCGATGAGGGCATTCCCTTTATCTTCTAACTCGAAGAGATGTAGGAGATTCTCAATGCGCTCCCTGCGTCCAACCCGCGGTACTCGGTAGAGATCGGCCATGAGTTCGAGGAACTCCCTTCCGGTAAGTTTGTCATAGAGGAAGGGGTTATCGGGGATATAGGCAAGGAGGCTTTTGGCCGCAATAGGGTCGCGGTGCACATCGTATCCACCGATGAGGCAGCGACCGGCGGTTGGGCGCAGGAGGCCAGTGAGCAGCTTTATGGTGGTGGTTTTGCCGGCTCCATTCGGGCCGAGAAACCCAAATATCTCCCCGCCTTCCACCGTTAGGCTAACGTCTTGTACTGCCGGCATATTGCCATAGTAGCGGGTAAGGTTGTAACATTCGATGAGGGGCATCCTTTAGCCTCGATACCTCTGCTGCTGTAGAGGGGAGTTTGTGTGGGCTAAACAGCCCGCTATCCGCCCGCACACGGCGCGCTCCACGGAGGCGAGATCGCGGAGAACCTCAATTTGGGAGTAGCCATTCGCTTCAAAAAGCGACCGAACTTGCGCGGCTTGCCCCCAGGCGACTTCCACAAGGAGCCAGCCGTTAGGAACGAGCAGGTCTCGAGCCTGTTCCACAAGCACGCGATGAAAAGTGAGCCCATCCGGCCCCCCATCCAACGCATGGCGCGGCTCGTAGTCACGTACCTCCGGCTGCAGCTCACCGATCTCTGCAGAGGGAATGTAGGGAGGGTTGGAAACGATGAGAGCAAAGCGGTGCGGTTTGAGCGCAGAAAGCTTGTCACCACGTACGAGCGCTAAACGTTCGGCTACCTGATGGCGCCGAGCATTAAGGCGTGCCACCGAGAGCGCATCGGCCGCTATATCTACGCCGATGGCGAACGCTTCAGGAACATGTTTCAAAAGGCTAACGGCAATACAGCCGCTTCCGATCCCGATATCGGCAAATACGGGAGGATAAGCGGTCTGGCGTAGGCAGGCGATGCCGCGTTCCACAAGCAGCTCGGTCTCCGGACGTGGGATCAATGTCGCCGGAGTGACGATAAACTCCAGCCCAAAAAACTCCTGGGTGCCTCGAAGATAGGCTAACGGCGTACGTCGGATGCGCGCTGCGACGAGCTCTTCGAGGCGTTTTTGTTGTTCCGGGGAGAGGGGGTCTATGAGGTCGGCAACCACATGAGAACGAGGTCTTCCGGTGGCGAGACTTAGCAGAATCTGTGCCTCGAGACGTGCCTCTGGAATGCCCGCCGCCTTAAGCTGGCACTCTACCGCACTTATCGTATCTAGGGTCGAAACAGCCACCGCCGTCTGCTCTCCTTACGATTTCATGCGCGCTGTTGCCACTTTCGCTGCGGCGGGCTCGTTGCCTTCTGCGACCTCTTTCAAGCGTTCGGCCTGGTCGGCTGTGATAAGGGCATCTATGAACGGCTGAATATCTCCATCCATAACGGCAGAGATGTTGTAGATGGTAAGGCCGATACGATGGTCGGTCACGCGGCCGTCGGGAAAATGGTAGGTGCGAATCTTTTCAGAGCGCTCACCGGTTCCCACTTGCGAGCGTCGTGCGCCGGTGCGCTCCTCTTGCTGCTGACGACGTTGAATCTCATACAGACGTGTTCGCAGCACATTGCGGGCTTTAATTCGGTTTTGGAGTTGGCTCCGTTCATCCTGGCAGGTAACGACGATGCCGGTAGGTTTATGAATGAGACGGATGGCAGTGGCCACCTTCTGTACATTTTGCCCGCCGGCGCTGGAGGAGTGGTATACCTCCTCGATGATGTCGTCTTCGTTCAGTTCCACGTCCACCTCCTCGGCCTCTGGCAACACGGCCACGGTAACGGTAGAGGTTTGGAGGCGGCCGTTCGACTCGGTGACGGGCACGCGCTGTACCCGATGGACGCCGCCTTCATATTTCAGCTGACTATAGGCACCTTTACCCTGTATCTCGAAGACGGCCTCCTGCACTCCGCCAAGTCCGGTCTCTTGCAAGGAGAGGATATCTACCTTCCATTTGCGTCGTTCCGCATAACGCATGTACATGCGCAAAAGCTCGGCGGCAAAAAGTTTTGCCTCCTCCCCACCGGCTGCTGGACGAATCTCGACGATGACGTTACGTTCGTCATTGGGGTCTTTGGGCAAAAGCAGGAGGCGTATCTGATGCGCGAGCTCCTCCTGTTTCCGCTCGGCCTTTTCGAGCTCCTCTTGATAGAAGCTGCGCTCTTCGCCTTCGGCGGTCTTCAACATCTCTTTCGCGTCGGCAACGTCTTGCTCGACGCGCTTGTACTGCCGATAGGCTAAAACGACGTCCTCGATCTCGCTTTGTGCCTTTCTGGCCGTCATGTAGCGTTGGTAGTCAACGCTGAATTCTGGATCGTTGATCTGGTCTGTCAGCTCTTGATAGCGCTTATCTAGCTCTTCTAATCTATTTCTTGCTTGTTCTAACAACACGGTTGGGTTTCCTTATCCTCATAGAGGTTTGGTTTCTGATCCTATAATACGTATTTGCTAGGTTTTACAGCGAGGAGATGGCAACCTTTTTATTTTACCCTTCTCGCGATACGTGGAGGCCTGAGAGAGCGGGGCAAAGCCGTATCAGGAAGACCTGCCGTGTTGGACAGGGGAGGGAGTTTTGGAAGCGCTTGCAGGGAGCCATTTTGTTCACGCTACGATCTTGTGTTTAACGTGTTGAAGTTGGTGAAGAGGTTTTAGAAGGGAGGGCACGGTCGGGTAGAAAACGGTTGAGGTCGTCGAAGAAATCCTCGATGAGGATATTGATGGCATCGCGCCAATCCGCAAAGAGGTAGGTGTGGCCTGCAATGGTGGTTAGGGGTTGATCCACAGAGTAGGTGCTATGGTAGAGCGTATCGCCCTGAGAATCAAGCAGGTAGAACGCCCCACGACAGTTAACGTGGGAGGGCACATGTTCAAGGCCTCCGAGGAGATCGTAAATATAGTGGCCGTTGACCTTACGTGGCTCGTCAAGAACGCTGAGTAGGATAAGGTCGGCATGAAGCTGGCTACAAAGCTGTTGGGCGGTGTAGACGCGCGGTACCGGAAAGGTGTCGCCATGTAGAAGGCCGTTATCGGTGAAAAGATCGCGTGGGGTGAAGTGATCGGCGGTCAGTTGTGCCTCCACTTTCGGTTCGGGGATGACCGTGAATGCGGTGCGCTCTGCCGTGCAAGCGGGGAGTTGGTGGGCGGCATGTTTTTCGAGCCTCTGCAAAATCTCCCGATACTGCTGTTGTTGCGCCAGCTGTTTCGAAGTAAGTTTCGATTCTTCTTTAGGGTTAGGCAGCAGCGTTTGGGTTCCATAGAAGGGCGCGATCACGATAATGCGGTGAGCGGTGGCGAGAATCTGACGTGTCTGGGCTTCGGGGAGATCGGCGTAGGTGTGCACCGGTAACAGGAAAAGGAGGCCGCTGCAGAGAGCTATCCAGGACGCTGTACGTTCACGCATGGTCTTACCCTCAAAATAGAAGCGTATCTCTTTAGTTTAGAGACGAAACATCGGCTCCGTACGTTCCGCTGTCGGCTATCTGGGGTGGGCAAGTCTTCTTTGGCGGCGTTCTTCGTTGATGACCAAAATGTTCTGCTTGCTACCCAGTTCCTTGAGCACCCTGCAGGCGTTCTTTGATGGTCAGGTTGGGACAGACGATCAGCACGGCGTCGCAGAAGCGCCGGTCCTGAGGATTGGCGAGTTTATTCAGCACCTGCCAGGCGATGACCATTCCCATGACGACGGTTTTGCCCGAGCCAGTAGCCATCTTGCAGGCGTAGCGGGTAAGCTTGTCGTCCTTGGGGACCACAATGCCCTGCTTCTCGGCCGGAGATGCCTCCACCAGCCAGACGAGCGCCTCGGCTGCTTCTCGCTGGCAGAAGAAGAGTTTTCGCTCCCGCTCAGGGTTGTTCCAATGGTTCAAGAGTTGCCGCGTGATCGGCGTGACGCCGGGATATCCTCGTTCCCGCCACCCTTTGACCCGCTCGCGGAGGGTGTTGACCAGCTCCAGTGGCACGAATTCCTCTTCCAGGAGCGCCATCTGCGGGCCGCGAGTGCGGGCCTTGAGGTAGTAGCCCGCCGCCCTCCATCCCTCCTTCAGGATCGGCTGCCCTGCTTCGTAAGCCCAGTAGCGCGTGGGCTCTTCAAAGGGAGAGGTGAGGATGGGGTTGTCAACGAGCATCCCCTTTCCTCCTCAGGATAAGAGTCCCGAAATTCTGACGGTCTCGCCCAGAGTAATACTCTCCCTCTAAGCAGTCATCCTTCAATCTCAGAACGGCCGTTCCTCGGTGGGAGTGCATGGTGGTTGGTACATTAGCTTTAGGATCATTACGATACACGTAAATCAAAGTAATCCCTTCATCTTCATTCACAAGTAGCGACGCCGTGATACTTTTTGAGCTGGATTGTTCAGTCTCAATGCAGATACTAATGCGTGTCCATGTTTGTTTTATTACTGCCTCACCTTGATAATCTTGTCCTCTAGACCACTTCGTCCAACCCTGTAACTTCCACTCACCATTAAGGTTGGGAACCTTAACTATGCCAATGCTACGAAGGAGAGGGATCGTCCACAGCCATTTTTCAAAAACCTCGTATAGCCCTCCGGCAATACCCAATACACCTGGCGCATCCACCCACCAAGGTATTTGCACATTCCGAGTCTGAAAAAACCAGTGGATGACATAATCAATAGCTACGCTAATTATCCCAATTCTAAGTGTCACCTTTTGCCATTCGGGTGAGTCCGTAGCATATGAACGCATAACGCCTCAGCTCCAATTTTTCCAGAGATCAATCATTTGCCTCACAAACTGGCGAGCCTTATCCGCGGACCACTGTTCGGGAGAGTTACCGAACAAGGGCAGTTGTTCATTCTGACACACAAATTGGCTAAGGTTCGCTTGAGAAAGCCAATGATGAAGCCAATTTACCACATTGCAGAAAGTTTTCTGCAAAGATTCGTCAAACTTATCGTCCGGCACATTGTAAAGCAGACATTCTAAGAAATAGGATGGTGCTATGTCTGCCGCGATATTCCCCCGTTTGATAAGGTGAGTGCGTGCGTTCTTGAAAAGTCGGATGGTTGGCTTGTATAGGCCATTTGTATTTTTGTTCTTTCTGACGCCGTTCTCATAATGCAGCTTAGGATAGTTGATGACCCATCGATTTTCGCTTTGCACATAGAAAGTCATACCTTCCGTATACTTATCTGGGTCGCGGGGAGACGGTGGATACTTACGATATTGGATGCACACCACAGCATCTGCTGGTAGATACTGTGTTTGAACTTTCAGACACTTCCGTCCTTCGCGCACCTTATCCCAGTCGCGGAAGCGGCCTTCGAGGAGGAGACCAAGCAGGCGGTAGCAGAGCGGCTCCGCATAGTAGTCGCGCAATGCCATTAGCACATCTGATCTGAACTCGTTCCAACCGTAGGTGGCATCGGTAGAGCTGAAGCCTCCTTTCTGCTCTTCGCTCAGGTTGTCACGAAATGTGCTATTCAACTGCACAACGATATCAACATCGCTGTTACCCCGTATGTTGGTGTCATTCTTGTAGGAACCTTGAAGATAAACTTCGAAGTCCTTGCTCTTTAAGCGTTCATATTGTTGTAGAGCTTTACGGATAGACTCATGGGTTTGCTTCGCGGTAGTATCCGCGCCTTTACTAGACCAACTTTCTAATTGCGATTCAGGAATAGCCATAGTTTTCGCCTCCTGCGTTGAACTTCACCACCCGCACCACCTCGTTCCCCCGGAAATCAATCACCTTCACGGCGATCCGTTCGTGTTCTCCGGGCTGGAAGGGGAACGAAATGGTGCCCTGCACCTTCTCGAAGGCCTCGGCGTCAATCTGCGCTTTGAGTGCCCGCTGGAGTTTGTCCCACGCTTCCGAATCGCCGGGGAAGAAGGCCTGGCAGATGTGGAAAGTTTTGCCATCGTAGTCGGTGTCCAGGAACCAGGCGGCCACATCTTCGCCCCGCGTCGAGTGCGCCTCGCCCGTGAGCGGGTCGTATATGTCTACGCCGCGTAACTTCACGACATGGGTGCCATCCTTCTGCGGGATGACGGCCACGTCCGGCTGGCCGAAGACGGTGAAGATCTGGCTCGCCCGCGTGGTTTTGGGGAGGTCCCCCACCAGCACGTCGGGGGCGATGTTCGCAAAGTGGACCTGGAGCCCCACCACCGGAACTTTCTGGATGAGCGCCTGGGCTTCGGGGAGATCGGCGTAGGTGTGCACCGGTAACAGGAAAAGGAGGCCGCTGCAGAGAGCTATCCAGGACGCTGTACGTTCACGCATGGTCTTACCCTCAAAATAGAAGCGTATCTCTTTAGTTTAGAGACGAAACATCGGCTCCGTACGTTCCGCGGTCGGTTATCTGGGGTGGGCAAGTCTTCTTTGGCGGCGTTCTTCGTTGATGCGATAGACGAAAGCCATGACCTCGGCGACGGCCGCGTAGAGATCGGGTGGGATCTCGGCTTCGAGGGGCACTTGGCGATAGAGGGTACGGGCAAGCGGCGGGTTCTCAACGATGGGGACATCGTGTTCCTGGGCGAGCTGACGGATTTTAAGGGCGAGAAGGTCTTGTCCTTTTGCCACGACGACCGGCGCATTCATTTGTTCTGGCTCGTATTTCAGTGCGACGGCCCTAACGGCACCGAGCTGAGCTGCCGCCCGGAGGGCGGTCGGCTCCAGCGAGTGGTTAGCCCGCTCTCGCCTTGACATCCCTCAAAATACCCTGTAGCCTTGCCGGTTCTCTGCACACCGCGAAGGCCCACTGTCCAAGTTCCCGATGGTGATTAACGGCTATAACCCAGCGTCTTGCCGCCGCTTCCTTCTGGCGATCCTGCTCTGTTTCAAGACCCTTCACTTCCAGAATGACCTTAAGTTCACTATCCCCCGGTTGGCGGAGACGAATCAGGTAATCGGGACGATATTCGTGCCGAACTCCCTGCCATTCGTAGGAGATGGTGAAATCCAGATGGTCATTCCGTGCATAGCTGATGACCTCTGGCATCCGCTCTAACTGAAAAGCCACCGTGTGTTCCCACTTGGGCGCGTCCAGCACGACATGGCTGATATGGCTTTTCGTTGTGCCAACGGTGGGGCGCACCGTGCGGAAGAGGACCTCGGAGGTAGAACCGATCGGACGAAAGCGTTCGATGACAGGCAGGAGAGGCGGCTCGCCCGCCTCCACATCGGGCTCAATGGCTTCCATCAGCCGTTCCACGATCTGCTGCCGGTACTTAAGCAGGGCCACCTCTTCCAGCACGGTGTCCTCCTCCAAAACCACCCGCTTCTCCAGGTACTCCCAGACGATGCGCAGCACCTGGGGAAAGAGCACGTGGCGGGCGGCGCAATCTTGCCGCTTCTCCTTGAGGCGACCGGTGATCTCGGCGGCGAGCTCGTAGACCGTGGCCTGAAGCCGCTTCTCCCGGTGGAAGGGGTTACGGTCGTGCAGGACCTCCGGCCCGGGGCCGAGGCGGTCGGGCCGGCCGAGGCGGTATCCCACCGCTGGCTTGACCATGACCTCCGTGGGCGCCTTCGTCGGGCTGATCACGAGATAGGGGACGCCGTCCCAGTCCACCCGGAGGCGGCTCCGCACATCAAAGACATACCCCTCCACGCGGGGGAAAGTGATCTCCAGGTGCTTCCGCTCCGGCAGGGCCCGCACCAGGGTGGAGACCTTCGGCACCTCGGTGCGGCTTACGGCCTTTTTCTTAACGGGGATGACCTCGAAGGGGACGCCGTAGACGTCCACGTATTCGGGCTCGGTGAAGTCGTCGTAGTTGAGCCGCCGCAGCCCCCGCCCCACCACCTGCTCGCAGAGGAGCTGAGAAGTGAAAGCCCGAAGCCCCAGGATCTGGGTGACGTTCTGGGCGTCCCAGCCCTCGTTGAGCATCCCGACAGAGACAATACAACGGATAGGCTTGCCCGGCGGCTCCCCATCCCCCTCCCATTCGGTCTTGCCCACCGTGTCCACGACCTTGCGGAGCCGCTCCGCTGCCTCCTGCTTGGTCTCCCCCTCGACGGCCGCTTCCGCCTCCGCAAGGAGCTTGGTGTCGATGCGGAAGGTCACTTCCGGTTGGCCGTCTCGGTTCTCCAGCTCCGCAAGCACGTTCCCCTTGGCAATGTGCTCGTGAACCAGCTTGGCCAGGTCGGTGTTGTCACAGACAACGATGAGAACGGGCGGAACCGGGGAGTCCGCCTTCCGGAACTCCTCGAAGGTCCGCTTCCACTCAGAGGCCAGGGTGGCGAGGGCATCCTGGGCCTCCCGGAGAACCGACTCCGGCTTGGCCCGTCGCCGCACGGTCTGGCGCTCCGAAGCCGGAAGCTGGCTGTTGATCCACTCCCAGAGGCGGAAGTATCTCGGAATGAGCTCCCCGGTATTGTCATCCACGGGCACCCGCGGGACCTTGACGATCCCGCTTTCAATGGCATCTACCAAACCGAAGTCCGAGACCACCCAGGGGAAGGGAGCCCCTTCCTCATAGCCGCTTCCCTTGATGTAAAAGGGCGTAGCGGAGAAGTCAGCGCAGAAGTTAATTCCACGTTCGGCATGGATGCGATCCAGGCCGCTGACCCAGAGGGTCGCCTCTTCCCGCTCGGCGATCTCTTCTGGGGAAAGCTGTTGCCGCAACTCATCCGGCAAGGGTGCGGGACGGTAGGCGTGATGCGCCTCGTCGTTGATGACCAAAATGTTCTGCTTGCTACCCAGTTCCTTGAGCACGCGGCGGCAGAAGGCAGCATCGCTCTCCGGACCGCGTTGGACCACGCTCTTGGAGCGGCTGTCATCTTTGGGCTGGAAGAGGTGCCAGTTCGTGATCTGGAATTTGCCCTGCTGGAGTCGCTCCAGCATCCCCGGGGGCACCAGGTCAAACTTCTCGTAGTAGTTGCCAGGTTTCCAGGGCAGAAGCACCTGCAGGCGTTCTTTGATGGTCAGGTTGGGACAGACGATCAGCACGGCGTCGCAGAAGCGCCGGTCCTGAGGGTTGGCGAGTTTATTCAGCACCTGCCAGGCGATGACCATTCCCATGACGACGGTTTTGCCCGAGCCGGTGGCCATCTTGCAGGCGTAGCGGGTAAGCTCGTCGTCCTTGGGGACCACAATGCCTTGCTTCTCGGCCGGAGATGCCTCCACCAGCCAGACGAGCGCCTCGGCTGCTTCTCGCTGGCAGAAGAAGAGTTTTCGCTCCCGCTCAGGGTTGTTCCAATGGTTCAAGAGTTGCCGCGTGATCGGCGTGACGCCGGGATATCCTCGTTCCCGCCACCCTTTGACCCGCTCGCGGAGGGTGTTGACCAGCTCCAGTGGCACGAATTCCTCTTCCAGGAGCGCCAGCTGCGGGCCGCGAGTGCGGGCCTTGAGGTAGTAGCCCGCCGCCCTCCGTCCCTCCTTCAGGATCGGCTGCCCCTCTTCGTAAGCCCAGTAGCGCGTGGGCTCTTCAAAGGGAGAGGTGAGGATGGGGTTGTCAACGAGCATGACCGCTCTCCGATAGCTTACTTATAATAGCTTCAGCAGTGGAAATCGCTTCTATAGCCATATTATTGAGGTTAGAAACCGTGTCCTCATAATCGCAACGCTTGCGCCACCCATGTAAATCCCTTAGTTTGTCCGCTATCTCCTTCCCTTCAGGACCTTGTTGGCCAAGGTGTTCTCTGAGGAGTTTATGAACAATTCCGGCCGTTGTCCGTTGAAATTTAAGATGCTTTTCGGCATAACTTCGAGTGTGACAAAAAGCCGCATAGTAGGCGCGGCTTACAGCTGAGCGGCTTGCGGCCTCCATTAGAGGCGAGGTTTCGAAGGAACTGCGCAAGGCCCTTGCCAGATCCAAGAACTCCCTCCAGTCAAAGGCCATTGTTAATTCCTCCTACGGGCTTCGAAAGTCCGTCGTCAGCAAGGGCCATTCTTCCTCCTCTCCTAAACTCGACAGAAACTCTTTTCGAACGTCCCTTACCCTTTTCATCGTAGTTTCGTCATAATTATGAAATCGCGCATAGAGAATAACATGCTCTTCATCTTCCTCTGGATCTCGGCTGATTTCCAAGGACAAGATAGCATCCTGGAGACTTTCAGAAGCGAGCTCGGATAAAATCCTTGTCATTTCAATTAAACGGCGATGCTTCTCAAAATATTGCCACACATCATCCGGTGCAGGAACACGGACTTTCAGTTCTTCGAGGCGTCTGAATAGGGTCGTAATTTCCTCCGTTATAGAAGAGGTAGATAAAGGACGTTGAAACGGGGTAACAGGTTCTTTTTCTAACTCTACCGATGATGATATCCAACTCTGCGGCCACGGCAGTGTAGGGAATTTTTTCCGTAACACCTCCTCAGGCCGTGGGGTTACGTCTCTCAGGCCCCATAATAAGGGTTCTAGATTATTCTCTGAAGTTTTAGAACTGACGGTGGCTTCCATCTCACTTCTCCTCCTCGAACAGTTCTCTCAAGCGATCGGTTATGCAACCTTCGAAGACTTCCTCGACTCGACTGTGTGCTTCTTCGACCCAACCAAGAACGTCAGAAACTTTAACAGCCCTGGGTTGTGTCAAATAGTCTATATTCAACATGAATGCGCTCATTTCCTCAGAAGAGGCGAGCACGGGAGCGATCTGGATGCGGCAGCGATCTCTTCCTTCTACAAAAGGAAACTCTCCACCCACAATGAAAGATGCTAAATTCTGTGGGAGCCGCGGGCCGACGAACGGATAGAATTCGAAATACTCTAAGAGCTTCACCTCTGGAGAAGGTAGTTCAACCCGGTTAATGTAACCCAAGGCGATGCGTTCCAGACCCTCGATCCGCAAGGTCTCCTTTAGGTTTTCCCAAGCCATTTCGATTTTGGCCTTAAAGCCTTGCCAAGTGGGGTAGGGTCTTAACACGTTTACCGCCAACAAGCGGGGGCCAAGTTGAATAAGCATCTTTCTGTCCTCGGTAAACAGCACGATTCTCTCGCTCGTACGAATTTCCTGTTGAAGGCCCTGAGGCCCCTCCGAAAGCACAACTTCTTGTCTGACGCTCTGTTCTCTTAGAGGGAATGTACCTTTCACCTTTTCGTAAAATAGGCCGGGAATTGTAAGATCCCAGGGTGTATCACTTGTTAATCTAAATTCACAGACTGCTTCTATAAGGGGAGGGGTCTTGTATTGTCTACCCATGGTAAGTTGCCTCCTTTTGCTGTAGGTTTACAACTCTTACTACCTCGTTCCCCCGGAAATCAATCACCTTCACGGCGATCCGTTTGTGTTCTCCGGGCTGGAAGGGGAACGAAATGGTGCCCTGCATCTTCTCGAAGGCCTCGGCGTCAATCTGCGCTTTGAGGGCCCGCTGGAGTTTGTCCCACGCTTCCGAATCGCCGGGGAAGAAGGCCTGGCAGATGTGGAAAGTTTTGCCATCGTAGTCGGTGTCCAGGAACCAGGCGGCCACATCTTCGCCCCGCGTCGAGTGCGCCTCGCCCGTGAGCGGGTCGTAGATGTCTACGCCGCGTAACTTCACGACATGGGTGCCATCCTTCTGCGGGATGACAGCCACGTCCGGCTGGCCGAAGACGGTGAAGATCTGGCTCGCCCGCGTGGTTTTGAGGAGGTCCCCCACCAGCACGTCAGGGGCGATGTTCGCAAAGTGGACCTGGAGCCCCTGCACCGGAACCTTCTGGATGAGCGCCTGGGCTTCGGGATCGAAGGCGAAGCCAGCAAAGATGAGGATATGATAGCCGTTCAGCCGCGCCGTCGGGATGGCCTCCTGAACCTGATGGGCGATCACCGGCCCGTGCTGGGGCCCGAAGGAGACCGCCACGCGCAGGGTCTTGCCGTTCTGCCTGGCCTCGGCCTCTGCGTGGAGATAGCCCAGGTTAAGCGGGCGAAGGTTCTCCAGCTCCATCTTCTTGCCGCCGGGGAAGAGCACCCCGCCCTGCTGCTTTAGCAGATTCAGCATGTCCGTGAGGTAGTCCCCGCCCCGGTCACTCACGCTGGCCTGGGCTTCTTGCTCCTCGAACTGTGGAACGGGTGCCTGCGCGGGGTCTTCTACTGCCGGTACCGGGATCGCCTCCACGGTAAAAGGGCCGGAGACGCGCACCACGCCCCGTACGACCTTCGGCCGGTCGTAGAGCGTCTCCTGCGGAGCGTTGCACTGAATGCTTTCATCAATTTCCTTTCGTTTGCGCCGCTTCAGTTCCCAGAAGCGGCGCAGCGCCTCCTGGGCCGCCTCGGGCCAGTCCTCGGGAGGCATGGGATCGGGCACGTCGGACAGGGATTCCCACCGGTGTCCCGTGAGGCGGTAGACCGTCTGGAGCCATTCCCGCAGCTCTTGGCTACCGGTTGACAGGGCTTTCGTTCTGGCCTCGTACAGTTTCCGGTAAGCTTCCTGGGCCTCCCTCGGCCAGGCGGGATGCGGTATCTCCCTGGGGACCTCCCATTCCAACAGCTCGTTGGCTTTGACAACCTGCCCACCTGGTAGGGTATGGGTGGGACCATCCGGAGCCGAGAAGTCCACGACCTGCCCAGCGCAGCCGCCTTCCTTCACGTGGATCTGGATGGGCCGGCCTTTGAGGGCGGCGTTGAGGTCTGCCAAGGCTCGGTCAATCTGGGGCTGATACTTCGCGGCGATGGCGTCGATCTCGGTGTTCTTGGCGATGCTCTCCAGGGTGATATGTGGGACGGTCTCGTAGATGAAGCCGCCGCTAGGCCCCCGCTCGGCATCGCGCAGCTCGTAGTAGTCGAACCTGGCCGTCATGAGGCGCTGGCGGGCGATGGCCAGGGCCACGCGGGAGGTGTCGCAGGTAATCCACCGCCGGCCCCACTTCTCGGCGCAGTAGGCAGTGGTGCCCGAGCCGCAGTTGTGCACCGCGCAGACCTCGGTGATAAAGGAGTGCGCGCCTTCCACTTCCAGGTCGTATACCTCTTCTTCCGAGAACGTCTTCAACACCTCTTCGACGCGCACCGGCGTGCGGTCGGGCCCACAGAACACGATGTCTCCCTTGCGAAGCTCGCCCGCCTCCAACCACAGAGCATGTTCCGGCGAGAACTGCTCCTGGCACGCATCCTGTATAGCCGTGTAAACGCCTTCGAGATTGCTCAATACTTCCGCTGCTGAGAAACGCACTACCCTCAGGCCCGCGCTACGCAAAAATTCATCCCGGATTTGGTCGTGTTCAATGGCGGCCGGATCGCCGTGGGCAGCCGCGCCGTCTACTTCTACCACCAACGCCGCCTCACGACAGTAGAAATCGGCGATATACGGGCCGATGGGGTGTTGACGCCTGAAGGCGAAACCTGCGCCGTTGCCCCGCAAAACACTCCACAGGTTGCGCTCCGGCAGCGTCATGTTCTTTCGGAGTTCCTGGCTTCGACCACGCAATGGCTTCGGGATGCCCGACCAATCGGCCTTTCCGCCCAGACTATGGGGTCGTCGGTGCACCAGTATTCGGTGATCGGCTGTGACCCAAAGCGTTTCATCGGAGAGGCTGTGACGGATGCCGACCATGATGCCGCGGTAGGTTCGGCGAATGGAGCGCACTACGCGGTGAGGCAAGCCATCGTGTGCCAGTACCCAGTCACCGGGTTGGATAGTTTCGATGGGGGTGAGAGCCCCCCTTGCATCCCCCCGCACGCAGGGGGAAATTTCTCCCTCCCCCCCCGTGTACGGGGAGGGTCGGGGTGGGGCTCACCCACACCCGCGTCCCCTTCCGCACACACGTCGGGTCCAACACCAGGTCGCCCGGGTCGGTGGTCATCAGGATGCAGCGCTCAACGACTTTTGTGTTGGTCTGAACAGCATAGAGCTTCTCAGCAAAGGTTTGGGTATCGTCCCAAATGTTGTTTATTGGGATAAGATTAAAATCATCCAAATAGCGGATGTACCTCAAGGTTTTACCGGATATCTCGATCCTCTCGGCGTCCGATAAGCGCCTAAGACCTTCAAAGTTCGTTTTCCAATGTCCTCCAGATGGAGTAAACTTTCGACCCTGAAATTCAAATGCTTTGCTACCTTCCTCCGTCTTCCCTGGACTAAATAGAGCCCCCGACGAATACAATTTACCTTCAAGCATTTTGTTATAACCGCTTGTTTCTTGTGTTTTGTCACAGTAAAATTGACGATATTTTATTTCCTGAACCTTTTTCGCATACCAAAGCAAGTAATCCCCAGCTCTCGACAATGTTGTCGATTCAAACCCACTTGTCTTCACAAAGCTAACCACTGCCACAAAGTTCTCCCGCCCGAACACCTCATCCAGCAGGCAGCGCACCAGGTGCAGGTTATCGTCATTGATCTGGACGAAGATGGAGCCGGACTCGCTCAAGAGCTCTCGCGCTAGCAGCAGTCTGTCCCGCAGGTAGGTCAGGTAGGAGTGAATTCCCAGTTTCCAGGTGTCGCGATAGGCCTTGATCTGCTCCGGCTCGTGGGTGAGGTCCTCGTCGGTGTCCTTCACGTCCCGCCGGTCAAGGCGGGGCTGGAAGTTGGAAGCGTACTTGATCCCGTAGGGCGGATCCACGTAGATCATCTGCACCTTGCCCGCCATCCCCTCCTTGACCAGGAGGGAGTTCATCACCAGGAGCGAATCGCCCAAGATCAGGCGATTGGCCCAGCCCACCTCGTGCTGGTAGAACTGCACCTCCTGGTCGGCGGGGAGCGGCGTTTCGCCGAAGAGGTCGAGTTGGACGGGCTCGGGCCGACGCACGGCGCGCAGGATGGCCGATGTGGAGATGCGCTCGTGAATGTGCAGGGAAACCAGGTCCACCTCAAACGAGGTGTGTTCTGCCTTGCCCGACCACTGTAGTTGGGGATCAAGATGCGGGTCGTAAGCGTATCCTTGGGTTCTCTGCTCACGTACCTCGTAGGTTGGCGCAATACCGGCGGGTGGATTGTTCTTCCGCCGGGCCTCTGCGTGGCGGAAGTCTTTTACCGGTTGTTCGCTGGTTGATTTGTGTTTCCTTGCCATCTTCTTTTATCTGATGTGATATGGTTACCATAGTTCACTGCCCCTGTCCAGCCGTGAGCCCGCACGCACTCGCTCTCTGCGAGACAGATGGGTCGGCCCAAACACAGCGATCAGTATACCTGCCACTATCACATTGACCACACAGCTCGCTGCGACCGAACTACTGCCGATGAGCACTCCATACGTGTTATCCAACACGTGATACATCGCTATTGCCAACACACTCCCCTGTGTGCTATTTGTAGAGCCACATGTAAATGCGGGCAACGGCTACTGTTCCAATAACCCACACAGCAAAAGGATATTCGCCATCGGGTTTTCCGCCCAGAAGAAGAGAGGCAGATGCCACAACGCCCACAGCCCACCTACAATCAGCGTGGCGGTAAAGGCCATATGTCGTGCTTGCAAACGAGGTAGGGCAAAGCCACGCCAGCCGACTTCTTCCCACGGATTGGAGAGCAATGCGAACACAAAGGCAGAAAGAACCAGCCCTACTGTTTTCTCCCCCGCGCTCTCCAAGGAGAGGGGCCATCCGAACGTCCGTGCTCCAAAATTGGCTATCAGATGCAGGATGGCAGGCAAGATAATTGCTACCCCAAGTCATAGCCAACCGACTTTCCAGCGCCATAGCGAACGGAACCAAGAAGCCGCTCCTGTTTTGCCGTTCAAAACTCGTTGGACGA
The DNA here is from genome assembly GCF_000427095.1 of Chthonomonas calidirosea T49. Classification (NCBI taxonomy): domain Bacteria; kingdom Bacillati; phylum Armatimonadota; class Chthonomonadia; order Chthonomonadales; family Chthonomonadaceae; genus Chthonomonas; species Chthonomonas calidirosea. The sequence goes on from NC_021487.1 coordinate 22,379, forward strand.
TGACTGCGGCCAGAGTTGGCCCTGCCGCAGGCAGGATTAGCAAAAATTGAAAAGCCGGATGCTGAAACAAAGATATACCCCGTGAAGCGGCAACCATTATTGCCCGTGCTTACTCCTGATGAGGTCGAACTGTTCTTTAGTAACCATCGGACGCTCAGCACGACCTCTGTACGTCATGCCTCTTCATAGGCTGCCTAACTTGTAATTATCTTGAGTCCCTATCTTATCTTGCGTGACTCTCTTTTTATGCTATGCTGGGAGCCACGCCGTTGACTCAAGACTTGTCAACTATATCATATTCCAGGGAGAAAATGCTGTCAAAAGGGGAAAATCACGCCACAACAGAAGAAAATTACCGACCGCCTCCGCGAGGCGATTCGCCTGCGCGGCTACTCCATGCGCACCGAGAAGGCCTACCTCCATTGGTACGAACGCTTCATCCGCTTCCTAGGTCTGAAACGCTTGGAGGTCATGTATAGCGGAGCCTACCCATCTATTGAGCGCCTTTTCTCTTTCCTCTGGGTCTGCGGAATCGGTGATAGGGAAGCCGTAGCGCCGGCGCAGGGTGCATAGGTCTGCTCGCAATTCGGGGTTGTCCTCTACCAGCCGCTCCATCGTGATGATGTACTCCATCGCGTTATCCTCCTTTCCTGATGCTAAGTTTTCATGTGGTAAGGAGATCGTAAATATAGTGGCCGTTCACCTTACGTGGCTCGTCAAGAACGCTGAGTAGGATGAGGTCGGCATGAAGCTGGCTACAAAGCTGTTGGGCGGTGTAGACACGCGGTACCGGGAAGGTGCCGCCATGTAGGAGGCCGTTATCGGTGAAAAGATCGCGTGGGGTGAAGTGATCGGCGGTCAGTTATGCCTCCACTTTCGATTCGGGGATGACCGTGAATGCGGTGCGCTCTGCCGTGCAAGCGGGGAGTTGGTGGGCGGCATGTTTTTCGAGCCTCTGCAAAATCTCCCGATACTGCTGTTGTTGCGCCAGCTGTTTTGGAGTAAGTTTCGATTCTTCAAAATAGAGGCGTATCTCTTTTAGTTTGGAGACGAAACATCGGCTCCGTACGTTCCGCTGTCGGCTATCTGGGTTGGGCAACTCTTCTTTGGCGGCGTTCTTCGTTGATGCGATAGACGAAAGCCATGACCTCGGCGACGGCCGCGTAGAGATCGGGTGGGATCTCGGCTTCGAGGGGCACTTGGCGATAAAGGGTACGGGCAAGCGGCGGGTTCTCAACGATGGGGACATCGTGTTCCTGGGCGAGCTGACGGATTTTAAGGGCGAGAAGGTCTTGTCCTTTTGCCACGACGACCGGCGCATTCATTCGTTCTGGCTCGTATTTCAGTGCGACGGCATAGTGGGTAGGGTTTGTCACCACAACGTCTGCCGTAGGAACCGCATTCATCATACGTTTCCGAGCCATCTGGCGTTGTCGTGCGCGAATACGACTACGGACGAGCGGGCTCCCTTCGAGCTGCTTATGTTCTTGCTTGACCTCATCCTTGGTCATCCGCAGCGACCGTTCATAAGCGTATCGTTGGTAGGCATAGTCTAACACCGCAAGGGCCAACATGGTGAGAGCGGCCCGCACGGCCATCTGACGCGCGGTTTCCAGCACCTGCTGTACCCCAGTAAGGAGGTCCACCCTTGGTAGAATAAGGAAGAGGGGGTAGGCGTTATGGATGGTGTTATAGCAGAGCCATCCCACCAGGAGAAGTTTGCAGAGGGCTTTTAAGAGCTCGACGAGCGCGTTGAGGGAGAGATAGCGGGTGATGCCGTTGAGTGGGTTAAGGCGATTGAGATCGGGCTGCAGGCGCTGGAAGGCGAAAAGCGGCCCAGTCTGTGCCAAATTAATGGCAACCCCTAGCGCTGCCGAGAGGGCGACCAGAGGACCGACGGCCTTAACGACGGTAAAGGCCAAGGCGGTTGCGAGGCTCAGCAGGGTAGAGACGGTGGGTGGGGTATCGAGCAGATGGGTATAGGAGTATCGAAAATAGATCGCCGTCTGCTGAGCGGCGTTGCTGAATAGGGCAGGCATGGCCAAGACAAGACCAAAGAGCACAAACAGGGATGAGAGATCGGGTGAACGCGGTACTTGACCACGCTTTCGTGCTTCCGATCGGCGCTTTGGGGTTGCGGCCTCTGTGCGATTATCTCCTGCCATTCTTTAGCCGTTAGTGTGCCTTTGTGAGCAGTAGATTGAGGGAGCGGTCTATGCCGAGCATGAGCTGGCCGGTTCCGAAGGCGAGCGCCGGCAGAATAATTGCCACGGTCATGATGCCGATCAGCAGTTTTGCGGGTAAGCCAACAAAGAAAACGTTCACCTGAGGCGCCATTCGTGCCATAAAGCCAAGGGCGGCATCGGCTAAGAAGAGCACCCCGATAACCGGCAGAGCGAGACGAAGGCCAATGAGGAACACCGTCTTAATGGCAGGCAGGATGGCGAGGCCCAAGGCAGAGTGCAATAGGGGCGCATCCGGAGGAAGGAGCCGAAAGCTGGTGGCGAGGGCTGCGATCAGCAGGAGATGGCCGTTCAGAAGAAGGTAAAGCACAAGCGATAGTTGATTATAGAAAGCGCTTAGCAACGAGGACTGCAGTTCGGAGAAGGGATCAATAAGGTTGATGAAGCCAAGTCCCATCTGAGAGTCAGAAAGCGAACCGGCTATTTCCATTGCTGTGAAGAGAAAGCGCGCGATATAGCCTAGCATAATGCCAAAAACCAGATTTTGCGCGACGAAGTAGGCTAATAGGACTAACGAGGGGGGAATAGGGCCTACGCGATGTGCGATTTGGGGAAGCAGGGCTAAAGAGAGGCAGAGCGAAAACCCCAAGGTGGCCAACGGAGGCAGCGGCCGATTGCCTGGTATCGGTGCTGCAATCAGCACTCCGGCCGTTCTTCCAAGCAGCAGCAGCAAAACATAGAAGGTATGTACGGCGGTGATCGGAACGTCCATGCGGTTTCCCAGAATCTATCGGGGCATATGGTCAAAGGCGTAGTGCATAAAATGCACGAGGGATGCGAGCATCCAAGGGCCGAAAAGGGCCAAGGCGACGACGACCGCGAAGAGTTTTGGAACGAACGTCAGAGTGTATTCCTGAATCTGTGTCACCGCTTGGAAGATAGAGACAAGCACTCCCGCGACAAGGCCGAAGAGAAGCAGAGGTAGAGAGAGCTGCAGAGTTACGACGAGCATGGTGCGTCCAGCTTCGAGCACCTCTTGTGAGGACATACGTAGTCTCCCTTTACAGAAAGAACGAACGAGGCCGCTGTAACGGCGCGTGGCTGCTAAGAACGGTCTCTCTTTTCTTATTATCGGGATGAAGGGCGCTAGACTGGAGTTTTGAGGAGGGAGTTTATCGGTTCGATGTTATAGCCGTATGGAGAAACCTCTGTAGGGGCTGGAATCCGTATAAAGAGACGTAAGTACATCGCTGCCGATCGGGAAACCGACCTCCCCTTGTTGGGAAGATGCCCCAAAATATGGCACAACATTTACGCAGCTGTTGACGTGCCATAGGCAGCTGTGATATACTATATATTGTGTGTCATTTCGGGTAGGACAGCGATGTGCCTACCACGACTAGCGCGCAAGAGGTAACCACCCATGGAAACGAACCAGAACGAGTGGAAGAGCGCAGAGAGCGCCATGCCAGAAGGGCCTTCGCTCGAATTCATTCGAGCTATTGCCGAGCTGCTTGAAACAGACCCCGATGATATTCTGGCAGAGTTGGGCTATGTCCGTGAAGGCGAGGAGCTAGCTACCTCTCGCTAAAACTATCACCCCCAAAAATCGGGAGAAGATCTTCTCCCGTGTATTATCTGTTGTACTTGGTTCGTGAGTGTTGTGTGCGCATAGGAAAGGGGCGACGAAAGACCTCCACTTTCGCCGCCCCTTTTTACCGTTTGGTGATAGCTAATGGGGCAGAACTATCGGGGCGAGCTGTTAGAGCCGAAGTCGTTCTCGCCGGTGGACGGTTGTTGAACTCCATTTTGGGAGGTATTGTCGGTTGAAGTTGGATTTTGGTTCTCAGGACTTAGGGGCGTTGGCGGTTGCACGCTTGAGTTATCAGGGGACTTCGGCTGGGGTGACGAGCTATTGAAGGAATTTTGAGGTAAGGCACTACTGTTTTGCGGGACGGAGTTCGGAGCCGAAGCGTTTGTGGACGGAATAACAATAGGCCCTCCTGCCCCCTGCCCGCTCCCATTGTTGGTAGGTTGAGCCGGCGGGGTGGGAGTGGTTGCTCCTGGCAGGGAAGTGGCTTGTTGGACAGGTGGGGACGTTGAGGAGGTGGGCAAATTAGAAGTCGGCTGACTCGTTTGTGGGGGGGTAGGTAAGGGATTTTGCGAAACCGGAGCACTGTTGGGAGTGTCCGGTCCTTTCCCTGTGGGGATATAACGAGACAATACAAAGAAACCAAGCAGAAAACAGGAGGTGCCAAGTAGGATGAAAAGCAGCGTGTTCAAGAAGAGGCGCATCGTGGGAGAGCGCTGCTTCTGGGGAGATATGTAGTTCATTCGGCTTCGACCGGCCATTTCATCGTTCTCCTTTGGAGGCGTTAAGGCGACCGAGTACGCGCTTGTATTGACTATGTAACATTATACCTGCTGCTGGGTGGTTTGAGTTAAAAGGAAAAGGCGATCGGCGAGAGATTGCAGTCGGTCGCGATCTCGAAGGAGTTCAAGCCACTGGGTTGGGATGGCCGTGCAACCGTGGAGGGCTCCGGCAAGGGCACCCGTAATGGAGCCGACGACGGCGGCATCGCCGCCATGGTTTACGGCTACGATCAGCGCGTTTTCAAAGCGGGTGGTCTGCATTAGGGAGCGCAGAGCCACTTCCAGCGTTTCGGGAGCACTGCCAGCAGGGAAAGTATCTAGGGAGGGATCTCCGGCCCGTTCTATAGCAAGGGCAATATCAGCGGGAAGCTCTAAGGCTGCCCTATGAACTTCGTGATAGGCTGTCTCTTTGTCAAGCCCAGCTACCAGATAGGCGAGCATTAGGTTCAGCGCAACACAGGCTGCCTCGCTATTCGGGTGTGCATGGGTAATGCGGGAGAGGATGGAGGAGAGAACGGGAAGATACTGAGGGCTATGGTAAAAAAAGAGCGCTAATGGGGCGCAACGTCGCAGGGAGCCGCTTGAAGCCCACTCTGGATTCTCTTGATATACCGCGAAACTTGCCTCTTCCCATGGGGTACCCTGAGCGGTTCGTTCCAGCACCTTACGGGTGTGCTCTCCGATGGTACGTGGATTTCTCCGGTACCAATCTACAAAGCGCCCGGCAATGTCGTCGGGGTCAAAAACCTGTTTCTTCAAGAGGCTATTGGCCGTTTCTAGGGCAAGCTCGATCTCGTCTGTCCAATCTCCGGGGGCTAGCCGTAGCCAGCCGCCACCCACCAAATCGGTAACCGCTCGCTCCGGATCGGAAGGAGGCAGGGAATCGAGAGGGGCACCGAAAGCGTCGCCCAAGGCCAACCCCAGAAGAACGCCTCGAAAGCGGTTACGTAGAACTTCTGGCAAAATCGGCATCGGCAAGAAGGCCATTTTGCACGTGTTGCCTTATGATCAAGAGTTCATCAGGCGGTTGATAGTCCAAGAAACTCTTTCATCACCTGAATGAGCTGCTTGCGGTCTTCTGGGTCGGCAAGTTGAAGCCCGTAGTGGTTGATGTAGAGCACCTGTTGGGCTAACCACTCTTGCCAGCAATCGGGGCATATCTGGTTTTGAATGGTCTGCCCAAGCGAGCCGCCCATGGGAGGTTCACTAAGGGCTTCTACGTTGCGCCCACAGCGTCTGCAAGTGATCTTGGCCATTTGCCAACTCCCCTTTTCTGCTTTGTTGGTCTGTACGGCATAGTCTACCGTATTTTTGCTTTTTCGTTCACATAACAAAGGGTTTCTGCCTGCCAAGTAGGATGTGTTGCCGACGAACTGAAAACAAGGCTGGGCAACGGGGAGTTTTCAAGCGCTTTCGATGGCTCTAAGCCATGAGAGCAGGGTGGCACGCGAACGGTCGGGGGCTTCGAGGTGAGAGGTTTCTAGAGTTGCGATCTGATGGGTAGGACCTAGGAGGGCAGCCAGCTCCTTCACCTGATCCACCGAAACCACGATATCTTGAGTGCCGGCGATGCAGAGTATCGGCAGGAAGGGTAGCTGAGGAAGGGTTAGGCTATCAAACTGTTCAAGGAATTGTATAATGGAAACCCCGTTAATGTAATCGGCGCGTTGGCGCAGCATGGCTTGCCCTACGGGCGTAAGAAAGCCTCGTATGGGATGCGTGCCCGTACAGAGAGTGGCTACACCAGCAACCCTATCCGGATGCTTGGCGGCGGCCATGATCGCTCCATATCCACCCATGGAGTGGCCGACGGTTACGACACGTTTTGCACGAGTTGCATGCAGCCACAGCAACGCCTCACAGGCGTTCTCAACAATCTGTTCCGGATGATACAGTTCCCCACCGGTGCCACCCAACTTATGCCCTACAAAGTCAAAGGTAAGACAAGGGTAGCCGTGAGCCGATAGGTAGTTTGCCAGCCCATCCAGGCTATATTTGCCCGACGTAAGGCCGTGCATGAGAAGCAGCGAAAAGGGTTTTTGCGAGGGTTGGGCTGTTTGGTAAAACAAGCCATCCAACGTCCCCACAGAGGAAGGAATGTGTACTTTTTCTAGATAGACTGCAGGGTGAATAGGCGTCATGGTTGGTCTGCCTTGCGCTTCCACGTTTGCACTATGAAGAGACCTCCCAATAGAAGGGCGCAGAGCCCTACAAACCAGTCTCCGAAACGGACGTAGGGAGTCTGCCCGTGCAAGAGACACATGGGATGGACCAAGAAACCTTCTTGATTGATGGGCAGCCTCGCCAGCAGATGACCTTCAGCGTCTATCATGCAGGTTATACCGGTGGTGGTGGAGCGCACCACTTGGCGGCGGTTTTCGATGGCTCTTAACACTACGGCCGCCAGATGTTGTTGCATGGCGGCACGGCTAAGAAACCAAGAATCGTTGCTGATGGTGACTAGAAGGGAGGCTCCTCGCCGCGTGAAGGAGCGAACACGGGCGGGATACATAGACTCGTAGCAGATAAATGGGCCGATGGTCAACGAAACCCCGTTAGAGAGAGTTGTTTGCAGCGGCCGTCCATGGCGGCCTGGCGTAAGATCGGTTGTCGGGAAGTTAAAAAGACGCCCAAAAAGGGGAGAGAGAAGGCTGCGGAACGGAATGAACTCTCCAAATGGGACAAGCTGCTGCTTAAAATACACCTGGGGATGTGCAAGTTCGGGTGCAAACAGAACAGCCGCATTATGATCGGCTCCCTTTGCGTAGATTTCGGCTCCAGTGAGAATAGCGGCGTTTGTGGTCTTGGCGAGTTGCTGGAAGAAAAGATAGCCTGACGGATTCTGAATCGGGTCGTAGGGAGAGGCGGATTCTGGAAACACATACAGCTGCGGGGCGGGTGCATGGGCCTTAGCTTTCATTGCAAGATGGTTCATGATTTGAAGTTGTGTGGCAGGCGATGGAGTTTGGTAGGAGGAGACGTTTGTCTGCAGATCGGCTACTTGGAGCGAAGGCCCAACATCGTGTTGTTGTAGGCGTGCAAGGCCATAGAGGCAGACCATAACGCTAAGGGTACAAGCGGCCCAGAGCCGTCGTGGTCGGAGGGGCTGATCACGCCCCATCCAAAAATAGGCGAGCGCCCCGTTTACGAGCATCATAAGAAAACTTACCCCGTAAGCTCCGGTGAAATCCGCGATTTGCAGAATGGGTAGGAACCGATATTGGGTATAGCTCAACTGTGCCCAAGGCATGCTAAGGGGGCCAAGTGTACGGGCCCACTCCATGACCACCCAGGCCGCCGCCAGTGCGGTGACGGCCCACTGTTCGGGCACATTGCGGTCGAGCCACCAAGCGACACCTGCCCACAGCGCGAAGAAACCCGCTAAAATGAAGGTCAGACCGAACCAGGCGATCCAGCCGATGGCGGAGCCAGTCCACGCGCTGATCGTAAGCCCTATCCAATACCAGAGAGGGCCGAGGAAAGCCCAGCCGAAAAGATAGCCTCGCCATGCGGCCTGAGCGAAATGGCGGGCTCTTAAAACGCTCACAACAAGAGGTGCCAGGGCGACCCAAGCGAGTGGCCATAGTCCCGCAGGAGGGTTGGCCAGCCAGAGTAGGAGGCCAGACAGAAGTGCCAGTCGTAGCCCCCATGGCGTTCGGGGAGGCACCGTTCGGGTTGGCTCCGTCTTGGAGCCTATCTCTTCTGCGATCATACCCCTACGTTTTACCCGATAAGCGGCATCTAAGGCGGGTATAATGTCTTCTGGGCGTATTCTGGAGGAGCGTTCTCGTATGATTTTAAAGAATGCTTCCCAACTCTTGTGAGAAAGGAACTTAAGATAATTTAACCATCTCCGATGTTTGTCGCCGTAACTGCCTTTTTGAGAAGGAAGACTTCTGAATTTAGGGAGAATCTGGGATAGCGAACTTTTCGCATCCAATGCTTGTTTCTCTAAGGAGCTATGTCGCTCACTCGCGCGCTCTTATGAGACTTAGAGTTTTAGAAACTAGGTTGGCAAATGAAGGAGATGGATAGGATAAGAGGATGTCTATACGTAAGTTTTTAACGATACTCTTTGCTGCAGTGTTTGGTGTTACCGGCTTTTGGGTGGGACTACTCATTCATAGTGCGGTAGCGCATGCCACGGCAGGGTCGAGGCTTTCGTCTCTGTTGCAGCTTATTAAAGATGTATCCGATAGCTTCCCCATCTATCCTCAAGTGTTGATGGTATGTTTAGGAGCTCTTGGGGTGTGTTTTGGGGTTATCCTGGGCCCTAAAGCGGCTAGAGCGTTGGAAAACGCGGGAGACGCGCTTGAGCGGATGCCTGCTCGAGATAAGGTGGCCATCGGTTTGGGCTCTATTGTGGGGTTGTTTATCTCTTTGGTTTTTGCGCCCTTTCTGTTGCGTGTGCCCTATGGCATCGGAATTTTTCTGCTCATTCCGGTGACGGTGGCCTCGTTCTATCTGGGCATTCGAGGAGCGCTTGGAATGAAGGATGAGTTTGCCTTTTTACGCCCCGCTCCGGAGATAGAGACCGATGCAGGCCCTGGGCCTAACGTGAAGATTTTGGATACGAATGTGATTATAGACGGGCGGATTGCCGACATCTGTCGAACGGGGTTTTTGGAGGGCACGCTCTACGTGCCTGGATTTGTGCTGGAAGAGCTGCAGCATATCGCCGATTCAAGCGATGATTTGAAGCGTGCCCGCGGACGCCGGGGGCTTGACATTCTTAACAGTATGCAGAAGGATTTGCCGCTTGTCGTGCGTTCGTGGGACAAGCTGCTCGACCGCGCCTCTCAACATGAACCTGTGGATACGCGCCTTGTGAAGTTGGCCAAGGCTCTCGATGCGACCATCGTCACCAACGATTTCAACCTCAACAAGGTTGCTGCTTTGCAGGGAGTGCCTGTTCTGAACGTCAACGAGCTAGCCAACGCCATCAAGCCGGTTGTGTTGCCGGGTGAGAAGATGCGGGTGTGCATTGTGAAAGAGGGGAAGGAGCCGGATCAGGGCGTGGCCTACCTTGATGATGGCACGATGATCGTGGTGGAAGATGGGCGTAACAGCATCGGTTCCACAGTAGATGTCATTGTAACAAGCATTTGGCAGACGGCTGCCGGTAAAATGATCTTCGCACGCATACAGACATCAGAGGACAATGAGAATGGAGATTCCGGAGAATCCACACCATCAACCCAATCGTCCCATTCTACCGGATACACAGCACGTCGGGGTGATAATACCGGCCGCCGGACAAGCAAGAAGGTTTTTGAGCGGTAGCAACAAGATTTGGGCGGAGCTTGCAGGGCGTTCCTTGCTACAGCATGTACTAGCCGTCTTCGAGGCGCATCCAAGGATAGGTGCCATCGTTGTTGTCGCGGGTGCTGCAGAGCGAGAGGCGGTTGAAGAAGTTGTTAAAGACTATAGGAAAGTTCTCCGTGTGGTGGCCGGGGGAGCGACTCGAGCCGAGTCGGTATATCACGGGCTTGAGGCGCTCCCCGAAACCTGTGAGTATGTGCTGGTGCACGATGCCGCTCGTCCTTTGCTCTCTTTTGCCCTCATCGAAAGGGTTTTGGAGGCTACCGTTCGTTTCGGGGCTGCGGTGCCTGGGCTTCCTCTTGCCGACACCGTAAAAAGGGTAGATGAAGAGGGATTTGTGCGGGCAACGGTGCCACGAACGGTGCAGACGGCGGAGGGTACGATTGGTGGATTAACAGCTGTGCAGACACCGCAGGCCGCACGTGTAGAGCTTTTGCGGCGCGCCTATGCCCGTTGGGCTTCTCAAGATGGGGAGCCTACCGATGAGGCCTCACTCATTGAGGCTTTAGGCGAGCCGGTAGCCGTTGTAGAGGGTGATTTTTTCAATATCAAGATCACGCGTCCAGAGGACCTGCCGCGGGCCGAGCAGTTCTATACGCTGCTACATCCTCAATCGGAGAAGGAGACAATGCCCGAACCGCACAAGAAAGAGGCGGATTGGTGTTACCGAACCGGTTTTGGATACGATGTGCACGCGTTCGCAGAGCCTCTATCGGGCCGAAAGCTTGTGCTTGGCGGGGTGGAGATACCCTACTCGCGTGGACTTGATGGGCATTCGGACGCCGATGTGTTACTGCACGCTATTTGTGATGCGCTGCTCGGCGCGGCCTCGTTGGGAGATATCGGCATTCTTTTCCCCAATACCGATCCGGCCTATCGGAATATCTCGAGTCTGAAGCTGCTGAAAGCCGTGCGGGAGCGACTGGAGGAGGTCGGATGGCAGATCGAAAACGTGGATGCCACTGTTATTGCGGAGGCACCGAAGCTTAAACCTTATCGCGAGCGCATTCAACAGACGATTGCGGATTGCTTAAAGGTCGCCTCGGAACGCATTAGTGTGAAGGCGACCACAAACGAGCGAATGGGCTTCATCGGTCGTGAAGAGGGCATCGCCTGTTCGGCGGTGGCGACGATTCGGCGTAGTCTTTCTTGACAGTAAATGTAGAGGCCGATTATAATATTTTTTGAGAGTAACCGGCCCTTGTAGTATCTTTGAACGGTTGTGAGAGGATAGACAACAGAATGACGAAGATTTGGCATTGAGGGAGGCTGTCTTAGAGGATGATGACGTTGGATGGTCGAAAGGTGCGTATTTTGCAGACGGTTGTTGAAGACTATGTTCAGACGACTCGACCGGTGGGCTCCGAGCGCTTGATGGAGCTTTGCGACCTTGGTTGTAAGCCAGCGACCATTCGAAATGAGATGGCGGAGATGGCCGATATGGGATATTTGGCGCAGCCACATACCTCAGCCGGGCGCATACCCACCGATTTAGGTTATCGCTACTACGTAGATGAGTTGATGGATAGCCGTTCCTCCTTAAAGCCGGAAGAGGTACAGCAGATACGCTTGCCTCAAGGGGAGGTAGAAGAGCTACTGCAGCAAACCTGTCGCATTCTGGCTCATCTCACGCATTATGCGTCTATTGCAACGCATCCGGTAACCGAGAGCGTGCGTCTGCGTCGAGTTTACCTGGCGGAGGCCGACGCCCGGCATCTTCTGCTGGTGGTGCTACTATCCACGGGGCATGTCGAACATCTTTTGTTAGAGAGCGAAGTGATACCCTCCTCGATAGATCTCTTGGCGCTATCGGGCTACTTGCACTCGATAACGGCCGGGTATACGCTTGAAGAGACTCTGCGAGGGATTCCTTTGAGCACAGTCCCTCAAGAGTTTTTAGGTTATCGGCGCCTACTGCAGCAGGTACTGCAGGCGCTTGCACAGATGGCCGCTTCGCTCTCCAATCGGCGGGTCTACTTAGAGGGCACGGGCCAGCTGTTACGGCAGCCGGAATTTCATGATATCCAGCGTCTGGAGATTCTCTTGAACGCCTTAGAGCAACACCAGGCGCTTCTGCAGGTGCTTAGCCGGGTCAGCGCGCAAGGCCGTTCCTATAGCGTCGTCATTGGCTCAGAGAATGAGTGGGAGCCACTTCAAGCGTGTGCCATTGTGACGACCACGTATGAGGTGGCCGGCCAGCCGGTTGGCTATTTAGGGGTCGTTGGCCCAACCCGCATGGAGTATTGGCGGGCTACAGCTGCCGTTCAGGTTATGGCACAGAACCTCTCGAACGTATTAACCAATCTAAGCTTAGCTTCGTAGCAAACCGTAGCTATTGTGCATGGCTCGTTGCTTGGCTTAGAAGAAGTTAGGCCTTTTGCGTGCGTATGATCCTAAGGGAATAGCACCTAACTCTGGTAGAATTTTTGTAGGGCGACCGCTGCGCATTGTATCGTGAGGGCACTCGCGAGACCGTCCGCACCGGTCGCCGAAAACCTGTTTAAGGAGGTTTGGGAGATGACGATGGAAGAGAAGCCAAGTGCGGCTGAGCTAGACCAGGCTAAAGATGGACTAGCGCAGACACAGGAGGCTATAGATAAGGAACAAGAGGATGCGGAGGCAAAGCTTGAGGCTCTAAAACAGGAGCTAGAGCAGATACGAGCGCGCGCCGAACAGGCCGAAAAGGAGTTGCTCTACGCTCAAGCGGAGTTTATCAATATCTCACGTCGGAAGGAAGAGCAGTATCGCGCCGATCAAAAGTATGCGGTTAGTGAACTCGTAAAATCGCTTTTGCCTGTGCTCGATAACTTTGAGCGGGCTCTGCAGGCGGCCGAGCAGACACGCAACTTTGAGGCCTTGTTGGAGGGAGTGCGCTCGACGCAACGCCTGCTACAAGACGCTTTGCAGAAGGTGGGGCTTGTGCCCATAGAGGCCGTTGGTAAGGAGTTCGATCCGAAGCTACATGAGGCGATCGGTCCGGCCGAGTCGGAGGATCTACCGCCTCATACCGTGGCCGAGGAGGTGCAGCGCGGCTATCTGCTACACGATAGGGTGTTAAGGCCCGCGTTGGTACGAGTGGTACAAGAAAAGGAGCACAGCGAGGCTTGAGCGGAACGCGACTTTTCGGCACGGATGGCGTGCGTGGAGAAGCCAACGTTAGCCTAACACCACAGCTCGCTTTGCACTTGGGGATGGCAGCGGGAGAGTTTTTGCGCCAGCAGGCCCTGCTTGAAGGGCCTGCCAAACGTCCTGAAGTGCTGGTTGGGCGCGATACACGGCTTTCCGGCGAGATGCTTCAGGCCGCATTGGCCTCGGGTTTCGCCTCTATGGGGATAGATGTGGTGGATGTGGGGGTGATGCCAACGCCTGGAGTCGCCCGATTGGTTCTTCTACGTAAAGCGGTGGCGGGCGCCGTCATCTCCGCATCTCATAACCCCTATTACGACAACGGCATCAAGTTTTTAGGGAGCAACGGCAAGAAGTTGCCGGATGCCATGGAAGATACTATTGCCTCTCACATCCCCCTGCTCGAATCGCTGCCAAGAGTAAAAGGGGCAGAGATAGGCCGTATCCGCACCGATACCTCTCTCGCGGAAGCCTATGCCCAGTGTGTAAAGGAGACCCTCCGTTCCCTCGGCTCCAAGCCCTTGGCGGGCTTGAAGCTGGTGCTAGATTGTGCCAATGGGGCTACCTATGCGCTAGCCCCATCTATTTTTGGGGACCTTGGGGCCGAGGTGGTGGTGTTGAACGCGAACCCCGACGGAGTCAATATCAATCGGGAGTGCGGCTCGACACATCCGGAACCGCTCGCCAAATCAACACAGTATCACAAAGCCCATGCCGGCCTTGCTTTTGATGGAGATGCCGATAGGGTTATCATGGCCGATGAGCAAGGGCGGGTTGTAGATGGAGACCGAATTATGGCTATTCTCGCCCTGCAAATGGCTCATGAAGACCGCTTACCAGGCCGTATTGTGGTCGCAACCGTTATGAGCAATGTTGGGCTTGAGCAGGCTTTAGAGAGAGAAGGAATACGCCTACATCGCACCGATGTGGGGGATAGATATGTGGCCGAAGCTATGGATGCTTTGGGGGCGGGGTTAGGGGGTGAACAGAGTGGGCACATCCTGTTGCCGCATCTTAGTCCAACGGGCGACGGCATGATCACGGGCTTGCAGGTTCTCTCGATCATGGTGCAAACCGGCAAATCCCTTTCGGAGCTGGCCAGTGTTGTGCAGACCTGCCCTCAAATCTTACGTAATGTGCGAGTACAAGACCGACAGGCCTGGCGCAACGACGCGGTTATACAACAAGCTATCGAACGGGCTCGAAAGCGCTTAGGACGCGACGAGTGGCTGTCGGTACGGGCTTCGGGCACCGAGCCACTGGTGCGTGTGATGGCGCAAGGCACCGATGCTACCCTCGTGCAGTCGGTGGTCGAAGAGATTTGTACCCTTATTGAAACACGCTGTGGTCTCTCCTGATACTAACGAAGTCTAAGAACCCACCGAAAGGATATACGCTTATGTTACAACGGCAACGGACTCTCGTTTTAGTTGCTGCCACGCTCGCTCTGGTGTTTTCCAAACCGGCCGTGCAGGCGCTTCCTCAAACGGTCTCCGACGACGTCACGGTGCAGAAGAACGTGCCTTATGGTGAAGTGGATGGCGTTAAGCTGCTAATGGATGTCTACTTACCTAAAACGGCATCGGGAAAGCATCCTGGCATCGTTTTGGTACACGGAGGCGGTTGGGTAGGAGGGGACAAAGTATTCTATGCGAATATCGGAAAGGCTTTTGCAGAGCAAGGCTACGATGCTTTTTCGGTGAACTATCGGCTAGCGCCAAAATTTCACTACCCCGCGCAACTCGACGATGTTCAGCGAGCTGTTCGTTTCCTACGCGCCCATGCAGCCGATTACGATCTCGATCCGGATCGGATAGGCGCTATGGGCGATTCCGCCGGGGGCTATCTTGTAGCGTTTCTGGGCTTGCGCGACACACGGGATAATAGCGACCCTGCATTGGCGAACTACAGCAGTAAGGTAGAGTGCGTTGTGGACTTTTATGGCCCTACCGACTTCACCATACCGCCAGAGCAGGCACATCTCAACGCTTTTGTGGAGAACTTACTGACAATGTATTTTGGAAAGAAGCCTGGGGAGGACCCTGCGCTCTATCGGGAGGCGTCGCCAGTGGTTTATGCCAGCAAGGATGCGCCGCCTTTTCTCATTTTGCAGGGAACGGCGGATACGCTCGTGCCGCCCGATCAGTCGGAACGACTTTACGATGCGCTTCACAAAGCTGGGGCAAATGTGACACTTCTATTGGCCTATGGCCTTCCTCATGCCTTTCTCAGCCCCCAGCCCGATTTCTATTTTGATATCGCAAAGAAGTTTTTCGATCGCTATCTGAAACCTTAACATCAAAATCCCTCCGTAGCCAACAGGCTACGGAGGGTTGCACCGAATTAGGGATAGATGCCTCGCGTGGTGGTGGCATCGGCAACGCGTCTCACTCCAATGAGGTAAGCAGCGAGGCGCATATCCACGTCTTCACGGCGCGCCATGCTGCGCACATCGCGATAGGCCCGTTCCATAATGGCCTCCATTTTTGCATTGACCTCCTCTTCTTGCCAGAAGAAGAACTGCAGATCTTGCACCCATTCGAAATAGGAGACCACAACACCACCGGCGTTAGCCAGAACATCGGGGACGAGAAAGATACCGCGTTGGTGGAGAATACGGTCTGCCGCCGGTGTGGTGGGGCCATTGGCGCCCTCTACAATAATTTTTGCGCGGATGCGCCCGGCATTTTCTGTGGTGATCTGGTTTTCAACGGCAGCTGGCACAAGCACATCCACTTCTAGCTCAAGCAGCTCTTTGCCACCTATCTTCTCGCCGCCGGTGTGCGTGGTCAGGGTGCCGTCGCGGTTAGCGCACTCTTGCAGAGCGGGAATGTCAAGCCCGTTGGGGTTGTAGATGCCGCCGAGCGCATCGCTTACGGCCACCACTTTGGCCCCCATCTGGTGGAAGATTTTGGCAGCAGCGCTGCCTACGTTTCCAAAGCCTTGAATTGCTACCGTGGCCCCCTGCAGTTGGCGACCGTACTCTCGCAGCGCCTCGCGGGCCATCACCACGATGCCTCGCCCCGTGGCATCGTTGCGCCCTTCAGAGCCGCCCACGGAGACGGGTTTGCCCGTGACGACGGCAGGAACCGTGCGCCCACAGCTCATGGAGTAGGTATCCATGACCCATGCCATGATCTGGGCGTTGGTGCCCATGTCGGGCGCTGGAATGTCGGTATCCGGGCCTATGACGATGCTGATCTCTGAGGTGTAACGACGTGTAAGCCTCTCTAACTCGCCTATCGAGAGCGTTTTGGGGTCACAGACCACACCGCCTTTGGCTCCGCCAAAGGGGATGTTGACGATGGCGCACTTCCATGTCATCCACATGGCAAGCGCGCGCACCTCATCAAGGTCTGTTTTGGGGCTGAAGCGAATGCCTCCTTTGCTTGGCCCTCGGGCAAGGTTGTGCTGCACACGATAGCCCGTGAAGATTCTGATGGAGCCATCGTCCATTTTAACGGGGAAGTGAACGGTGAGCTCGCGTTCCGGATGTTTCAAGATTTCGTGTAGGCCGGGGTCGAGTTCGAGATAACGGGCTGCGATGTCAAGCTGATGAAGGGCGTTTTCGTAGGGATTGGTGCTTTCAAGAGGTTCGGAGAGAGCGGTTGTCATGTGCTGTCGGTCCATGGAAGGCAGAGGGTTTTCTGCCGTTGTTACGGTTTGTGTGCTCAATGGATTCCTCCTCGAATCGCTACAATGGTCGAATGAAGACAGGTCAGCGGGAGACTTGCTCGTCCCCTTTGGCGTCGCTGCCAAAGGCCGCTGTCTGTCGTAACATCCGCCGTCTATATATTACTCTACGCAAAGGAGTTTATGGGGTTTCCTTTGCTTTGATTTTTGGCAATTTCTTTTAGTGTTCCACAAATGGAACCTGGTTCGGACATATTTGGCAGGAAGCTACAATGAATTTGGAGAAACATCCTAATCAAACAAGAAAGCGATGAGGAAGCCGATGCCGGAGAAGAGCCCCAATTTGCTTATTTTTGCCGTAGATAGCCTGCGCGCCGATCACTGCAGCTGCTACGGGTATCACCGCCTTACCACGCCCCATATAGATCGGCTTGCCGCCCGTGGGGTGCGGTTTCAAAACCACTTCAGCCCCTACATTCCCACAACCCCAGCTTATACAACCATTCTAACCGGTCGTGATGTAATGGCACATGAGATGGTGTCACTCACTCCAAAAGGGCCTATCGCCCCTGATATCCCCACGCTGCCGGAGCTATTAAGAGAGGAGGCCGGTTACGCCTCGATCCGTGTAGGGTTTGCCGGAGATTTTTTTCGCGGATTCGACAAGTATGTCAGTTACGATGAGGGCTGGCTTGCTTGGCCCGACCGCCCGGCACGTAAGGCGGAGAATCTCAATCAGGTTGCTCTACCCGCTTTAGAGGAGCTTGTTCGCAATGGATCACCTTGGCTGCTCTTCATACGCCATATGGATCCTCACGCTCCCTACCTTCCTCCACCGCCCTTTGATAGCCTATTTTATGGCAAAGACCCCACCGATCCCAATTTGCCGGACACTATGGGCCCTGTGCGCAATTTTCCGCCGTTTGCCGACTTTCATCTTTCGTGGATGCCTGAGGGCATACGCGACATAGCTCATCCGGTGGCCATGTACGATGGAGCGTTGGCCTATATGGACGCTTGTATCGCGGTTCTGTTAAATCGGCTCGAGGAGCTGGGTCAGGCCGAGGACACACTCATTGTTTTTACCGCCGATCACGGGGAGACGCTCACTGAGCATGACTGCTACTTCGATCACCATGGGCTTTATGAACCCACCATCCATGTTCCGCTTATTCTCTGCCAGCCAAGTCGGCTACCGCAGGGGAAGCTGATCAGTGGTATTACGCTTCATCAGGATTTGGTCCCCAGCCTGTTGGAGTATGTTGGCCTTGAAGTGGCTGTAAAAGCCCGTACTTTCGACGGTAAAAGCGTTCTCCCGTTATTGAGAGGTGAGAGGGCAACAAACTACTCCGAGTTTTATCTCACCGAGTGCACCTGGATGAGAAAACGGGGTTGGCGAACGGCGGAGTGGAAGCTCATAGATGCTCTGGAACCAGATTTTCACCAGAAGCCACCTGTTGAACTATACAATCTTGTAGAGGATCCTGGAGAGAATGTGAACCTCGCAGAAAGGGAACCGGAGGTGCTGAATCTGTTGAAGAGACGGATGATGGCATGGGTGAACCGGCGTATTGATGAGACGGGCAAGCCGGACCCGATATTGCAGTATCATCTTGGTTTGGACAAGCGCATTGGTTCTATTGCCACCGCCAAGCGGCTTCAAGAGCGCTAGAAAGGCCAACCGTTGTGCCGTCGTGCTTATTATCTAGGCTTCTTGGGTCTATGCGTGGGCTTTTTGTTGGCGCAAGAAAAAGGGTTGTATCCGTTCTCAGCCAAAAACGGCTTGCAGGGAGTGGATGTCGGGGCGCATCAAGCTGGAGAGCCGTTGATAGCCCATAATGATCCTCCCGACTTAGTGTTTGCTCTGCATGATTATGCAACTGAAGCCCGTTTAACAATGGGATTGGGAGGATGTTTTACAGCCAACAACCTGCCGGCACAGAACGGCCAGTTTGTTGGAATTGCACCAGCCGCCGGTCGTTTTGGAGGAATGATGGGTTTTCATACGACGGAGCAGGACGGTCATCCGTTACAGTTTGATACGATCGGTTTATTTAACAGAACAGGCTGGACCATTGCTTTCGATCTCATGAATACTCAGCGGAACTGGACGGAATATCCTGGCAAGTACATTACCCTGCTTCGACTCGGCTCTGATGTCTCGAATTTGCAGATGGATATTGCCAATAGGGCACCTCGTGTTTTAGTGCAAACTTCCGGTTCTGCTTTGAAAGGGTCTACTTATCAGATCAGAGCGAACACGAAGTCGCGCCTTTCAGGCCTATCGGCCAACTCCTGGCATCAGGTGATCATTACTTATGATGGCTCCAACCTATGGTTCTATATAGATAATAACTTGATCGGCAAACAGGCGATTTCGGAGATGCCGCCTTTTTTCGGTCAGATGCTCTTGTTGGGTAATGCCCCTTCAAGGCCTGCCGGGCCGGAGTGGGTCTTATCGGACTTTCGCATCTACTGTTTGCCACACTTTCCGGGTGCAAATGGGTTAGTTGAGGATACCGTTTCGACGGCAGAGCCGGTAAATGTCTTAGAGATACACACGGATAGACCTTTGGGGAAGCCGATTAACCCGAAACTTTGCGGTTTATCGGGAGGATTGGTTTTAGGGCGTGATTCGTACTGGCGCTATCGAACGGGGTTTAAACTCCAGCGTGTTAACTCATGGATAGAGGCAACAATGATATCGTTGGGCCCACGTCCGGGGTATTGGCGTGGGCCGACCACAGGTCTCTATTTTTATACCGGTGTATGGGATAGAACCCTACAGTATTTTTCTGAGGCAAATCAGGATATCTATTTTAATCTGGATGGGGCGCCGGATGTGAAGCTACTTGGTATTGAGTATGCGAGCGGCCGAGGTTATAATCTCAAATCGGACCATTTGGGTTTGTCTGACTCGGTAGGTGTAGCATCTGAGGTTCCTTCTCTCTCCATTTCGGAACAAGACCCCACAGTGCGGACGTTGGCTAACATCTGGGCGGATATTCTCTACTACATCTTGGCTGTCAAACGTTTCTCTCCCTCAAAGCTGTATATTGGTTTTTACAACGAGCCCGATCTCACCTATCGAGCTCCAGGAACTACGGATCAGCCGGGTGGAGGGGCAGATATCTCAACGTTCTATCAGGTGGTAACGCACCTTATTCAAAATAACCCCAACTTAAAACCGTTTCTTGCACAAATAGACCATCCATTTTGGTTTGCAGGCGAGACCAGCGGGCCAGCCGATGGTGATATGACCAAAACAAAGGACGATCAGGTTGTCTCCGGAATTATTGCGCTAGCGGCAAGCAAAGGAGCTAATTGTCCTTTGGATGGCATAACGTACCATCAATACTCGCCCGATCCAAACGCTCTCGAGCTGATGCGCAAGGCGGTAGATACCTATGCACAAGAGTATCATCTGGGAAAGCATTTGGCATTAGCGCTTGGTGAAACCTCGATGGATCCCCACTATGCGCCTAGAAACTATGGTCAAACGGCGAATTACAGTTATTTGGCATTTCAAAATACCCGTATTGCTGCTTACGGCGCGGTCTATAGGGCGATAGTCCTTTCGGAGGCACAACGTTTGGGGTACGTGTTCAAATGTGACTATATTGGAGCGCTCGGCAATGGAGGAGGCCCGTGGAGTTATGACGGGAGATATAGCGCGGACAACCATATTTTTGCTACCGCTTGGGAGGACGTTTTGTGGAACCGCATGGCAAATTGGCAAGAGGTAGCTGTAACAAGCCGTGGGATAGAGTGTTATCCTCATGCCGCTATAAGCCCGGATGGTTTACGGTTAGGGGTTTATCTGGTCTACATGCGTACACGGCCCGATGTAACACCTACCTTGCGCCTGCGGCTTGGAAAAGCGTGGGTTAATGCACGGTGCTATCGTTGGGATGTAGACGATCAGAACAACAGCTTCTACGATGCCGGGGCCGATCAGGAGGGCCTAACCGAGTTAGGTCCGCCAAAAGTAGATGCGAATGGAGACGTAACGATAACCTTGCGGCCGTGCTCGATCTGTTATCTAGAATTTGACAAACGAGTACCTATTCCCACCTCTTCTAAATTAGCCACGCCCCAACTGAAGGCGGTTCCGGTTTACGGAGGGGTCAATCTGTCATGGAGCGATGTTGGTGGTGCCGAAAGCTATGAGGTATGGCGCTTATGGCAGGATTCTAACGGCAAGTTGTGTACCTATCTCGTCTACCAGGGCAAGGGAACAACGGTTGACGATAGGGGTGACCTGGGTGGAGAGCCGGGTGCCATGCTCTCTCCGAAGCTTATGTATACCTATCGCGTCTACGCCATTGATCGCTGGGGAGATCGAAGCCCTGCGGCGACAGCAACGCTCACTCCTTTGGCTCAACCCACCAACCAGCCTCCACCGAAGCCAACGGGTTTTGAAGTGACATGTATCTATGGCAGGGCTTGGCAAAATGTCGGTCTACAATGGAATCCGAGTACGGCGCCTGATTTCTATTGTTATCGTCTCTACGATGGCGATAACAACCTGTTGGCCATTTTGCCGCATCGGCAGAGCACGTGGTACTGGGTGGCCAACCTCAAAACAGATACCAACTATCTTTTCCGGCTTGTCCAGGTCGATACGAGCGGTATAGAGAGTTTGGCGGCTATTCTCACGGTGACAACGGGTGCACAAAGAAAGGACTTCTCGCGTTTCTGTTTTGCCCCTCCGTTACCTCCATCAAAGCCTCAAGTAGAGATAGACGGTCGCACGATAACGCTGAGATGGTCTAAAAGCCCAAGCCAGAATGTCATGGGCTATGTCGTCTATCGGCACGACGTATCGGCAGGTAGAACGGTGTTACTAGGCAGAACCGATTCGACCCAGTATCGAGATAGGGTATCCGTTGGTGGCACCTACACCTACGAAGTCGTAGCAGTTACCAATACTGACCTTGGTGGAGGGAACCTGAGTCAGCCGGTGAAGATAACGGTAGAGGTTGCCGCTGTTCCTGTAGAGGAGAGCCCCTAGATAAGAAAAGTTTTTTCATAGAGTCCATCTGTTTATGTCAGAAAACGCAATGTCATTGCCCTGAAAACCTTCCTAAAAAATATCTGTGGCATTCAGATAAGGCACTCTTGCAGACCTTTCATTGCATGGCAATTAGAATTGTGATAGAATAGAGTGGAGTGGATAAGCACAGGAAGCAGATAGTTCCTGTTGTTCGCTCGCTAGTTACATTTCTATCTAGGCTTTAGGAGGTATAGGAAAATGCGGCAAAAGCGAACCGCCTTCACGCTGATCGAGCTCCTTGTTGTTATCGCAATTATAGCGATCCTTGCGGCGATCCTCTTCCCTGTCTTCGCCAAGGCACGCGAGCAGGCAAGGGCCATCAGCTGCCTGTCTAATCTCAAGCAACTTGGCTTGGGGATCATGATGTACGTTCAAGACTACGACGAGACGTTTCCGGTGCCAGATATGACCTATCTTGCAAACAACCCTACAGATATCTGCGGTGAGGTTTACGGTGGGCATGGCTCTATTGGTACAGGAAACTACCAGGTTCCCGCAGCGGCCATTCAAAAGTACAGCATTGGAGGGCAGCTCTACCCCTATATCAAGAACTGGCAGCTGTGGGCATGCCCCAGTGATTCTGGGGTCACCACTCAGTGGCAAGTCAATCAGCGGTGGACTTCCTACCACTATCGTTTCTTCTTCTATTCCGGGTTTGTAAGCACGAGTCCTTCTGGGTTGCCTGGAAATGCCGGAAACTGTGGCTCCGTTTTTGGCGCTCTGACGCCTGTGAAGGAGTCTTCACTTTCAAAACCTGCCGATACCTTCGTGTTTCATGAGCTATGGGTTTTTCACGACAATCGAACGCAGAATCTGCCATGGCTGAACGGCCAGAACCCACCCTCTGGCATGGCGCCCACAGCAAAAATGAACTTTACCTTTGCAGATGGACATGCTAAGTCGTTTCCAATTGACGACATCTTGTTAAGGGCACCCTGGTGGCCTGGACAAGGGTATGACTATCACTGGCCGCGATGTCCGGAGGCTACCGACCTCGGGTGTAGCCAATACGTTCCATAGCGAACATGCCGGGCTGGACGAGTCACTTTCACTCTCGGTGAGGGCGTGCGAGCCCTCATGCAGACTCTTGAGGAGGAAAGAGATGGCAGATTGGAGGAGTCTAAAGGAGGTCTCACTTTCACCAACGGTAGGTGGGATCATCATCGTCGTGGTGGTGCTGATCGTGGCGTTTTTCCTTTGGCACTCTACGGGGAAGCCGGAGCCGAACCCACAGGTGGAGAACGCGATTCGCGCCGAGTTCGCCCGCCCAAACACGATCGGCATCGGAGCCCAGAAGCAAAACCAGAATCCCTATGGAGGAGGAAGTACCGGAGGACTTCCTGCCCCTAGCACTATGCCGGGCGGAACCCGCTGAGCGCACTTGGTTTCAGGGCAAGACGCTTGTGCATTCAAAGCGAGAAAAAGATGCGCCGTTCCCATATCCTAGTGGGATGGTAGTAAGAAGAGAGGGCCACAGGTATTATACCTGTGGCCTTTAGACGATTGGTGATCGTAGAGGAGGATAAGATGGGTTTTCAGTTTGAAGGAGTCATGGCGGTTGTGATGGTGCAAGACATTGAGAGAGCCTTGCGATTTTACCGTGATCTTCTCGGCTTTACGGTGCAGGAGGAACAGGAGGACTGGGTATTCTTTCAAGAGGGGGTGGGGCTACAAGCTGCTCCCGAAGCAGGCACAACGGTGCGATTTGAGGCCAATGCCGTGGTGTTGACGTTGATAGTCAAGGACGTGGTGGCCGCTTATAGAGAGCTAACGGAACGTGGAGTGGCTTTCTTTTTGCCACCTACCCCGCAGAATGGACTTATGATCGCTGTGTTGCGCGATACGGAAAACAACCTCATTCAGTTGCTGCAGTTGCCTGACGGGAATGTGCGTATCTCTCCTGAGTAGCCGACATGCAGTCGGGCTACTTTCCCTGGTTTCCGATGGTGTAACTTCGCCAGAAGATGTGGAGCCCGATGAGGTTTTCGAACGGCAATATGACGTGACGATGGCAGAATGGGGATGTCGTAGGTTTGAAAGGTGAGGCCTTCTAGGGCGAGGCGCTTCTTGTTGACAAGATCGCTCAGAGCGGCGGGTATGGTGATCGTGTTTGGATCGCCGTCGCTGATGTAGACCTTTTGGGGATGTTTCTGAAGCCAATCTATCCAAGCCCACAGGCCGTCGGGCCCATTGTAGGCAACAATGCGCGGAATACGGTAGGGATTAAACTGACGGGCACAAGGAGCCGGAGCGGGACCTCCGGCGGCGAGCAAAATAGCTTGATTAGCATAGGCAAGGTTGTGCCAGCGTCCTCGACACATGATCCACCAGTGGCGTGAACGTGGCGTACAGCCGCCCGGAATAGCGAAGAAAGAGGTTTCGGCTTTTGGATCGAGTTTATCAATCATCGCTTTGCCAAGCGCGATCTCCCTTTCAATGCCGTCATCGGAGAGGTGATTAAAGTATTTGTGGTCGTAGGTGTGATTGGCTATTTCAAACCCCAGCTTTTGTAGCGTCAGCAGCTTCTTTTGAAACTGGTGCCGATTGCCGAACGCGTTGGTGGGAACCACAAAGAAGACGCCCTTAAGAGCCCAGTCGGGATGGAGCGTGTGGAAGTGCATCAAAATGCCCACAGCGCAGTTTGGATCGATGCGGCCATCCGGTAAATAGCGAAACTGAGTAAGAAGCGCATCGTCAAAAGTGAAGATGACTGGCTTTTTACCGGGGGGGAGAGCAATGCGGTCTTCTAGGTACTCTTTCAGCGAAATCGGGCGATAACCAAGGCGGTAGAGTCTCTCGATGTCTTCGCGAAAAAGGGCAGCCGAGCGGCATGTCATGTAGCGCCCAGGATGGATATTATGATATTCTAGGATAGGGATAAAGCCGACCTCGTTTGGCCGGATGCGCTCAAGCTCGGCCTGGGTTAGTTTCGTGGGCACGGGGGTGGCATTTGCGGTGGGAAGAGCGGCGAGTTTCATGGGTCTGGTAAAGGATGCGGTGAAGCGATTACAGCCGCCAAAGAGAGAAAGACCAGCCAGCGCTAATGGTGCCAGCAAACGACGGAACGAATGTTTTAGGTAACGTGTATATTGAAACATGGAAAAAAACCTTTACACTGACTACCCTGCGTGCCGAGTTTAAGATTCGGATGGCAACGTTTTTAGTAGTATAGCATATTTATCGGAGGGGAGAGGAAAGACCTTTATGAGTTGGAAAGAGGATGGCAGCGCCTCAAAGTTGGAGCGATTTCGCGCTCTCGTACAGAAGCAGTTTGGGCAGAATCTGGAAAAAGCCACGCCGGCCAACGTGCGTGAGTTCATGTTGCTTTGTCAGCAGAGCCTGCTCGGTGCCACTTCGCCGGAAAGGCTTGAACTCAATGAGAGCAAAACCACCTATGAGGAGATTCTCAAAGACTTCTTTGTTCGCGTACTTGAGAGGCCTACCGAGGAAGCCCTTATTACGCTATGGCTTATGGCTTTTGAGCTTTCTTTTTACCAGATCGAGCAACACACTTCAGAGCGATTGCAGGCGCTCTTTGGCGATGTTGAAGAGAGTTTTTAGGGTTTCGTGTTGATGGAGAACGGAGAACCCCAAGTAGGCTATTTCTACTGGTGCTATACGCTCCACAGTAATTTGGGAAAAGAGTTCAGTGACAAAGAGTATCGCCCTGTGCTGATGGTAAAACGCATCGGTTATTATGCTGCCATCTATCCTTGTAGCACTCTATTCACCTCTCGCCAAGGGGCCGAGCCGTTAGGCACGCTTTTTCAGGAAGAGCCAACCTATCTCATCTACAGGTCCGGCGTGTTTTATATTCCTCTAGCCGACCTTACCCTGCCTGGTATCGCGTGGCCGGAGTGGCCTTTATGGAGGCGGACCCATGCAGCGCTTGTGGAGGCCCATCTCTCTCAGTTGCAGAAGCGCTATGGAGCCCTTTTAAGGGCACCCTTGATTAGGCCTTCGGACGAGAAAACCTCTCTTCACGTGCCGCTGGGCGAGAGAGTCGCTCCAGAAGTTATGGCTCAGCTGCTAAGGCCTCGTGAGCGACCTAAGCCGTCTGTAGCGCCACCAAGGCCCCCTTCGACCAAACCTGTGGAAGATAGCGAGATGTTTCTGCGGGCTATCGAATCGCTCCCTCCCTATCTGCGAATCGTTAAGGAGGACGACCACGCTGCCTTTGATTCGCCGCGCTCCAGAAGACGGCGCGAAAAACGCTAGCGGGTTCCGTGAGAGGGATCGTTTTTATGGGCTACCACTTGGGGGATATGGACAACGGCCGGATCGCTCTGTAGATTGTAGTTATTAACAGCGGAGATCGCCACAACATCGGGTAACTGTTTGGCATCCGAAGCGAACGTTAGCGTGTGGCAATCGGCCGGTAGAATGCGCGTTTGCCATGTGGCCTGTTGGCGCATTTGCACCACCCACACTTGTATGAGATTCGACGACGAAGAGCTGCCTTCGTACCACTGAAGAGTTATCCCATTATCAGCAGAAGCTGTTTCGACCTGCACACAGGGCTTGTCGGGTCGAGAACCGCCGAGCCAGGGACAGCTCGGCACAAGGGCGGGTTGTGCATAGGGGCCGTTTAGCAGGGCGTCGGAGAGGTTTTTGTTGGCGAGAAGTGTTTTCATGCTAAACTGCACGCAGCCATCGCTGGTGGGATTGTTTGCGGCTATCTCGATCTGGTGCACGATCTCACTGGCAGGCCAGGCACCATCGCCCACACGACCTGTGTAGAGGCTAGGCCACACATATCGGGGTGTATCGCCTTGGCACTGCGCGAGCCACCAGTTCAGAAGGGCCGGATAGCTTTGTGCTTTTTTCTCGATGGGCCAGTAGAGCTGGGGACTAAGGTAATCAAGCCAGCCTTTCCGAAGCCAAAGCCGGGAATCGCAATAAATTTCGTTGTAGGCATCGAAACCCTGAATCTGTTCGGGATACCCAGGACGCCAAATGCCGAATGGGCTTACACCAACCAATACCCAAGGTTTTATCGCCTTTACACCTAAGTAAAGCTGTTTCACAAACTCATTGATGTTCTGGCGCCGCCAGTCGGCAAGGTCTAACGTTCCTCCTTGTTGGCGATAGCGGCGATAGGTTGACTGATCGGGAAAGGGAATCTCATGGCCATTTTTATCCGAAATGGGGTAGGGGTAGAAGTAGTCATCTATGGCCACGCCATCTATATCATAACGCCGTACGACATCGAGGATGACGGATAGAGAGTAGGCGCGAGCGTTGGGGTCTCCTGGATCGAGCCAGAGCATATCACCATAGTGGCGAACCCATTCGGGATGCGTGTGCGCCACGTGGTTGGGAGCGAGTGGGCCGTGGGCCGAGGGATGGTAGGCGCGAAAGGGGTTGAACCAGGCATGAAGTTGCAGCCCTCGTTTGTGTGCCTCCTCGATGGCGAAGGCAAGCGGGTCGTAGCCGGGGTCTTCGCCTTGATGGCCGGTGAGGTATATAGACCAAGGCTCGATAGAGGAACGGTAAAAGGCGTCGCAAGCGGGACGCACTTGAAGGATCACCGCATTGAGGTGGAGTTGCACCGCCTTGTCAAGAATGCGAATGAGCTCGGCCTTTTGCTGATCTGCCGAGAGGCCACGACGCGAAGGCCAGTCTATATTATCTACTGTGGCCACCCATACAGCGCGGAACTCTCGAGGAACCAGCGGCACATCTACGGTGGGCGTGGCCTCTTGGGCCGAAAGGCGCGTGGCTCCCATCAGCAACGTACAAAGCAGTAGGGTGATGAGGATGGCGCGAAAAAACACGATGACCCACCTCTTTTTTGCGTAGACTAGGATGAGATGACGCTCAAAAGTCCACGATGTGCTGTTGGCGTATCTCCTCGACAAGAGCGTCTCTTCCCTCTATAGTTTCGGCAGTAAGGGTGATATGTCCTACCTTGCGTCGTGGACGAGGGGGTTTGCCGTAGAGATGAAGGTGGGCACCTTCAAAGGCCAGTACAGTTTCAGGAGATGGCCACGAGCCGATCAGGTTGATCATAGCGCTGTGGCCTCGTGGTGTGGTCATTCCTAAAGGATAGCCTAAGATGGCTCGAAGATGATTCTCGAACTGACTTGTTGTTGCCCCTTCAATGCTCCAGTGGCCGGAGTTGTGCACCCGAGGAGCCATCTCGTTGGCGATGAGATGTCCCTCCTTTTCGAAAAACTCGATGGCCAAAACGCCCACATAGTTTAGCGCAGTTAGCACACGTCTACCGTACTCTTCCGCCTCTTGCTGAAGGCTTTGCGACAGATTGGGTGCAGGAGCGAGCGTAAGACGTAGGATTCCCTCACGGTGATGATTCTCGACCAGAGGATAGAAGGCCAGCTCTCCTTGCAGTCCGCGCACCGCGATAAGAGATAGCTCTCGTTGAAAGGGGATATAGCCTTCTAAGATCAAGGGACTGCCTTCAAGGGCTTCCCAGGCCGGGACAAGCTCGGCTTCCGTCTGTAGAACGACTTGTCCCTTGCCGTCGTAGCCAAAACGACGCGTTTTTAGCACGGCCGGTAGCCCCACAGTGCGAACCGCTTCTCGTAGCTCTTCGTAGCTTGTCACGGGGCGAAAAGGCGGAGTAGGAATGCCTTGCGATCGAAAAAACTGTTTCTCTATCAGGCGATCTTGGGCGGTTTCAAGCGCGATTGGGGGGGGCAGCACGAGCTTGCCTAGAGCTTGTAGACGACAGGCGCTCTCCATGGGGACATTTTCGAATTCGTAGGTAATAAGGGAAAGATCATCCGCAAATCGCTCCAAGACGTGTGGATCGTCGTACTCTCCCACGATCTGCTCGCCTACAGCGGAGGCAGGGGCGTTGGGAGAAGGATCGAGAAAACGGAAGGTAAGCCCAAGAGGAATTCCGGCCAAACCAAGCATGCGGCCGAGTTGCCCGGCACCCATAATACCGATTTTCATGAGACACCCTCTCGTGGATCGGGATGGGAGAGCACTTTTTGGGTTTGCTCTTCGCGAAAGTGACGGAGGGCCTCGCGGACGCTGGACATTTGGGTGCCCAGAATCGCAGCGGCAAGCAGGGCCGCATTAACCGCCCCCGCCGCGCCGATGGCCAGTGTACCCACCGGTACACCTGCCGGCATTTGGACGATGGAGAGCAGGGAGTCGAGACCTTGGAGCGCTCGAGATTGTACCGGTACCCCCAGTACCGGTAGAAGGGTTTTTGCTGCTGTCATTCCGGGAAGATGGGCCGCCCCGCCAGCACCGGCAATGAGGACTTTAAGGCCCCTTGCTTCGGCGCTAGCAGCATATTCGAAAAGTAGGTCGGGAGTTCTATGAGCGGATACAACACGCACTTCGTAAGGAATGTTAAGCTGCGACAGCGTTTCGGCCGCGTGGCGCATCGTTTCCCAATCGGACTGTGACCCCATGATGATGCCAACCAGGGGAGATGGTTCGTTCTGCATATCAAAAGTATAGCATAGGCGCTTGTCGAAGCGCCTCATCCTTCGGGTTCTAGCTCTTCGGTAAGAAGCGGTTCCTCCCGAAGTACAACCTCCTCGATGGCGGGAACTTGCGGTTTATGCTCTTTTGGAAGCCAGAGGGTGGCCCCCAGCGAGATCGTGGCGATGACCACACCCACCCAAAACGGCAGTTGGTAGTTGTGATAGTGTGTCCAAAGCCAAGCACCTCCAACCGGAACAGTAACGGCGGCGATGTGGTTCATCGTCACTCCCATCGAGAGGCAGGGTGTGATCTCGTTTGGTTCGGCGATACGATTGAGATAGGTGGTGAAGCCGACCCCGAAGCTAAAAAGCACATTGTCAATGAGAAAAAGAGCCACAAGGGCATTAACGGTACGTATGGTAGCGTAGCCTAGGAAGACGACAATAAGCCCAATGCTATAGAAGGTTAGCGGGCCACGCTCTCCTCGTTTATCTATCTCTCTGCCGATGAGGGGGGCAAGGAGGATGATGAGAACAGCATTGATGAACTGAATGAAGAGCATATTTTCAAGCGGTACTTTATAGACGAGGACGAGGGCGAAAGATGCAAAGATGCTAAAAATCTGTCTTCGGCAGCCGTCAAGGAAGGAGAGTAAGTAGTAGAGAGAGTATTTTCGGCGAATAAGGAGACGGGCGCGTGAACCCTTCGTGGAGCCACGATGCGAAATGCGCATGCAGAGAAGCCCTGCTAAGCAGATGCAGGAACCTGCGAAAGCAAAACTGATTAGATAAACGGAAGAGGGTGTTTTTCCTGCTATCGGACGCAGGCCCATTTGAGCCGAAACTACGGCGACCAGCCATGCAACGATGAGAGCTGCCACAGTGGCGGCATTGCGTATAGCCGTCATCCTACTCAAATGACGTCCCCCTTCTTTGCCCTCAGCCAAAGCGAGGGCTATGGAGGAGCTAACGGGAGAGTAGGAATGGAAGCCGATAGACCAAAAAACGGTAATGGCCACTAGAAGCCAGTAGGAGGAGATGGTGCCGGAAAACCCGATGCCAATGCCCATTATAAGGAGGCCTAAAGAGGCGATGCGCGTCTCGGGCAGCATAGCGAGGGTTCCAGCCATAAGGGCAGCCAAGAGTCCGGGGATTTCTCGTAGCGACTCAAGTCCCCCCAGCATAAGAGGGTTCGCGCCGAGATGGTCGCGAAGGAAGTTCTGAAAGTCTCCCGAATAGACAGCAAAACCGAAAGAGAAGAGGAAGGTGCTTACGAGGAAGAGAGTCCAATCACGGCGTAGAGCTTGTTGGTGGTTGGACGCGGAATCGCTTGACGGATGAGCTTCGGTGCTCACTCAGACACTCCTTCTGATAAACGTTAGCACGATTATAGAATTGTACCTGCTTGTGGGCATACACAGAAAAGCTGAGGGCGGAAAGGTGCCCTCAGCTGACACTTGTTAAAACTCGCTCTCACACTCTCCGGCAATATACTATAGCAGACGACGAGCGCGGTGTCTCAGGCCTTAACCGAAAATCCTACTATGTCGCCCCACGAGATCAGCATGTTGCTCTACGGCTCCGAAGCAGTGGAGTTCAAAGGCACCGCCGACTACTACGACCATGACGGTTATGTCTGTAACTTTGGATGGACTGATATGGTTCCACAGCTAATGTCTGCGTCTACACCAGGGGCTCATTATCCACCAGTCAGATTAAAGTGGACGTTATTCAGATTAGCTGTCCACCACAAGATTAGTCGCAACGAGGCAGTGGGATCCGTACAAAATTGTACGATCCCTGTGCATGTTTCTGTTGAGACGGTCGACGTGCAAAAAGGATGTGATGAAATTTTGTTACAGGAGCTAACGATGTTATCTAGAAACAAGAAACAAGTTTCATGCTATGGATCTGGTGGAACGGCGCTGCCCTATGGAGGGCGGCCTGCTAGGTTGGGCTGGCGTTTCTGCTATGGCTAGGCCCCGCCGCACAGGCACAACCTCTTGATAACCCAAAGCACCTTCCTCCCGTCCAACTTTCTCTAGCGCCACCGCCCCCACCCTCACCCAACAAGACAGTAGAGGTCAACTGGTACCACTGCGATATCCCAGGCCAAACCCTGGGTAGATATAATCGTAAGGACTTTCTGCCGGCCTCTTTGCGGCCTGCCGGCGTGTTGCTTGAACATGGCTTTTGGACAAGGCAGCTCCGCTGTTTGAACAGGCTCTTGCAACAGGGCTGCGCAGCCCTGCCCTCTACATGGCCTACTTGCAGTCGGTGCCGCTTAAGTGGACTTCGTTAGTTCCCGCTTACGAACGGGATGTCGCTCAGAGCCCAACCATCCTCAACGAGTTTAAACTCGCGCTTTTGTTGATTATATTGGAGACAATATCGGAGTTACCTTGGGGCATTTTACACATCAACCTCCACCTGCTGGATCCTATAATGGGCCGGAGAGACAAGCCTATCTGGCTGCGGCGACAAAGCGTTTCCACTTGGCGTTCAAAAAGATAGCACCAGAGTAAGAACGGCCTGAGAATAGGCTTATATTGCATACTTATCTCAGTGTAACTCGGCGTTTTGAACTTGGGGCTTACATAGATGACCATGGCAAGTTTATTGGAGATGGTACTACCGCGTGCAGTTGGGGACGAGGAATATAAGCGCTATTTGATTGCCAAAAAGCATAAGTTCTATGCCTCTGCCCCCCCGCCCCGCATGTCAGCAGAGATCGCCTGTTGCTTGCTAGATTTATTGTGGGCGGGTTTCGAAGTCTGAGGGGCGGACATTTTTCGATAGCAGAGACCGTTGTGACCCCGTCCGGTCAACAGAAAGTGGTGTGGGTTCCGATCCCTGTGACTAAAGACCAGAAAGTAGCATTTGAGTACTTCAATACGTGGTACGAAAACATTAAAAAGGCCTTAGCGCGACCAGAGGCCAGAAACAGAGAGGCAAGCAGATAGGTTTTACTGCACCATGTTTGGACGATAGTCAACAGCTTGCTGGGTGAGCGCTCTGAGCCGCGACGTTCCGACCCCGTTAGATCACATGGCTTGACAAGGCCTGCAGCGTTCGGGTTTAATGGTACAGCGTCCTAAGAAGACAGAGAGATGAAGCTCGATTCGCTTTTGGGAGTTGATGCTTTGGACAAGCCGTATGCGGCGAAGCAAGGAACGGAAAAGACCGGTGGGAAAAGAGTGAGAGGAGCCTCCACCGCGCGTTCTGCGGCGGCTCACTTTAACCGCGGCGAACAGTTTCGTCGCAAAGGCCTTCTTCGCTCCGCCGCACAGGCCTATCGAAAGGCCGTTGAGTTCGCTCCCGACAACGCCCACTATCGCTTTCGATTGAGTGAATGCTATGCGGGCATCGGGCTCACCGAAGAGGCGATTGTGGAGCTGGAACGCGCACGCGACCTGAAGCCTGAAGAGAGCTACTACCACTTTTCCTTAGGCAACCTCTATGTACGCGCCGGACGCATTGAGGAGGCTATCGCTTCGTTACAAAAGGCCACTCACTTTGCTCCGCGCGATGCCTACTACAATGTGCGTCTTGGCGTTCTCTGTTTGCGCTTTCGCTATCTTCACGAGGCGGCAGATGCCTTGCGTCGTGCCATCAAGCTGGATCCCGAAAACGCCTCCTATCATGCCCTGTTGGGCGATGTCTATGCAGGGCTCGGGTATGATCGGGAAGCCCTTAGACACTATCGCAACGCCGGCCGACTAGACCCCTACGACGCGCGCTACGTGGAGCAGGTACGGCGTATGGTGGCGGGAGATATGACATAACATGCCGCTCGAGAAAGAGGTGCTAGATGCCGCCCGCTTCGATCCCGCACAGCGAGAGCTTTTAGAGATCACATGGCGCTTGCTGCATGCCATTGACACGGGTGATGCGGAAACCTATGCCGCTCTCTCCTCTCCAGAGCTTTCCTGTTTTGAAGATGTCTGTGCGTACCGGATAGATGGCTTAGAGTTTCACCTCGACCTTATTCGATCCATGGCAAAGAGGCTGGGGAGCGCCCCGCTCCGCTTTGACATGCTCTCTCCCCGCGTGCAGATCTACGGAGACTGTGGCATCGTAACCTATACGCGCCTACAGACCTTTGAGCAAGATGGGATGCCCCACTGGAAGAGCTACAACGAAACCAGGGTTTTTGTAAAGCAAAATGGGGCTTGGAAGCTGGTTCATTTTCATCGTTCGCCCACGCGCTGAGAGGCTCGTTTTTCTGTGTTTTGGTTTTGTGACGGGCGCGCCGGATAATCGAGGCGTTGGCGTAGCCACAGAACGAGATCGTCGAACAGCGTGTAGATAACCGGTATTGCCACCAACGTTAGCAGCGTGGAGACCAGTAGGCCGCCAATAACCACAATCGCCATAGGAGCTCTAATTTCGGAAGCCTGTCCGATACGAAGCGCGATGGGCAACATGCCCAGAATCGTGGCGATCGTTGTCATAAGGATGGGACGGAGACGGGTTGCACCCGCCTCTTGAATGGCGAGGTCGCGCGGCTCGCCGCGAGCGCGCAGCGTGTTGGTGTAGTCGAGTAGTAGAATTGCGTTTCTGCCCATCAATCCCAACAACATAATGACCCCGATCGCGGCAACTAACGACAGGGTCTCCCCGGTAAGTACCAGAGCCCCTAGGGCGCCGGCAAGCGCCATCGGCAATGTGAACATGATGACGAAGGGGGTTCCTGGGTTGTTGAAAAGGATCGCCATGACGACATAGACGAGCAGAGCGGCCACAGCGACGGAGGTGGCAAAGGGGACGACATTTTCGTTCAGCGTCTCTGCATCGCCACCCCAATGAACTTTGATGCCGGGATGAGGCAGCTTGTTCAAGATTTGGCGCTGTATTCTCTGTTGGATATTCCCTAGCGGCGCATCGGGCGCGAGATCTGCGGTTACGGCAACCATCCGTTCGCCGTTCTGCCGGTCGATGCTGGTGGGGCTGCTATGCAGCGAGAGATCGGCCACATCCGCAAGCAGGATGGGCTGTCCGAACGAATCGTAGCCGATGACGATGTTACCAATCTGTTGCAGATCGCTGTGATCGAGGCCGGCAAGATGTACCCGCAGCGGAATGTCTTTATCACCGTCTCGATAGACGGCGGGTGAGGCACCTGCAATAGCCTCATGGAGAATGGTGCCGGCCTGAAGAGGAGGAAGGTTGAAGGAGGCCGCGCGAAACGGTACGATGGCCGCGGTGACCTCTGGTTTTCCGGTACGCACGGAAACGTCTGGGTTGAGCACGCCGGGAATATGGGTAAGACGATCGCGAATCGCAGCCGCAAACCGAGCCAGCTGTTGTATATCCGCTCCTCTCAGCTGGATATCTATCGGTTGCGTAACCCCCACCACCGAGCGAACGGCAGTGGCCACAATGCGGGCACCACTTCTCTGGGCTAGGGGAGCAAGAGAGGCCTGAAGCTCTTGGGCGACTTCGCTATCGGTTTTAAGACGGGTGTGCGACGGACGCAGATGAAGCCAGCGTGCGAAGACGTTTGCACGCGGTTTGAGCTGCACATTGACCTGGGCAAACTGCGGCCCTTGTTGCGGTATGGAGCCAAAGCCACCCAATATCTGCCCCACCGTGGTGGCCATTTGGGCTGTTTCGGGCAAGGTGGCGATGGTGCGCTCGACCTGTACGGCTAGCTGATCGGTCGCATTAAGGCTGCTGCCTGGAGGCATTTCGATGGTGACGCTTATTTGACCTTGATCGATTCCTGGCAAAAACTCAAAGCCGAGATGAGGTAGAGCCAGCCAAGCCATGGCTACAAGAATAACCCCGCCTGCTATCAGCACCGTCCATCGGCGGCGCATCGCCACCCCAAGAAGCTGGCGGTACCTATCCTCAAGCTTTACATAGATGCGCTCTAAGATACGATAGATGCCCCTACGCGCTGCAATCGTCTCTCCTGCGCGATACCATGTGGAGGCCAACATGGGCGTTAGAGTGAAAGAGACGAGCAGAGAAAAAAGAGTGGCAAAAACGATGCTCAGACCAAACTGCTTAAAGAAGCTGCCCACGATGCCGCCGGTAAAGGCAATGGGCACGAAAACAACAACGTCGGTCAGCGTTATAGCGAGACTTGCAAAACCGATCTCGGCTCGACCACGGTAGGCTGCTTTAATCGGTGTTTCGCCTCGGTTAAGGTGTCGCGTGATCGATTCAAGAACCACAATCGAATCGTCCACCAAAATACCCACGGAAAGCGACAGCGCTAAAAGGGTCATCTGGTTGAGAGTGAACCCCACTAGGTACATGACTAAGAAGGTAGCGATAATGCAGGTAGGAATGGCCAGCGAGACAATGAGAGTGCCGCGCAGGTTATGGAGGAACAGCAAGACCACGCCCATCGCCAGAAAAGCCCCTAAAAGGAGGCTAAAATCCACATCTTGTAACGCTTCACGAACGATGGTAGCCGTATTTTGTAACGTGATGATGTGAACATCCGGCGGAAGGGTTGAATGGAGTTGTGCAAGAGCGTTTTGCAGCTCTTCCACCACGGTTACGGCGCTGGCATCTGCTGCTTTTACCACTACAAGGCTCACCCCCTTATGGCCATTGATGCGCGTTATAACCGATTGAGGTGCATATCCCTCTGAAACATCGGCCACATCGGCCAGGGTAAGCGGTGGTGAAGGCAGCGAAGGCGTTGTTGGTGGAGAAGAGGAAAGAGGTTGAGGCGAAGTGGATGGCAGGAGCACGGTGTTGCGTAATGCCTGCAGAGAGGTATAGGCGCTGGCGAAGCGCACCTCGATCTGCTGTTGTCCTTGCGTAATGGAGCCTGCTGGCACATTGTGGCCGCCCATCTGTAAGCTGTTAATAACGTCGGCGAGGGTAAGATGGTTCTCCTGCAGCCGCAGAGGGTCTACTCGAATGTCTATCTCGCGTGTTCTTCCGCCATACACCTCGACAGCGCCGACCCCCGGTTCTCGGCGCAAGCGTGGAGCGATCACATCGTCGGCCAGTTGGCGCAGACGAAGCGAGTTCAGCGAGGGGCTTTCTATGCCAAGATAGAGCACTGGCTGCGCATTGATGTCGAGAGGAGAGACTTGAGGCGTTTGTGCCCCTGCCGGTAGATGAACGGATTGTAGGTGCTGGCGAACTGCGGCCAAAGCCCGCGCCACATCGGTTCCCGCAACAAAGTCCATGCTGATAATGGAGACGTCTGGTTGCGAGCTAGAGTAGACGTTTTTGAGACCAGCGACGGAACCCACCGCATCTTCGAGTGGCTTAGTGACCTCCGTTTCTACCTCAGAGGGCGCTGCCCCTGGATAGACCGTTGTAATGGTAATGGTTGGTATGGTTACACGCGGATTAAGGTCTACCGGAAGATGAAAATAGGCAAGAATACCGAGCACCGTTATAGCGAGGAGTATCATCCACACAAGTAGGGGGCGTGATATGGCAAGGCGGGTAATCCACATGGCGGCCTACGGGAGCATCACCAGAATGCGGGCGCTCTGGCCGATCCGCAACCCCGCTGGAAGGTGGAGAAAGGCGAAGTGCACACGGAACGACCGGCCATCGGGCTCGGCTACCGGCGATATGTAGGTGAGTTCGGCTGTGTAGGCAGCACCCGGGTGGCTATCTAAGAACACCTTTGCGGCTTGGCCAATATGTAGCAAAGGAAGTTGACGTGCCAGCGCTAGGGCCTCTACATAGGGATGGTTTGTGGAGACCACGGCAAGAAGCGGCAAGCCCGGCTGTACGATATCGCCGGTATGAACCGCGAGGTCGGTAACAATGCCCTCGATCGGGCTGATGAGTTGGTTCGCCCGATAGACGGATTTTGCAGCGACGAGAGCGGCATGGGCTTGCTGCACGGCATCACGAGCGGCGGCGACATCGTGTTGGGCGATTGCGAGGACGTGCTGGCGTGCTGTGACCGCAGTTTGAACCGCTTGCTGTGCTTGTTGAACGCCGGCTTTCGCCTGATCGAGGTCTTGCTGGGCAAGGGCAACCCGATAGGGTAGAGATCCGCCGGGCGCTGTGCTAGTCTGCTGTAGCTGGGCTTTGGCGGCTTTGAGATCGGCCTCAGCGGTCTCGACCTGGGCTTGTGCTCCCTGGAGTTGCAGTTGCGAAACCCCTCCGACGGAGGCAAGCTGTTGTAGAGACCAGAGGTTTTTTTGAGCTTGATCGAGCTCGATCTTCGCTTTTTGCACATTGGCAGCCGCAGCAACAGCATCGGCGTTGTTGGCAGCTTCAGCCGCGCGAAGGGCCGTTTGGGCCTGCTGCTCCTTTTGTTGAGCTTGTTGGAGGGCCGCTTTAGCCGTTTGCAGATCGCTATCAGCTTTAAGTCGTTGGGCTTCAGCGCCTACGATAGCCTTGCGAAGTTGAGCTTGCGCGGCGCGATAGCCTGCTTCGGCCTGATCCCATTGGGCGCGTGTTTGCGTATCGTCAAGAACAACAAGGGTTTGGCCTGCAGTAACACGATCGCCATTGTGCACAAGAACCGTAAGCGCTTTGGTGGGCTGCGAGATGGAGAGGACGGCTCGGTCGGAGGTCTGAACAAGTCCGAGCAGTTGCAGCGGCTCTTGCTTTGGCGCTGAAGGTTGATTAGAGCTTTTGCTAATAGTGGATGAGGTTAGAGAGGTCGGGGCAGAAGAGGGAGAAGTGAGAGAAACCTTCTCGCCGCTTTCTTCCCTCCAAGGCCGATGCTCTTCGCCTCGCTCTCTACTCATCGCTATGAGCACTACAGCCAGGAGAGCTATAAGTGCGATGAACATAATAAATCGGCGGCGGTTGACGGAGCTTTTCATGTCTTCTATTTGGGATTCTGTTGAGGAACGATAGTTCCCTGAGCGTGCCGAAAAGCGAACTCGGCAGCGATCAGATCGTACTCAGCTTGAAGTTCACTCTGTTGCGACGTTGTATAGTCGTGGTAGGCGTTTTTTATGTCGAGTGCCGTGCCTTGTCCAACCTCGTAGGCTTTCTCTGCCACGGCTAAGCTCGCCTTGCTGCTTTCCAACTGAACTTGGGCAAGGGCTAGTTGTGCTTTTGCCTCTTCCATCTGCTGCCAGGCCTGTGTCACATCAAGGACAATACCGGACAAGGCATCTTGGCGAAGCGCCACAAGGCGTTCCACGGCATTTTCGGCCTGTGCCCTATTTGCTTTACGCTCCCCTTTATCCAACAGTTGCCAATCAAGCTCGATGGTAGCGGCCGCATAGTGTTGCGGAACGAGGGCCGTACGCGTTTGCTCTGCAAGTTCGGCATGAAAGCTGAGTGTGGGTTGCGTTGCAAGGCGTGCAAGAGAAAGTCCTGCTTTGGCGGCCTGTAGTTGAAGGTCAAGAAGAAGCAAGTCGGGGCGTTGCGTTTGCGCTGTGGCGATGGCCTCTTCGGGGGAAGAGGGCGGCTCCGGTAACGAGGCAGGAGGCACGATCTGAATGGAGGCCTCTAGGGGACGTCCTAGGAGCCGATTGAGGTTCATTTTTGCCAAATGGTAGGCGCCTTGTGCTTTTGCCAGGCCAAGCTCAGCCTCGGCTGTTTGAGACTGCGCGAGGGCGCGATCCACCGGCTTACCGAACCCAGCGGTAATTTGCCGTTCCACGAGAGCAGCGTACTCTTTTGCGAATGCGACACCCTCCTCTGCCGCCTTGAGGCCGGCCTGAGCGCGTAATAGATCTACACAGGCTTTTGAAACGGAAAGGGCGATGTCGGCCAGCTCTTTCCGATAGTTTTGATAGGCGATGGCGCGTTCGGCCTGATAGCGGTTTTTTGCAGCGCCAAGCCCTGCGCGATAGAGAGGCTGTTCGAACTCCAGTTTTATTTGGCCGAACTGTTCTGGAAGAGTCGGAGGAGCTGAGATGCCGGGAAGCCGCACCTCTTGGCCCTGCTCGGTGCCGGAGGCGGTCGCGGTGATGGAGGGGCGCGCCACGGGGCGGTCGGGTTCCGCTGCGGCCTCCGCCGAAGCCAGTTCGTAGCGAGCTGCTTGTGCTTGGGGGCTCTGTTGCAGCGCGATTTGGATGGCCTGAGAGATGGTGAGAGAGGTGGGCGTTTCCTGTGCACGGCATAAAGATATGCCGTACGCGATGAGCGCGACTAGGATAAAAAGGGATTTGCGGCCGATCATGGGAGAGGCTCCTGCAGCACGGCAACGAGATTTTGAAGGTACAGCGCGAGCATCTTCGCTGCGTTGGCAGCTCTTTTGCCCAATAGCAAGAGCTCTGGCAGGTTTTGAGGCTGTTTTAAGACGGCAAGCAGGAGAGGAAAAGGACGAATACGACCTTGTGTATCGGTGAGCACATTAAAATCAAAAGGCATGCTATCCCGATGGCCATCCGTAATGGCGCGTACAACAATCCAAGGGCAGTTGTGTGCAGCGGCAACTTGTGCTGCGCCGAAGCTTTCCATATCGATTCCCAAGGGTTTTTCTGGATAGATTGCTGAGAGCTTCTGCAAAAAGGCGCTTTTTTCCGCTGAGTTTAGCAGAACGCGATTTACCGTTGCCAGCGGGCCTATCTGCAGGCAGACCTGCGGCGGCGCAACCTGTTGTGCTTGCCAAAACAGTTCGACATTGGGCTTATAGACTTGCGGTGACGATGCCGCCCCGTCAAGCACTTGGTCTGCCAACAACAAGGTGCCTGGCATAACCTCCTCTACCAGGCCACCGCCGAATCCGCAGACGATAAGATACTGAGCGCCTTGTGCAAGAAGCTGCTGCGCGCCCCGTGCTGCATTTTCTCTCCCGGCGCCGGAGCAGTGAACGATAAGATTTTGTTGCGCTGCCTCTATCGGCCGGAAGGGCTTTCTTTCTTGAGGCAGCGCAAAGAGCACTCCGATTCGCAGCTGTGCTCTCTCACATATCAAGATGACTGCGCCACCGGCTCTTCCGACGGTGGTGCGATATCACAGGAAAGCACCTTTTGGCGCACGGCCTCGACGAGGTCTTCCGGAGTGGAGAGGCCGGACGCGATGCCGATGGTTTTACAGTCGGCTAACGCCTCGATGGGCAGCTCTTCGGCGTTTTGAACATGGATGGTATTGGGGTTATAGTGTCTGCATAGCGCGGCAAGCTCCATGGTATTTGCACTGGTGCGAGAGCCGACCACGATCATCAGATCTACTTTTTGAGCCAACTCGATGGCGTCATCCTGCCGATTTTGTACGGGACGGCAGATCGTGTTGATGATGCGTATCTCCTTACACATCATCAACATCTCGTTGATGATTTTGTGGCACAGTTCAAGCGCGTGAGTCGTTTGAAAGATCACACCGACTTTGCGCAGGAGCTTGAAGTTTTTCTTGGCTTCATGGAGTTCCTCAACGCTATCGATCACGAGGGCTGGGTTTTCAAGTGAGCCAAGGATGCCTTTGATCTCTGCATGATTTTTATCTCCGATGATCACCACCTGATAGCCATCTCGCTCCAGGATTTGGGCGGCCTCTTGTGCGCGCAAGACGATGGGGCAGGTGGCATCTACCACTTCGATGCCCTGCATTTTGGCTTCTTCTATTTTCGCTTTAGGCAGTCCATGGGCGCGGATGACCATCGTTCCGCCACGGCTCTGCGTGTAGTCTTCGACTTTCCGAAGGCCTTTGCTTTCGAGTTCATCGGTAACACGTTTGTTATGGACGAGATCACCGAGAATAAACACGTCTTTGCGTTCATCGAGGGCCTGACGGGTGAGATTGATGGCACGTTTAACGCCAAAGCAGAAACCCACCTCGCTGGCCATGATCACGGTTCGGCCAGACGGTGTGCTGGCCACGTTATGGTTTTTGTTTTTTGGCATAACCTTTCTCCTGAAACCAAGCCACTGCGCGGGCGAGAGCGTCTTCGATTGGGGATTGGGGCATTCCCAATTCCCGCACAGCGCGCGTTGAGTCGAAGTACATTTTATATCGGGCCATTTTCACCCCTTCGAAGGGGTGTGTCGGCTCTTTTTTTAATAAACGTGCGACCAGAAGGTTTTCGAGGCCTACGGCGCACCAGGCAATGGCATAAGGCAGACGAAGGCGCGGAGCAGGTAGCCCCGATATCTGGGCGAGCATTTCTAACATCTGCCTCAAAGTTACATTACGATGGCCGAGGATGTAACGTTGACCGGTGCGTCCCTTTTCCGCGGCTAGCAGGATGCCTTCTGCCACGTCTCGCACATCCACGAGGTTGAGACCGGTGTCTACGTAAGCGGGCAGACGCCGGTTAAGAAAATCCACGATAATACGGCCTGTTGGGGTCGGTTTGATATCGTTTTCTCCCACGGGCGTGCTCGGATTCACGATAACCACATCGAGCCCTTCTGCTGCGAATTGTCGGGCGACCTCCTCGGCCAAGAATTTCGAGCGTTTGTAGTGGCCGATCATATCGGCCAGAGATACCGGTGTGTCTTCATTTCCGGGCGAACCGTCGCGAGGGATACCCAGTACCCCCACGGTGCTCGTATAGACCACGCGCCTTACGCCGGCATCACGAGCTGCGGTCAAGAGGTTTTTTGTGCCCTCTACGTTGGCTCGGTACAGCTGTTGCGGGTCTCGCGCCCACAGGCGATAGTCCGCTGCCACGTGGTAGACCACATCGCAACCGGCTACTGCTTTGCGAAGTGAGGCGATATCGGTTAGATCGCCGCACACCTCTTCGTAGAGCGCCGGGTTAAGAGCGCACAGGTTCTCGCGACGACTCGTCGGGCGGGTAAGCACCCGAATAGGTTGGCCGCGTGCTGTAAGGAGACGGGCCACGTGAAAGCCGACGAAGCCGGTGGCACCGGTAACCAGCGAAGGCATTGATTTTATTTAAGCGACCAGGCAGCGAGCTGAAGTTTTCCCTTGAGGGTTTTCATCGCCTCGGTTACGGCGCTGTGCTCAAAACCGCTGTGCATTTTGCAGTTTTGGCAGCGCGGGTCTAGGCGCGATTCCCAGTACTCCCAGTTGGTGGTGTTCCAGAAGGTCTCCCAATCTGGGATGTACCGTTCGCCGATCAAGTAACAGGGAGACTTCCACCCCATGGGGGTATAGTTGACGGTAGACCAAGGGGAGCAAGGCAGCTCGCGCAAGCCGGCTGCGAATTCTAGAAAGATGGGGGTCGCACAGACTTTGTATTTGCCGGCGAAGCTGCGTATCTGTCGAAACTTTTCGTGGATCTGCTCTCGAGTAAGAAAGATATCACGCTCCACGCTTTCGTATTCGTAGCCCGGCGAAACGAGGATGCCCTGAGCTTTCAGTTCATCCACGAGTTTGCAGAGTGCCTCAACCTCTTCTACCGAGGTCTCTTTATACACGGTGGTGTTGATATAGACATAGTAGCCGAGCTCGGCGGCGCGCTTCATCATCTCGACGGCTTTGTCAAACACACCGGCGCGGTTGCACACATAGTCGTGGGTTTCTCGAAGCCCATCAAGATGGATCATAATGAAGAGGCGAGGGTCTGGTGGTATAACTCCAAACACCTTTGTGTCGAGTTTAAGGGCGTTTGTGCAGAGAATAACGTATTTGTCGCGCGCAAATAGCCCCTCGATCAGCTCCTTGAGCTCTGGATAGAGGGTAGGCTCGCCACCGCAGAGGTTCACGATCGGGGCGC
Organism: Chthonomonas calidirosea T49; assembly: GCF_000427095.1. Classification (NCBI taxonomy): domain Bacteria; kingdom Bacillati; phylum Armatimonadota; class Chthonomonadia; order Chthonomonadales; family Chthonomonadaceae; genus Chthonomonas; species Chthonomonas calidirosea. The sequence continues at coordinate 65,003 of NC_021487.1, forward strand.
CGCAGTCATCAACCGCTTTGAGACAGGTTTCCACGCTGAGACGATCTTTCAATTTGCCGGTATGGCGCTCTACAGAACAGCCGATACAGGCCAAATTGCAGGTATAGAGGGGCTCAAGCATGAGCACTGTAGGATAGCGGGTTATGCCCGCCTTTTCCATTTTTGCACGATGACGCGCTTGCGCCATCATAAACCCTATCGGATAACGCATTGCGTGAGGAGCCTCCTTTTAGGTGTTGTATCGCTGGTCTACGAAAAATTGCCGGTTCACTTTAGTGATTGTACCCTATAATACGCTCAGACATATGTTTTGTGATACTTGGCGATCTAAGATCGCAACTAGTATCTAAATAGGCAACTGTAGCCTATGGTTGCTTCTCCATCGCGAGGAGAGACGGCTTTTGAGGCTATGCTCAACTAGAAAAGCCCGACGATGCGCCCGGTATCGTCTATATCTATGTTTTCGGCGGCGGGAACTTCGGGAAGGCCTGGCATGGTCATGATGTCGCCGGCAAGAGCGACAACGAAACCAGCCCCTGCGGAAAGGCGCAACTCCCGAATATGGAGGATGAAGTTGGTTGGTGCGCCTCCGGCCTTTGGGTCATCGCTAAAGGAGTATTGTGTTTTTGCCATGCAGACTCGGAGACGACCGAACCCGTTTTTCTCAAGCCAGCGTAGTTGCGTCGAAGCGGCCGGTTCCAGAGCGATACCGTTAGCCCCATAAACCCGTTTCGCGATGGTCTCCATCTTGGTGAAGAGGCTGCCTTCTTCGGTGTAGAAGGGGGTAAAGTGGGCGGGTTGCTCTAGTGCCTGAAGAACCTTTGCTGCCAGCTCCTCTCCGCCTTTTCCGCCCTGTCCCCAAACATCGCAGGGGGCGACGAGCCAGTTCTTGCTTTGTGCGTAGTCTTGTACGAGCGCGATCTCTTTGACTGAATCGGAGGAGAAGCGATTGATGGCGATTACGAAGGGAACTTTGACCTGTTGCACGATACCTACATGACGTTCGAGGTTGACCAATCCGGCCTCAAGTGCCGCGAGATTCTCCTCGTCGAGCTTCTGTTTGCGAACGCCGCCATGCGTTTTAAGGGCACGGATAGTCGCTACGATGACCACAGCATCGGGGGGTAGACCGGCGGTCGGAGCGACAATATCACAGTACTTTTCGAAGCCGAGGTCTGCCCCGAAACCGGCCTCAGTAACAACGATCTCTCCCAAACGGCGTGCTAGTTTGGTGGCGATGATGCTACTACAGCCGTGTGCGATGTTGCCGAAGGGACCTCCGTGCACGAAAGCCGGTGTTCCCTCTAAAGTTTGCACTAAATTGGGCTTAAGTGCATCGCGCAGAAGAACCGTCATGGCCCCATGCACTTTAAGATCGGCGGCCGTTATGGGCTCACCTGCCCGATTCTGTCCGACGACAATCTTTCCTAAGCGATCTTTCAGCTCGCTAAGATGGTTGCTAAGGCACAAAATAGCCATGACCTCGGAGGCAACGGTGATAAAAAACTGTGATTCGCGGGGGATGCCTCCTTGTTTTCCTCCTAATCCGACGACGATGTGACGTAACGCCCTATCGTTCATATCCACAACGCGGGGGAAGGAGATGGTAAGAGGGTCTATGTTAAGACGATTACCATGATGTAGATGGTTGTCTATAGCGGCCGCAAGCAGGTTATGCGCGGCGCTGATTGCATGCATGTCTCCCGTGAAGTGAAGGTTAATATCCTCCATGGGGATGACTTGGGCATAACCACCCCCGGCAGCACCTCCTTTCAAGCCAAAAACTGGTCCCATAGAGGGCTCGCGAATGGTGACAATGGCACGTTTTCCCAGTCGGCAAAGGGCCTGGCCTAAACCCACCGTCACGGTGGTTTTGCCCTCTCCGGCGGTAGTAGGGGTGATGGCGGTCATCAGCACAATTTTGCCTTCCGAGCCGACGGGATCGTTCAAATGCCGTTCAATCGCAGAGTATCCAATTTTGGCTTTATAAGTGCCGTAAAGTTCAAGGTCGTTGAGAGTGAGACCTAAAGCGGCTGCCACCTCGGTAATGGGGCGTGGGGTAACGGATTGAGCGATAGCGAGGTCGTTATTCATGCGGGCTCCTTCGAGTGCTCCAAAGTTCACGAATGATAGCGGCGAGATAGGGAGCGATGCGTTGAAAATCGGCATCACCTCTTACACTGAGGTCGGCGTGGACGCGGGAGGGTTCTACGTAGGCTGCATGCCCCACGCGAGCACACTCTCGATAGTAGGTGGCGATCCAGTGGGGGTCGGTGCTTCCACGCCCACCCTGCATATCTCGAAGAAGGCGTCGAAGAGCCCGAAGATCGGCATCGAGCTCCACAAAAAGGCGAAGATCGAATCGCTCTCGGAGTTCGGGGACATAAAGTGCCATGAGGCCTTCCACGAGAATGACATCAGGGGCATTTTCTGAGGCACAGAGTGTCTCAAGTTCGGCAATGAGCCGCGCGTTATCGGCGGAGTTTGGATGGTTGTTATCGGGAAGGCGTTCGCCGGTGGAGGGGGAGATAAAGGTAGGGCCTCCGGGCGCGCCGCGATAGAAGTAGCGATCCATGCCGATCACCTCCGCATGCAGCGGAGGCCGACCGGCGGCAAGCGCCTGCGCAAGGTGCTGAACGAGGGTGGTCTTTCCGGATGCCGAACCACCAGCGATACCTACGATGACTGAACGTGTTTGATTTTTCATCCTTCTTGTAGGCTGTTTCTTTTAGGGTGTTGTTTGTGTTTATGAAAACTAGGTGACTGAGTTCACACTCCAGATCATGGAATTACCGCACTGGTTGAAAGCAGTAGAGTTCGCGTTTTCCTTTGCCTTCATCTACGAGCGCAAGCAGGCCTATTTTCCCGTCGTCTCGTGGGTCACCGATACGCACATCGAGGACTTTGCCCGGCAGCGGATCGCTACGCCAGCTCTCTTCATAATCGTCAAAGCGAGTCAGTTGCCAGAAGGTTTTATCGCGCTCGTCAGCTTTAGGCACATAGACGATGAGGCGGTCGCCATCGGGCGTGCCGGTTGGGCTTCCGCTTGTGCCTGCTGTCAAAACTCCAATGAGCCATCTTCTCTGGCCTTGCCAGTAGGTTTGAGCGTAGAGTATGTTGGTTGTGAGGTTTTGTCGGCCTTCAAACGGGTAGGTACCAGTGCCCCAATGGGGGTAGCCCTCCTCGGTGGGGTTCAGGTGAAGGTCATCGGTCACGAGTTTGCCTGCGTTCAGCGTCCATACCGAGGTATTATCGCCGTTACCGCAGACCAGGAGGTCGAGCTGACCAGGGCGGATAAGGCTGAAGCGGAGCGCCGGTGGGGGATCGCAGAGGCGTTCAAAACCTCCACCTTTCCACATAAAGATGCCACCAGAGGTTACGATCTGCACCATCGGCAGCTTTGGGGTTTTCACGATTTTGTTTTTAGGTGGTTGCGCATCGGTTTCGTCTGGTGCGGCAAGCGTTGGCCAAGAGTCGGCGAAGTGGCCGGCGATGAGAGGATCCGTAGCCCATCCAATAAAAGAGGCCGTAGCGTCGGTTGCAAAGCGAAAGCCATCCCAATGCGTAAGCAAAAGTCGCCGTCGAAAGTCGGTGGGGCTTTCCGTTCCGATCAACAGCAAAAGGTCGTCCTGTTGATTTTGCCGGATAGGGCAAAGCTCGAACAGTGCTGTATCATCGGGCAAAGGAGTGTGCCAGGCGAGAGTGAAGGCGGTGAGAAAGGGGTTGTCCTTACGGGCGAACGGATTGAGCTGCCCTAGGCATTGGCCGATCGCGCAGAGAAGAAAGAGCAGACAGAGGGGGGATAAGAAGCTTCGGCTTCTCATCCCAGCCCTCCGTTTTCCATGCCAGGAGTCAAACCAGAGGTCATGGTGGAGTAGACAGCGGTGAAGACCTCTCTGGGGGTTGTAAGCCCGGCGAAAATTTTTTGATGGCCGTCTTCTAACATGGTACGCATCTGTTGTTTTTTACGGGCGTATTCATAGATCTCCCCGATGGTGGCTCGACGGGCGATCATTTCGCGCAACTCCGGTGTACTCACCAGAATCTCGAAAATGCCGATACGTCCTCGGTATCCCGTTTTACGGCACTGTTCGCAGCCAGCGCCTTTGTAGAAAGTTTTCCCCTGCATCGCATCGGGGTTGAGGCCTATTTCGATCAGCTCGTCACGAGGGGGCTGGTAGGGTTGTTTACAGTTAAGACATATCGTACGTACGAGGCGCTGGGCCATAACGGCTTGGAGGGTGGAGGCGATAAGATAAGGCTCTCCACCCATGTCGATCATGCGGCCGATGGTCTCCACCGCATTGTTCGTATGGAGGGAGGAGAGAACGAGATGACCCGTTAGGCTTGCCTGAATGCCGATTGCCAGCGATTCGGGGTCGCGCATTTCGCCGACCATCATGACGTCGGGGTCTTGGCGGAGGAAAGCTCTCATAACGCGCGGAAACGTCATGCGTTCCGTGACCTGCACTTGGGTGATGTGGTCGGCGAACTCATACTCAATGGGGTCTTCCACGGTAACGATGTTACGGCGAGTGCGGTCTAGCTTGTTGATGGAGGCGTAGAGGGTAGAGGTTTTGCCGCTACCTGTAGGGCCGGTAACGAGCACCATGCCATAGGCGGATTGAATGGCCTGGCTCCACTTTTGCAGCACGTCGGGTGGCATTCCCAGTTTATCTAACTCCACCCTGGCACCGACCGGGTCGAGAATACGCAGGACCATCTTTTCCCCGTTCAACATGGGCAGCACGGAGACGCGGGCGCTTAGTTTTCGCGTGCCGTACTCCATGTCAATACGGCCGTCTTGCGGCTCTCTCCGTTCGTCTATGTGCATGCCGGCGGCAAGTTTGAGGCGTGCGAGAATGTTGGGCACGATGTCTATGGAGAGTTGCCCCACATCATGCATAATGCCATCTATGCGATAGCGCACAAGCATGCGATTGCGTTCCGGCTGCAGGTGAATGTCGGAGGCACCGAGGTCGAGCGCTTTACGCAGCAAGAAGTCGGTCTCGCTAACGGCCTGGGTCAGTTCACCACCAAGCTCTCGCGCGATGCCGTCCTCGCGCATAATCAGTCGAAAGGCCAAAGGGCCACGGGGTGCAACCTGGGTCATGGTTTCTGTTCCTCTTCAGCAAAGCATCGGCATAAGGGCTGTCGGTTATGGGACAAAAGCCCGTTTTCTATAGTGTACCGTATTGCTAGAAATTTGTGCTACGTTGTTTGCAGGCATGCAACAGACTTTCAACGACCATCTGTAGGGAGTGGAGAGCCTCTTGCAGTGCGGTTAGTTCATCCTCTTGAAGCTGCTCGATTTGGATATCGGCTAGAAGCGGCAATATGTCCAAAACCTTCTGCGCTGCATGACTACTTGGCATATGGTTCTCGACAACGGCACGCTCATCGTCCATGTGGGGAAGTTCACGGAGTTGCTGATAGATCTGTTCCCTTTGAGCGGGAGGAGTCTCCAAAATCTCCTGAGCGCGAAGGGGATCGGTACGTATGACGCGAACGAGTTTCTCGGTCTCTTCGCTGTTGAGACGCTCTTGTTGAATATGTTCCACCACCTGTTGCTGCAATTCGGGGTATGAGTTCAGCTGTTTGAGATAGCGTGCGTGTTTTTCGGTAATTTGGCCGGCTGAGGGTCTATTGGGGCTAGAGACGACGGCCTCGCCGATCTCTTCGGGGAGGGTGAGCAGGTCGAGAAGATAGTTTACCGAGCGTTCCGACAGGCCTAGCCGCTGAGCGACTTCGCGGGTGGTAAGGTTCAAGGTCTCTTTAATTTGCTGGATAGCGCGCGCTTTTTCGAGGGGCTGCAGGTCTTCGCGTTGAAGGTTTTCGATGAGCTGTTCGGTGAGGCGCTCCTCGTCGGTGATCTCTCGTACCACGCAGGGAAGGGCATCGAGGCGTGCCAATTTGGCCGCGCGCCACCGGCGTTCACCCGTGACGATTCGGTAGTGAGGAGAGCCGGGGATGGGGGTTACGGTAATGGGGTTCAGCAAACCGTGCTGCCGGATGCTATCCGCAAGTCCCTGCAAACTCTCCTCATCGTGGTATTTACGAGGTTGTGCGGTATCAGCAAGGATATGATCAATGGGAATCGCCCGTATTTCCAAAGTTCTCCTCCGAAAACCACAGGTTTACGCCATTATAACGACCTTTTACAGCGGTGTCAACAGGCTTTCGCCAGGCGGAGCAGCACAGACCCCTCCGTTAGTAAGAGACTTTAGAGTGCGGGTACGCGAGGGTGTCGTCACGATCACTGCCACACGGCGGCTATTGCTTGCCGCCTCAGGGCCGACACTCTGTTCTTCGGAAACATCAAAGCAGGACTGTCACTTGCTGAGCATGGAGGATAGCGGGGTCGAGCTGCGATTGTGGAACGGACTGAGGTTTTCTAAAAAATGCAAAAATGGGCAGTGCTGGATTTGAACCAGCGACCTCCTCGGTGTGAACGAGGCGCTCTACCCCTGAGCCAACCGCCCATTCTGCATTCATTGTACCCTCGCATAGAGCTGTTTTGTCAAGCTGTTATGAGGCCGTGAGTCGGTGTCTTCAGGATAAACATGATCATCGTTTTGTTGCAAGAGGTTTTCATAACTGCCGAATGACCTCTTGTAGTTCGCTGATGGTGGGGTTGTCAGCGATGTCATTATAGTAGTGAGCATAGCGAATCGTGCCCTGGTGATCTACGAGAAACACACCGGGCATTTGGAAAGGATCGCCCTGCGGAAGCAGGCTGAAATGTTTATGAAGCATGGCACGGAAGGCACTCGAAATGACGTGGCTCGTGGTGAACTGGGCGAGCGAGGCACGTCCTAGAGCAAAGGCACGATAGGCCTCTCTCGTGGGGTCACTAAGACAGATAAAGGGTGCGTCGAGGCGTTGTTGTTGACAAAAGTTTTGAGTACGTTCTGGGGTGCCTAGGGTAATAAGTGCGACTTGCACATTGGCACCGATGAACTGATCTTTTGCTTGACGAAGTTGATGGACTAGTTCGACACAGAAGGGGCAACCAAAGTGCCTAAGGAATACGAAAAGCGTGGGACGTTGAGTCCAGAAACAAGAGAGGGCCACTGCCTCGCCGCTATCGGCTAATTGGACGGAGGCATCCGGGGCTTTTTCGCCTAACTGTAAGGTCGGCGTGGTATCCTTTTGTAGGGATGAAGGCATAGACCATTCCCTCCTACACACTATTCTACCATATTTCGGTGACCGATGGATCTTTCTATTGTTATCGTAAATTACAACACATGCCAATTGCTTCGTGCCTGTTTGGCGAGTTTGCCAGCGGCGGCCGCGGGTTTAGAATACGAAGTTTGGGTGGTGGATAACGCTTCACAAGACCACAGCGCCGACATGGTGGCTGCCGAATTTCCCGCAGTGCATCTGATCGCAAGTAAGGAGAACTTAGGGTTTGCCAAAGCCAACAATTTGGCATTGAAACGGGCCTCTGGGCGATACTGTCTTTTGCTGAACCCAGATACAGAGCCCAAACCAGGCGCGTTACGACGGATGGTGGAATATCTGGATGCGCACCCCGATGTGGGAGCCATAGGGCCGAAACTGCTCAACAGCGACGGCAGCCTTCAGCGCAACGGGCGTCCCTTTCCATCTCCATTGCGCGAACTGCTCGGCTTCGATGTGATCAGGAAGCTTTTCTCGCGCTTATTAGGGCTGAAGTTCGAGTTTGGGCGTGATGATTTTGACGTACAGTGGAACGTAGACCACGTTTCGGGCGCATGCATTATGGTGCCACGGAGGGTTATTGAAGAGGTTGGGATGTTGGATGAGGCCTTTTTTATGTTCTATGAGGAGGTGGAGTGGTGTTGGCGAATAAAGCGAGCGGGCTACCGGGTTGTCTACTTACCGCAAGCAGAGGTGGTACACCACTGGATGGGCAGCGTGAAAAGCCAGTATCGGCAGATGGCGCGCCTGCTTTTGAGGAGCAGCTTTATCTACTATCGCAAAACGGCATCGCCTCCTGTGCGTCTGCTAGCAGCTGTCGTTAATGTGGCTCGTTTGGTGCGCAACGAGTTTATCTATATGGGTGTTATGGGCAAACGCCTGCTAAGACGCCTTATCGGGAAGCGATCTGGCCTTTAGTGCTGATGAAGATTCTCATTCTCCTCTTGGGAGGATAGACCCGTCTTGTGAGGGGGATACTCGAATGAGCTCCTCCGATATCTTGGCATCTCGTCTATAGAGGGCTTCCTTGGCTCTGAGGATGTCGTTTCGGCTTCGTCGTTGGTCGCTCGTCGTCTTTCAGGTGTGCTATTGGCGAACTGTTCTACAATGTTACGGATACATACAAGAATGAAGAGGATGGGATTATAAAGCAAAACCCTGCAACTCGGAATATTAGAGTAAAAATATCTTTATAGGGCGAAAACGAACTTATTCCCAAACCATCCTCATGAGACATACTCAGCATAATGCCAAAGAAGAGAAACGGCAGTACCATCACGAGAACGAAGATGACAGTTAGCAGGTCCCATATACTTAGGTTCTTTTTTCGAGAGCTCATGCGTGCTGCCCCAACGATTTTTCTACAGAGGAGGACTGTTGCAAAGATCGGGTTAAGACCTCGATGCAGTTCTCCGCCTCTTGGCTAAGAACGGAATCGATTCTATCATACCTTGAATCGGAGAGGAAACTCCGAAGTACTGGTAGGGTATGGTGTTGGCCGGTTTTTGCCAAGAGCTGAAGCAGAACACGGCACGTCTGATGATCTTGGAAAAGGTTCTCCATTTCGGTTCGAGTTGCTGGGCGCGCGTCAGACGGGGAGTTCTCCATCCAATCGCCTCGCAAATGCAAATAGTAATACGGAGAGTTGTCAGATAGGACTGACAGCACGTACACCAAACCAATAATCCCGGCGAATCGACCTGTCATGCAAGCGGCATCGAGAAGGTTCTCTGGATCTAGACAACTTTTAAGCGCCTGTCTCCATTCATCAGCACGCTGGGGACAGAGCAGTGTATAGATGCGAAGATAGCTGCGGGCGGGCAGCACCAGTCGCTCGGTTTCAGAGAGGGTGGGGATGATTTTTGCTAGTGCCTGGCGCGCACCGTAGTGTTGCCAGATATCGAACCGTTGTAGGTCGCAGAAGAGGTGGAGCTTTTCTATAAGGAAGGGAATGCTATGTTTGGTAAGCGAGGCAAGTATTTCGTTCTCAACGCGGAGTTTTCTGATCTGGATGCGATAGGTGCGCTCCCACAACAACAAGCACACCATCGAACTACCGATGGCAACCATAAATGGAGAGTCTGTTCCGAGAGTATGCTGCATCGAGATGCTGGACAGTAGGAGAAGCGGTGTTCCGAGAAGGCCTGCTAGAATGAGGAGCATGGTTAAGCGCGATTGACGGCGTTCGAGCACTCGGAGCAAACGCTGGGCTCGTAACACGATGCGGCCCTCTCGAATCTGTGGTGTTGTTTGTAGGGCAATTTGAGTGAGGTTCTGAGACTGGCTCTCCATTAATTGAGCGATATTCGCGGGAACAAGCAGGAACACGCCATTGCCCCAGAGAGCCATCTGATGCGGGGTATCTGGATCCGCTAAGCGTTCATCGAGAGCATAGAGACGAATTTTGTTGAAGGGAATACGCTGAAGCGAGCGGCCTTGTCGGACGCTGATGCTTTCGTTGGTGACGATGAAGGTGCGGGGTCGCCATGCGAGTGCCTTTACAACGCCGATACCGAACAGATAGAGCAGCAAGCCAAGCGTCCACAGGGTGAGCGTTGCGAGCCAGGGTGCAAATGCGGCGTGAAGGCGCTCGTAGTTATACACGCCGATGAGGACGATTAGCAACACGTCAAGGCCAAGCGCGAAACAGAGTATGGCAAAAGGCGCAGCTGAGGTCTTTGCTCTAAAGTAGCCGGCGGAGAGCGCTGTTCCTGGCATATTCCATCGTCCTGTAGGGTTTTTTTAATACGACAGACGTAATGAAAGCGCTAGGCGTTTCACGACTCTACGGCTACGCCGGTAAACGCTCATCGTGCGACATATTTGGCCTATGGTTTCCGAGCTTGCGTCCCAATGGAGATAGGTTTCGGACTGCGCTCGCCTACCTAGTTACATCCTCAAGAGTTTATATTAGGGAAATGACAGATCTGGCTCTCCAGTGCGGCCTCCTCAATAAGCTCGGCTACGGTAGTGGAACGAAAGGCGTTTTCAATGATGGCCACAGCGCCATCAATGCGTCTATGGAGGGGGCACAGGTTTTCACCGTGCGCGGCCAGCCGAAGCGGGCAGGTGCGTATACGCGGTATGGGGTCTACGGCATTGACTACCTCGTAGATGGTGATTTCGTAAGGGGCTTTCAAAAGGCGCGAGCCGCCATAAAGGCCGCGTTGTGAGCTGATGAGCCCTACCCGACTTAGGTTTTGCAGCACCTTTGAAAGGTAACCTACTGGTACTCGTGTAGCTTCAGCGATCTCTTTTGTTGTTTTTGCGACATTCGGCTCCTTTGCCAGATAGACAATGGCACGTAGAGCATATTCAGCGGTCTGTGAGATCATGGTCGTCCAAATCGTTCTCCAAAAAATTTTTTTACCAAAAGGTTGACATGTAGTGTACCCCAAAGCATATAATATTGATAAGTGGATGATGATATCCAAAATAAACTGCTTACCATCTAAACCGCGGAGGGTTTCTGATGCGTTACGCGCGATTATGGATTGTTGTAGGGCTCGTGGTGGGGTCGCTTATAGATAGTTAGTTATCGTCTTTCAACAAGCGGCTTGTATTGCTACCTCTCATGGGCAAGGCCGCTGCTTTCGTGCTTTCACGGTGCACTAGACAATCTCGATGTTGAGAGAACGAGGTTACGAACCTAAATCTCAAAGGAGGTAAGAAATGATTGAGATTGATGTTCAGAAGACAATAGGGCAGCTTGTAGTGGAGCGGCCCGATAGAGCGCGTGTGTTCGAAGCGTTCGGGCTAGACTACTGCTGCGGAGGGAAGAAGACCATCGGTGAGGCGTGCGCCGAAAAGGGCAAGAACGCAGCTGAGGTACTTGCCGCCCTCCGCGAGCATGATGCAGCAACACCGCCAGCTTCAGAGAGAGATTGGGGCCAGGCTACTTTGAGCAAGTTGGTAGATCACATTGTTGCGACACACCACGAGTACCTTCGCAGAGAGCTTCCCCGACTTCAAGAGATGGCTGCGAAAGTGGCTTTGATGCATGGCGATCGGCATCCGGAGATGGTACAGGTGCATGAGCTTTTTAAGCGTTTTCAGAGCGATCAGGAGTTGCACATGGCCAAAGAGGAGACTGTGCTCTTTCCGATGTGCAAGCTGCTCGATACGGCTACGGAGATGCCACCTACCTTTTGCGCCGGCACATTGCGGCACCCCATCCAGGCAATGGAGCGCGAGCATGACATTGCTGGAGACGACCTCGCCGAGATGCGCCGATTGACAAACGATTTCACCCCACCCCCAGATGCCTGTAATACATTTCGTGTGTTACTGGCTGGGCTTGCCGAGTTAGAGGAGGACATGCATATGCACATCCATAAGGAGAACAATATTCTCTTTCCGCGTGCGCTTGTGAAGGAGGATAGCCTACGGGCGGCGAAAGCCGGGTAGACGTGGGAGGATAGAGGGCTGGAGGATTCTCTTCAGCCCTCTAAAAAGAGAGTAGAATCTAAGGAGGAGATAGGAAATGGCGCTACAGATTGGAGCAAAGGCTGAAGGCAGCTTTCGTGAGCCGCTGCAGCTACTAAGCGATTGTCATCGCCGCATCGAGCGGTTTCTGCAACAGCTCATTCATGTGGCTGAGCAGACCGAGGGTGATGGATTAAACGAAGCCTATCGGGATGAGCTAGATACGGCCTTGCGGTATTTTGAAAACGCAGAGCCACTGCATACGGCCGACGAAGAGGTCTCTTTGTTCCCTCGCTTGCTCGCCAAGAAGCATGAGGAGGCCGAACGCATTATCAGGACGTTAGAGGCCGATCACGATGTGGTAGGAGCGCTACATAAGGCGGTTGGGGAGATTGGGAAAAGGTGGTTGGCGAGAGGATATCTAGAAAAGCAGGAGCTCGAGGAGCTGCTCGAAAAGCTCTATTTTCTGCGTAACACCTATCGCCGTCATATAGGTATGGAAGATCAAGTGCTTTTTCCTCTTGCGGCAGCGCTATTGAGCGCGGAAGAGTTAGAGGTTATCGGGCACGAGATGGCCGATCGGCGTGGAGTGCCGTTCGATACGCCGCCGGGAATGCGTTGTGCGAGCCGCAGATCAAAACAGGAGCAGCCAAAATAAGACCGAAGTTACCATAAAAAGGAGGAGTGTTCTATTGCGCGACCGCGTGTTATCTATTCGCCTGACCCCCGAAGAGTACGAATGGTTGCGACGTCGAGCCTACTGGGAAGGATGCTCTATGGCCGCTTTGGTGCGGAAGGAGATCCATCAACGGATCGCCGAGGAGGGATATCTCCGCCCGCCTGATGATGAACCGCAAGACTTCGGCTATGAAAAAGAGATGATGCAGTTTGTGCTAGCCGTTCAGAATGGGGAGTTATCTTACTGAGGCCATGGTGTTAGGGGACGGCTTCCGACGTTAAAAACTGCTCACCCGTGAGGGCCAGTGCGATCACTATCGGCCGAGCTGTGAGTCGGTTGTGGCGCGCTGTTGTCCGAGTAGCGAGAGAGCGTCGAAAGGATGCACTCGCTGTTTGAATACCTGTGGGTTGTGCGTGTAGAGAGGCTGGCGTTCATAAAATGTGTGCACCCGGAGACAGTAGGAGCGTAGGTTCCTACGCCCCTATTGTGATTTTTCGTTCTAAAAATAGTCGCACCTGTCCGATCAAGGAAGTGAGCCGTTCACGTTAGCCCTTTAAACCGGTGACAGCGATCCCCTCGATGAACTGTTTTTGAGTGAAGAAGAAGAGCACGATAACCGGAGCTACCACAATGGTCGAGGCAGCCATGAGGAGATTCCATTGCGTACCCCCATTTTGGCTTTGATAGTTTTGTAGGCCTAAACCGAGTGTGTACATGTTCTGATGGGCTAGATAGATAAGAGGGCCGAGAAAGTCGTTCCATACGCCCATAAATGTGAAGAGGGCAACGACGGCCAAGGCTGGCTTTGCCAAGGGCAGGATGACCTCTCGGAAGATGCCCCATTCAGAACATCCATCAATTTTTGCCGCCTCTGAAAGCTCGAAAGGAATGGTGAGAAAAAATTGACGCAATAGAAAGATGTAGAAGGCGCTGCCGAACCAAGCCGGCACCCAAAGAGGGCGATAGGTGCCTGTCCAGTGAATCTTTTCGAAGAGCACAAACGTGGGCACCATGAGGACCGGGAAGGGGATCATCATGGTGGCCAGGGTGAGCTTAAAGACGAGGTCGCGGCCGGGCCAGCGAAGCCGTGCAAAACCGTAGGCCACTAAGGCATTGGAAAAGACGGTGCCGCTGACCACAAGGATTTCAAGAATGAGGGTGTTGCGACCATAAATAAGAAAGGGGATATAGTGTAGCTGATTGCTCTCGTAGGTGAAGGCAGCGACATAGTTTTGCCATTCAATAGGATGTGGGATCCATATGGGAGGCATATGCATGGTCTGATCGATCGGCTTCAGCGACGTTGAGATCATCCAGAGCAGAGGAAAGGCGAATACAAAGGAAAGCGTAATGAGCACCGCATGTATGAGAAGGGAGGTTAGGAAACGTTTTTTGTGCATGGCGAATGACGTTCTCCGTGTATTAAACAGGTTTTGATTTGGGTGCATCGAGAATTTCGCGCACTCTGCGGGCTAGGGTAGAGGGCGTAAAAGGTTTTTGTAAGAAAGCAGTGCCCTCATGGACGAGGTTTTGCACTTTTGTGTGTTCTTCCGTATAGCCGGAAATGTAGAGTACCGGCAGGTTGGGTCGGATGCGATGAGCTTGAGCCACAAGTTCTAATCCGCTCTTTTGGGGCATGACCACATCGGTTATAAGAAGATCAATGGGTTTTGGGTATTTTGCGAGAATTTCCAGAGCTTCGTCGGGACTTTCTGCCGTGAGGAGATGATAGCCCTTGCGCGTTAAAGAGAGCGTTAACGTTTGTAGCACAAGCGGCTCGTCTTCGACAAGCAGAATCGTCTCATTTCCGCTTGGGGATGAGGAGGAAACAGGAGCAGGTTGTACGTCCGACTCCTCATAGCTGCGCGGTAGAAAGATATGAAAGGCAGCTCCTTCCTGCAGGGCGCTATCTGCAGCGATATATCCGCCCGCTTGCCGAATGATGCCATAGCAAGTAGATAGCCCCAGCCCGGTTCCCTTGCCGACCTCTTTTGTGGTAAAGAAAGGCTCAAAGATACGTGCAAGCACATCGGCACTCATTCCCTCACCGTCATCGCGGAATAGAATGTAGACGTACTCCCCAGGCGGAATCACCGTCTGAGCGAAGGTAAGCGTTTCAGAGACGGTTCTATTGTGAGTCTCGATGAGAATATGCCCTCCATGAGGCATGGCGTCACGCGAGTTGACCGCCAGATTCATGAGCACCTGTTCCATTTGACTCCGATCCGCTTTGACCGTCCAGAGGTTATTGCTGGGGCGAAAAGTCAGTTCGATGTCTTCCCCAATAATGCGGCGCAGGAGCTGCCCGATGTCTACAATGAGACGATTGATGTCGAGATTTTGCGGACGCGTGATCTGTTTTCTAGCGAATGCGAGGAGTTGGGAGGTAAGTTGCTTTGCACGTTCGGCAGCTTGCTGGGCATGGTGCAGATGCGTTTGCGCCTGGGCATCGGATTGAATGTGATCTTCTAAAAGCTCCAGGTAGCCCACGATGGCAGCGAGCAGGTTATTGAAGTCATGTGCGATGCCACCAGCAAGTCTACCGATGCTTTCCATTTTTTGTGCCTGAAGCAGTTGTGTCTCAAGGCGTCTACGTTCGGTGACGTCGCGGGCTAGAACAATACGCGCTTCCCTACCGGCATAGTTGGTATCATGTGAGGTAATCTCGACCTCGAAGATGGTGCCGTCTTTCCGTTTATGCCTCCAAAGAGTAGGAGGAGAATAACCGGCTTTCAGGTGAGCAAGGCGTTCTTCTAATGCCTCCCAATCTTCCGGCGGGCGAATATCACGGATGGTCATTTTAAGGAATTCGTCTCGGCTATATCCATAATGCGCGATCGCGGCATCGCTTACATCGAGGAACTGGAGGGTGTGGATGTCGAAGACCCAGACGGGGTCTGGGATGCTACGAAATAGGGAACGGTAGCGTTCTTCGCTCTCTTGGAGAGAGAGTTGAATTTGCAGGCGAGTATAGAGATGGCCAAGTGTAGAGGCGTAGAGGCGAAGAAGCTCTAGACGCTGCGGGGTAAAGTGTTGTCCAGAAAGTAGGTTATCGGCGCTTAGAAAGCCAATACAGCGGTTATGATTCCAGACGGAGGCAAAAACCAAAGTTCCATGACCTACTGGCTCCCCAAGAGCGTTACAGAGCGTGGAATTTTCGATGACGGCGATGGCTTGGGGGCTATGCTGTATTTGATGCAAAGCGTCGAGGGCTGGAAGAGGGCGTTGAACCGATCGCTCATCCACGGTTTTGCCCCCTTCATCTGTACCAAAGGTGCCTTTAATAAAGTTCTCTTTTAGGCACCAGATACCAAGCCTATCAAAGCCGAGCCGTTCTCGTCCTAACTCCACAGCAAGTTTATAGAAGGTCTCTTTGTCAGGGGCAAGGGCAAGTTGATAGGTAATCTCTTGAAGTGCGGTAAGTTTCTGAGTAAAAAGGCGATCCTCTTCATGGGCGCGTTGCAGAAGCTCCTCCACGCGTTTTCGGTCGTTGATGTCACGAAAATAGACCGAAAGCCCGTGGACGTAAGGATAGGCGTGGACTTCAAACCAGGTCTCTAAAGGCGGATAGAACTCTTCAAAAGCAACAGAGCATCTCTCTTCAATCGCCCGATGATATTGCACATAAAATGTGGAACCCACTGCCTCGGGAAAGACTTCCCATATATTTTGCCCCAGTAACTCTTGTCGCGAACGACGAAGTAGCTTTTCGGCGTTACTATTGACGTACACAAAGCGCCAGTTCGTATCCAAGGCAAAGAAAGCATCGGTGATACTTGCTAAAATAGCCTGGGCTTGCAGGCCATCTTTGTCTAAGAAGCCTTCCAAGGTTGGATTAGTCGCGAAGGTATCAGAAGCTTGTTGTTCGCTCATCTATCGCAAACTCCTTAATTGCCGCCATAATGCACATGACGTTCGCTAAATTTAAGGGCGGCAAGGGTTAAAATGAGGATCACAACAAACAGTATCCAACCCATGGCACAGGCGTAGCCCATTTTATGGTAGATGAAGGCGTTATCGAAAAGGTACATGGCATAGAAATAGATGGAGCGTGCCGGTGCGCCCTGAGGTGAGATGACGTAGGGTACCGTAAAGATTTGAAGGGTACCGATAATGCCCATGATGACGTTGAAGAGGATGACGGGGGAGATCATGGGAAGGGTAACATGGAGCGTTTTGGCCCACCAGCCCGCTCCATCGAGGTCAGCAGCCTCGTAGAGTTGTCGGGGCACATCCTGCAGTCCGGCCAAGTAGATTACCATAGCGTTGCCGACACCCCATGCCGAAAGCACGACGAGAGCCGTTTTTGACCAGGCCGGATCGCCCAGCCAGTTAGGGCCTTTAATGCCAAGATCCTGCAAGAAGGCGTTGAGGATGCCGTACTGTCCGTTAAATATCCATTGCCAGAGAATGGCGAGAGCCACCATGGGAACAAGGGAAGGAATGAAGAAAATAGTTCGGTAAAAGGCCATCCCGCGCACCTTTGTATTTAGTAGCAGGGCCAACGAGAGCGCCACCAAAGCGCTGATGGGCAACGCCCAGAGAGTATAGACGACAGTGTTTTGAACCGTTTGCCAGAAAATAGCGTCGTGGACGAGGTCACGATAGTTAGCGAGCCCGATGAAGACGGGCGGATAGAGAACGGAGTAGTCGCAGAAGCTGAAGTAGATAGAGGCGACCACCGGGTAGAGCAGGAAGGCAGTGAACCCAATGAACCATGGAAGAACGAAGAGGAGCGCAGTGCGCGTTTCGCGTCGGCTCTGTTTCATTGGTTAGCTCCTTGCGTAGGGAGAGTCTGATCCTCGTGCATGACCTGTTGACGTAGATGTAGGCGTCGCAGGTATTCATCTAACTTCGGTTGCATCTCTTTTTGCACCTCTTCGAGGGCTTGTTCGGGTGTTTTTTCCATGAGTGTTACCTCATCTATCGCATTAGAGAGGGCGCTACTATACTCAGGCCATATGCCCATTTTGGGCGGTGTGATCACGTTTTTACTATAGGCTAGCCTCACGAACAACTTGATATAGGGGTTAGGGTGAGTCGCATAAAACTGGGGGTCTACGTGGCGCAGCGGAGAGAACTTTCTTTGAAGGCCGCACAGCATTTCGCTGCCCTTACGCGATTCGATGAACCGAATAAAGGCGAAAGCGGCGTTCGGATGTTTTGCCCCATGCGGGATCACTAAGACGTCCTCGTCGGCCACAGAGGTATTGGCCAGATCCGGCCGGTCAGCAGGATAAGGGAAAGGCACAACGCCCCATATGCGTTTCGGTTTTTCCATTTGAGGCGCGAAGCGACTAATAAAGTTATACATCCATACGCCCTGAAGCTCCATGGCGACCTTGCCATCGAGGAAGCCGTTTTGAGGGGAAGAAAAAGTTCCTAGGCCACTTCGGAAGGACTGCAAATTGCCCGGCCCATATTTTTGGGAGTAAGATTGTATCCACTGATAAGCCCGGATATTACCGGGATCGGTGGCCGTGATTTTATCGCTTCCATTCCACAGTTTGCCGCCAAAGAAATAGCCCCACGCCCAGTTCCACCATCCTGGCTCTGTGGGTAGAAAACCGACTTTCTGTATATTGCCGTTGGCATCACGAGTGGTGATCTTGGCGGCATCGGCATCCAGTTCTTCGATTGTTTTCGGTGGGTGAGTGATACCGGCGGCAAGTAGCATGGCCATGTTGTAGTGCAGAGCGGTGGTAGCAGGTGTGCTTGGAAGTGCGTATTGATGGCCGTGATAGTGCCCCATATCCCAAAACACGGGGATAAAGTGGTTGCGGTCTAGCCCATAGCGTTTGCAGTAGCTATCGAGGGGAATAATCGCGTTATCGTCGGCATATTGGGCCACATTGGGGCCGTAGAGGCCGGCTACGTCGGGCGGGTCTCCTCCGGCGATGGCAAGAAGGGTTTTGTTCTCAATGCCGCTGACGGTGAGGAGATCTACATGAATGCGATTTTGAGAGCGGTTAAACGCTTCGACCGTCTTGCGGATGGCATCGCCTTCGAAGTCCGTCCATTTTTCCCAGTAGATAACGTGGATTTTGCCATCGTGATAGGTAGGGTGCGCGATCATCTCGCTATAGATAGCTGTCGCGATAATCAGGACGGCTATCATGGGAAGGCCGAGTCGGTTCAGCGGCAGGGGCGAACGTTTCAACAGAAAAGCGCTCCTTGCAGAGTTTCGAACATTATGCTCTATTGTACCCTCTGCGCACGAAGAATCGAGCAAGCTGTACGTTTGTGTGCGCCACCTGTGTCACAATGTTTAGGATGTTTTGCAGGGGAGGGACGCGATGCAGCAAGTTGCGAGCCTAGTGACGCCAGATGAACGTTTTTGGGCCGATGTAGCTGCCATTGAAAAGGCCTCGACCGGGGTGCTCTGTTTTGCTGCAGAGGATTTACAGACACGGAAGGTCGTGCAACACAACGCGGAGCATAAATGCCGTACGGCCAGCGTTATCAAGCTGCCTATTCTAGTGCATGTTGGTTTAGAGGTCGCGGAGGGCCGACGGGCGTGGGAGGAACCTTTGGTGCTGACCGATGAGGAAAAGGTGCCTGGGTCGGGCATCCTCTCGCAACTGACGGCAGGCCTACAGCTTACTTTGCGCGACGTGTGCGTACTGATGATCGTTCTTTCCGATAACACCGCCACAAATATGATTATCGAGCATATTGGCGGGGTGAACCCTATTAATGCACGGATGAGAGCGCTTGGGTTGGAGACAACCACCTGCTTTCGCAAGGTGTATGCCAGAGATGCCCTTCCCAATCCCTATGGCTTAGGCGTGACAACGCCACGGGAGATGTTGCAACTTCTTGAGATGATCGCAACCGGTAGCTTGGGCAGTGAGGCCCTATGTGAAGAGTTTTTAGCTATTCTCTCCAAGCAGCACTATCGCGATTGCATCCCGCGCTATCTGCCGGAGGAGTGGCGTTATGCTGGCAAGACAGGTTCGATTGATGAGGCTCGCAACGACGTCGGCATCGTTACCGATGCAGTAGGAAATAGGTTCGCACTGGCGCTGTTCTGTCAGGAGCTGCAGGTGGTGTGTTGGACGGCGGATAATCCGGGTGAAATCGCTTTGGCTCAGCTTGCAAAACGGCTTCTTTTAGAGTAGCGGAGCAGGGATGCAGGACCAGCACGGGCGCAATGCCTTTGCCCTTCCCTTTGGCTAGGTTGGCGGATAGGATCGCGGCTAGCCCCATTGCAGTTGGGCTGCTGTAAACCGGCCGTACGATTCGGAGGCAGGTCCGAATGCGCGCCAGACCAAAGCTGGCGTCTTTAGGCGCGCGATCGTTTACGGCTCTGATGTGATTTTCGATTCTGGGTTGGGTTCGACGTGCCAGGGCGTGTCTTCGATGGGCGTGTTCTGAGGTGGAGGCGGCATAAGCGCATAGCGTGCAAGCAGAAGGCAGGTGGCGCGCGTTACCAGTTGTAGCGGGAGCGCGGGGTAGAGCAGGATCCAAGCAATACCGGTGAGAAAGCAGAGCAGCACGAGCAGTGCGGTGATACAAAGAAGGCCTAGAGTATAGAGCGGATTCCCCAGGGTAAGAAAAAAGGAGCGACGAATAGCGGCCAAAGCTCCACGGCGCGCCCGCCGGTTTTCTTCGTCAAAAACCCCGTTCTCCTGTAAAACCAGCAGTGGGTATTGGTAGAGCAGAAGCAGTGACCAGCAAAGGAGGATGTAAGCCCAAAAGAGGGGGAGGAGGGTACCGAAAGGATGATGCCTGTAAGTATAAAAAAGGAGGTTTGCAAGCAACCCGAAGGTAATGACCAGCTGAATGAGGCCAAGGCGCATGGCTGGCCAGTAGTGTTGACGAAAGCCCTGAAGCAGATAAGCCCAGGATACCGAGCGCCCCGTGCAAATTCGGTAGGCGACAAAACAGTAGGCCGTGAAAAAGGGCGGAAAAATGGGTAGTGTCAGCAGGATAAGCAGAAAATAGCTCGCATGAGGGGGGCTGTGAAAAAGCTTTATGGCGCTGAGAGGAACAGAGATGAGCAGAGGGATTAGCAGACTGTGGAGCAGGCTGAAGGATATGGCCAAGCCAAGATGATCCCAAAAATCGCGCAGAGTAAGGCGCAACACCTGAAAAAGCGTGGGTCTGAAAGGGCTTTGCGTGGCAGAGTCGCTCATTGTGGACTTCATCTGTTCCTTTTTGTGCGTGTTTCTCTTGACAGTAACCTCTTTTCATTGTATCATATATACGAAGGGTGACAGGTGTTAGATATAAAGTAGAGAAAAGGTGACAGAAAACTATGGGGGTTACGATTCGCGAGCTGGCAGAAGCAAGTGGGGTGGCGCCATCCACCGTATCATATGTTATCAACAACGGCCCACGCCGTATAAGCGCTCGTACACGAGCGCGGGTAGAAGAGGCCATGCGTCGTCTCAACTACACTCCCAACGCACTGGCGCGTGGATTAGTGCAGAAACGCATTCATACCATTGGGGTCGTCTTCACACACTACGATCACCTCGTGCCAAATCTGTATTTTATGACGGTGTTGCAAGGCATTCTAGGGGCAACGATGGAGCGTAACCAGAACGTGTTGTTGTTTACGGACAATTTAGAGTGTGACGTTACTAAGAACCTGATGCGTTGGTGCGATGGACGCTGTGATGGCCTTGTGATTGTCGCATTACCGCACAACCCAACGGTAATAGATGAGTTGCTTGCACGCGAGGTACCCTTTGTGCTAGTAAACTACATGACAGACCGCAAGGATGTCACCTGCATAGATGTAGACAATGTGTCAGCCGCTCACCGGGCAGTTAACTATCTTATCGAGATGGGACATAAAAAGATCGCCATTTTTTGTGGTCATGATAGTACGGACAGCACCCACGAGCGATTGACTGGTTATCGTCAAGCCCTCATGGAGGCTGGTCTCCCTATTTGCGAAAAATGGATATTCCCAGGCAAATATTTTGAGGAGTTTGGGTACCATCAGGCGGAGAGGCTACTGGCTCTGCCCCAAGCGGAGCGGCCAACAGCCGTCTTCTGCTCAAACGATGAGTTGGCGATTGGAGCGCTGAAAGCGTTTGCTGAGCATGGAGTAAAGGTACCTGAAGAGATATCGCTTATTGGCTTTGATGACATTATTACGGCATCAACCATCCAACCCCCGCTTACCACGATGCGGCAGCCGCTAGTCGAGATAGGAGCACGAGCTACGGAGCTGTTATTGGAACAGATCGAACACAAACGCGCCCCCGGCATCAAAGAGCTTATGCCAACGGAGCTCGTGATTCGGGGGACCGTGGCAGAGCCGCCCTGTCGTTAGTAATAATAACCTTATTGTAGCACAAGCCTCTCCTGGTGGTGCTAAGAGCTGTAACCCTTTAGTAGACAGTGGCCATTATCTGCGCTATAATGCCTGTTCATGAATGGAATAGCGCGAATGTGGCTGCTGTTAGAAAAGCCTCCTGACCTAGGAAGGCAATGGTAAACAAAAAACCATTTTTCAGATAACCCCCGTCTTTCTTTTGCCTCCCTGTAGGCTGCAACAGCTGTTCCGACTCGTCAGGCCCAACGGGGCGATAGGCATCGGCATTGATGAACCATATCCTTGTTGCCTAAGCTTAAAGGAAATTAAAGGAAATCATCCGAAATTATTCTCAGGCACTCTTGGGAGAAGATTTCACGCGACGACCAGGCCTTTCTGATAAAGGTCGAACAGACTCCTGCGCATGCGCAGCCGGCGCTCTCGGAATTTGCCGATGGTAATTTGCAAAAGGCCATAGATGGCCAGCCGTCCCTAGAAGTAACAAGACCTGGAGGATTCGGAAGGTGATCAAAGTGAAACGGGTCTATGAGCCAGAAGAACCAGATGACGGAAAGCGCTATCTGGTAGAGCGGTTGTGGCCGAGAGGGATGAAACGGGAAGCGCTGCACATCTACGAGTGGTTAAAAGAGTTAGCCCCGTCGCCTGAGTTGCGACGGTGGTTTGGGCATGATCCATCGAAGTGGCCGGAGTTTCAGCAGCGTTATCGTGCCGAGCTCGCGCGGGCCGAGGCTTCCCTCCTGCAAGAGTTAGTTAAAGAGGCTCGCCAGGGGAATGTGACCTTGCTCTATAGTGCGCGCGATACGGAACATAACAGCGCGCTTGTACTAAAATCCTTTTTAGAGGAGCAGCTTCGAAGGGGGGATTGACAGAGGGCGCGAAAAAATGTCTTAATCTGTTATCCTCGATGCAAGAAAGCGGCTTCTCAGAAGTTAGCTCTGAAGGCTTATGATCGAACTCCGCAATGTATCGGTGATCTATCCGGAAGGAGTTCCCGCGTTATCACACATCAATTTCTGTGTGAAACGGGGAGAGTTCGTTTTTGTGGTAGGACCGAGCGGTGCAGGTAAATCCACATTGCTAAAGCTGCTCTATCGAGCCGAGGTGCCCACACAGGGCGAAGTTACCGTGGACGGTATCTGTGTGAGCCGACTGAGGCCCCGCGACATCCCATTTTTCCGTCGCCGCTTAGGGGTAGTGTTTCAGGATTTTGGGCTTTTGCCCGATCGCACGGTGTATGAAAATGTGGCCTTTGCGCTACGGGTTATTGGGGCCGGGCGCAGCCAGATTCGGCAGCGTGTGCCCGCGGTATTGGAGATGGTGGGTTTGGCAAGTCGCCCCGACGCCTTCCCGCACCAGCTTTCGGGCGGTGAGCAGCAGCGGGTGGCCATTGCCCGCGCTTTGGTCAACGAGCCACATCTTCTGCTTGCCGACGAACCAACCGGCAATCTAGACCCGGAGACCTCGGCGGGCATCGTTGACCTGCTGGCCTATATCAACGCGCAAAAGGGGACGACGGTGGTGGTTGCCACGCACGATGTGGCGATCGTGAACCGATTGCAGCGACGCGTGCTCGAGTTTTCCGATGGAAGATTGGTACGTGACGATTCGCAGGGCGCCTATGCAACCGTCGTGATGAGGGAAGACAATGAAGCTCGATAGTCTCTTTTTCCTCGTACAAGAAGCGTGGCTGAACATCCGTCGGCATGGCCTAATGTCGTTGGCAGCTTTGGGTACCGTGACGGTTGCCCTCACCGTGCTTGGAGGGTGTTTGTGGTTGGGGTTTCGCATCAACGAGTACATTGCGGCGCAGCCCCAAAAATTCAACGAGATCGATCTGTTTTTGCGCGTGAACGTGCCTAGGGATAAAGTCATCGCCCTAAAGCACCAGATCGAGACGCTCCCGGCTGTAGCCGCGGTGCATCTGGTAACGAAAGAGGAGGCATGGGCGATGCTGGAGCACGAAGAGCCAAAACTAACCCAAGCCATGCCTATGAACCCCTTGATGGATAAGCTAACCGTTCAGGCGCGCGATAGCGCCGATGTTGGAAAGTTAGCGGCTTTCTTCCGCAATAAGAAGCATTTTCCGCAACTACAACAGGTAAACGATGCCAACACCGAAGTTCAGATGCTAAGAGCCTTCGCTCGAATGGTGCGTGTTTTAGGAGGCACGGCTGCGATCGCGCTTTTTGTTGCGACCCTATTTAGCGTTCAGAACGTCATTCGACTCACGGTTTTTGCGCGCCGACGCGAGATTCGCATCATGCAGCTGGTGGGTGCAACCGCCTCCTTTATTCGTTTTCCTCTCCTGCTAGAGGGAGCTTTTCATGGCATTTTAGGGGGAGCCATCGCCTCTGGCTTGCTCCTTTTTGCCGCCCGTCAGGTGAGCCGTTTTGTAAGTAGCCTCCATTCGCCGCTCGTGGGAGATATTCCATCGCGGATAACGCCCTTTGAAGTGATAGCTGGGCTTATCTGCGTGGGGGCATTTATCGGTATCACCGGCAGCCAGCTTGCGATCCATCGGTTTTTGAGGCAGACATGAGACATACTTCCTCTATCCTTATCATCCTCTGTATGCTCCAATGCTTGCTTTCTGGACGCAGCTGCATTGGCTCTCCTCTACATCCTCCCTCGAACCACACGAGGCCATCGAGGCAATCGCCCAAAAAGACTCAGAAAGTAACGGCCGAACTTGCGCGCGAGGCGGTGAGAAAGAAACGGCAGTTGGCCTCTCAACTGCACGGTCTACGAGGTCATATCGCTGCAGTGCGTGCAAAAATTCGCGCTACCCGAGTTAAAGAGCGTCATCTTCACGTTGTTCTGCATGTCACGAAGCAGCAGGTAGATGCAGCACGTGCGCGTTTACAGGACATTAGTGACCGCATGAGCGCTCTAGAGCATCAGCACCAGGTGGTGCTGGAGCATTTGGCAGCCACCCAAAAGAAGCTGGCTTTTCAGCGAAAAATGCTGGCCGAGCGCATTCGCGAGAACTATATGCGAGGCCAGATAAGTTATGCTGAAGTGTTATTAAGAGCGGCCAGCGTTTCCGATCTCCTATCACGCGGGGTGTATGTGCGGCAGATTGTTCGGAGCGATATGGCCCTGATCAACTCAGTGCAGCGAGATATCGTGCAAATTCAGATAGATAAGCGCCGTTTGGAGGCCCAAGAGGCTCAGCAACAACAGCTCGCTGCGCTTTACGAGCAGCGGAAGAAAGAGTATTTGACGTTGCAGTGGGCGCAGGAGGAGGCGTTAAGCCATACGGTGGCTTTGCGAACTCAAGAGGAAGAAGAACTGGACGAACTGGAAGGCGAGGCCGAGGCGATGACGGCGCGTATTCAGTTTCTTTCGGGGCTTTTGGAGGAGAGGCGACGTGAGGAGGAGGCAGCCTGGCGTGCGGCCCATCCCAATGCGCCGAGGCGTGAGCTGCGCCAAGCTGAAGAGCATTTTGCCATCGCTCCCATCTGGCGCGGTGAGCTGATAAAGCCGGTGAATGGGGTTATCACCTCGGAGTTCGGAATGCGATATCACCCAATTCTGCATCGCTATCGCATGCATACCGGGGTAGATATCGCCGCGCCGGAGGGGACGCCCATTCATGCGGCTGGAGATGGCACCGTTATTGTGGCCTCCTATTTGAACGGATATGGCTATACCGTGGTCATAGACCATGGGCGTGGTTTAACCACGCTCTACGGTCACTGCTCTGAGCTGTTGGTGCATGTGGGGGAGACGGTGCATCAAGGGCAGATCATCGCGCGTGTAGGGGCTACCGGTTTAGCTACAGGGCCGCATTGCCATTTTGAAGTACGTGTAGACGGGCGACCTGTAAAACCATTCTAATCGGCGTGCCGCTAGAGCGAAGTCCTTTCTCGCTCGATTTTCTACGCCTCTTTGAGGTCGAGCAAATTCATGAATTCCATTCTTGTGCTGCGATCGGTTCGGAAGACGCCCAACACGTGGCTTGTTACCATGTCGCTGCTCTTCTTTTCCACCCCACGTGCCATCATGCACAGGTGTTTTGCTTGCAGGACGACCCCCACTCCTTTCGGTTTGAGAATCTCTTGCACGGCCTCGGCGATCTGCACGGTAAGACGTTCTTGGACTTGCAGTCGGCGGGCGAACATTTCCGTGATACGGGCTAGTTTGGAGAGCCCGATAATTCGCCCGTCTGGGATATAGGCAATATTAGCGTGGCCGAAGAAGGGAAAAAGGTGGTGTTCGCACATTGAAAAAAACTCGATGCCACGCACGATCACCATATCGTCGGAATCGGCTTTAAAAATGGCGCCGTTCACGATGTCCTCTAGGTTCATCCGATAGCCGCGCGTAACAAATCGCATCGCTTCGGCAGCTCGGTGCGGGGTTTTGATAAGCCCTTCACGTTCCGGATTTTCGCCTATCTCTTCTAGGAGAGAGGCATAGATCTCTTCAAGTTTCGATTTCATCGTTGTTCCTTGTCGTCTTCTTCCGAGTACTCAAATAGATTCCTTGGCGTCTCATAGAGGCGCAACCGATAGAGGCGTGCCGGTGCTGGTATGCACGGGCGCAGGCGTTCCCATATGGTTTTTACGATCATCTCCGCCGAAGGTACCACATGAGCGAACTCTGGAACATCTAAATTGAGGTAACGGTGATCGTAGCGGGAAAGAACTTCGCGCTCCACGACGGCGTCAAGGCGTTCCGGCGGAAGCACTCTGCCGGTTATCGGGTTAATGGGGCCGCAGATCGTCACCTCCAGTTCGTAGTTATGCCCATGACCGTTAGGGTTATTGCATTTCCCGAACAGAGTACGGTTCTCTTCTGCCGAAAGAGAATCGCTATGGAGACGATGAGAAGCAGAAAACTCATAAATTTTTGTCAGGAGCATGTGAGAGACCTCCTTAAGCGAAGAGAGCCACTCTGTATAGAGGACAGGGGTTGGTTGCAGCCGAACAGAGTGCAGATGAATATCTGAAGGTAGAAAAGGGTGAACGGTTCCGGCGATATAGGTAGCGATATTCTCTGGGGTTGCCAGGTGTGCTTGAAAAAATGACAGGCGATCATTCAGACATTTCCCATCTATTTGGTTGAGAACGTGCTCTTTTACAATACGATCTAGCTCCTTGATATTAACCAGTAATCCGGTGCGTTCGTTGATATGGCCACTTACGGCCACGTCGAGGGTGTAGGTATGGCCAGTTAGCTCTGAACCTTGGATATCTCGGTGGGCGGCAGCAAAATAGAGACGACGTGTCATGATCAGCATAGGTTCTTTGGTCCTCTATTTACTCTTTACGATAGGGACGCCCAAGTGCTGCAGGAGCGCGTGTGGAGCGGCTGCTGCCGAAGAGAATCAGCATGGTGACGAGGTAGGGCAGGGCAAGAAATAGCTGATAGGGAAAATGATCGAGATTAAGCCGGTGCAAAAGCGTAGTAAGGTGGAAGATTGCAGCGATATGCCGATAGAGCCCATCGAAACCAAGGGCTTGGGCTTGAAACTGCAGAGCATTGGTGAAACCGAACAGCAGTGAGGCTACAAGGCATCCGATAGGGTTCCAGCGGCCTGCTGTAACAATGGCGAGGGCGATAAAGCCCTTACCTGCCGACATATTCGGCACGAAGGTGTTGGAGTCGGCGACGGAAAGAAAGGCGCCGGCAATACCTGCCATCGCTCCATCAAAAATAAGAGCAATAGCGCGCGTTCTGCGAACGGAGATGCCGGCTGCGTCGGCTGCAAGAGGCTGTTCGCCGCAGGCGCGTAACTCAAGCCCACTGCGTGTGGAGTAGAGCCACCACCAAACGAGGGCGACGGCCGGAAGGGCAAGCGGCGTTAGGAGGGTTACCGTGTGATGAAGGAGTGGGAGCTGGGCCGTGATAAGGCTTTTATCGTGTAAGGCGAAAAGAAAGCGATAGAGCGTGCCTGTGATGCCAAGCGCAAAGAGGTTGAAAACGACTCCGGTAACGACTTGATCGGCATGCAGGACAAGAGCAAAAAAGCCGAACAGCAGGGCGAAGGCAACGCCAGTTAACATGCCGATACCTACACCGATGTACGGGTTTCCAATATGATATGTTGTGAGACTAGCTGTAAAGGCACTGGCTAGTAAGATACCTTCTAGGCCCACATTGATAACGCCCGCGCGCTGGGCCACCGTTTCGCCGAGCGAGGTGTAAAGAAGGGGGGTTGTCTCTGCGAGGGTGCCTAAGAGAACTCCGGTAACGATGCTCATCCTTGTTACTTCAATCCTTCAGTTCAGTGGGGTAGTGTTGACGCCAGGCGTTGACACCGATGATGGCCAAGACAGCAGCTGCTTGTACGATGGCGATGAGGCTGGCGGGCACCTGCAACGTCTGCTCTGCGTTGACAGAGCCGGCCTCAAGGGCGCCAAAGAAGAGGGCAGACAGGAGCGTGCCTATAGGATGTAGACCGCCAACCAAAGCTACCGGGATAGCGGTATAGCCCCAACCCGGCGAAAAATTGGCGCTTAGGCGCTCGCTTGTGCCAAGCAGCTGAACAACGCCAGCCAGACCGCAGAGGGCGCCGGAAAACGCCATGGCTCGAACACGGATCCGGTCTACCAACACACCTGTGGCACGTGCGGCATCGGGGTTTTGGCCAACAAGGCGTAGGTGAAAGCCTGGAAGTGTTCGATAGAGGTAGAGCCAGACGATGGGCACGGCCAGGAAGGCAAGAAAAACGCCACTATGGAGTCTTGTTGTGACGCCTCCAGACCATGAGGGCGGTAGGATGTGGGCAAAGAGAAGCTTATCGGGCAACAGGTTGGATTCGGGATTGCTGTGGGAAGATTCTTGAAGAGGCCCTACTACTGCAGCTCCGACGAGATAGAGGGCGATGTAGTTGAGCATAATCGTGCTGATGACTTCCTGCACATTGCGCTTTACCCTAAGCCAACCGGCAATGGCCCCCCAAAGTCCGCCTACGAGGGTACCGCACACAAGCATAAGCAGAATGAGCAGATTAGGGTTAACCACCTGCTGAAGCTGGGCGAGAACGGTGGCGGTCAGCGCCCCCATAAGGAGCTGACCGTCGCCGCCGATGCTAAACATGCCGGCTTGCCACGCCACAACAATGCTGAGCCCGGTAAGCAGGAGAGGGGTGGCCCGCACAAGGGTTTCGGAGAGGGCATAGGCAGGTGAGATGGAACCTCCGCCGAACGCGCCCTGTTGTAATGCGAAGAGCGCCTTGCTCGGAGCGACCCCAAAAATAGCGAAAGTTGCGACTAAAAGGATGAGAAAGCCGATGATGTAAAGAAAAGCAATGCTCAGAAAACGAAGGAGATGGTAGATGGCCTTGGGTTTTGTGGGGAAGCTTTTGGAGAAGGACATCAAGGCGCCTCCTTGGTAAAGGCACCACCGAGCAGCAGACCGATTTGAGTGGCATCGCGTTGGGTAAGGTCTATGGGGTGCATTTGACGATTGGAAAGGATGACGGTGCGGTCTGCCAGAGCTGCCAACTCGTCGAGGTCAGTAGAGATGAGTACGATAGAGGCCCCGCGTTGTTTGGCGTTCAGAAGTTGGGTATGCACGAATTGGGTGGCGTTAATATCGAGACCTCGCACTGGGTTAACAGCTACGATCCACTCGGCACGGTGGTGCAGAGCGCGTGCGACGACGATCTTTTGCTGATTGCCACCAGACAGAGCCGAGGCGGGAAGCTTTGCACTTGGGGTTCGAATATCGAACTCACGAATCAGCGTTTCGGCAAGATCGTGCAGAGCTGCACGACGCAGGAAAGGGCCGATACGATATTTGGCCTCCTTCACCGCTTCAAACAGAAGGTTTTCTTCTACCGTCATAGTGAGGGCTAGCCCATGACGTCGCCGATCTTGGGGGATATAGCCGATGCGAGGGGAGTGTCCTGGCTGAAACGCTCCTTCGTACCAAAATAACTGGCCGGATTGCGGAGATCGTAACCCCACAAGCGTTTCGGCAAGCTCTGTTTGGCCGTTACCATCTACGCCACCAACGCCGAATATTTCTCCTGGATAGACCTCGAAGGAGATATTTTCCAGTACCTTCTCTCCCTTATCGCCGAGTACGGTAAGATTTTCGGCTCGGAAGGCGGGCGTCTTGGTGTGAAGGGGGCGTGAGATCGAGTGGCTTTCTGGTGCACGCTGTGTTGCAGGTGCTTCGCCAACCATCCATTGGGCAAGCAGGGCCGGATGAACCTGATGAATGGGCGCTGTAGCCACCTTATGCCCTCTACGCAGCACGGTCACGCGGTCGGCAATGGCCATGACTTCGGGCAGTTTGTGCGTGATGAAGACAATCCCTTTCCCTGAATCGCGCAGCGCACGCAGAACGCGAAACAGCTCCTCGATCTCTTCACCAATGAGCACAGCGGTGGGCTCATCGAAGATAAGCCATTGTGCGTTGGTCGCCAAGGCTTTCGCGATCTCGATACGCTGTTGAATACCCACGGGAAGATCCTCCACACGTGCGTGCGGATCGAGCTGCCAGCCGAGCGCAGCGGCCTGGTTTAAGGCCGGCTTGGCAGCCTCTTCGGCGCGATAGCGCAGAGTGTGTAAAGAGATGTCGGCGTCGAGAGCGAGGTTTTCCTGTACCGTAAAGGCCGGTACAAGGGTAAAGTGCTGGTGCACCATTGCGATGCCAAGCCGGCGAGCCTCTCTAGGGGAACCGATATGAACGGAGACATTGTTGATACGAACGGTGCCTGCATCGGGCTGGGTCATACCCGATAGAACATGCATAAGGGTTGATTTTCCAGCGCCGTTTTCGCCAAGCAGGGCGTGAATTTCGCCGGCTTGCAGCTCGAAATCTACAGCATCTAGGGCGACCGTGGTGCCATAGCGCTTGGCGATCTGCTGCATCTGCACCGAAGAGATTGTAGGTGAAGGCGCTACGAGCGGAGTTTTTGATCCCGCAGTGTCACGCGCTAAGTTCATTGCTAGCCTGCTTTCGGTATAACAAGGGTTCCATCTATGATCTTTTGTTTGGCCGCATCTATTTTTTGTTTTAGCGCCGGGGGGATCTTAGGCTCTAGTTTAGGATTGTAGACAAAACCGATAACGCCTGACTTAAGGCCATAAGGCGTTGCATTTGGTTTAAAGGTACCCTCTTTTGCGGCCTGTATAATGTTAAGAAAAGCCGGGTAAAGGTTGATCGGCGCGCTTGCCAAAATCACATCCGGAGCGTTGCCATTTTGGTCACTATTCGTTCCTAGCGCATAGACAGGGTGACCAGGTCGGTTGCTCTGTTCGACGGCATTGAAGACCCCCTGCGCGGCGTTATCGAGGTCTTGGATAATGACATCCGCGCCACGGCCGATGAGGGAGAGAGTGGCCTGTTTCGCCTTGCCAACATCGTCCCAGTCGTTGGTGAAGAGAGGTTGTAAAACGTTGATTTTGGGGTTGATGGCCTTGGCGCCGAGCGCATAGGCTGAGAAAACGCTTTTGACCGGACCTATGGGGTCGGCACCAACAGCGCCGATGATGCCGCTTCTGCTCATTCCGGCAGCTAACATGCCCTCGAGATAGGCGCCATCCTCCAACTTGAAGACGATGGGAGTCACGTTGGTCGCGACCTGACTACCCGACGAGATGACAAATAGCGTTTTGGGAAATTCGGGAGCAATGCGTAGCGCCGGCTGTTCGTACTCCTCTCCATGACCGATGACCACATTGTAGCCTTGGGAGGCAAAAGCGCGAAGGCTTTCTAGTTGGCTATCGGCGGAGGTTGCCTGCTCTTTAAAGGCGATCTGGCTATCGCTTAGCCCCAACTTTTTGGCTACCGCTTTTAAGGCCTCGTAGGCGCCTTGGTTCCAGCCATGGTCGGTAGTGGAACCGGACATAATGAGGGCGACTCGAAAAGGCTGTTGTCCAGAAGGCGCTCCAGGGGGGGCGTTTGTCGGGCTGGAAGCGGCATTTTGTTGACGCCCACAACCAACTGCCCAAACCAGAAGCGACAGAAGCAGAGAGATAGCGGCCGCTCGTTGCAGCGATCTGTCAAAGTGCATGCAGCTCTCCGTGAATGGTGTTTGGTGTACATTATACGTCACAATACCGTATTTTTACTCATTATCAGGTGATGATATGGAAATAGGGGAAAGAGTGGACCCCTAGGCGGTGTTTCAAGGAAGGAACCCTTCGTTCAATGTGCTGTTAAGAGGAAAGGTGATTCACGAACAATAGCGGCAGAGTATTCGATGTAAGACGGCCTGACCAGACGTTAAATCGCTTTGACAAGGGGTCTGAGCTTACCGTATAAACCGCTCTAAGCATAAGAGTAAGAGAGTGCTGAGCAGAAGGAAGGGGAAAGCGTTGCCATTCTTCGGAGGCAAAGTAGATGTCAAAAATCTGTAGTTCGGTGGGATTCAGGAGAATATAGTCAGGGGTATTTTGTTTCCAATTGATGGATTTCCGCTTAATAGGAACCATGCCGTGCGGCGTCTGCATTTCAAACGACAAGGCCTCATAGCCCCAGGAGCAGGCCTCGCTCCAAATACGAATAGGATCTTGCGAGATATTTTCGAGGACGACATGAAAATGTGAGGCGTGGCTCGTAAGAAAAACCGTTCTCGAGCCACGCCATAGGGGCACGGCAATAGCTAGTCGGAGCGAAGAGGTTGACATGTCTCTTTTTCCTTCGATGAGGTGGACTCAGGGACGATCCTTGAGATATGTTGTGACAGCGATAGCCATTTACAGGGAAGGTGTCAGGAATCCACTGGTTTTAGCCTTGCGGCGGTTTCCATAAGCATTTCCAATTTAACTCTTCGTTACGGAGGATTGCTTGTTCCGTTTATGCCATAGGGCAACACCGAGTAGGGTGAGTGCCAAGGTAAGATTTGTGGAGAGCTCTGGTGTTGAAGCTGCAGGACAGTAGAGGGCGAGATCTTTTCCAAACGCCCATTTCCAGCCGGCAAACCCGGAGTTATTCAACGCTTCCGTAAGATAGTTGACAGGGGGAGTCTGGGTAACATCTATCTGCTTTGTAGGGTCAATACCTTGACCGTTGTTATCGAAGCTATTGAAAACCGGATTTCCGTTATTGTCTCTACCGACCGTCCACTGGTAACCGAAGAGGATGTCAAACTCATTTTTGATCTTGGGGCCAGTAAATACAAGATAGGTTTGCCAAGTGGTTTTAACGTTCTTACCATTACAGATACCAGGATAGTCGTCTGTCCAGCTCTTTCCGAGGAACCCTGGGCCACCATTGTAGTTTTTATCATGTCTTTGAGCATAGTTGGGATAGGCATACTTTCCGTTGTCATCGTTTTCGTAGTAGGGCGAGGTGTCGGCTCCTCCGTTGGGTTTTTGGTAGTCCCATCCTCCCGAAGGTGGATCCACTGCGACGCTAAGAGGGTTACCCTTGTAGGTGGCTGGACAATCGTCTTGAATGATGATCTGAAACCATCGGAACTGACATCCCATTTTATCGTCCATCAGATAGTTGTACTTTTGTTTTAGCAGGAAAGTCCCGGTTTCCTGCCCACTATTTGCACCAGACAGTCCGACAGAGTAGCTTAAGTCTCCGATAACGACCTGTTGATTGTTCAGAGTAGCCGTTACGTCGAATGCAAAGGCCGTTTGTCTTGTGGTTAAGAAAAATCCGACCAGGAAAACGGAAAACACAGCTTGATATACACGCTTTACAGACATATGGATTGTTTCCTTTCCGCAATGTTAATAGATAGATGCTTTGAACGGACTAAGTTGTTGCCAAAAGTAGTTGCCACAGATACTTGCCGGACATATTAGGTCAGCAAAGGAGTAACCTTGCCTGTTCAATCGTAAATTGAGCAGAAACTCACCTATTTGAAAATGCTTGCATCCGTTCTCCTGTTTTGACAGTTAGGACAGATGCTGGCATGAAGAAGGA
The DNA here is from genome assembly GCF_000427095.1 of Chthonomonas calidirosea T49. Classification (NCBI taxonomy): domain Bacteria; kingdom Bacillati; phylum Armatimonadota; class Chthonomonadia; order Chthonomonadales; family Chthonomonadaceae; genus Chthonomonas; species Chthonomonas calidirosea. The sequence continues at coordinate 98,428 of NC_021487.1, forward strand.
GGATGTAGAATTTGAACGCCATACAATGGGGTGGAAAACTAGGTGGACGAAGAAGAGGTCTGCTCGTTTCTGTGGTGACCGGCCTGTTGGCTTTGCCGCTAACAGCCTATGCACAAACGTCTCAAGGGCAAGCGCCGGTGAAACCGCTACCGGTGCCAACCGGTGTGGTGCCCTTACCCCAACAAGCGCCACCAACAACGCCGCTTGGTCCTGTTCCGAAGCCGGCTCTGCCGCTGCCGAAGCCCTCCCAACCGCTGATGAGCTCTCCTGGCCTTGACGCTCTGCAGAGCTATCTGCAGGGAAAGCCAGTCACCATAGACCAAGCGGTGGCTATTGCTTTAGGTACGAATCGGGAGCTGGCTCAAGCAGTGGCCGCACTCCTGACTGCTGAAGGACGCACGGAGGAGGCACGCACGGCCTTCAATCCAACGGTGGGAGTAAGCGCACAGATAACAGAGTTTAATCGTGGCAATAAGGCGAGCTTCGGCGGATTGACTCTGCCTCTGCTCTACACCTTCAACCCAGTTGTGGTTGCACAGGCGACGCTGCCGCTCGACGTTTTTGGCACGCTGAAGGCGGCCAAAACCCAGGCGCAGTTTCAAGAGGTGGCAGCTCGGTTAGAGGTGAATCGCATCCGCAACCAGATCGTGTTTCAGGTGAGGAACGCCTTCTATCAGGTGCTGCAGGCGAGGGCGCAGCTGGCCGTTGCCGCCGATACGTTGCATACAACTCTCCTGCGGCTAGATACAGCCCAAAAAAGCTACGCTGCCGGCGTCTCACCGCGCTTCGATGTGATTCAATCACAAACCGATGTCGCCGCCGCGCAGGATGCCTATCTTCGTGCCCAACAGCAGTTGAGCTTGAGCCTCACCAATCTAAAAAACGTGATGGGACTTTCCATTTCAGCCCCACTAGAAATAACCGATGCCGGAGCTGTAACCACTCCTCCTGGGGTGCCACTCTATACTGCAGCACCTCAGAACGCCCCTACGACAGCTCCATCAGGTGAGACAAATGCCGGTGGTGGGCAGACGACACTTTCGCCTGATGAGCAGATGCGCAGAATTATGCCAGGGGCGGCAACTTTGGCGGAAGAGGGTATTGGCGGAGGTAAGCCGTTGACTGTTTCCGACCCTCTCAACCTCGGGCCGGAGTACCAAAAGCTCGTTCAAGAAGCTCTGCACCAACGACCGGAGATATTAGAGGCTGAGGCGCAGATTGATGCGGCAAAAGCCGGGTTGACCCTTGCGAACGCCAGCGAACTGCCTACCTTTGGCCTAGGTTTTAGCTATACGCTCAATCCCAACGCCGCTGGCTTTACCTTGTTTAACCAGGCTGCGGTCACGCTCAATGTGAATATTCCCATTTGGGATGGCGGTTTAGCGCGCGCTCGCAGAGAGGCAGCCCATGGCCAGTTAGCACAGGCTCAGGTAGCCTATCGCAATGCGGTAGACTTGGTAAGCGCCGATGTGCGACAAGCCTATATTAACCTTATCCAGGCTCAAGAGCGTGTGGCGGTTGCTAATGTGACCCTTGCACAGGCGCAAGAGGCCTATCGTCTCGCGCAGGTGCGCTATAACGCGGGCGTATCACAGCAACAGGGGGTCTCGCCTATTTTGGAGCTAAGCACCACCCAAACCTCGTTGACACAGGCTGAGAGCGATCAGGTAGCAGCGCTCTACGCCTACAACATCGCGCGGGCCCAGCTAGATGCGGCACTTGGTCGCGCTGCCTTCGTGGGACAAGAACCGGGATATGCTTCTGCTCCATCTACGAAAGAGGTGCCTCCCGCTAAATAGGGACTGTTACGGCCGCTGTGCTTAGCTTTTTCGAAGCGCAGCGGCCGCTAAAAGCAACCAGCCAGCAAGAAAGCAGAGGCCTCCTAAAGGCGTAATTGCCCCGAAAACTCTGATGCCGGAGATGGCGAGAACGTACAGGCTGCCAGAAAAGAGAATAATACCTACGATGAAGAGCCAACCGACCAGAGAGAGGTGGAGGCTGGGCTGTGTGCGTTCCATAAAAAGAGCCACTCCAAGAAGCGCCAACGTGTGCACCATATGGTATTGGACCGCCGTATGATAGACTTCTGTCATCTGTAAGGCGGCCAAATGCGCCTGCAGACCGTGCGCGCCAAAAGCGCCTAAGGCTACCGAAAGAAAGCCGCTAATACCAGCCAGAAAGACAAAGTTTCGCGCCGAACTTGATGATTGCCCCATAAAAATCTCCCCCTTCATTCTACCCACTCTTCACGTAGGGCGTAGCAGGAGGATAGTATGCCTTTTCTGTATCCATTGATTAGATAGCAATAAATGTAAAACTCTCTTTATGCAGGAAAACGGGACGCGCTTAGCTAAGAAGACTTTACTTGAAATAACAAGGGCAAGGGAGTTCAGAAACAAAATGGGTCTTATGCGTAGGTTATCGCTGTCGCTTATCGGTGTGCTTGCGGTGTTACAGGGCGTTCGTGCAAGCGCCAATCCCGCGATTCAACAGCCGCGAGACGGACACGTTATCTCAATTGAGGCCCTAGGCAAGACAGGGCACTACATAGGGTTTGAGGTGTTTGAGAACGGAAAGCCCATTGTGCCCGTCCATTTCACATCCGAAGGAGTTATCTTTGCCCCACATGCCGATGTGATTCGGCATGGAGACCTATCGCGACTTGTTTTTCCCTCATTAAAGACGGTCCCTAACTCTGGGCTTCAACTTTCTCATAGTCGTATTGAGGTGACATTGCGGGCGGGACATTTTCCAAAAGTGTTTTTCGATCTTACCGTGGCGCATTTTTCTCCTACCGAATGGCAGCAGAAGGTAGGTAAACAGCCGTTCCATTTTCTCAAAATCCTGATGCCGAGCGCGCTTTTATGGCAGCATGGCGGGTGGCTTAACGCCACACCTCGTGCCGATCTGTTCCCCCTACTTTTAGATGTGCATGGTGGGACGCCGGAACTATCGGCCTATCCTTATAATCGCGAATGGTCTACGACACCTCCGGTGTCCGCCCAACCCCTTCCGCTAACCGGTTTATGGGATCCGGAACATGGTCTCTACGCTGCTTGGGATTTTCAAGAGGCACGCCTCACCGATAACTCTGAACGGGATATTGCATCGGGTTTTTGTAATCGCCTGATCACGCCGACCAATGGTGAGGTACCACCTACCGATGCCCTCAAAGAGGGGGTTAACGACGATGGCGAGTCGGCACTGACTCCCTTACAGCGTCGTGAGCGCAATGCCGATAGAGAGGGGAGAAGCAAGTTTGTAGCGCTAGTCTATCCCTATGGAGGGTTAGGGTACCAGCAGTGTGTCTATCCTACCGATGGGGCGCATATCGCTTCCTTCGCCGACCTTGTGTTTAGCCGAAGCCTTGGCCCTACTGCAGACCCAAACTCCTTTAATTGGCAACGGTGGTGGCGGAATCCCTTTGTACGGGCAAGGCTGCCGCGGGTTCCCACGACGGTAGATCTTTCCTATATTGGAGCTGCAGGGCATATGAACAACCCGCCCGAAGCACCAGGCGGCAGTCTTTTGGCGGGGCCAGAGGGCAACTTTCAGATTCCGGGAAGCCTACTAATTGATGGATGGTATTGGCACAATGAGAGCGCTGTGGCGGCGCCGGTTAAACAGGGGGATAGCACGCGGATAGAGGCGCTTGAACGAGAGGCGGCCATCTTTCTAAAGTACACCAAGCGATTCTCCGTGAACGGAAAGCCCTGTGCCTATTGGGAGAAGCCTCTTGTGGGGCGTTGGACTGATCCATGGGGTGGGCAGCCTGTAACCACTTTGCACAACGCGAATGGTTTCGCAGCCGCGCGCTTGCTGCTCGATCTGTACCACTACGTGGGGAAGAAAGAGTATTTGCCCTACGTCGAAGGGGCTTATAACTGGGCAACTCAGATGGTGTGGACACGCTGTGAGTTTGCCGATGTACCCTCCTCGCCCTTCGCTATCGGGGCTACACTTCCAATCGCTTTCCTGTTGGACTACTACTTCACCTTCAAAAACGACCCAGCGCATCACACACGGGCTGTTCAAGCTTTGGAGCTAGCGCGCTCTTATGTTTATCGGTACATGGTCATGTGGACTGCCGACAGCCGGAGGGATGATAGCGTCTCTAGCGCCTTTCTTTGGGAGCCCAATTCGGGAAGAGACTGGACGGGAGCGGCCTGCGCTAATGAGGTTTTCTGGGACTTAGATACCCTCGCGCAGGTAGCTGTGCATACGGGCGACCCCATTTTGATGTGGGCTTTGCAAGGCTCTCTTTCACGTTGGTATCGCCTTTATCAAGATAACTACCATTCATCGCTCAATGACTATCTCCCATCTGAGTTCGCCGAAGAGTATGGCTTGGCACCCGGCAGTCCCTTCTATCCCGGTCATCATGCCCACTACGGATTTGGAGTTGATTTCGCCATGATGGACCCGGTTGGAGACACGGTGGTACGTGTGCTCGCAGGCGAGAAGGCTGCTATGGCTTTTGATCGGGATGGCTCGCAGTTGCGACTTGCCCGTTATGTCTGCACCGGAGATGGTGATTTCGCGTTTCGTTTGGTGGGGGAACCGTCAGGCCCGTTTGGCGTTACCATCACCTTTCCCTATGGGGATCTATCTGCCAAGCCGATTGTCGTTCGCTCGCCAAATGGGGACGAGCGTGCTATTGAGGTTCAGCGCGATCCGAAAGCGCTTTGGACGGTGGTGGTGCGTGGAGTATATGTTGGGGACACCGTGATCGTTGGGCATCCCGATCTTGCTCACGCGAAGCCGCTGCCTACGAAGCCGCCGCTAACAGCGGCTGAAGCGCCCATAGCAGCGCAGGCTTATGCGCCTTTCGTTTCATTACCGCTGTCCACCGATACCACCCTCCCTACGAGTTGGAGCGACAAACAGGCGTTTGCCGGCCTATGGGTAGGGTTAAAATGGATAGACTGGGTTCCGTTTGTGCGTTCTGAGGGGCCTTTGAGAGGGGCGTCGAAGCCTGTTCGATGGGCGCGCCCACTTGAGGGGCTGCAGGACGTCTACTTGCTGTACACAGCCCTACCTCAGGGGCAAGACACAGCGGTGGCGCCGCAAGTGCTTTTGGAGAACGGCCAACAAGCAAAGCCGATCTATGCAACCCCTGCGCTTGCCTGGGAAGCATGGCCACCTGTTATGTCGGCTCGGCTACTGTTGGCGGGTTATGAGGTTCCTGTGGGACAGCGTGTCGTGGGTATCGATCCAAATGGGCGGACGGTTATCGCCGCTGTGGGCTTGCCGAGTGGGGCAAGTCAGGCGGTGGCTGATCAGGTGGCTAAGGCCATGCAGCAAGACGTACAGCGTTGGGAGGCCATGCTGCGATTCGAGCGGATCGCCGATTCCATCCGAGCGCTTGCAAGCCAAGTGCCACAAGGGGCGTTTGCTATTCTACCTTACACGCAAAACAGCAGTTCCGTGGTAAATCTCCTAGACTTTGGGGATTTTCGGTCTCGATGTGACCAACTAACGCCGGAGCAGCTTGTGAACCCGCAGATCTTCAATGCGGAGAAGTACAAGGCGGTTTTTGACCTCGATGGTGAGGACTATCTCGATACGGTACACCAGCCTCATGACGCGGCAGAGGCTCTGCAAAGCTACCTTCAACAAGGTGGAACCCTTGTATTGCTAACCGGCCTTCCCTACCCACTCTACTATGCGCAGGCTTCTGGGCAGCTTTCTCACGCCGATCCCTTACTGCCGCGCCTCGGATTACCGCTCTATAATGCCATTGAGACGATGCCGCAAGATAGGCTAGAGGTGCAGGAGATCGAAGGGCAACATGTGTTGACCGATCTACCTCAGCGGTTTGCCTATCCGGATGGTGACCCCCGCTTGCGAAGCGTAGACCTGACCTCGTTACCAGCAGGAGCGACCTTAGAGCCGATCTATCGGGTGGTGGGTGCCTCCGGTAAGGACTATGGGGTTGCGGCGGCTCTCGTCACGTTGCCCCCAGGACCGGATGGAAAACGCGGGCGGATTCTCTATATCTCCGATGTGCTGCTGCATGACGATCGGTATAGTCCGCTCATCCTCGAAGCCGTCGTGCGGTGGGTGGTACAGGGGGCCGCGGGCTCGTAGACTATTGCCTGGGCTGCTTCATAGGCCTCATAATCGGTTAGGGCCATTGGTTGTTTTGGCCTAGGCTCCAGTAGTTCCCGTTGGTGGCGAGGGTAGAGGTGTGCATTGCCTTAACATGTCCGTCGCAGAAAAAGGTGTTGTTGGTGGATTTGGGATCGGGGAGCGTGGGGCCGCCGCTGAGGCTGTTGCGTACGAAGGAGGCGCTATGGCGGCCTGCGAGTGTCCACCAGGCGCCGTTTGAGCCGGAAGGGATATTGGAGCCGGAGACATCGAAGTAGCTGAGTAACAGGGCGGCTCCGGGCTGTTTGCCGTTGCAGAGCCAATCGAAAGTTTCGGCTAGGAGAACGGTGTTGGCTGGTGCGGTAACCGCGGCGATGGAGGCGGGAGTATGGGTGCCGCTGTGGGAATCGGGGCCGCGCCAGTTGACGATGTCGTCGCTAATGCCATAGGAGGAGATATAGCCGTTGCCGGCGCAGTCGGCCAGTTGAGAGTTTTTATCTGGCGTGGTATCTGGGCAGGTAAAGATGGCCGGTAGGTCGGTGATCAGCGCCTGCCCCAAATGACCGTGGCCGATGACGTTGCCCTGAACGTAAGGACATACAAGTTGCGGCCAGAACTGGTTTGGGGACACGAAGGCCGACTGATTGTTAATGTAGATAAGCGTGCTGTAGTAGGGGCAAAAGACCTCGTCATAGTCTTGTGCATACATCAGCACGGCTTGGCCCACTTGGCGCACATTCGAGAGACAGGCGGCGGCTCTGGCGGCCTCGCGTGCCCTAGCGAACACTGGAAAGAGCAATGCAGCCAGCAGTGCGATGATCGCTATAACCACAAGCAGCTCAATGAGGGTAAATGCACGGTGTTTCATAGAGGGTTCTTCCTTTGCTATCAGAAGCCTGCAGCGCTATTCGGTATGCTGTTGTGAAACATATAGGGTGGGGGCGTTGGCGCCGGGGGGCGCGGTCCTCGTACCTCACAGTGAAAGTGGGTTTGGTGTTCTGAGGGGTTATTTTGCCAGTCTAAAACAAGATCGAAGTGGCGTTTGAGGAGCTTTTCCACTTTAAGGAGTTTTGGTGTTACACTTGGATTGTCATGATCTTTGACCCACATCGTTGTTCTGTTTGAAAAAACGAAGCCGGCTATGTCTATCGCTTGACCGTAGGCATGCGCGGAGAGATGGGCGAGATCGTTACGGATCGTCCGGTCGTTATAGACTCCCAGATGATGAATACCGACGAGCCCCAGCGTCTTATGGGCTAGGAGTAGAAAAGCGGCAAGGTGTTGTTTTAGGCATGGGGCCACGTTAGGGATAGAGGCAGGAATTTGTGGGTTCACGAAGCTGTAGAAGGAGACTCCAAGCCAGTGGGCTGGAATAAAGTCGGTGGCGCCTCTATCGTATACGTCGCGGTAGGGGCGCACAAAGCGGTCAATGGGTATTCGGGCGGCCTGTTGAAGTTGAGCTGTTGTATATCGGTCACCAAAGAAGGCACTAAGGCGACCGAGAGCTGTCTGTTGCCAGTGCGCCATTTTGTCGAGGGGGACATACTGCGCTTCACCGGTAGCAGCAAGCTGAGGGTCGGGTTTTGGGGGATGCGACACAAGGCCTGCAAGCAGCGCGCTTTGGGCGAGGGTGAGTTTGTCTGGGGTGGTATAGAAATACCCCCATGCGGCTTGTGCGATGCCGTGATACCCCAGGCCGTAGTCAATGGTGTTAAGATAGAGCTCAAGGATCCGCTTTTTGGGCAGTAGGCGGTTCATCAGCAGGGCAATAAGGATCTCCTCTAGCTTGCGGGATAGGGTTTTACGCGGCGTGAGAAATAGGTTGCGGGCTAGCTGTTGTGTGATGGTACTGCCCCCAAGCTTGATCTCTCCGGCGCGAATATCTATCCGCATGGCGCGATCGGTAGCGTTCCAATCCACCCCTGCGTTCTCGTAGAAAGAGCCGTCCTCCGTGGCGATCGTGGCGTCTTGCATGGTCTGGGAGATATGGTTAAGAGGCACATACACGCTGTAGCCCGCCGGCTTGCCGTTACCCCTGTAGGGCAAGATCAGGTGGTAGGCATGATACAGAAACGCGGCAAGCCACATTAGGCAAAGATCGCAGGGGAGTGCAGCCGCCACTAGTAGTCTCCGTCGCCGGGCGCGAAGGCCTGTCAAGGTTTCTGCAGAGGGTTCAGGCTTTGGGAAGTGGGTTAACCCGGGCAGAGCGAGAGAGAGGGCGAGCGGCCATGTGCCGAGTGCTGAGGCGTCGGTGAGAAAAGCGGGGCGAATAGCATTAAACAGCAGAAGCGTTAAAAGCGTGCCTGAGGCGCTTGCGGCGAGCAGCGTTTCATAGGAGTGTGCCTGTGATGTAGATAAGAGAGCGCGTTGAAATGCTACGAGGCCAGCTACGATCAGCAAAAGAGCAAGGCTGATGGTAGCGATAGGCCCCTGCTCCATGAGATAGGTTCTAGCGAAGGAAGAGGTTTGAAAAGTGCCGAGGCCAGTGCCAAAGGGGTCGGTTTGAAGGAGGTGGAGCGGATGCGGCAGCACCGAGAGAGCTACAAGAACGATGAGACCGAAAGTGAGGCAACAAAACAGAGACCAGCGGAGCTCGCATGGCGCTCTTTGGGTTAGAAGACATAGGGCGGTGAGGGCGGGAGCAAGCAGTAATAGGAGGCGTAGGGACAGGGGCAGCGCGCAGATGAGGATGGCGAACACCCCAAGAGCAACAAGCGGCCACGCTATCTTTCGCACCTTGCCGTGCCATAGGCCGGCGACAGCAAGCGCGGTGGGCAAGGTAGCCCAAAGTCCCACGCTCGGCCCGCCATGAAGCAGTAGCCCAACGACCATCAACAGATCGAGGAATCCCAACAGGCCGAGCCAAACTTTGTAGAGATCGCGTGCGATGAGGAGCAGAGCAAGCCCAGCAAATGCGGCCGCCGTGATATACCCCGCAAGACGATACGGGTAGAGATCGGCCGTGGAGAGGAACCAGTCTTTCACGATGCTTTCTGTCCATAACAGATAGCAAAACGGTAGAAGAATGAGACCCAATCTGCGCAGCACGGTATGCCCTACCGATGTTTCTTTCGACGATTGGGTGGTTATGTCCAAGTTGATCGTGGTGGGCATCAGGAACCTCTTTGCCGGAGCTCTCTGCGAAGTTTAAAGCTGATGGGCGATCAAGGTAGCTCCTCCGGATTGGAGGGGTAGGGATTCGAGTCGTCCCTCGATTCGCTTTGTTCCTTTGTTGCTTGCCGTTTCCGAAGGAGCCTGCGCGGTTTCTGATGGGATAGTGTTGGCTTTGCAACATCTTCTTCGATGATAAGGCGCAGCTTTACTCTTGCCCGATGCAGGTGCATTTTCGCTCCGCTTACAGTGATGCGCAAAGATGACGCTATCTGCAGCAGCGACTCCTCTCCGTAATAGTACCGTTGCAACACGTCCTGTTGGAGGGGAGTTAACAGCGGGAGGATCTGCTGAAAGAGGCAGCGAAGCTCGGCGCGAAGGAATTCGGGCTTAAAGTTCATCTGGAGATCGCGTTCGGGTATCTCATCAAGACAAGTACAGGGCTTTAGAGCGCGGAGGTAGTTACAGGCGAAGTTGTGGGCTGAGCGATGGAGGTACGGCTTATTGCTCATGAGGCCATCAGAGAGCGCTTTGTGAAAGAGGTGCACGGCAAAGTCATGGGCACAGTCTTCACGTTCGAGGCAAGGGATTCCGACACGGCAGGCTTGAACGAAGCCGATTTTCACCAACTCCTCGAATGCCGCCAATTCGTCCTTTTCTTCTTTAGACCATAGCGTATCGGAGACTGATAATGCAGTGGCATCTGAGTTCATCCTTCCTTCCTTTCCATAGCATAAAAGAAGCCATCATGGGCTTCTGTCCAACTCATGGGGGCACCGCCCCGGCAGAGCGATCGAAAGCGTATAAAAAGGTTCTATCTATATTAACACACAAATAAGGCAAAAAGTCACCGAGCGTAGAAAAATTTTTTGCTGAGATCTCAAACGAGACGTCTTGAAATTTGCAGCTCTAACAATGCGTTGTTAGGCATCCATCAGCTGTTCGGTTTCCCTTGGTGGGCTCTATTACGTAAGAGAAGAGTTGCTATAATAAGTGTCACAATTAATAACGGAAGAATGATGAAAATAGAGACGAGAAGTACTTGCCGTTTTGTAATGTGCTTTCCAGGTACATGGGATTGCTTACAGGCGAGGTGAAACGTACTATCTGGGAATTGTGTGTTTATATCGCTTAAATCCAGATGAAAAACCGGAGAGGGAACCATGTAGGCCTCGAAGTCCACTTTTCCGGAAGGATGGGTTGTTTTTAAGTGGGTTTCCACTCGATATTCAGTAGGAACCCAAATTCCAGCTATTTGCTGACCCCGCGTAAAAATCACGACGACTTGGGAATCACCGTTCGTAGTTTGAATGCGCACTGGAAAGAAGTAGTGTCCGATCGGGGCAAACCACAGGTCTTGCGGCACATCAAGAGCCGGTGGTTGCTGCCCCAGAAACCGGACGTGGAAACAGTTCCAACCCCCGATTCTGTCTGTGCCCACCACCGAAAGAGAGGTAGAACGCGTCAGATAGTAGGCTATCAAAGAAGGGCCGGACTGAATCATCTTGGCATCGAAGTTTGGATAGAGAAGAAGGTCGTTCAGAAAAATCGGCAATCCCTCAGCGCGTATAGGAGCTAGATAGTTTTCTACGGACTCATCGCTTGTATGATGCGCACAATGAAATTGATGGGAGAAAAATTGATTCTCCGCCGTATCGAAGCCCTTTCCATCGTAGGCGTACTCTTGTTCGTCCTTGTGATTGGGGGAGTTGTCCGTGAAGAGCACGTGAAACTTATTGCCACTAACCACCGTTTCTATCTGCTCCTGATAGAGCGGAGATGGTGTGGCATTTTTCAGGGGCATGTTGGGGGTCACGAAGACCCGCATTCGATAAGACGAGAGAGCGTTGTTCACGTTTTGAACATACTGTTGCCAGCCGTTGAGGAGAAGTTGTGGCGAGGGCAGTTGCGATTGGGCGTAGCCCGTAGAGACGCTCAACAAGATACATAGGCCTGAAAGTAGAAGCGCCTTGGGCTTCGTCACGGTCATCAACCGTTTGAATGATAGCTTCATTTCTTATTATCTCCTTCTTTAGCGATAGTAGCAACTCGAGTGGAAGATCTCTGAACAAAGGCTGAGATAGGAATAGCAATAAGCGTTTTACCACCTCCTTTCAGCTGGACATAGGCATCTATCTCGCCTGGACGGTCTGTTAGAAGCCGCACCGAGAAAGAAGCTTGATGGGCGGAGTGCTTCAGCAGATGCGCCTCAAGGCTTGGGGTTGTACAACGAACCGTGAGGTCGGCTGGCAGCAGCTCGTCGGTGACGATCTGAAACGTTTGCAGGGGAGAAGGGCTGTTTTGCGCAACCAGCCCAAAGGTGTATTGGGGCGGATGAACTTGCCACTTCGAGCGAATCTGACCGGTGATCGGGATGTCCGTCGAACCGGTTTGGTGTAGTGCGTCAAACTGCACGTGCACAAATCCTGAAAACGGTCCCTCCGGTGCCTCCCCATCTGCTTTGCATACAAGCACATGGCCTCTGCCAGGCAAAAGCTTTTGGGAGAGATGAAGCCAAGGGATCTGTGAGGAGATATGAATGCTGTAGATGCTGGAATAGGGGTGAAAAGGGACGAGAACGGGATCTGTAGCGCAGCCAGGGGCGCAGCGAACGAGTGTGGGCAACCTCCACACAGGCTGTGCCTCAAGGATGGGAGAATAGACGTGAACCCCGATCGGTACTTTGGCGACGGCTCCTTGCACAGAAGCGAAAAGGCCTTCGAGGAGATCTCCAGAATCAGGACAGGTGATCTGGTAGGCGATGGTCACCTCTTTATGCGGGGGCAGGATGGGAATGGAGGTAGCGCCCAAGATTTTAGTGCAGAAGCAGCTTGTGGTGAGAGTGATATTAGACAGCGTCTTCTCGGTGGAGTTACGAAGGGTTACCCTGCCACGAATCACCCCGGGAAGCACCGCCATGGAGATATGCGACGGAACAAAGTTCAGACCACGCGCGACCGGCTGACCTAAGCCTAACATCCTTCGTAGCCAGGATAGACCGTGAGAGTAGCCATCGGGAATAACAAACATAAAGGCCACCATAAACCACAGGATGACAATGCAGAACCATTGCACGGTGTATCTATTCAGAAGCCTTTGTCTCATCGCCGTCTTTTCCTAAATCCCCAGGTTGGGTACTGGTTCACCTAACGGATGGGGTCAATTTAGCGGTGATCTCATTTATAAAGACACCTGATAGCGGCGCAGGGTCACACTGCTGGAGGCGATTTTGACACGATGACATCGAAGCGCCTGCCTAGCGCCAAACCTGTTAGAAGGAGCAGAGAGATTAGGCCGGCGTATAGCTCGACGTCGAGAAACACACTGGGGTCGAAGAGGCCCGTAACTATCAAGGCCGTCCATGCGCCTAGTGTTGCGACAACGAGACCGTTTTGAGTTGGTGGCAGATCGGGCGATTGGAGCTGTCGGCATAGCCAGTAGAAAAGGGCGAGAACGAGCAGTAGAAAAAGCGTCAATCCAACCGCGCCATAGCCGTGGAGGAAACCGATGCAAAGATTATAATCTACTATAATATTATAATTGTAGGAGAACTGTTGCGTGCCCTCTTCAAGCCACCGGTCGTAAGCCCTAGAGATGAGGGTATGAATGCCCGCCCCGTTAGAGAGGTCTGAGGGATGAACGAGCGCGTTAGCGCCAAGCCAGGGATAGTTGGAGAGCGAGGATTCGAGCCCGCTGAACCAGTCTGAGATTCGCGTTCTTGTAGAGTTATCGTGCTGAAGCAGCTGCGTGGAGATATGTTTATCGCTGCGCAGCCAAAAACAGCCTATGATCAGCACGGCTGCGGAGAGGATCAACACGTAGCGTCGTGGGCGACTTTGAAAAAGGGCGATGCAACCTAGGCCAGCGGCCAATCCAACATAACAACCGCGGGTGTAGGTTAAGAGAAGGAGCACCAGCACAAAAAAGGGTGCGTTCAATCGCCAAGGCGTCCGCCACGACAGGGGATGTTGCAACAGCTCCGCTAACAGGATAAAGAAGAACACAAGCATGTGCGGGGTCAGATCAAAGGGGTTGCCATAAAGGCCGGAGGCGCGATAGCCCACATAGGGGGAGTGGAACTGATGAAAGTGCAAGGCATAGGCGAGATAGGCGATCACCACATGCAGTGCTAGCAGCACCTTAAGGGTTGTCAGTGTCAGCTGACGTTCGCGGCCCTGCAAACACTGGGAGAGAAAGAAGAGCGACCAGCCCGCGAGAAAAGACGAGAAGGTTGAACAAAGTAGGAGCACATAGATGCAGAAACAGATAGCCGAGGCATTTACTAGCCCCAGTTTCGCCGATCGGGCACGCGAGTACCACGCAAGGAGGGCAACACTTCCGAGGAGACAAAGCCCCCAAGCCGCGTGGGGTATCAGGGTAAAGGGGTAACCATCCAGTTCAAATGTTGGATATCTCACAAAGTGAAGGGGCAGCAACGCCGCAGGTAGGAAGAACCCGACGATCAACACAAAGACCAAGCCGCCCAGCTGTCCTGTGGAGTCTGCCGAATCCGGTTGTTTTGTGCGCAGCGCAAAAGGAGTTTGAATCACTTTGCTCTCCTGTGCTCTTAGGACTTATTCCTTGGTGTGTCCTGTCTCCAAGGTAAACATTATGAACGATACAAAAAGGGCCAAGGCCAAACTACTAGAAGGTTATCGGGTTCTTTGCACCTTCATCTATAATAACACCTAAAACCGTCTGGAAGTCACTATAAGATCCGCTTTTTGCTGAACCAAGGGTGCCGCAAGGTTTGGCGGAAAAATGGCAACGATGCTCTGAATGGCGAGGAAATGCACGATGAAGCAAAGCCATCTATTGAGGTGCTCTTTGCTAGGAGGCTTCCACGAAAAGTGAAAGTTGGGCAGGTAAGCACCTGCCCACGTTGGACTGGCTGGTATAGCCTCTTGAATAGGGAGGCGCGGTTTATAGACCCCTGTCTAGATGGGTTGAAGGTATTCCGTTATGGTGGCGACTTCTGGAGTGCCGGAGCGGCGGGCTTTGAGAGCGACGAGCAGGGCGCGAGCTGTGTCCAGGCTGGTTAGACAAGGTACACCGGCCTCCACGCTCGCGCGACGTATGCGGGCGGCCTCACGCTCAATGCGACGATCGCTTGAAAGTGTGTTGATGAGCAGCGCGATCTGACCGCTGCGAATAAGGTCTACAATGTTGCCCTCTCCCTCATGGAGCTTTTTGACGACGTTTGCCCGAATGCCATGTTGATTAAGGAAGCGGGCTGTGCCCTCCGTGGCAAAGATGCGAAAGCCGAGCTCTTCGAACTCTCGTACAATGGGTACACTCTCGGCCTTATCGGCATCGGCAACCGTAACAATGAGGCTGCCGCCTCGGGGTACGCCGATTCCCGATGCGATGAGGGCCTTGTAAAGCGCTTGAGGATAGTCGCGCGCGATGCCCATGATCTCTCCGGTGGATTTCATCTCTGGGCCGAGGTTGATATCCACCTGAGTAAGTTTAAGGAAGGAAAAGACGGGGGCTTTTACGGCAATGGATGGCGATTCAGGGTAGAGACCCGGCTGATAGCCCTGATCGCGAAGGGTATATCCGAATATGGCTCGCGTCGCCACTTTTACCATTGGAATGCCCGTTATTTTGCTAAGATAGGGAACGGTGCGGGAGGAGCGCGGGTTTACCTCGAGAACTTGGGCTGTATCGGTCTCGTTATCCACCACAAACTGAATGTTCATAAGACCTCGCACCTCGAGTCGCTTTGCCAAGAGCGTGGAGGTCTCAACTACCTGAGAGATAACGTGCTTGGAAAGGGTCTGAGGAGGATATACAGCCATACTATCGCCAGAGTGAACGCCGGCGCGTTCGATATGCTCCATAATGCCAGGAATAAGGCACTCCTCACCGTCTCCAATAACGTCCACTTCCACCTCGCGCCCAAGAATATATTTGTCCACAAGAATGGGAGCACGAGGTGAGACATCCACTACATAGTTCATGTATTGCTCAAGTTCCGCGCGGTTGTACACGATCTCCATTGCGCGCCCTCCAAGCACATAGCTGGGGCGTACGAGAACGGGGTAACCGATCTCTTCTGCCACCTCCAGCGCTGCCGAAATGCTGGTGACAGCGCGCCCAGGTGGTTTTGGAATGCCAAGCTCGGTCAGAACCTTCTCGAATCGGTCGCGGTCTTCGGCGAGGTCAATGGAGTCGGGTGAGGTGCCTAGAATGGAAACACCGGCTTCATGGAGGGGACGAGCCAGATTAATGGCCGTTTGGCCGCCAAACTGCACGATAACTCCATCCACCTCTTCATGTTCGAGGACGTTGAGAACGTCCTCCAGTGTGAGCGGCTCAAAAAACAGTCGGTCGGAGGTATCGAAGTCAGTGGAGACGGTTTCGGGGTTGTTATTCACGATGATGGCCATATGGCCGAGTTCGCGGAGGGCCCAGATGCAATGAACGGAACAGTAGTCAAATTCGATGCCCTGCCCGATGCGAATGGGGCCGGAGCCAATGACGGCAACTTTCATCGGTTTGCTATTCAGCATAGTGTGTACTCTTCACCATCCTTTCAAAATCAGTTCATATGAAGCAGTTCGATGACGGCCTGCTCGGTCGCCTGTGCTCTTTGGCGCACCTGTGCGATGGTGTCATAAAGCTCATTCGAGGCGCTTTGTAGCTGCGGTTCGTAACGCGGCACCGATTGGAGGCGCACAAGGGCATTGCGGGCCGCTAAAATCGTCTGTTCGATGGCCTTTTGCTGCGCTGAAAGGCGCTCGAGGTTGCGCTGCAGCGCGCGCAGCCCTTCGATGCGTTCCAGGCAGAGCTGCATAGAATGCTCAAAGGTGGCACGTGCCGCGGGATCGGTCGCTGCATCCCGTTGGAGGGCCAGTTCGGCGTACTCCTCGGATAGCCTTTGGAGGTTCTCTTCTTGATGAAGCTTAAGGAGGTTTTGGCGAATAGTTTCAAGTTGTCGTTTCGATTCCAACAGGCGGCTAAGGTGGTTCAGCGTCGAGCGAAGTTCGCGCTCCTGTTCCGGCTCGGAAGGAGACGTTTGGGCGAGGAGGAGCAGAATATCGCCATAGGCTCGCTCTGCCTCAGAGAGATGGAGGAGAGGGAGAGCTGCCGCCAATTCCTCGGGAGGAATGGTATTGTCGAGCGGCACCAAGCGTTGGCGTAGAGCACCTATGCCACAGCCCAGAACGCAGAACAGGATGAGGAACCATAGCATTTGAAGGAAGACGGGCGCAGGGAACACAAATCCATAAACGATGTAGGTCGTCAAAAGGAGTAGAGCAAGAAAGCCGATGCCTGCCGTAAGGTAAAGCTTACGGTTTCTTTGGCGACGACGGCGTTTCAGGTAGCTGGTGTAGGCTTTCGCCTCTACGGGTGTAGGGGGGCGTTTTTGAATCCATCGAGGGCCGGAGACGGCCGACCAGGTAAAGTGGAACGGCAGGGTTCCTTTCCAGGCGATGTTATCCAGCAGATAGCTCCCCGGCGCCACTTCAAGCCGTGCAGCCAGTTGGGTTGCAATCTCTTTATCTATGTCCTTTAAGCCGATCTGCATGGCGTGCTGTAACCTTTGGCTTTTTATGTCTATTTCGTGCCCCACACCTGCATCATACGCGCCATTCCAAAAACGACGCTTTCGTCGTTGGCCATTCTCCGCAGCTGCTGACAGATATCGTTAATCTCCTCTCTGGTCGCAAGGCCAGCGGCTACCAGGTTCTCGGTAGCCTCTTCGATTGTCCACCCTGGGAGAAGCTTTTGCGCGCCTTCTGCGAAGATGGGCTGAGCAAGGTTCACCTGAACCGAGTGAAGCCCGAGGTCACGAACCAAGGAGAAGAGCTTGCGGCCGATGGTGAAGTCTGCTCCTTGTTGAGCGCCGGCAGCCCGGTAGAGTTCGAAGCAGCGTTCATAGGCGGGCGAAGGAGGCCAACAGAAAACCGCCGTGAAATCACCATCTTCAACAGCCAGGACACCTCCTGGTTTCAGCAACGAAGCCATCTCGCGAAGCGCCCGTTGAGGATGGGCAAGGTGCATGAGCAAGAAGCGGCAAAAAACCATGTCAAAGGTGCCATAGGGCAGTCCTGTGGCATAGGCTGAGGCCGTATGAAACCGGAGGTTCGTAAGACCGGCCTTTTGGGCTAGCTGTGTGGCCGTCTGTGTCTGCTCGGCACTCGCATCTACGCCGATAACCGAGCCGCTAGAGCCCACTTGGAGGGCGATCCACTGGGAGACGATCCCTACACCGCACCCAATGTCGGCCACATGCAGGCCCTCTCGAAGGCCTGCACGCTTAAGAAAGGCCTGGGTGTCGGGGCCGTGGGTGGCCTCGACCACCTTTAGTCGTTCGATGGCCGTGTCGCCGGTGGCCAATACGTATTTTTCATGAGCCATGAGTTGTCTCCACCAAAGCCTCATCCTCCTGGTCGTAGCAGGAGTAGAAATAGGGGGTGGCCGCCTCAAACTCGGCGGCACAGGTATCTACCATTTTATAGACCGGTTGGATACCTAGACGTTTACGAAGAGCGCGAAGTTTCGCCTCTGGGATCTCCGCAAACTCAGCAATGACCCTATCGGGAAAGCCGGCATGTTTTGCTTCTCGCAAGAGGCGGGTGACGAGGGGATAGTTTGTTGGCTCATTGCCCAAGTCCTCTTCCTGTAGAGCCAGTCGCGCGATAGCGCGTGCGTTAAGTCGTAGTTTTGTCTCCAATTTCACCAGCCCCTCAATCTTTCTCAGGAACCAGGGGTCAATATGACTCAACGCATGGATCTCTTCCACCAACATACCGCGACGGAAGCCTTCAGTGATCGCCCATAGGCGTTCGTCATTGGGGACACGAATAGCCTCCTCCAGTTCAATATCGCTTAACAGATGTGATTTTCGGTTGGTGAGGCCGTAGATGCCGATCTCTAGAGAGCGAATAGCCTTCATCAAGGCTGCCTCAAAGGAGCGGTCTATAGCCATAACCTCACCGGTGGCCTTCATCTGGGTTGTGATACGTCGGTCGGCCAAGACGAACTTGTCGAAAGGCCAGCGTGGGATTTTGACCACACAGTAGTCGAGCGCCGGCTCAAAACAGGCCAAAGTTTTACGGGTGACCGCATTTTCGATCTCATCGAGATGCAGCCCTATCGCGATTTTGGCGGCCACTCTGGCAATGGGGTAGCCCGTAGCTTTAGAAGCCAGTGCAGAGGAGCGAGAGACACGTGGGTTTACCTCGATGACATAGTAGGCGAACGATTTGGGATCGAGGGCTAGCTGTACGTTACATCCGCCTTCGATGCCCAACGCACGAATGATTTTGAGAGAGGCCGAGCGCAGCATCTGGTACTCTTTATCCGTAAGCGTCTGGGAAGGAGCCACAACGATGCTGTCACCCGTGTGCACGCCCATGGGGTCTATGTTCTCCATGTTGCAGACCGTGATGGCCGTGTCGTTGGCATCGCGCATGACCTCATATTCGATCTCTTTCCACCCGTTGAGGTATCGCTCTACCATGACCTGATGGCGCATAGAGAGAGAAAGCCCTCGATGAGCGATCTCGTAAAGCTCCTCTTCGTTGTGGGCAATGCCTCCTCCTGTGCCGCCGAGCGTGTAGGCTGGTCGCACGATAAGCGGCCAGATTCCTGCTGAAATAGGCTCGGATAGCTGGTCTTCGTCGGTGATGATCCACGACTCGGGAACCGGTTCCCCAATAGCCCGCATGAGGTTGCGGAACTCCTCGCGGTCTTCCGCCTTTCGAATGGCCTCAAGGGGTGTTCCGAGAAGGCGAACCCCATATTTTTCCAGAATACCGGCTTCGGCAAGCTGGGTAGCTAGATTGAGGCCGGTTTGACCTCCGAGGGTGGGGAGCAGCCCGTCAGGGCGTTCGCGTTCGATAACACGTGTGGCGAATTCGACGTTGAGCGGCTCAATATAGACCCGGTCGGCCATATCCGAGTCGGTCATGATGGTGGCGGGGTTGGAGTTGATGAGCACCACCGAAATGCCCTCTTCACGCAGAGCACGACAGGCTTGGGAGCCGGCATAGTCAAACTCAGCGGCTTGCCCAATGACGATGGGGCCGGAGCCGATGACCATTACCTTCTTTAATGACTTATCTTTTGGCATAGTACCTCTCTGTGACTTACTCTATGGAGGTGGGCACAGCGTAGACAACGACGCCGAAGCCCACAACTTTGCAATGTAGTAAAGGCTTCTGTTGAAATATCGTAGGATATCTACGACGCCACCATTGTAGGTTACGTCGCCCGTCGAGCAGAGCGAGATAGCGTGGATGTGATCGGTAGTGTGCTAGTGGATCGCGATCGTTGCAGAGACCTGGCAGTACCGGCACGTTCACAAAACGATTGAACAGGCAGAGCCCAGGAGCCGCATCGCCAAACAACACGCTGTTTTTAGGAAGCATCGACGCTAGCTGAAGGCTCGTCTGTTTTTGGGTATAGCTTAAATGGGTCAGCCAATCGGTTGTCCAGGCAATTTGGAAAAATATCCACACCCCAATACATAGAGCGCGAAGCATGTTCAGCGAGGGCTGGGTCAGCAGCTTTGGAGGCGGCATAAGTAGAAACGCGAGCCCACCGCAACACAGCCCCAAAAGAAACGGGATGCCATCTTCAAATCGCCCTGGCAGATTGAGCAGACGACCGATTTGAAACCCTACATAGCCTGTCAGCAGACTTCGCGACGGGCGATGCGTAGCTACCGTGCGGAATACGAGAGGAAACCTTTGTAATGCCACGGCGGCCAGCACGGCGAGAGCTGGGTAGAACAGCACATAGTAACGAGAGGGCGCATAGCTTGAAATGATACAGAAGAGGACGAAGACTGTTAGCCAGCCGAAGAGAAAAGCAAGCCCATCGGTTTGGGGTGCCTGGAACCACCGTTCCTTTTTTATGAGCAGAGCTGCGCTAAGAAGAAGCACCAGCAGCGTCTCGACGGGCAGATGAAGGAAGAGATAAGGAGCAATACCTCGATGATGGCCAAAGAGATTTACCAATATATTCTCACGTAATGCCCACAGGCTATGAGGAAGTAGCTGATGGTTAAGATAGTAGCGGTTCATATGTTGGATCTGTTTAGCATGTGGGAGATACCACCAGAGGAGATAGAAGAGGAGGGAAGCGAGGAACCCTCCACTCCACCAGCCCAACAAGCGCCATCGTCTTGTCCATCCCAACACCCCCAACGGCACCCCCCACACCAGCGCCCCAAGCCCTCGAACCCCATACACCGCTCCCAACACCAACCCACTCAGCCCCATCCACACCCCGCCTCGACCTCTCTCTGCCGCGAGCAGTCCTTCCACCCACAACGCCCACCCTAAGCTAAGGAAGAAAGCTCCGCCGAGTGTCATGAGGGCGAGGCGGTTGTAGAGGAAGTTGGCATGGCTCAGTCCCCACAGGAGGGTAGCGAGGAGGGCGGTAGGGGTATCGAAGAGGCGTTGGGTTGGGAAGAAGAGGAGGGGGAGGGTCAGGAGGGAGAAAAGGACGCTGAGGAGGCGGTCTTGGAGGAGGCCGGTACCGAGGAGGTGGAAGGTAGCGATTTGGGCGTAGTGGAGGTAGGGCATGATGAGCTCATTATTGAAGTCATCGGTGATGGGGTGATGGAAGAGGAGTTGGTTTCTGGCGTTATGGAGGTAGAAGCCTTCATCGGTGAGGAGGGCGCTGCTCCAGGAGAGGCGAGGATATGCATCGCTGTCTAAAGCGTAGAGCCGTACTGCAAATAAGAGACCAAGCAGAGCTAGGAAAGGAAGGACGTTTCGCCGATTATTTAAAGATAATGGCTTTCCCTGTCGGTACGTCTGTTGTATGTTGTTGGCTTGGCTTCATTGACTCTCTGAATCTTTTGGTGGTTTGGTATGATAGAGGGTCAGGACGTACTTGGCGGTAATGTCACGGATATGCAGTGGCCCCCAAAAGCGGCTATCGTCGCTATTATTGCGGTTATCTCCTAAGACAAAGACGCAGTCGGATGGCACTGTTAGTGGTTGAAGGACGGCGTAGGGGTAGTAGAGGTTTGGGTTGTTAACCGGAATGGTTGTATAGTTTTCATGTAGCGGCTTGCCGTTGATGTAGACGGTATTGCCAAGTATCTGCACGGTTTCTCCTGGCAAAGCCACGATTCGCTTGATAAGGATCTCCCCGCTTTTAATGGAGGTGGCGTCGGTGCCAGGAAAATTGGCAGCATCTCGTTCTTGAGCCGCTTTTGTAAAGTGGAAGGTCACCACATCCCCACGGGAGGGGAGGATGCCAAAGGGGTAAGCAGCCCACGCTCGCATAAGCAGCACATGGTCGCCTGGCTTCAACAGGGGTTCCATAGAGCTGGAAGGGATGTAGCCTGTAGTGAAGGCCAGGGCCGTGTAGCCAAGCACAAGCAGAAGAAAGAGCGAAAAATAGTAGCGATTTCTGTTTTTCAGCGGTAACTCTTGAATGTTGGCACTTGGTGTTGCCCGATCGCTGTCGTGGTTAAAGATCTTCATTTCTTCGCCTCTACCTGCTCAAGAATCTCAATGAACCTATGAAAGAGATTCGCGCTATCGTTAGGCCCAGGAGAGGCTTCAGGGTGATACTGGATCGAGAAGATGGGTAGCTCTCGATGACGCAGCCCCTCAACCGTGCCGTCGTTAAGGTTGATCTGGGCAACTTCCATCCCATCGCGCAGTTTATCGGGATCAACGGCATATCCGTGGTTTTGAGACGTGATGTAGACGCGCCCGCTTTGTAGGTCTTTCACAGGATGGTTGCTGCCGCGGTGCCCGAACTTGAGCTTGAAGGTTCGACTGCCGAAGGCATACCCTAGCAGTTGGTTGCCAAGGCAGACCCCCATGATCGGTTTGCGTTCGACCAGAGCGCGAACGGTGTTCACAATATAGCCGAGGTGTGCCGGGTCGCCAGGGCCGGGCGAGAGAACAATGCCGTCGGGATTCTCTCGGAGAATCTCCGATGCAGTAGCCGTGCAGGGGTAGACGGTAACCTGACAATTCAGTGCGGCCAAGCTGCGCAAGATATTGAATTTTACGCCGCAATCTATAAGGGCAAGGCGCCATCGCGCTTCGTGCGAAGTTTTAGGGGAAGCGATAGGAGTTGGCGCCTTATCTCCTGGGTACCACCGATAGGGTTGTTCGGTGGTGACAAGTCGGGTGAGGTCTGCCGATTCGTAGCGTGGCGCTGAACGCAGACGTTCAAGGGCTTGTTGAGGAGTCTCCTCGGTGGAGATAGTGCCCATCATGACTCCACGGATGCGCAAGGTGCGTGTAAGCGCGCGCGTATCTACTTTGGAGATGGCAACGATCCCGCGCTCCTTAAGAAAATCGTGAAGATTCCACTCGGCGCGCCAGTTGCTTGGCGTTTCGGATACCTCACGCACCACAAGGCCGCTTACCTGCACCTTCCGCGACTCGAAGTCGTCGGGATTGATGCCGTAGTTACCGATGAGCGGGTAGGTGAGAGTGACGATCTGATTGGCATAGGAGGGATCGGTAAGGATCTCCTGATAACCGGTCATGCCGGTATTAAAAACGACCTCGCCTGTGGTGTATCCACATGCTCCCAACGATTCGCCTTCAAAAACGGTTCCATCCTCAAGAACAAGTATCGCTTTACTCATAGCTTTCTTTCCTTCAATATTCCTTTTCTAAGATAGCTCTCCATAGACACGCTCTCCCTGTATAAAAGTGGCTACGACATTGAGGCGTTCCCATTCCGAAAGAGGAACTTTCATGGGGTTTTCAGAAAGAATAACGAAATCGGCCCATTTCCCGGCAGAGAGAGTACCGCGATCATCATCGGTGCGGGTCGCGTAGGCAGGGCTAGCGGTATAGGCGTAAAGGGCGACTTCGACCGGGACCCTCTCTTGTTCATTGAGAACGAGGCCGGAAGGAGTTTTGCGTTCCATGGCAGCATGTATGCCATCGAGAGGAGCGCCGGGAACGACAGGGCAATCTGAGCTGAAAGCTTGTGCCACTCCTTGGGCTTCGAGCGTTGCATAGGGGGAGAGCGCATTGGCTCGTTCCATCCCTAGAGCGGCGATATAGGCATCGCCGAGCTGTGAAAGAAATTCCGGCTGACCGATAGACCAGATCCGTTGGCGCCTCAGACGAGCGATCAGATCGGTGTTGAGGAGCATGCAGTGCTCTATTCGGTGACCAGGGCGTGGGCGCGGGTGGGCGCGTTGCGCCTTAGCATAGCAGCGCAGGACAAGATCTATGGCGGCATCGCCAATAGCGTGAGTGGCGATCTGCCAACCCTTCTGGTGAGCCGCCAGGATATAGGCTTCTAGCTCTTCAGGTGGATGAAGGAAGAGACCATAGTTGTCGGGCATGTCTTGGAAGGGCTGCGATAGGCGGCAAGTACGGGTGGTGATGGCACCGTCAGAAAAGAGCTTTGCCTGCCCAATATGGAACTGGTGCCCGCTGATATCGGGATGGTGAAAGTCATGAGGAGCGGGTGGGTTGTTTCTGGCGGAGCGCATGACATCGGCCCAGGCGATCATGCCGTTGACACGTACCTGCAGTACTTTGGTGTGCACCGCTTGGACGTAAGCCTCGATCTCTTCAGGCAGCGTATTGGCGTCGGATGCAGAGGTGATGCCGCGCTCAACGAGGTAACGGTTGGCAAGTTTTAGCGCTTCAAGCTGCTGTGCTCGCGTGGGGGGAGGGATAATCTTGTCAAGATTTTGCCAAGAGGCCGTTTCAAGGAGCACTCCGGTTGGCTCGCCGTTAGCGTCGCGTACGATGGTGCCCCCGATGGGGTCTGGGGTTTCCCTTGTAATGTTCAAAAGCTTGAGGGCGTGGCTATTGACGACGGCCGCATGACCAGAGGTATGCTCGATGCGCACCGGGCGATCGGTACAGACCTTATCCAGATCGTACCGTGTGGGATGTGCGGGCGGAGTAAGACGGTTGTGGTCATAGCGATTACCTAGAATGCATGGTGCATCCGGCTGCTCTTCGAGACGCTTGCGCAGGAGCCGAACGATATCGTCTGTCGATTTGGCTACCGAGGGAGAGAGGTCTACTTGCATGAGCGCAAGTCCTAGAGGCAGTATATGCATGTGACAGTCGAAAAAGCCTGGAAGAAGGGCCTTCCCTTGGAGGTCAATCTGTTTGGTGGTGGAACGTGCGAGAATTTTAACCTCCGATTCTCTTCCGACGGCAAGAATGCGACCATCGGAGCCGATCGCAAGAGCTTCTGCCACGGGGTTTTCCGGCTCCATCGTAAGGATAGGTCCTCCGCTAAAAACCGTTTGCGCTCTGCTAATCATGCGAATCCACCTCTATTTTTCTGCCGTTCAGCAGGGTGAAAAGAGGTTTCCCTTTCACGGTAGCTCCATGAAACGGCGTATTTTTTGACTTTGAATGGAGTTTTGTGCGGTCAACCGTCCATTCGCAATCGAGGTCAAACACCGCCACATCGGCAGGGGCATTTGGTTGCAACGTGCCGAGCTTGTGTGGGATTGACAGAATGCGCGCCGGGTTGTAGGTTAGCCGTGCGATGAGATCGTTAAGGGTGAGTTTTCCAGACAGCACGAGATGGGTATAGCCCAGGGCAAAGGCGGTCTCAAGGCCAACGATTCCGAACGGAGCTGCTTCGAACTCCGTCTCTTTCTCGTGAGCGGCATGCGGAGCATGGTCTGTAGCGATGCAGTCTATGGTACCATCAGCCAACGCCTCTTTAATCGCCTCGCAGTCCTGTGCGGTACGCAGAGGGGGGTTCATTTTGGCGTCGGTGTTGTAGCCGAGGCAGGCCTCTTCGGTGAGAGCCCAGTGATGGGGGCAGGCCTCACCGGTAACCGGCAAGCCTTTTGCTTTAGCCTGGCGCAGAATCTGAACGGTTCGTGCCGAGGAGATGTGCAGGAGGTGAAGACGGCAGCCGGTATATTCACAGAGGAGGATATTACGAGCTACCGCAATATCTTCGGCGACCCGCGGCATGCCGGCAATGCCGAGCACGGTGGAGATGTAGCCTTCGTTCATGGCGCCGTGGGCGGTTAGCGATTTGTCCTCATTATGGGTCAGCAGCGGAAGGTCGAGCATGGCACAATACTCCATCACCCTCCGCATCGTCTCGGCGCTTTGAATGGGGAAGGCGTCGTCGGAGATGGCGATGGCACCGGCCGCCTTCAGATCGGCCATCTCGGTTAGTTGGCCTCCTTCCATGCCTTTAGTGGCTGCCGCGATGGGGAACACCCTGGCCAAGCCACATCTTTCTGCCCGTTCACGAATGTAGTGGACAACCGGTGCGCTATCTATGGCTGGGTTCGTATTGGGCATGCAGCAGACAGAAGTGAACCCACCTGCGGCAGCGGCACGCGTTCCGCTTTCGATGTCCTCTTTATATTCAAAGCCAGGCTCACGCAGATGGACGTGGATATCTATAAGTCCTGGGGTTACAAGAAGACCATCCACGGGTATTACCTCATCGGCTTGGCGGGTTTCGCCTGGAGGGGTAATACCAACAATGCGACCGTCTTCAATCAGAAGGTCGCCCACGCGATCGAGGTTCTGAGAGGGGTCGAGAATGCGCCCTCCGGCCAAAATCGTTCTCAATTCAGCTCTCCTCAGATTGGGGCACGCCCATCAGTAGATAAAGCACGGCCATGCGAACGGCGATCCCGTTGGTCACCTGTTCGGTTACGGCACATTGCAATCCGCACTTGCCATCGGCGACCTCGGCAGATATCTCAACGCCTCGATTCATAGGGCCTGGGTGCAGCACAAGCACATCCGGCTTTGCGTACCGCAGGGTGGAGGCGGAGATACCGTAGAGCCGAGAGTATTCACGAAGTCCTGGAAGAAGCCCACGGTCTTGACGCTCCGTCTGAATGCGGAGGACATTCACCACATCGGCCCCTTCAAGCCCTGCACTTAGGTCGTAATAAACGCTGACTGGAAGCCGATCGACATCTTTTGGCATAAGGGTTCGCGGGCCAACAAGGCGCACTTTAGCACCGAGCTTTGTAAGCCCCCAAATGTTGGAGCGAGCGACTCGGCTATGCGCGATATCCCCCACGATGGCCACGGTTAAGTCCTCAATGGTGCCTTTGTAGTGCTGGATGGTGAAAAGGTCTAGCAACGCTTGAGTAGGATGTTCATGGCGACCATCACCGGCATTCACCACGGGGATCTGTAGGAGCTTTGCAGCAAATTCTGGGGCGCCGGCAGCGTAGTGGCGCATCACAATGCAATCGGCCTTCAAAGACTGGAGGGTCAGCAAGGTATCTTTGAGCGATTCCCCTTTCGCTACCGAGGATTGGGCGACGGCGATGTTGATGGCTTCGGCGCTCATGATTTTGGCGGCCATTTCAAAAGAGGTGCGGGTACGCGTGGAGTTTTCATAGAAGAGGGTTACCATAGCGCGGCCGCGCAGCGTGGGTACCTTTTTAACAGGGCGCTGCAAAATCTCTTTGAAGCTGGCAGCCGTCTGTAGGATATGCAGGATATCCTGTTTCGATGTTTCGCGCAGAGTCAGTAGATGACGCATACCCTAGAAGTTCCTTCCTTTGTTGCTAGACCCCTTGTCTTTGCAGGAGGACACGATCTTCGCCGTCAGTTTCGCTAAGGTGCACGGCGATATGTTCGTGCCGTGCGGTTGGCACATTTTTGCCAACGAAGTCGGGGCGAATAGGCAGTTCACGATGCCCACGATCAAGCAGTACAGCGAGTTGGATGCAGGCCGGGCGTCCCAGATCGAGGATAGCAGAGAGTGCCGCACGGACGGTTCGACCCGTGAAGAGCACATCGTCAACAAGCACGACGCGCTTTTCATTTAGGTCTACCGGTATATCGGAAGGGGCGACGGCGGGCAGGCCTTTGGGGTTTGTGCCGTAGTCATCGCGGTAGAGGCCAATGTCAAGGCGACCTACAGGAACAGAGCTTCCTTCTATCTGCTGAAGGAGTCGCGAAAGGCGCTGAGCAAGGGGAGCACCACGGGTGAGAATGCCAATGAGGACGAGGTTCTCAACACCTCGATTTCGCTCAACGATCTCATGAGCAACGCGGGTAAGGGCCCTTCGGATGTCATCGGCATCCATAAGGGGCACCGTTTGTAGATTGTTTTGGGCATCCGTCTTTGGATGTTCGCTCTCCACGGCTATCTCTCCTTGCGGAGGCGGAGCGCACGACACAGCATGCCACCATCCGCGATCTGGGGCCGGGGGAGGCGGAGAGGGTGTTGTGTCAATCCTAACCCAGCTTTTGGCCGGATGTTGTTTTCAAGGTAGGATAGAACAAACCGCACATCCCTTGTCAGCCTCACCGGACCGACTTAAAGGTTCACGCTTTTTCTGCCTACTTTCGTAAGCGTCCCCATCATTCTACCGCAAGACATGCGTGCCATGCAAGCCCTCTTGTAGGTTTTGGGGCAAAAAATAGAGGAGTGTGATCTCTGTGAACGGAGGGGAGTGAGATCGCAAAATAGCTGAAAGTCGCCAATCTGGTAACTGCGATAAGGAAAGATGTGTTCGAATGAGGTTTCGATGTGATCCTGTGGCCTAGGCAACGGCTACGAGGCGGACATCCTTGTCTTGGTTTTAGGGCTTTCAGTGGTAAGATGATTGCGTAACTATTGGCAAACGAGAAAGGGGGTGAGGTTGTGAGCGAGCCGATTGATCAGCGGACACGACTGACGCATCTGGTGCGTTGTGCCGGTTGAGCCAGCAAGATTGGGGCAGACCAGCTCGCGCAGGTGCTGCGCGAACTGCCTCCATCCGTCTCTCAAGCGCTGCTGGTTGGGTTCGAGACGGCGGATGATGCCGGCGTCTATCGGCTAAACGAAACAACAGCGCTGGTACAGACGGTAGACTTTTTTACGCCGATCGTGGACGACCCGCGTTGGTTTGGGGCTATCGCCGCAGCCAACTCCCTTTCCGATGTCTATGCGATGGGCGGTGAGCCGATCACGGCCCTCAATATTCTGTGTTATCCCGTTCGGGAACGCCCTGCCGAAGAGCTTCGTGCCATCTTGGAGGCCGGTGCAGAGAAGGCTCGTGAGGCAGGGGTAGTGCTGTTAGGTGGGCATAGTGTGGAAGACACTGAGCCGAAGTTTGGCATGGCCGTTACAGGTCTGGTACATCCTGAACACATCGCCACGAATGCCGGAGCGCGTCCCGGGGATGTTATTGTGCTGACCAAGCCACTGGGGACAGGAATCATCACTACGGCGGCTAAGTTTGACGAATGCCCAACGGATGTGCTCGAAGCGGCCTGTCAAAGCATGGCCATGCTCAACAGAGGAGCGGCAGCGGCCATGCGCTCTTTGGGAATAGGTGCAGACCTACCGGTGCACGCGGCGACCGACATCACGGGCTATGGATTGCTGGGGCACCTGTTCCAGATGGCAAGGGCAAGTCGCGTTGGCATGGAGCTGGAGAGTTCGGCGCTTCCTCTCCTACCAGAGGTAGAGGCTTTAGCAGCTGCCGGCAATGTGACTCGGGGCGAGCGAGAGAATCGCGCCTATTTAGGCGCGCATTTAGAGGTGTCCGAGGAAGTTGCTGCGACTCGTCTTAGCGTGATGCTAGACCCACAAACCTCTGGAGGCTTGGCCATTGTTGTGGCACCAGAGAGTGTAGACGCCCTGCTGGAGGCTTTGAGAGACAACGGGGTGGCGAAGCCGGCGGTAATCGGGCGTTGTGTAAGGGACGTGGCTTTGCGGATCAGAGTGTTCGCCTAGGAGGCGATGGCGAAAAAACCACTTGAAGGACGTATCAGAAGAGGCCTAAAAAGAAGGCGCTCCCATCCCCTTTTTCAAATGGAATTAATGAGAGCACCGAAGGGCCTTGATGGCAGAGATGTCGGTTGTCCCTGGCCGGTTCCGAAGGTCATTTGGAAGGGAGCCGCATCACACTAGAATAGATATCCTGTGCCTGTTATGCTGTTGCATGAATCTTAAAAAATTTTTGCAGCTTACTCGAATTCGCGCTGAACCTGTTCAATGGTTGGACGAATGATCCGATAGAGCCGCGATCGAACAGCACTCGCGCTCAGCGACTCGGCGAGAGGTAGAGCTTGAGCGATCTCCTCCGAACTCATCTCATAGTGGAAGGTATAAATGTAGATGAGCCGGTTGCAGGAGCTGAGACGGGCGAGCACTGTGCTTTCCATTTGACGAAAGAAGAGGATATTCTCCAGCGTATGTTCATTGCGATCAGGTGTGAGAGCCTCTTCGGGCAACGGAAGGTAAGCATGCGCCTCTCGCTGGCGACAGCATTTGAGGCTGTAGTTATAGGCGATGTGCCAAATCCAGGTTGTTAGGGCACACTCACCTCGATACTGTAGGAAATGCTTCGAAGCAAGGAGGAGAACCTCTTGAGTTGCATCTTCTGCTTCGTTGGGCTCGTGAAGAACTGCATAGCAGATACGTAGAATGTTGTCGCGATAGGTGCGACATAGATAATCAAGACGCTCCGCTCCGGTCTGAGACCGGAGTATCTCGATTTGCTCTCGCTGCTCGGATCGTGATAGCATTTCTCTCTCCCGTAGCAAGTAGGGTAACGGTGTGTGTTGGCCTCTCCGACGATACTGAAACCCATCTCGCTTCTAATAGTGTCACTGCTGCAGAAGAGAGATAAAGTCATTGTATAAGAACATAAATGCATCATCTAAAAATGATATAATTTATATTTTTACTTCTTTCTATTATATCGCTGGATTGTGAAATTATCGTGAAAAGTTCCTCTGGATTGCTGATCCCACATCAGCAGGGCTTAAACCGTTCTCATTGGAGCAGGAACATGCGGTAGACTCTATGTGCGTTAAGAGCGGTCACAGCGAACATCGCACTTACCATTCCTCTGTGCCAGAAGGGGTCTACTATGCTTCAGATTGCACTGGTTGGATGTGGGGTCATTGCACCCCAACACATTGCTGCGTTTGCAAAACAGTATGAGCGCGCCACCCTCTCGGTTTTCTGCGATCTCGACATGGAAAAGGCCGATCGGGCGCGAGCGCACTATGAAAAACTACTCGGTAAGAGCGTGGGAAGCCGCATTGTGGCCTCCTATGAAGAGGTTTTGGCCGATTCCACCGTTGATGCGGTAGATCTTTGCCTACCACACCATCTTCATGCGGAATATGCGATTGCGGCAGCGAGGGCTGGAAAACATATTCTATGCGAAAAGCCTCTGGCCAACACCTTAGAAGACTGCGATCGCATGATCGCTGCGGCTAGAGAGGCCGGGGTGGTTCTGTTTCATGGAGAGAACATGCGGCTGGATCCGGTGGTGAATCGAGCGATGGAGTTGATCCGTGAGGGCCGAATAGGCATTGTAACCGGTTTGCAGCAGACCTACGCGCACTGGCAGCCGGAGGCTATGAACCGCGGCTGGCGCGCGCGGCCTGAAGAGGCAGGTGGAGGGCAGCTGATGGATGCGGCAATTCATCATGTGGACATCCTCCGGCACGTTGGTGGTGAGATCGTTCAGGTGCAGGCGATGACCACGCAGCATCGTCCGGAGTTAGGGCCTGAAAGCGAGGATACCGGTGTGCTGAACTTTCGGTTCGATCGGGGGCACCTTGGGCAGCTATTTGCCGGACACGCGACGCGCAACCGAGGAGGCTCTCCTCTGCTGACCGTGTTTGGTACCGAGGGCAGCCTTACGCTCGAAGCGTTTTGGCCTAGACGCGGGTTGGTGTGGTTTCCCGCCAACAACGAGCCGCAGGTGCTTATCGAGCACCATCATTGGCAAGAGAGTTTCGATGCCGAGATAGCCCACTTTCTTGATGTGCTTTTGGAAGGTGTTCCTTTACGGGCGACACCAGAGGAGGGGCGCCGAAATGTAGAGATTATTTTGGCAGCCTACACGTCGGCGCGGACGGGACGATTAGTGGAGGTATAGAGCTGCAAGAGTTATGGTCGTGTTGGTGGTAGCACGGTGAGGGTGAGGTCGGCACGATTGCGGCTACATACCAGAAGCGGATTGTACAGAAAAGGCTTCTTCGGGTCCCAAAGTCCTGCTCGAAGGATGCTACGTTCCACATCGGGACGTCGGCCCGGGTGCTGCTCGTCCGCACCATACGCGAGAACGCTGATCGTCTGATCGTTCACAGGAAACCGTTTATCTATGGTGAACTCCCCCTCGTACCAGCCATCTCCTTTGGGATAGAGTTGCCAGATGAGACCGTTGCGGTTATCACGTGCAACAACCACGATGGCGACTTTGGGCACGGATGGTGTGGGAAGAAAGGCCTCGATGCGCACCGTTTGGCCATAGGCCGCTAGGCTTGGGGAGAGGCGGGCTTGGGTGAATGTGAGATAGTTCGATTCGGCATGAGAAGGCTCTTTAGCGTTCAAAGAGGCTAGTTGCACCGGATCGACCCAGGCTACGGTCGCCTTTTGAGTTCGGCCGGCTACGTGGAAGGTGTCCTCTTCCATCCAGTAGATGCTTGTAGGGCCGGCAAGGTCTTTATAGCCTGGTGCAATCGCCTTAAGTATGAGGATGCCGGGCTGCTTTCGGTCGTGTTGCTGTTGAACGGACGTCTGTTTATCTGTAGAAAGGGCGAAGAGGGTTTGGTCTACGACACCAGCGCCAACGGCAATGCCACCCTTCGCAAGGGGGTTAGGGGTCGTGGCCGCTACACCGGCTGCCGCGGCATGCACCCCGGCACGCAGTGGGTTGGCGATAAAATCGAGAAGTCCCCCAACGAGATGGCCTGCAGTGTCAAACACTTGAGCCAAAAACGTTTGGCTATGATGTTGGGGAAGATGGAGAGCGCTTACTGGCAGTGCGAGAATGTAATTGCCGTTATCATCGGTATGTGCATAGTCCACCACCTGATTCCGGTCGTTAAACACGGCCACGAGCGCGTTGGAGAGGGGCTGCCCATGGGCATCGGTGACTTGACCGGAGACATAGACCACATCGGTAGCCGTAGCCGCAAAGCTCCCGCCGAGTAAGAACAGCATTCCTATGGTTAGAATGGCGAAAAAGGGTTTCACTTCCACACCTCGTTATTGGGCTCTTTGAGAAGTTTTTCGAACTCGTCAATACCTATAAACGAGTAGATATGGTTTGGCGTGATGAGGAAGAAGGTGGGTGTGGAATTGACGTGGGCATGTAGACCGTCCATGTAGTCTTGGCGCACTCGTTGGATAATGGCCGGGCTGTTCATATCGGCAGTAAACTTTTGGACATCCATTCCCAGGCTTCTAGCAAAGTCGGCGAACTGGCTTGGGGAGAATCCTGGAGCTTGCATAACGGGCTGGTTTTTGAAGAGTAGATCGTGGTACTGCCAGAACTTGCCTTGAAGGGCGGCCGCTTCGGCCGCTTGAGCCGCCATGCCAGAATAGGTGAAATGGAGAACGGTATCCAGGCCAAGAGGGAAATTGCGAAATACGAGACAGATATCGGGATGGGATTTCAACAGATCTGGCAGAGCCTGGGCGGCCTCAGCACAGTGGGGACAGTTATAGTCGGCAAACTCCACCAAGATATACTTTGCTTTTGGGTTGCCGTAGATATGTGACCCAGGTCGAACGAGGATGGAGCGCATGTTGATGGAGCGCTGAACGGGACCTGTATAAATACTACTTCCCAACATTCCAACAATGCCGGGAACATAGATGAAACCCAGTAGTACCAAGATAAAGCCTAACACCAAACCCAGCATCTTTTGTTCGCTATTGAGGGGACGGCCTTGCTGCACATAGTCGTACCAGGCGATAGCAGCAAGCGTGGTTACGGTGAGGGCAGAAGTGAAGCAGTAAGGACAAAAGGAGCGTTGGACAAAGATTGCGATATATTGAAGCCACCAGGAGATGCAAAAGCCCGCAGCGGTAAGTAGCCAGATGAGACGGTCATAAAGAAGCAGGCGCGCGAGGTCGGCTGGGGCGAGGGCGGCTTTCCAGTCGGAGACGGTTGAAATGGAAGCCTGGCGCACCGGTGATAGAGCTGAAGTGGTTTCTTGAGAGGCGCCCACTTGCGCTAGAGCTGGCTCGGGAAGGGCAGCCGGTATGGTTTCTGCCGTGGGTAGCAGCTTTCTACGGAGTAGGGCGAGCACAAAAACGAGAAGATACATGCCCAATCCAAACGCTGCGGTAGGTATGGGCCCCAGATGAGAGTAGGGGCCATGCAGAATCTCCGTGCATCCTGCTCCCTTCATACTACACGGCAGCGGTGCAGAGGGCATGAAATGGGTAAGCGTTAGATAGCCCGCTAACAAAGTACCGAAGGCAGAGAGAAATAGGGTAATGTTGTTTGTGAGAATACGTTTCATAACGACCTCATTCTAGGGTTGTACAGGCCTATAGAGCCTCTTTGTTCTTTTACGCATTAGCGTGTGATTTCTTCCGCGCGAAGGTGTTGACGAAGATACGCTATTTGTGATGCATGTTGAACATCGTGCAGCATGATCTCCGAGATAAGTTCAGACAGCGTAATAGGTTTGTCATCAAAGAAAAAGCAGCTGCGATCGAGATCGGATTCGTGTAGTTTCTCCAGTTGGTTACACCATACGGCGCCTATCTCGCGATACCAATTACAGACCTCGGGCCAAGGGATGGAAGGGGGGGTAGAGTTTCTGGGTGCTCCATAGGAGAGAGGGCATCCTCACCGCGCAGCAGGGAAAGCGCAGCCTGTTTCCAGGCAGCCACATGATAGACAATGCCCGCGATGGAGCCATCTTGACCGATGCCCCACTGTTGTGGTGGCCAATGGGGATGCCTATGGTAGAGAGCCTCTTGGGGAGTAATGGTCTCTATCTCTTGTAAGAAGCTTCGATAGGCCTTTTTAGATTGTGATATCAAGAAAGCGAGTAAACTTTGCGCCATATGTTTCTCCAATGCAGATTACGAAAGGAGGCAGACGAAACATCACCGGGTACAGGCTTTCATCGCGGCCACGTAGTTAGCGGTGACGCGATCTATGGCAGTGATCGCCGTACCAACGACAACGGCCCAGGCACCGGCACAGAGCGCCGCATAGGCTTCCTGGGGAGATCGGATACGCCCTTCGCAGATAATAGGACACGGAACCTCTTGGGCGAGTTGGGAGACTAGCTCAAGGTCGGGGCCACCCTGTTCTCTCTTAAATGCAGTGGGGGCCGTATAGCCGCTGAGGGTGGTGGCAACGAGATCAACGCCGGCCTCAGCGGCTGCCAACCCCTCTTCAAAGGTGGAGATATCGGCCATTGCGAGAGCGCCTAATTCGTTTTGAATGAAACGCAGAATCTCCTGCCAGGTGTAGCCATTGGGGCGTGGACGGTCGGTAGCATCGAAGGCGATGATAGCAGGTGATGGGGTACTGCACGCGAAAACCTCCTGAGCCGCTTGTGGGGTGGGGGTAATATAGACCTCGAAGCCAGGATGAACCTGCTTATAAATGGCAATAATTGGCACAGAGACTAGTTCGGCAATGGCGGCGACATTGGCCGGACCATCCGCTCGTATACCTACCGCTCCTCCTTGCTCTGCTGCCGCCGCCAGTGCGGCAAGCACCTCGGGGCGGCCAAGAGGGGTGGATGGATTGGCTTGGCAGGAGACGATGATGCCACCTTTGAGGCGTTGGAGGATTTGCTGTTTAACTATCATCTTTTTCGTGTTCGATGCGCTACACTCTTATTAGGCAATGCCGCCTCGGTACTATCGGCACTACAGCTTCTTTTGGAAGGAGGGAAGAATGCGAACTTATTCTACCCGAACAAAACGGTTGTTGTTAGGGTTGTGTTGGCTCTGCGGAGTGGTTTTTTGGGGGAGTGGTATATCGGTAAGAGCGGATACGGGAGGAGCGAACGCGCAGGGTAGCTCTGTGGAGGCAGATGCGCTGCTGCGCCAAATGCAGGAGATCGCCTGCTTACAACTGATCACCCCACTCCACCTAACCGACGCTCAGCTCACCAAAATCGAGGCCATTCTTGAGGCGACTATCAAGAACTACGACCAGCAGATGAAGGCTGTGGCAACCAAGTATTTTGCCGATCTCATTCCTAAGATTGAGGCGGCGCATCGGGAGGCGCTTTTAGGCAAGCAGCCGCCAAGCGATCTACAGCAGAAGTTCGAGGATGCGTTAGGTGCCGTACTGAAGGAGCGCGACCAGATCAACGAAAAGAATATTGCCGCTGTTGCGAATAGCGTCCGACCTCTATTGACGGACGATCAGATAAGGACGGCTGTAAAGCTAGCTCATACTATTCCGGAATTCAAGACGCGGACCGGCACAGATGCGCAATGGTTTAACTTATGGGTTGCTAGCGCACTGCTCAACTACGATCACATCGTGCCGCTTTTGAAAGAGCTTCAAAAGGCACAGGCAACGGCCAGCACTACGAACTCAAACTCTGACAAAAAATAGACTTTAGACTTACTAAGCCACCGGTGATCGAGAGGTTTCGACCACCGGTGGTCTTACCTGATATGGGCGGCGTTATAGCAGCGCCTCTAACTTGCGGGCGAGAGTTTCTTTCGTGGTGGTGCCGATCCATTGATCCACAACCTTCCCGTTTTTAAAGAAGAGAAGGGTGGGGATTTGGAGAATATTGTACTTTTCGGCGATCTCTCTTTCCTCGTCTACGTTTACCTTAAAGACTTTGGCTTTGCCCGCATATTCCTGGGCAAGCGCTTCCACGTGGGGGGCAATGAGCCGACATGGATTGCACCATTCTGCCCAGAAATCTATTACAACCGGTACATTTGAGTTGATGACTTCCGCCTCGAAATCGGAGGCGGTAAGGGGGCGCGCGTGACTCATAGAGTTGACTCCTAACCGTTAAGAGGTCATGAACCTCCGTTTGAAAGTAGATTGGGATACAAAATCGCTGCGAGAGGGGCAGGATGAAAAACCCTCGCAACGATCTGCTTCGGATAGCACTTACGAACCACCCTAGAGAGAAGTTCCTAGAGGCGTTGGCTCTCTATCTCTCACATAGAGTTTTGACTAGAGAAAGGCTGTCTCCGGTGACAAGGGCGTAGGTGCTTAGTTCGTTGGGTTAATGGCGATAACATTCGCGGCCTGTGGGCCTTTTGCTCCTTCCACGATCTCGAATGCGACCTCTTGCCCTTCCGCGAGCGTTTTGTAGCCCTCTTGTAGAATGGCGGAGTAGTGGACAAAGATGTCCTTACCTTCCGGAGTTTCGATGAATCCATACCCCTTCGCGTTGCTGAACCACTTAACACGACCTCTAATTTGCATACACGTCCTCCTAAAGAAGGAAACGAATTCCGGCATATGCCCGGTAGTCATCAAAAAAGTATAAAGCCTGTAGGACAATTTGTCAAGAAGAATTTTTTGCAGCGTATACTAGGTTTTGTTGAGCTCTAAGCTATTGCAAGTCTATGGGCTTCTATCTTTTGCTTAGGACGAGTTGACGCGCTAGCTTCAGCGGCTGTGGAGCTCTGTGAGGTAGACTTAATAGCATGAGAGATGTCTTGTATTCGCTTTTGGAAGTAGAAAGTGGTAAAGTGGTCATCGAGAAGTTATATGTTGCGGACACTTTTTGGAAGCAAGCGGTTGGGCTACTTGGCAAGAGAGGTTTGAGCGAGAACGAGGGGTTGTGGATTGAACCATGCAACGGTGTGCATACCTTTGGAATGCGCTTTGCTATAGACCTTCTTTTTTTAGACAAGAGTGGTCTTGCGGTGCACAGAGCCTTTCATGTAAAGCCATGGCGAATCTGCGGGCCGATTTGGGGGACGCGGGTTGTTGTGGAGATGCCTGCGGGGGCCCTTGTACAGGTCAACATACAACCAGGAAGACACTATGTAAAGATTCCGCGGGAACAGGAGAGCAAGTTTTGAGAGTCTAGTAAACGGGGAAGAAGAGTTTTTATGTCTATTTTTCAGAAAGGGAACAAATCTATGTTTACGCCATTTCAGAACGAGTATCCATATCCGAACTTTAGCGAGGAGCGCCCTCGCAAGAAGATGGAGGAGGCTCTGCAGGCCGTTGCAGGGCAGTTAGGCAAGCTTTATCCGGTTTGTTTAGGCACCTCTCGCATTGAGAGCACGGAGCGTTTGGTGAGTATTAATCCGGCCAAGCCGCACCAGGTGGTAGGACAGGTCTGTACAGCCCCACCGGAGTTAGTCGAGAAGGCAGTTTTAGAGGCCGAGCGGGCCTATCCGGCATGGTCAAGCCTTTCGCCGGAGGTGAGAGCGAGGCATCTGGTAAAGCTGGCGGCCATTCTACGCCGTCGCATCTACGAGTTTTCGGCCTGGATGGTCTACGAGGTCAGCAAAAGCTGGAGCGAGGCCTATGCCGATGTGGCTGAGGCGATCGATTTTCTCGAGTATTATGCGCGCGAGGCCGTCCGATGGGGGCAAGGTAAACCCACGGTGGATTTCCCCGGAGAAGAGAACGTCTATTTCTATCTGCCTTTAGGGGTTGGAGCGGTGATCGCACCGTGGAACTTTCCCCTAGCCATTCTCACCGGCATGACGATGGCTGCGGTCGTGGCGGGCAATACGGTGATTGTAAAGCCGGCGGAACAGTCATCCGTTATCGCTGCTAAGTTGATGGAGCTGCTAGATTTGGCGGGCTTTCCTCCTGGAGTCGTCAACTTGATGCCCGGCCCGGGTGAGACCGTAGGAGAGGCACTGACGGCGCACCCGAAAATCCGCTTTGTTGCTTTCACTGGAAGCAAGGAGGTTGGAATACATATCTACCAAAAGGTGGCAACGGTGCAGCCAAACCAGAAGTTTTTGCGTCGTGCTATCCTTGAGATGGGTGGCAAGGACGCCATTATCGTAGATGATGGGGTAGGGCTAGACACTACAGCCACCGAGATAGTGCGGTCTGCTTTTGGTTTTCAGGGGCAGAAATGCTCTGCCTGCTCACGTCTCATTGTACATAAGAACCTCTACGAGCCGCTACTACAGAAGGTTATAGAACAGGCGCGGAGGTTACGCGTCGGCGACCCGGCGCAGTATGGTATAGATATGGGCGCGGTGATAGATGCCGATGCTTATCGGAAAATCCAAAGTTATATCGCCATCGGCAAAACGGAAGGGGAACTCGTTATGGGCGGGGTAGATCCCGCTGAGCCAGACGAAACCGGTTACTTTATTCACCCGACCATCTTTCGAGATGTGGCGCCCAACGCCCGCATCGCGCAAGAAGAGATCTTCGGGCCGGTGCTTGCCGTGATAAAAGCGGACGATTTTGATCATGCGCTGGAGATCGCCAACAGCACGGAGTACGGTTTGACCGGTGCCCTGTTTTCGTACAATCGCGAGCATATCGAGCGGGCGCGTCGCGAGTTCCATGTTGGAAACCTCTACATTAACCGTAAATGCACCGGTGCGCTCGTAGGAGTACAGCCATTTGGCGGATTCAACATGTCGGGCACCGATAGCAAAGCCGGTGGACCCGACTACCTCGGCCTCTTCTTGCAGGCTAAATCGGTGTCCGAGCGCTTCTAAGCAGGGGTAACAGCGACCTTGATGGCGTCGAGTGTGCCGTTGGCTAGGCAGGCGAGGACGTCGGGAATCTGAGAGAGGGTAGCCCGATGCTGCAGAAAGAGATGGGTGGGAATCTTGCCTTCTGAAAGAAGGGTTAGTGCTTGTCGCACAGCGCTTGGTGTGTGATGGAAGGCACTGATGAGTGTAACCTCCTCATAATGAATGCGATGGGTATCTAGAGCGATAGAGCTTCCTGCGGGACAGCCTCCAAAGAGGCACACCGTTCCGCCGGGTCGGGCTAGGGCGATAGCGTGCTCCCAGGCTTGTGTGGTACCCACGGCTTCGATGACCCAGTCGGCACCTAATCCTTCGTCGGTAGAGCGTTTGAGATGCTGAAGTACCTCCTCGCCCATTTGGAGATCGAAAACCTTATCAGCTCCTAACGCTTTGGCGAGTGTGAGCCGTTGTGCTCGTCGCCCAATAGCGAGGACTCTTGCTCCAGCCAAAACGCAAAGGCGTACAAAGAGAAGCCCTACAGGGCCAAGGCCGATCACCGCCACACTCTCTCCAGGGTGGATAGACAGGCGCGCTAATCCGTGTACTACGCAGGCAAGTGGCTCTACCAAAGCTGCTTCTGCAAAATCGAGGTGAGGTGGGATGGGTAAAAGATTCGTTGCCACAATGCGAGCGGGCACGAGGATGGTTTCGGCATAGGCGCCGTTTAGGAACAGGAGCTCGCGGCACAACTCCGACTGCCCGCGCCGACAAAAGAGGCACCGACCACAAGGGGCCGAATTTGCCGCGACGACGCGTTGACCTATCTGCCACCCCTGGACGTTAGGCCCGATGGCTTCAATGACCCCAGCAAACTCATGCCCAAACAGAGCGGGAGGCTGAATCATGCGCGCATGATAGCCACGGCGATAGACCTTCACGTCGGTGCCGCAGGTTAAAGCCGCCTGTATTCGCACTCGTACTTCTCCTTCAGCAGGCTCTCTTATAGGCACCTCTTCGATGCGCACATCCTCCGGACCGTAGAGAACGGCCGCTTGCATCGTGTTCATGGCTGAACGATCACTTTGAGGGTGTTCTCTTTGGGTTGCGAAGCGAGGGCGATGGCCTCTTGCATGGATGAGAGTGGCAGGCGGTGCGAGATGAGCCGTTGCACCTCTATGTCGTGTCGAAAAATGAGGTCTGCGGCTTCCTGAAGCAGCGTGACGTCCCCACTATAGGAACCTAGAAGCTGTTTTTCGAGCATGCCGATAACTCCTGCATCTATTTGGGTAAAGTCTTGCAGATAGGTTTGAGCGAAAAGCAGCACCTTACCCGCTGGACGCACCAGATCGAGAGTTGTTTGAACAAGGTGGCTGTTGGCGACGGCCAAAATCGCCACGTCGGCCCCTCCGGTTGATAGGTTTTCGGTAAGGTAGCTTTTGGCTTCGATTGCAGTAGCAAAGGCGACTTCGGCGCCGAGCTGTAGCGCTAGGGCACGCCGTGAGGCCAGCGGATCGACAACGAACACCTGTGCTCCCACTCTACGGCAGAGTTGGGTATAGAGAAGCCCGATAGGCCCTTGACCAAGAATAAGCACCACATCGTCCGGCTGAATGTTGGCTTGACGAACGCCCTTTAGACAGGTATTGAGCGGTTCGATGAAAGAGGCCTCTTCCGAAGTGACGTTGGGGGGCAATCGGATCATCCCGTGTTTTACGCACCGCTCCATAACGCGCACAAACTCGGCAAAGCCGCCTCCCGCTGGTTCATAGCCGGCGGTTGTTCCAGTTTGCTTATAGACCGGGCATTGGGCAAAGGCACTACGGCGACAGTAAGGGCAATCGGAGCGAAGACAGGGCACATGGTGGACCACCGCTACGCGCTCCCCAACCTCCCAACCTTCCACATCCTCGCCGATTCGGGCGATACGGCCGGCGATCTCATGACCAAAGATGCGAGGCGGTTCCACCAAGCCGAGGTGTATTTTTTTGAGGTCGGTGCCGCAGATGCCACAAGCTTCTACCCTGATAAGAACCTCCTTTGGACTGATGGGTGGGAGCGGAAGGCGTTCAAGCCGTATTTCATCTTTCCCCCTGTAAACGGCAGCGAGCATGGCGTGGGGTAGTTCATTCATGGCCGCTGTCCTACATCTATTTGAGGTAGTGGAAAAGCCGGTGGAGTATGAAGCGCAGCTTCCACTTCACGCGGATCCAGATTACATCCGAAACCTGTTAATGAGATCGGTTTAAATCCAATTCGAAAGGCGGGGGAGTTCGACTTTAGTCGAAAATCGCCTTTTTCCGGGTCAAGGAACTCGGGATCAGCGATGAGCGAGTGAAGGTCTTGTCCTTTTTGTTGCCATTGGGAAAAGCTCATTCCATCGAAGGTAACCGGTTGACCAGCAGCATTCCAGTAGAGATTATAGTCAAGATGATAGTTGTTGCCCGACCAGTTAGAGCCGAGGAGCGTGCCTTGGCGATAGTAGACGATATTGTGCTCCAGGGTGAACGAGAGGTGGTCTTCTGCACGCGTACGTACGAGCTGGGCCTCGAGATTAAGCGCGAAGATATTGTTGATGACACGATTGTTGGCACCATAATGCTGGTGCAGGCCCCCCGACTTTGTGTCGTATACAATGTTGTCCTCTGCGAGGACATCGCTAGTGCCCTCATCAAAGTAGATTCCCCATCCACCGTAAGTAAGGGAACGGATATGGCATAGAAGGTTGTGTTTGAGAACCGTTCCTGGCGAGATACCCAGCAAGTAGATGCCGCCCATATCGGAGAGCAGGCCTTGGCCGATGTTTTCGATTCGGTTGTTCATGATGATATTGTCGTGGGCAAGACTCTTGCCGTAGCCCCACGTCCAGCCCACGGAGATGCCCGTGTAGTAGAGGTTACCAATCGTGTTGTTGATGAGGCGATTATAGGGAGATTGGCCGATCCATATACCGGTTGCTGCCGGATGAAGGCGCCCCCCATCAGCGATAAGACAGTTTTGCACCGTATTATTTGACGCGATGAGCTGGGGTTGGTCGCGTATGATCGTCTCTCCGAGCTTGATGCCACCGGCACCGA
Source organism: Chthonomonas calidirosea T49 (assembly GCF_000427095.1). NCBI lineage: Bacteria > Bacillati > Armatimonadota > Chthonomonadia > Chthonomonadales > Chthonomonadaceae > Chthonomonas > Chthonomonas calidirosea. The sequence goes on from NC_021487.1 coordinate 139,998, forward strand.
GGTCGGTGAAGGCACAATTTTCGATGTGATTGTTCTGGCAGCCCTCGCCCAAGGAGATGGCCCAGGCGCCGGTATGCATAATGTGGCATCGGTCAAACAGGCAGTTGTGCGCCATAGTCGCCTCGATAGCCGCCGGCAGGTCCACTTCAGCTTGGGGGGCATCATGACCTTCAGGAGGCAGATTCCAGTTGGAGTAGGCAAAGGTCAGCCCCCGAAAGACCAGGTAGGAGACCGGTACATCGGCATTGGGGTTACCTTGCAGAAGCAGGAGTTGGTCCAGGCGGGGCGCGACGATCTGGGCGTTTTGCAGTCGCTCTTGCGCTTTGGGCAGATAGGTTAAAACGCCGGTGGAGCGGTCGAGATACCACTGGCCGGGCTGAGAGAGCGCCTCCTTAACGTTCTCAATAAGGTAGCGATTTCCTTTTGGGAAGCTTGTCCACCACTCTGTGCCTGGGGTATGTCCGACTAAAGTAACGATGGAGCGGCTGGTATCGAGCGATGCGACGTGGTAGCGCCCGGCGGCCCAAGTATGAAACACAATGACCTCCACATCTTTGAGGTTGCGCCAGTGAGGGTTGAAGCTGCCTGGCGCGTAGCCGAACTGGTCGAATCCCTTTCCTTGAGCAGCCGGAGAGGAGGTGCCCTCTTGTGTAATGGTGTAGTATCCGTTTATCGGAAGTCGGGGCCGATAGCGTCGTTCGCCGTTGACCCACAGCTGGCAGAAATTCCAGAGGCCGTTTTTGACGTCTGGCAGTGTTGTCGTCCATCGGTCTGGTGCCACGGCCTGCCAATTGTTAAGCACCTGTCCGCCACTAATGATGGGCTTTTCTCCTGGATAGGCTTCAAAAACGGTGGGCGATTCGGCAGTTCCACTATCTTCCGGGGTAAATACCATGGGTTGTTTGAGAGGATAGAATCCACCTCGTATAAGAACAACGATGGGACGATGCAGATTAGGATGCTGAGATCGAAAGGTGCGGACAGCCATTTGGGCGCGTTCAAGGGTAAGGAAGGGGCCGTCGGTACGATGCGAGTTGGGTGTAGCGAGGCGTCCCGACCAGCTATCGTTACCGTTTGGGGCCACGTAGAAATCGGCATGGGGCCGGGCGGCTAAAGCCATAGTGGCACCGGTAAGCAGAAGGAGGCCTAGCCCCAACAACATAACAAAAGCTCTCATTGGCTTCTCCGAAAGTTTTCTTTCTATCTAGCTTCTTAATCTCTTCTGCTTACGACCGCTGAAATCCTGCTAGGTGTGGTTTCGTATATGGGAACCGTATTTACGAGGAGGCGGTATACTTAATCAGAGTTTTAGGCATTCTTAGCGTATAAAAGTGTTTTAGGAGGATAGTCAATGAACTACGGGTTTGTTCCCACCTATGGGACGGTGGCGGACGCACCTGCGGAGGTAAGAGCGACATTTGTACGTCGGGTCTACGGTTTGTTCTTTGTTTCTGTGCTTGTGACCATTCTGGTAAGCGCTTTTTGTGCTCAGCAGGCCATCGCTGCTACCCTCATGCCCATGCTGCTGCCCCTGCTCATTGTGCAGCTTGTACTGGGCATTATTATGGCGTTTACACGACGTACCACGGGTTTGAACATCGCGCTATTCTACCTCTTCTCGGCGACGGAGGGGATGATCATCGGCCCGTTGATGACACTTGTTTCGCGCGTGGCGCCCGGTGTTCCGTTAGAGGCGGCGGTGCTGACAGGGGCGGTTTTTGCGGGATTGTCCCTTTACGCTTTGCAGTCGGGGAAAGACTTCTCGTTTTTGGGAGGGATGTTGTTTGTAGGGCTCATAGCCCTCATCGTTGGCGGTTTGGTGATGATGTTCGTGCATGTGCAGGCGCTCTATACCCTCTACTGCATTGTGGGAGTGTTGATCTTTTCGGGCTACGTTTTATACGACACTTCCGCGATTATGCGTCGGCTCTACCCTGGCGAGGAGATTGTAGGAGCCATTAGCCTCTATCTAGACCTCATCAACCTCTTCTGGCTGATCCTGCAGTTGCTGATGGAGCTACAGCGTCGCGATTAGAGGGTGGACTGGTTTCGGAAGAAATTGGATAAGGGCGACCATCAGGTCGCCCTTACTTGTTGGAGACTACCGTTCGAGAGAAGTTCCTGTCTTTTTAAAACCGAGAGACACTTTCGTAGTTACGAATGAGCCCTACGACCTTGCCCATGATGCGGCTATCCTCGCGCTGAATAGGAATAGGCGGATAGGCTGGATTCGCAGCGATGAGCTTAGCGCCTTGTGGGGTGAACTGTATCTGTTTTACGGTGGCCTCATCTCCAAGCAGAACAGCCACGATGTCGCCATTATTGGCCGTGCTCTGCTCCTTTACGATAACGATATCGCCATCGAGAATATGGGCATCTATCATCGAATCTCCGCGTACGCGGAGGGCAAAGAGGTTGCCGTTTGCCCTGAGATTCGGCGGTACGGGCACATAGCCCTCGATGTTCTGTGTGGCCGTGATGGGTTGGCCGGCCGCGATAGTACCCACAAGGGGAACGAGCGAGAACTCGCGTTGTCGAGTAGAGGGGCCAGTATGTCCCACAACGGTAATGGAGCGTGAGGTGCTGAGGCGAGTTATCTTGCCTTTTCGCTGCAGGGCATCGAGGTGGACTGTAACGCCGCGCAGGCTTGAAATGTTAAAGGCGTTGCCGATCTCCCGAATGGAGGGGGGGTAGCCTTTCTCTTCGATGTATCTGACAATAAAGTCCAAAATCTGTTGCTGTTTTTCCGTGAGGCCTTTCGCCATCGCCGGACCTCCTTTCGGTTTAGAATATCTCCGCGTAAGCGAATCTACTAGAAACCATTATACCACATTTTGTCCATCAGATTTTGAATCCCTTCAGAATTCCTGTGACAAAGAGAGGCGTAATAGGGAGGCGCTAACGAAAATTATTAGGATTCGCAAAAGCTACCCTCTTCGGCCAAATTTCCAGGCGAGGAAGCTTTCTAAGAAAAGCAGAGCGATGGCGATCTCAATGAACAAACGCCAAACCTCCACCCCGTAGCGAGAACGGTTGACGGCCATGCTGAGTTGTTCTGGGGTAGTTACAAAGGTTGCTCGAGCTATAGGGTAGCCGATTTGGGATAGAGCCGTATTGGGGGCAGCGTAGGTTAAGTCCGACTCCTGTTCAGGGAGGGCGACTGCAAAGGCCTCGTGGATAGGGCCTCCGGAAACCAAGTAGACCCCTGCCATCTGGGTGTTGGGGTACTGCAACTCAGCGCCTTCGGCGCCGAGAACGGGCGTACGAGTATCCACCGTGCCGTCGGGGCGGGTAATACGAATTTGGGCGTTTACAGCCGAGAGCGGAAGAGGAAGCAGGAACGGCATATCCAGAGCAAGGTTATGGCGCACCTCGGCGCTGGCGCTTAGGGCGAGCAGAAGCTGATAGAGCAGGGGCACGTAGCTGGCGGTGAGAGGTAGGTCGTTCCAGGACGTATCGGCACTGCTTGCGGCCAATATCACTTGACCTCGGCCGACCTGTCGCTCCACGAGGGCGGGTGAGCCATCGCTAAATCGAAGTATTACCTGAACAGCGCCAGGGTTGCTGGAATCGTCGAAGGGAGTGAGTTGACGATAGGCAGTGAAACGAGCGAGCCCGATGTTGATGTTGGAGGTATCCTTAAAAAGGCTGAGCGGCGCATAGTTGCCAATAGAGCCTGGGTTGAGGGTCTGAGCATTTTCATAAGGGAAGCGAACTATTTTGCCTAATGCTGCCGGGAGTAGGCCGGCCTCCTTAAGTACCGCGTTGACCTCGTCGGTTTGGGTGGCCTCACTAGGGAAGAGGAGAAGTCCTCCACCGGTACGCACGTAGTCCGCAAGAGCATGAGCTTCCTCTGTGGAGAGATGAGTGAGACCGGTGATGATGATGGCTTGATAGTTGCTAAGATTTTCTGCGTCGAGACTTTCACCCTCAATGCGGGTGGGCTGAAAGATATTGCCTCCGCCAACCGGCGCCAGCGCCGCTAGTGTGTAGGTGGCGCTTTGTGACTGCATCTCTTGCACAAGCACCCTGAGGGTCGCGCGCGACTCCAGCACGAAAGGGGCGACGTTATCGAGAGGAAGGTTATCGGTGTGCTCTGGATCGGCCAGCTCGACGCGCCCCACATGAATACCTATTTGTGGTAAGTAGGGAGTAAAGGTCGCCAGCGACGCGGAGTGTGGAGCTAGATTCACTTTCGTCATGCCTGCCAGCTGCCCATCGAGGCGCAGTACAATAGGCAGATTGTTGTAAGAGCGTGTCCCATAGTTGCTGATTTTGGCAGAGATACGGGCCGCTAAATGAGGAGTCACCAGTTCGCGCTCCAACGGCTCCATATGCACGGCGAGGTTATCGCGCTGAGGGGCAGGGGAGCCGACCGATATCCATATAAGACGCGCTTTGTTTCCAAGCTGTTTCCAAATGCTATGTGCCGATTCGGACTGGCTGCTTTTCCAAGCATTTGCCTGGTCATCAGTGATCCAGTACACCTCATGGTTGGGGAGAGGAGATTTTTTGAGGAGGGCTACCACCTGTTTGGCGGTTTCAAGGTAGTCGGTTCCACGGGTAGAGAGTTTTGCAGCGTTGAGGCGAGCATAGGCAAGGCGTAGGTCATATGTTGGAGAGCCGATAAGCGTCGTAGGATGGTCATTGGCAAGGAGAAGGCTGACGGCGTCGCCGGGGCGAAGCACATGGGTAAGAACTGTTTTTGCTTGCTGCACAGCCCTTTCCCAGGCAGTGTTCTGATTGGGAATACGTTGTGCCATGCTGAAAGAGTTATCTACGACGACGATGGCGTAGACGTGAGCATTTTGTCCAAGAACGGAAAGCCCAACAGCTTTGATCACCGGCCTGGCAAAGGCAAGTACGGCTAGGAAAACGATAAGGAGACGCAGGGCTAGCAGAATAAGCTCCTCGATACGGAGGCGACGTCGGAGCTTACGTTGCGAGTGGTGCAGAAACTCCATAGCGGCCCATCGCACGATATGAAGGCGTCTGCGTCGGATAAGATGGATGAGGATGGGAATACCCAGCAGTGTTAGAGCGCCGAGAAAAGCAGGTGCTAAGAAAGACATCAGTGCGATTGCCTCATCCGTTCGGCGAGATATTGCGAAAGGGCGGTATCCACGGGCTGGTCGGTAACCAGTTGCACATAATCCATATTCAGCTCACGGCAACCGCGGCGCAGGGCCTCCACATAAGCTTGAAAGGTGCGGAGATACTCTTGCCGGAGTGCATTTGGCTCTATCAGCAGGGGGGCTTCGCCCTCCATGCCCTCAAAACGGCTTGTTTCACGAAAGGGAAATGTAAGCTCGTCTCTATCGAGGACATGAAACAGGATGGCCTCGTGTTTTCTATGATGGAAATGCTGAAGGCCTCGAAGGATGTCGGTAGGGTTTGTGAAGAGATCGCTGAAGACGATCAGAAGGCTACGACGACGCACGCGTTCCGCGAGATCGTGGAAGGTATCGGCGATGCCCGTTTTGGGAGCGCTGTCTTTCCGTTCCAAGGTCTCTAAGAGGAGGCGCATGTGCGAGGAGGTAGAGGCAGGGGGGATGAACTGACGTACGCCGTCGTCACAGAGCGCGAGACCAACCGCATCGCGTTGTCGCATGAGAAGCACAGCCAGAGCCGCGGCGCATACCGTGGCATACTCGCGTTTAGAGAGAGCGGAGCGAATGCCCTTATAGTTCATGCTCTCGCTGGTGTCGAGGACGAGAATAGCTTTGAGGTTGGTCTCTTCCTCGAACTGCTTAATATGGTATCGGTCGGATCGGGCGTAAACCTTCCAATCTATGTGTCGGATCTCATCACCGGGAACATAGTCCCGATGTTGAGCAAACTCCACACTGCTGCCCCGGTGCGGGCTTTTGTGCATGCCAGAGATAACTCCCTCCACAACAGCACGAGCACGCAGTTCCAGGCGTGTGATGCGTGCCAGCGTTTGAGGGTCGGCTAGCGTGCGCGGATGCATAACCATACTGCTATTTATCCGGGTCGGTAGGTCTAGGGATTCGCTCCAGCAGTTTTTGAACGATGGTATCTGCGGAGATACCTTCGGCTTCTGCGTTGAAGTTGGTCACGATGCGATGTCGCAGTACGGGCAGTGCCACGGAGGCAACGTCGCTAGTGGTGACGTAGGGTCGGCCGTAGAGGGCGGCACGCGCTTTGGCGCCAAGTATAAGATACTGCGAGGCGCGCGGGCCGGCGCCCCAGCTCACACATTCGCGCACGATGTCGAGTGCTTCCGGCTCTGTAGGACGTGTGGCACGGGCAAGCGCGACTGCGTAGCGGAACACATGCTCTCCCACAGGAATGCGGCGTACAATATCTTGAAGCTTCAGAATATCCTCACCGGTGAGAACAGGTTTCAATTCGACTTGCTGGCCGCCCGTTGTGGCTTTCATGATGGCCACTTCCTCTTCTGGCGAGGGATAGGTCACCACGATCATAAACATAAAGCGGTCGAGCTGAGCTTCGGGCAACGGGTAAGTTCCTTCTTGCTCGATGGGGTTTTGGGTTGCGAGTACGAAGAAGGGTTCGGCCATGGGGTAGGGATGCCCCCCTACGGTAACGCGGTGTTCCTGCATGGCTTCGAGCAGCGCCGCCTGGGTTTTTGGTGGGGTACGATTGATCTCGTCGGCGAGGATCATATTGGCAAAGATAGGGCCGCGCAGAAAAACAAACTTCCGTTCTCGTGTGATAGGGTCTTCTTGGATGACCTCGGTGCCGGTGATGTCGGCAGGCATAAGGTCGGGAGTGAATTGGATGCGTTTATAGGTTAAGGAGAGCACTCGGCTCAAGGTGCTAACGAGGAGCGTTTTGGCAAGACCAGGCACTCCCACGAGAATGCAGTGGCCACGAGCGAAGATGGCCATAAGCAGCTCTTCGATAACGGTATCTTGGCCAATCACCACTCGGGCGATTTCAGCACGCATCGTATCGAAGGCTTCGCGAAGCTGCTTTAGTCTCTCTAAGTCGGCTTGTGTTGTTTGAGATGAGGTTACTGTCATCGAGTCGAATTAGGTTCCTTTCAAGAATTAGGATGAAGGCAATAGGCGAGAGCGATCAATGTATAACTAGTGACAAGGGCGGGTTGGTTTTCCCAAAAGCGCGCATTGGTGTTGAACCAAGAGCCATCCGGATGCTGTAGGCGAATGAGCTGTTGGATAAGGTCTTTCTGCCAATCGTGCGGTTTACCATGGGTATCAATTACATATTTTTGGCCGTATACAGCAAGGGTTTTAGCCATAGTATGATAGTAGTAGTAAAGAGCAGCGGTTCCCATGCCCGGGTTGGTGGTAACGGAATAGTGGCTGCGAATCCAGTTCCAGGCCGCTTGGGCACGGGGGTCTTTTCGTGAGACATTACAGTAGATGTAGCTCTTAAGGCCTTCGTAGGTCATGGAGCCGTAGGAGGTGCGATAGCCTTGAGGCGATTTCGAGCCGCCTAGCGGGTCGTAGACAAAGCCGCCATCGTTGGGCCCCGTTTTCGCCCAAGCCTGGTCGTTAGACTCTTTGCGGTTCTGCACACGCTGCAGAAAAATGATGGCTCGTTTCCAGACCGGCGCATTAGCGGGCACACCAGTATCTTTGAGGGCCTCGAGAGCTGTTGCAAGGTTGGAGAGGTCTGGGTGATCATCGGGATCGGAGCCGTAGCCGATGCCGCCGTAGAAGGGGTTTGAGGGTTTCATACCGTCGGTGGCTCCGAACTGAGAGTCTTCAAGGAACTTTTGCGCTTTGGCGATGATGGGTTTATAGGCGGGATTGTGGGTAAGATAGAGAGCCATCATGCTGAGGCTGGTGTTGTAGTTAGGCAAAGCGAGATTGGGATCGCGGTCGTCATAGATTCCGCCATTGGGTTTCACTAGATGAAGCAGGTACTGTATCCCATGCGCGACAGCAGGGTCGTTTAGTTCATTATGACCGTTGCGCAGGAGGGCAGCGAGGGCCAAGGCGGTGGTACCGGGATAGTGACTCCAGGAGCCATCTTTTTCTTGCACCCGATGCAGATAGTTAATACCTTTCTGCACCGCCTTTTGTGCTTGGGCGATTAGCGCGTCCGGTGCTGCGGCAGCGGTTCGAGCTCCTATCAAAGAGATCGCCAGAAACACCACATACACACTCATCTTATAAAGCAGGTGTCTCATGTTTTTGTCTTCTCCTCCACATCTTTTGGCTAGAATGCGCCCTCCATGTTCTCATTATATTCTATTTAGATACTTCGAAACTCCTCTAAGTTACGCCCAGTTGGAGAACATAAGGGCTTTAACTCATAAAGTTCTGTTGTGGCTTGAGGGGGTGGCTGAAGATTTTTTAAACAACCGCCGGTTCTAATATTGTCAGCGTTTTGGCATCGGCATCCAACCTTGCTCGCGCGCCGAGAGGCAGGGTAAGAGGGTTCGGCTCGTGCCCAAAAGGGAAACCAACTATTGTGGGTTTCCCTAAAGGGAGCAGTAGGTCTTCCCATAAAGCGTAGAGTTGGTTTGGCGAATCTTCCGGCTCATGCTTCCTCCATCCGGTGACCGTGCCCACGATGAAACCTGCTGCTTCTTGCAGGATTCCGGCGTTGAGAAGTTGGGTAAGGTAGCGGTCTACACGATAGACCGGCTCGTTCACGTCCTCGATCAACACCAGTTTTCCACGAAAATCGGGTTGGAAGCGAGACCCACAGGCATGCGACAAGAGGCTAAGACAGCCGCCGGCAAGGGGCCCTTCCGCCACTCCACTGACTAAAGTTTCGATATTTTGCGGTGATGCTGGCAAGAGGCCAAACGACTGGGGATTTTCGAGCATCGTCCAAAAACAGTGTAAGGCCGTCTCCATGCCGACGTCTTTCCCCTCAGATAAGCGGACGAGACTGGTGGCGTTAGGAGAATAGAAGGTAATCCAATCGGTGTAGTGACAAATAACGAGATGTAACGCGGTGATGTCGGAGTAGCCCGCCACAATTTTTGGATAGCCGTCGAAAAGCTCAGAGGTTAGTTTGGGATAGAGCCTTTGAACCCCATACCCTCCACGTGCACAAAAAATGGCGGTGATGTCGGTCCGGCGCAGAAAGCTTTGAAGATCGGAAAATCGCTCCTCGTCCGTTCCTGCCAAGTAGTTGTTGGTGGGATGTTGAGCCAGCACATGAGGCCCCAGCACAACCCTATAGCCACGCCGCTCGATAAGGGTTTTGGCCTGAAACAGCTCCTCGCTAGGAACCGGGCCGGAGGGTGCGATGATTCCTATTTGGTCTCCTGGTTGCAGACGGCGGGGTGGGCGCATACGTTTAATCAACAACCGGCAACGGAACGAAACGACGTTGCGGCTGAAGCTCTTCTGGCGGAGCCACGATCTCTCGATAGAGACTATCGCGCTCCACGGGAACACGACCTGCCTCTTCGATAAGCCGTATCATCTGGCGCCTTGTGAGAACCTGCCGCTTATTGCCGTGCTCTCCGTCTTTATAGGTTATCTCGTATTCATGCACGGTGCCATCCACGTCATCGGCCCCGTACCAGAGGGCAACTTGGGTGACCTGAGGTGTGTTCATGATCCAGAAGGATTTGATATGCGCAAAGTTATCCAACATGAGGCGAGCGACCGCAATGGTACGCAGATCATCTTCGCCAGTGGAATGAGGGAGATCGGCTAGCTCGGTACCTTCGGGATGAAACGCTAGGGGGGTCATGGTAACGAAATGGCGCGTTTCATCTTGCAGTTCTCGGAGGCGCACAAGGTGCTCTACACGCTCCTCCAAGGTCTCGATATGTCCGTACAACATGGTGGCGTATTGGGTTAATCCCACTTTTGCCACCGTGCGTGCCACCTCCATCCAACCCTCTCCGTCAATCTTCCGGTCAAACAGCTCACGGTGGACACGCTCGGAGAGTATCTCGATTCCTCCGCCAGGAAGAGAATCAAGGCCTGCCGCCATCAGCTCTCGCAGCACCTCCTCTAAAGGCTTCTGCGCCTGCCGTTGAATCTCTACCAACTCCACCATCGTAAACGCTTTGATGTGGACATTGGGACGCACTTCCTTTACGACTCGGAGAAGGTCAAGATAGTACTGGTAAGGTAATCGTGGATTGATGCCACCCACCATATGAACTTCTGTGATGGGCACATCTATATGCATAAGAAGGCGCCGTCGTACCTCTTCAAGGCTCAGCGTGTAAGGTGCCGGCCCGCCTTTTTTAGCATAGAACGAGCAGAATTTGCAAAATTTGTTGCAGATATTGGTGTAATTAATGTGCTGATTGCGGACGTAATAGGCCTTCTGTCCATGCAGACGCTCCCGAACGATGTTGGCTAAATAGCCAATCGCCGTCAAATCCGGATGCTGAAAGAGACGCACACCGTCCTCATAAGTTAATCGCTCGCGGGCGATGACCTTCTCATAGATGTCCATAAGGTCACGCCCAACGAGGCGTTCTACGAGACGTGGATTACTCATATCGTTCGCTTCCTCGCATGCATTATACCTTGCCGGCTCTCATCGTGCTTCTCTTTTGGGAAAAAGCAGATCACCCTTCTTTACGTTAGGACCTTCTGCCTTGCGGCCATTCAAACAGCCCTAGGAGGAAGATAAAACCAAACGCTACCCTCTCCGCAGCTCTAGGGAACTACCTGCGTTCAGGCAACTCTACAGGCACTACCGTTAACGTGAGGGGCTCTAACAGGCGCCCCTGACGCCGAAGGATGCGTAAGGGGATCTCTTTACCGATGCGCTCTCCGGTAAGCTGACGAAGCAGATCGTCCGCACACCCTATGGGTTTCTCATCGAAACCGATGATCACGTCTCCCACGCGAAGTCCGGCGCGCTCGGCCGGGCTACCGGGCTCTACGGCCTGCACTAAAACCCCATGGTGATGTGCTAACTCAAGTTGACGTACCACCACGCGTGGTAACTCTACGGTAAGCCCTGCAACTCCGATGTAGCTACGGCGAACGCGACCTTCCTGAATGAGCTTAGCAGCCACCCACTTCGCCGTATCAATGGCAATGGCGAAGCAAAGACCTTGCGCCGGCAAGATCGTTGCCGTGTTCACCCCAATGACCTCTCCTCGCGAGTTCACCAAGGGGCCACCGGAGTTGCCGGGGTTCAGCGCCGCGTCGGTCTGAATGATGTTATCAATCATTCGACCACCTATGCCCCTTAGGGAACGCCCTAGTGCGCTGATCACTCCAGCGGTTACCGTCCACTGAAAGCCGTAGGGGTTTCCAATGGCCACCACGAGTTGCCCGACACGTAATTTACTGCTTTCGCCTAATCGCGCCGGTTGCAGGTCGGGTGCGTCAATGCGCACAACGGCCAAATCCGTTGCTGGGTCGTCCCCAATGCGATCGGCAGAGACACGACGCCCATCCGTCAGCGTCACATGCACCCGACGAGCTCCATGAATCACATGGCTATTGGTAAGAATGTAGCCGTCTGGGGTAAAGATAAACCCCGATCCGCTACCGTGTCCCTGTCGTCCACGCTCCACGGTCTCAACCTCGATGCAGACGACTGACGGCCCCACCGTTTCGGCCGCATGAATCACCGCCTGCGAGTAGGCATCGAGTGCCTCTGTCTCCGTGGTAAGTGGGTCTCGCTGCACGCGGTAGGATTCATCCGGACCTGTTTGCGCTCCGTTTAGAGAAACAATCTCAACCTGCTTGTCCATTGCTTCTGTCCTTGCCTCCAAACTGTTATCTCTAATTCGATATAGGTATTGGGTTGTCTATTTAGTTTCAATTGCTGCCTATGCTTTCGACTAGGATATCTCGACTGGAAATAGGATGTTGTGCTCTTTGCAGAGTAGCACTCGCCGGAAAAACCTAGAGGAACCGTTCAGCCTTCCATTTTCCGCTTGAGGGTATAATGCATTGCGTCTGATTTTTGGATATACTCTCGAACGGCTCGGTTCCCAAAGGAGAAAAGTATGTTCTTCAAGCAACGATGCCTCCTCTTCTTTACCCTGTTCGCCATAACAACCCTTCTCAAACCTGTGTGGGCGGAATATCGTCAAGAGTATCCGCTGCCGACTCCTTCTATTCCGGATTCTTTAGGGGTCAACATTCACTTCACCGATCCCGCCCCGAATCGCCTTGATCTTCTCGCCGCCGCTGGTTTCAAATGGATCCGTATGGATTTCAGCTGGTCTGATACGGAGCGTGAGCGAGGCGTCTACAACTTTTCCGATTACGACCGTCTTATGGAGGGGCTACGTCGGTACCATATTCGTGCTCTCTTCATTCTCGACTACGGCAACGATCTCTATCAGCATGGGGCCCCCACCACGCCTGAGGCTCGGTCGGCTTTTTGCAAGTGGGTAGCAGCTGCTGTCACCCACTTCCGACATCAGGGCATTCTCTGGGAGATGTGGAACGAACCAAACATCGGCTTTTGGCAGCCCCATCCCGATGTGAACCAGTACGCCGATCTCGCGCTGGCTGTTGGTCAAACCATCCGACGTGTTGCGCCAGACGAGTGGTATATCGGTCCGGGCATGTCCGGCATGGACTTTGGTTTCCTTGAGGGGTGCTTCAAACGAGGTCTGCTGCAATATTGGGATGCTGTCTCGTTTCATCCCTATCGTGACAGCGCACCAGAGACGGCTGCGCCCGATTTTGAGCATGTGCGACAACTCATCCAGCAGTATGCTCCACCCGGCAAGTCAGTGCCGATATTGGCCAGTGAATGGGGCTACTCAGAGCTCTATCCCGGACTTGATCTCGAGAAGCAGAGCCGCTATATCGTTCGTGAGTTTCTCTCTAACATCGCCAACGGCCTACTGCTCACCATTTGGTACGACTGGCATGACGATGGCCTCGACCCCCACAATGCCGAACATCATTTCGGAACAGTCTTTAATAACTATCAGCCCAAATCTACCTACCTTGCGGCACAAACGCTGGCCCGCACGCTGGATGGCTTTGTTTTTCGGAAGCGCATCAGTTTGGGCTCGCCGGATGACTATTGCCTTCTGTTCACTCATGGCGACCAAGCACGTTTGGCGGTATGGACAACGGAGGCGCTCCCTCATCCAGTGCAGATCCCGCAGTTGACCGGGAAGGTCGTGGTGATTGGGTTAACTGGAGCGCGCTTTGTGGTAACGGCAGGGGGGAACGGGCTTAACTTTTATCTCACGAATGAGCCTCAATATCTTGTACCTACTCACAACACCGCACAGAGTTTTGGAACGGAGTGAGGGAGCACTTTAGCTGTTTTAGAGGGAGAAACAGAGGGAATGTTAGATATTCGGCTTATCCGTGAGCAACCGGAGCGGGTGATTGCCGGCCTAGGACGCATGGGGGTTCCGCGCGAGGAGATCGAGACTATTCGCGCGATCGACGCCCAAGTGCGCGCTCTGAAAACGGAGGTTGAGCAAAAGCGTCACGAGCTCAACGCAGCTTCCAAGGCCCTCGGTCGTTTAAGCCCAGAGGAGCGCGAACAGAAACGTGCTGAACTACGTCAACTTGGCGATACCATAGCGGCTCTCGACGCTCAGAGGGAGGAGCTAGAGCGCCAACTGCATCATCGGATGCTCCTTCTGCCAAATATTCCCGATGAGCGGGTGCCCGATGGAACCAGCGAGGCGGATAACGTGATTGTGCGAACATGGGGTACTCCTCGCACCTTTACCTTTCCTCCGAAACCGCATTGGGAGATCGGCGCACAACTCGGCATTCTCGATATCGAGCGTGGCATTAAAATTAGCGGTTCCCGTTTCTACGTGCTTCGGGGCGCAGGCGCCGCCCTGCAGAGAGCGCTGATCACCTTTATGCTTGACCTCCATATTTACCAGCACAAGCATTTGGAGGTATACCCTCCTTTTATGGTGAAGCAGGAATGTCTCATCGGGACGGGCCAGCTCCCCAAATTTGCTGAAAACCTCTATCATGACGCCGAAGAGGACTACTGGTTCGTGCCCACGGCCGAAGTGCCTGTTACCAATCTCCATCGAGAAGAGATATTGGAGGCCTCTCAACTTCCCCTACGCTATGTGGCCTATACTCCCTGTTTTCGTCGAGAGAAGATGTCGGCAGGCCGTGATGTGCGTGGCATTAAGCGCGGGCATCAGTTCGACAAGGTGGAGATGGTGCGCTTTTGTGCCCCGGAAGATTCCGATGCTGAGCTTGAGATAATGCTGCAAGAGGCCGAAGAGGTCTGTCAAAAGCTTGAATTGCCCTATCGGGTTGTATTGGTTTGTACCGGAGAGAAGGGAGAGTTCAACGCCATCCAATACGATATCGAGGTCTATGCCCCGGCCAGCAAGGGAGAGGAGGGGGGTGAGTGGCTTGAAGTCTCCTCCTGCTCCAATTTTCGTGACTTTCAGGCGCGTCGAGCCAATATCCGCTACCGTCCGGCGCCAGGCGCGAAACCGGAGTTTGTACATACCCTCAATGGCTCTGGGCTAGCACTCCCCCGTGTACTGATAGCCATTTTGGAAAACTATCAGAACGAGGATGGGAGTGTGACCATTCCTCCTATTCTACGTCCTTATCTTCACGGCCTCGAGAGGATCGAGGCCAGTTCCTGATTTCTAAACTAGCCAGCAATGCCAAGGCTTAGTTAAAGTGCGAGCTCGTCTTGTTCTTTTTGTTCTCTCCAAATCCCACCACCTGCGTCTTTATAAACGGCAACGCGACGGCCTGTAAAAGGGGAGGTGGAATAGGGTTAGGGAGAGGGCTATCCCCTCTTAGGACGTGAAGATAGAAGCGCTTTGTTCCTTAAACGAAGCTTAATATGCAATGGACTAGACTAAATTGGGAGTGCGCTGAGGATTCCTTTGGGAACGGCAGCGAATTCTCTCCTAAGATACATGAGGTCCTCCTGTCAAGAGCCCTGCAACGGGGCAGGGTTGGCTCGTGCACCGAAGGTAGTTGCGGGCACGAGCCAATTTTTTGATGCGGCTTTCTGCGGTAGAATGGCAGTTGAAAGGAGAGAGTAGTTTTGTGAGGCTCATTGTTGGGTTAGGCAATCCGGGGCGTGAGTATGCCGGAACCCGTCATAATGTGGGGTTTGAAGTGGTGACGCTTTTAAGCAAGCGCCACGGTATTCCTCTGAGCGAACGTGGCTTTCGTGCGCTTTACGGCAGGGGAGTCATAGAGGGAGAGCCTGTCTGTCTTTTTCTCCCAATGACCTATATGAACCTTTCAGGCGAGGCGGTCGGAGCGATCAGTCGTTTTTATCGGATTCCGCCTGAGGACATGATCGTGATTTTAGACGATGTAAACCTGCCATTGGGGCAGATTCGATTACGGGCGCAGGGAAGTTCGGGTGGGCAGAAAGGCCTTGAGAGCATTCTGCAGCACCTCGGCACTGAGGCGGTGCCGCGGGTGCGAGTAGGCATCGGTAGGCCTTCCGATGGGGATGTGGTCTCCTACGTGTTATCCCGTTTCAAAAGGGAGGAGGAGCCACTCGTGCAAGAGGCGACGATGAGGGCGGCGGATGCGGTGGAGTATGTTTTGAAGGAGGGGTGGAACAAAGCAATGAGTCGATTCAATCGTCCGCAGGTTACACCAGAGACGCGATCGTAGGTGCGGAAAAAATTTTTGGTTTTACCCTTGACAACACAGCGGCCTATGGCGTATAATACGCCTTGCCTTCGGATGAGCGCTTCAGAGGAAGCACGAAGGCTAAAGCTCTTTGACAATCGTGTGATGACGTTTTGTGTGGGCTCTGTAGAGTTCACAACGTTTTGCGTGCCACACAAATCGAGCAGGGATCAACACTACCAAATACGTCTGCGACCCGCCTTTTAGGCGGTTTAGCATACTGGTTTTCAACGGAGAGTTTGATCCTGGCTCAGGACGAACGCTAGCGGCGTGCCTAAGAAATGCAAGTCGAGCGGGGAGAGCTCCGCAAGGGGTTCTTCTAGCGGCGAACGGTCGCGTAACGCGTAGGCAACCTGCCCTACAAGACCGGGATAACACCTCGAAAGGGGTGCTAATACCGGATGGTGTCGTACGGAGGCATCTTTGTACGATGAAAACCGGGCGAAGAGCCACGGGCTTGAGGAGGGGCCTGCGTCCTATCAGCTAGATGGTGGGGTAACGGCCTACCATGGCGACGACGGGTAGCTGGTCTGAGAGGATGGTCAGCCGGACTGGGACTGAGACACGGCCCAGACTCCTACGGGAGGCAGCAATTAGGGATCTTGCGCAATGGGGGAAACCCTGACGCAGCGACGCCGCGTGGAGGAGGAAGGCCTTCGGGTTGTAAACTCCTTTTCTTGGGGAAGAAGGAAGTGACGGTACCCAAGGAAGAAGCCCCGGCTAACTCCGTGCCAGCAGCCGCGGTAAGACGGAGGGGGCGAGCGTTGTCCGGATTTACTGGGCGTAAAGGGCGCGTAGGCGGGGGAGCGCGTCTACTGTAAAAGTTTGGGGCTCAGCCCCAAAAGGTCGGTAGATACGGCTCTTCTTGAAGCAGCTAGGGGGAGATGGAATTACCGGTGGAGCGGTGAAATGCGTAGAGATCGGTAGGAACACCCGTGGCGAAGGCGGTCTCCTGGGGCTGTCTTGACGCTGAGGCGCGAAAGCTGGGGGAGCGAACGGGATTAGATACCCCGGTAGTCCCAGCCCTAAACGATGGATACTAGGTGTCAGGGGTATCGACTCCTCTGGTGCCGTCGCTAACGCAGTAAGTATCCCGCCTGGGGAGTACGGCCGCAAGGTTGAAACTCAAAGGAATTGACGGGGGCCCGCACAAGCGGTGGAGCATGTTGTTTAATACGTCACAAACCGTAGAACCTTACCAGGGCTTGACATGCGGCGCACCGTGGTGAGAGCCACGTTCTCCGCAAGGGGACGCCGACACAGGTGTTGCATGGCTGTCGTCAGCTCGTGTCGTGAGATGTTGGGTTAAGTCCCGCAACGAGCGCAACCCCCATCCCATGTTGCCATCGGGTAGTGCCGGGCACTCTTGGGAAACTGCCGGGGTAACTCGGAGGAAGGTGGGGATGACGTCAAGTCAGCATGGCCCTTACGCCCTGGGCTACAAACATGCTACAATGGACGGTAGACAGAGGGTTCCGAACTCGTGAGGGGGAGGCAATCCCAAAAATCCGTCCACAGTTCAGATCGCAGGCTGCAACTCGCCTGCGTGAAGTCGGAATCGCTAGTAACCGCAGATCAGCGAAGCTGCGGTGAATACGTTCCCGGGCCTTGTACACACCGCCCGTCACGTCACCTGAGTTGCCTGCACCCGAAGTCGGTGGGGCAACCCCGCAAGGGGAGCTAGCCGCCGAAGGTGTGGGGAGCGAGGGGGACGAAGTCGTAACAAGGTAGCCGTACCGGAAGGTGCGGCTGGATCACCTCCTTTCTAAGGGTTATGGGGGGAGGATAGAGAGGAGTGCTGAAACCTTCAGCCTCTCTACATACCTCCTACCACCTTGATGTCGATATCTCTGCTCGAGTGCTCCGCAAGACGCGCTCTACAGAGCCCACACAAGCCGTCGTCACACGATTGTCTTTCCCTGCTTTGTTCCGCCTTCTTCTTTCGTGAGTCTTCGTACAGCCATCTTGAAGGCCCAGCACATCTCTTGTCTTGCCCCGCTCCCATAGGAAACAGGCCAAAAGATGGAACCGATCCTCTTAAAAACCTCCGATGAAGCAATGAAATGAAACAAGATCCTACCTCGCCATCCACCGATTCTGCTTCAACTTCCATAGACGTACGTCGTGCGGCTTTACGGTTCGTGCTGTTGATAAGCGTTCTTAGCTTCTTCGCCGACTTCACTTATGAAGGCTCACGTAGTATTACCGGCCCCTATCTAGAAACGCTACGTGCCAGCGCCTTCGTGGTAGGTGCTGTAGCCGGTTTTGGAGAGCTATGCGGCTATGCCTTACGCTTCTTCTCAGGACGCTTAGCCGACATCACGGGGCGTTTTTGGCCGATCACGATTTTTGGCTATACCGTCCAAATGCTCTCGGTACCGGCCTTGGCGCTGACAGGCAGTTGGCAAGCGGCAGCGACATTGATCGTGCTTGAACGGATAGGCCGTGCCATTCGCAACCCCCCGCGCGATGTGATGCTTTCTCATGCGGCCAAACACATGGGTGGCTATGGATGGACTTTCGGAGTACATGAGGCTTGCGATCAGTTCGGCGCTTTATGCGGGCCTCTCGTTATCGCGCTGGTGCTGGCTCATCACGGGAAGTATCACGAGGCCTTCGCCGTGCTGTTGGTGCCGGCGCTCATCACACTGGGTTTTGTGTGGATCGCTTGTCTGCTGTACCCGAGACCGCAAGACCTCGAACCAGCTTTCATCGATCAAGGTCCGCCGACCTCCTACTCACGGGCGTTTTGGGTCTATCTTGTGGGGGCTGCCCTGGTTGCCATCGGTTTTGCGGACTACTCGTTGATCGCTTATCACTTTGCGCGTGTGCATAGTGTGCCATCTGCAGTGATCCCTATTTTCTATGCGGTGGCCATGGCCGTTAGTGGGGGAGCATCCTTACTGTTTGGGCGCTTATTTGACAGGTATGGATTTCCGGTGCTTGTCGGTCTCACCATGGTGGCATCGTTGTTTGCCCCTTTGGTGTTCCTCGGTGGATTTTGGGTAGCACTGATCGGAGCGGCCATGTGGGGCATGGGAATGGGAGTTCATGAATCGATCATTCCTGCCACTGTTACTCCGATGGTACCTCCGCAGCGCCGTGCCTCTGCATTCGGGCTATTTACGGCGTGCTATGGCATATTCTGGTTTTTGGGCAGTGCGGTGATGGGCTTTCTTTATGACCATTCACGTATAGGAGTTATTGTGTTTTGCATGATAACGCAATTAATGGCAGTACCGCTTTTTCTGTGGGTTAGTCGTAACAGGTCGCTTTCTTCAGAGGGGTAGATTAGGTTGGAGCTGATAGGAGCTCTTAATCGAAATTTATCGTCCCATTAATACGTTCTTAAACTTGAGCGGCTATGATAAAAATCGAAGCGGCTCCGCGAATGCGCCGCGACACTCTCTCCTAGTAATATCCCGGCCTGCAAAGGCCGGGGATTTTTTTGTGAAGACCGAGTGCATGAAACGAGAGATTGCATTGGAAGAGGTAGGCGCATAGGGCCCCGTGCGCCTACATTTCTTATTGGTTGGGCTAGAGGATGGGATCGCGGCTCTATTGCCAGTCGGGTGGCTGTGAACTGGTCGTAGAGCAGGGGGCAAGTTCTGTCTGTTGCGCCGCGGTCGTTTATTTTGGGGATCGTCGAGAAGGCCTATGCGAAAAAATGAAACTTTTTGGCGAGTTGTACGTCTATCTCTAATGAAAGCATATGAAAAGACGCCAAAAGATGAAAAAGTGGACTAGTGGATGCAACTAGAAGCCTTTAGAAGCAACATATGCAAAAAATGGAGAAAAAGAATGGGCCGTCGCTGTCTGCAGCGGGGCATAGGGCTTTTCGTGAAAGTGATGCAGGGGCTGCCGGAGCGGGATCGAGGATATGGCTAGACCAAAGAAGCCATTCCTAAATAGGCATACGACCCCGTTACACAGCCCGCACCTGCTTGACAGTAGGCCGGGTATTTTTGTACCCTCTTGGACGGGGGCTACGAACTTGCCAAACAGACGGCTTTGAGACGACAATAGAAAGGATGATAAGCAGATGGCACCTTTAGTGAGGGAGAGACTAGATACACGGCCAGCGGTAGGGGCGCTGTCGAAGCGGCAACAACAGCAGCATGAGGCAGTGGAGCGTTTGATCGCTCTTCTCGACCCAATGGGAACCGATGCCTACATGCAGGCACAAAACGACATTCTGCGTTTGGCACGTCTGCGCGCCGCTCGTGCCCGATATGTGCTTTGCAACTCTGACGGTGTGGCGTTGGCTCGCAACATGCGTCGGTCGTGTGAAAAGTGAACCGCGAATAGCTAAGAATGTGTTGAGTTGAGCATTGTAGCACATAAGCCGGTGGGGCCTAGGCCTCGCCGGCTTATGTATTTAGAATAGAACCCAGTCAGGTGATGGAAGGAAGTCTGTTATTCGGAAACCACGACACGAAGACAGGGAATGTTGGGAAAGCTACTGATTCCAACCGAGGCGCCCGTTGATAGAGACGCTGTAGGTCGCAAAATGGTTGTGCGTCATACTGTAGACTGCCCAGATGGTCTCCGCACAAAACTCCGCAAGAATGATGCCTAAAGCTACTTGGTGCAACTTATCATGTCCTTTAAGACCATAATACTTCTCTACGAAGAGTTTGATGAGATAGACGATAAGAAGACCAAACCAGAAGTAGTCGAGGCCAAAGTTCATGGCAAGCGCATACCCTACTGGATGGAAAGGAAAGCCTGGTACCTGAAACCGAATAAAATCGAGAAGCAGCACGACACAGAAGCCGATAAGGACGAACAGGATCGCTACGATGTTAGGGGGCTGATGTTTGGTAGTAAAAGAGCTGACGGTGCCGGATACGTCTCCTCCAACATCGCCAGCTCCCCAGACGTATCCGCGATAGATATAGATGAGGTGTCCGAGAATGCTGCCGACCACCATGGCAAGGAGGATGGCAATGAAGAGCGCCCGCTGGTTGATGCGCGCTCTTTCACCCATTTTCATGGCCTCTAGTTGGTGCGGCATGGGGTGCGTGCGATGAATGCGGTTTAGGAAGAAGAAGGTGTTGACCATGCGACTTACCCCAGCTTCGGGTAGGTTTTGGGTGCCGGCAAAATCTACGATCATCTGGTTCGGCCCCATAAAGGCCATTTCATGAGAGGGAGGGCCCACCTGTGCACGCATACGCGTAAGAGCGACACTGAAGATGAGGAAGAGAACAATGGTAACGAAAGTCATCCATAACGGAATACCGATGTCCACGCCAATAACGCAGAGAGCCACGACGCTAAGCACAAGACCAGCAAATGCGACGCGGTGGGGCACTCCGCGATCGCCCGGAGGATGCCCATGAAGTATCTGTTGCCACACCTCCCGAAGGTAGCCACGGGCCACCCAAATCGCCATGACGAAGAGCCCGATGAAAGCCCCCCAACTCTGTTCGCTGAAGTAGGGTGGGCTGGGCACGAGCCCGCCACCGCCAAAAACTCCCGCGCTTTGTGTGTAGCCGATCGCGTAGGTAAAGACCTGAAGCGCCTTGCGGAAAAAGAAGAAAAAGATGCAGGAGAAGAGGAGATCGGTGGGCATAAAAAAGCCGATGACGGCCATGTAGGGGAAGATGCCGATGGGAGTCCAACCGATGGCATTAAAGGGTGGATTAGGAAAGAGCTGCTGGAGATCACCGATGAATCGCACGTTGATGAGGGGCAGATTTGGGTAGAACTGGTGGAACCCATTGATGATGTCAATTGCGAACATAATAAGGAAAGCACCCGTGAAGTAGCGGTTTTTCCAGAGAGGCAGACGCCCGGCGCCCATCTGCACGACGGCGAGTGGCAACTGGATGATAGGGAAGGCAAGCTTTTCGCGATTTGTCCACTCATCGCGCATGAGGCTATTGATGCAGAGCATAGCGAAGCCGACGAGCCCCACAATGAGAGTCCATCCGAGAACATAGCTCCACCAGAGATGGAGGTGGGTTAAAAAATAGTGGAAGCCGTGCCCACCATCTCGATAATCTTTGAACTTATCGGCGTCTTGATAGGGCACAAACAGCCAGGTGGTGATGTAGGGCAGAATTTTGTTCCTGTAGTCGGAGTTGCTGCTGGCGTAGAGAGCATAGGTGGCGATGTGAGGATTAACGATGTTCATCCACTCGGCACAAATGGCACCGAGCACAGTGTGCATACCGTAGAAGATGATCAGTTCTCCTTCGGTAAGTGCCCATCGCCTTGAGATTTTACGTACGCCAAGATTGATGATGGCAACGACGAAGGTCATAATGACCGGTGGAATCATCAGCGAGAAGATGACATCTACAACCTGGTCGGCCGTCCAGTAGGCTGTTAAGGGGGCTAAAAGGAGCGCTAGGAGCGTGACGCGAAGGCTTATCCAGCCTCTTCCTTGAGGCCTACCTTCTGAGAGGGTTGTTTCTAGACTGTCTGCGGTTTTAGAAAAGTTCGCCACGTTGTTTTGTTACGGTTGATTGCTGAGAATGCAATTCAGAAGTACGCTAATCCCAGACGCACTGCGATATCCGTGCCTAAAGTCGGAGAAAGCAGCAAACTACTCCTACAGTTTACCTCATAGAGCGTTTCTTTGCCAAAATGCAGTGAATGAGAAAAACCCCCTCTGATACTTGCTAGAGAGTGCGAATCTGTTCAAAAAGGGATTGGGTTGCAATCTGGTGGCCGCTTTCGAGGGCTTGTTGGAAGGGCTCTGAGCCGAGTGTGGCGTTAAGTTGAGACCGTAGCCGCTCCTGGGCGCTTTTGCGGATGGGGGGAATCGGCATTTCGAGAAGCGACGCGTGTTGGTCGTAGGCACCCAGCAGTTGAGCGGCAAGGGCGTAGTTCTTTTGGGCAGCAGCGAGTTCGGCAGCGGTTTCGATGACGAGAAGGCAGAGAAAGTGGCTCGATATCTCACGGCAGGAATCAACGACCTCATGCAAGATCGCCGCCGCTTGGGAGAGCTCGTTAAGGCGAATGAGAGTAAGACTGCAGTCGCAGAGCGCTGTGGCCGCATTAACACGGTTACCAAGTTGTTGAAAAAGCTGGACACTCTGTTCACTATAATCAAGAGCCTCTTCCAGATCGCCCTTTTCTCGCGCAATGTGGCCAAGGGTAAGAAGGGAGAAAGCGATGCCACGTTTATCGCCAATCTGTTGGCGGAGGGTAAGGCTTCTACGACAAAATGCTTCTGCTTGAGCGTAGTCGCCGTTCAGGAGAGCCACGCCCCCGAGGTTGTTGAGAGAGGCAGCGATCCCCTTTCGATCTTGAAACCTCTCGCGCATCTCAATACTTTCCTGGTACTGTTTTGCCGCCTCCGCATATTTGCCTAGAAAGAGGGCAACATTGCCAAGAGCGTGTAACAGATTCGCAATGCCTCTTTGGTCTTTAAGGGTACGGCGAATCTCCAAGGCCTCCATATAGTAGGCTCGGGCTGAGGGGCATTCGTTGCGAGAAAGCGCCGAATCTCCTAGCCCTTGAAGTGCTTCTGCCATGTCGATACGAGAGTCGAAGTTTTTTAGCGTTTCGTAGGCGGCGGCGAATCGAGTGAAAGCGGCATCGTAATCGCCGCGGGCATGTGCGATCTCGCCTTCTACCACGCGAGTATGGGCAGCGGCGAGCAGATCGTTATGTTGTAATGACAGCTGCAAACTCTCTCGAATCGCATATTCAGCGATATCGTAATTTCCCTGTTTGCAAGCTAGGGAGGCGAGTACATGCAGGGCCTTCGCTTTTAGTGGGGATGAAGGGACTCCCTTCTCTCGAAGAAGATGTTGAAGGAGGTCTTGACCTTCCTGTAGTTGGTCACGTGCGAGCCAATGGCGCCAAAGTGCGATGGCCAAGCGCAGACGAAGCTCTATCGCCACGTTCGGCTGGGTAAGCACAGCCCGTAGATTATCGTTGTCTCGCTCCAGTCGTGAAAACCATTCTTCCTGATCGGGACCGGGAATGCGCTCAGCGGCCTCTTCGACCCACTGCGTAAACCACTGAGCATGGCGTTCTCGGAGCATGGGCTCCTCGCCGCTTTGCCGAAGGAGTTGGAGGCTATATTGACGCATAGGCTCTAGCAGTGAAAATCGGTCGGCATGCGTATCGTAGTTCACGAGGGAGCGGTCGGTAAGCAGAGAAAGCGTGTCGAGGACGTCGTAGGTGGGCAAAAAGGCGGCATCGGTCGAGCGGTCATCGGTATCTGCACAGATAGCCTCGGCTGCTTCCAAAGTCCATCCTCCCGTGAAAACAGCGAGGCGTTGCAGGAGTCGCTTTTGAGGCGGGGTGAGGGGAGAGTAACTCCAATCAAGGGCGGCACGAAGGGTTTTATGGCGTGAGATGCTGGTACGCGGAGATTGCGAAAGCAGCTGAAACATATCGCCAAGGTGAGACTCGATATCTTTCAGCGAAAGGGCCCGACATCGGGCGGCCGCAAGCTCGATGGCAAGCGGGATGCCATCAAGACGCCTACAGATCGAGGCAATGTAGTTCAAGTTCTCCGAAGAGAGGGAGAGATCGTTGGTCACGGCCTGGGCGCGTTCCAGAAAGAGCTTCACGGCCTCGGATTCGATTAATCGTTCTGGTAGACCGAAGTCATCGTTCTGCGGCAGCGAAAGAGAGGGAACACGAAAGGTGACCTCACCCGTGATATTAAGCGGTTCTCGACTAGTCGCCACGATCTTGATGTAGGGACAGGTATGAAGCAGGGTATTGGCAAACTGCGCCGCCGCCTCGATAAGATGTTCGCAATTATCTAGGAGTAGAAGCACACGCTGGCTTTTGAGATGTTCCAAAATGGCCTCTTGTGCGGATGGGTAGATCGGTAGAGCTGCAACACCAAGGGCATTCGCTACAGCATGGGGAATGAAGCTTGGATCGGCGATCGAGGCTAGTTCTATGAACCAGATGCCATCGGAAAATTCGGCCTGAAGACGTTCGGCAAATTCGATGGCAAGGCGCGTTTTACCACATCCGCCCGAGCCAGAAAGAGTTAAAAGACGGGTTCGATTTAAAAGCTGCTCGAGCTGTTTTAGCTCTTTCTCCCGGCCAATAAAGCTGGTAAGAAGAGTTGGAAGGTACCCTTTGATGGCATCGGGAGGAGATGACGTCGGAAGCATAGGGAATTGAGTGGGCAAACCGGGAGCCACAAGCTGATAGATCGGCTCGGGAGTATAGATATCACGTAGGGCGAGGGTGCCTAAATGCACCAGTGAAAAGCCTTCTGGAAGGTTCGATTCGATTTTCTGGGCTGTGGTGGAGGAGAGGAGAATCTGCCCACCGTGTGCGATCGCGCGTAGGCGCGCGCAACGGTTTACTGTAGGGCCAAAGTAGTCTCCCTCGCGCAGTGTGGCCATGCCGGTATGAAGCGCCATACGTACTTTGATGATGGCGAGCGCCGGAGGCCATGCCGCCTGAAGGAGAGACATTTGAAATTGTGCTGCCGCAAATGTGGCTTTTAGCGGGTCGGAAAAGACGGCGAAGAGGCTGTCGCCTTCTCCTCTGCTTTTGATGATAGTCCCATCATACTGTTGGATAGCGTGAATAGCGATCCTGTCATGTTGCTCAAGTGCGAGTATCATCTCCTCAGGGTGAGATTCCCATAGGCGGGTACTTCCCTCTATGTCGGTGAGGAGAAACGTTACTTGGCCGGTAGGAAGTCGCATTATATCACCTCCGGCTTATTCTCTCGTGCAGCAGGGCTTTCCACAGCGTGCAGACGAGGGTGTGATGCGTTTTGATAAACCTTGATTTTAAGGGGGAATCCCACGAAATAGATGCGGTCTATCTAACTATATTCTAGCATAACCGATTGCCGAAAGCGAGTGATGGAATAGGAGGAAAACTAACTCAGATTTTGGACTTTACGTAGTGGAGCGGAATGGGCATGACAAAGGGCAATAGCAAGCGCATCAGCGGCGTCGTCGGGGGTAGGCGGGTTGGGAAGTGCAAGTAGCTTTGTTATCATGTACTGTATCTGTTTCTTTTCGGCGCGCCCATAACCGACGACCGCCATCTTCACCTCAGCCGGCCGGTACTCTATCCAGGGGATCGCTCGTTGCGCTGCGGCGAGGAGCACAACACCGATGGAGCCACCAACGGCAAGAGCCGTGTTAACGTTGTTGGCAAAGAAGAGCTTTTCCGTGACCAGCACATCGGGATGCCATTGGCTGAGAAGATCGTTGAGTTGTGTATAGAGCGAGAGCATGCGGTTGGGAGTAGGGAGGTTTTTATCGGTGAGAAGAACCCCATGTGCCAAATGTGTAATTTTGTGATCTTTCACTTCAAGAAGGCCATAGCCGGTGATAGCGGTGCCGGGATCGATTCCAAGAATAACCATAATGGACGCCTTTTAGGAGATTTATTTTTTAGTTATACCTCCTCATGAGGAGTACGTGCTGATGTGCTTAGAAGGCCGTTGCATATCCGTGGACAAGGGGGCTTGTACAAGTACATGACCTAGTGCGATAAACGACGGAAGGCAGGCGAGAGCCATCGCTAGGTAGCCTCCTGCCTAGGCCTTTCTCGTAATTTGCTAGATGGCGGCTCCCTGTAGGATCCGCGAATCAGCAGAGGTATAATAGAGCAGTTACGGCGTAGGCACCGGTTCGTGGCCGGTCTACGTTGGGGGGAAGTCCGGTGAGAATCCGGCACAGTCGCGCTGCGGTGTGTCCTCCTATAGAGGATGAGTCCGAATGCCCACCTACGCTGCATCACTAGGCCCTTCGCGTCAAAGGGTGTGATGGGTTTGAGAACTTTTTCAGCCTGTGGTTCCTCGCTAAGCTGTTCTCCTCTGAGGCCGTTCAACGGCCAAGGTGATACCCTCTCCTTGAGCGCGCAGGGGCATCGCAGAAGTGGGAGAGGGAAGTGAAGTTTCATTTCATCTTCGGCATGGTATTTCTTGCTGCCGTGTGTGGCGGCTGTGGCCGTTATCCTGCTGCTCACGAGGTTCGGCCAAAGCTTTTTCCCTCCAGCGGCTCCCCCTGTGTTCTTCGCGATCAGACGGGTTTTCGGCTAGTTCTTACAGCGTGTCCGCGCCGGATCGTTTCGTTAGCGCCAAGCAACACGGAGATAGTGTACGATTTAGGCGCTCAGGATCGGATTGTTGCTGTAACCACTGCCGACGATTACCCACCGTCTGTAAAACGAAAGCCGAAGGTGGGGCCTATGATGAACGCATCCATCGAAAACATTCTGGCTTACCATCCCGATTTAGTTTTGGCTTTCGGCGGGCTGAACGATCGGGAGATCCGCCAACTGCGCTATCTGCACGTTCCCACGTTGGTGGTGGATCCGCACAATCTTAGTGAGGTTTATGCTTCAATTTTGCTTATCGGGCGTGCGGTAGGAGAGAAGGAGAAGGCGAGCTTGCTAGTGCAGACCATGAAGAGACGGCTTCTCCAAATAGAGCGAATCGTGGCGCATGCGAAACGCCGACCAAAGGTGTTGATGATATACCAATTGAATCCTATCTACACAACAGGCTCGAACTCATTTATTGACGATGCCATCGAATATGCTGGTGGAAGAAATGCAGCGCTCACGTTGTCGGCAGACGATACTCTTTCTCCAGAAGAGGTTGTGCTGGCTCAGCCAGATGTGATCGCATGCAGCCCAGATCTCGTGCCTTATGTAGTACGGATGCCTGGGTGGAAAGAGAGCGTGCCGGCGGTTCGGTATCGGCGATTTTTTCCGGACGACAGTCCACAGGGCACACTCGTGCGGCCTACCCCAAGGTTGGTAGATGGCATCAAGAATCTCGCCCACTTCCTCCACCCCGAACTCTTCACAAAGGAGACAAAGCATGTCCACACAGCTCTCAAAGGCTAGATTTATCTTCGTGGTGGGTGGTGCTCGTAGCGGCAAGAGCCGCTATGCACAAAATCTGGCGAAGACGCTTGCCGAACAGCGCTTAGGGAGGGTGCTTTTCATTGCCACGGCAGAGGTGACCGACGAGGAGATGGCGGCGCGTATTGCATATCACCGAAGGGAGCGGCCTCAAGAGTGGGACACCATTGAAGTACCAATAGAGGCTGCCGATGCCATTCTTGCTCGCAAGGGACAGTACGACGTTATTCTCCTAGATTGTATCACGCTATTTCTGAGCAATCTTTTGCTTTCCATGCAAGAACAGCCGCGTGATCAGATCGAAATTCGGATTCGACAGGAAGTGGAGCGTCTCTGTGCTGCCGCACGCGCGAGCGAGGCCGATGTGCTTTTTGTTAGCAATGAGGTTGGTCTAAGCCTGCATCCGCTTACCGCTTTAGGACGTCTTTTCCAGGATATTGCCGGCAGGGCGAACCAGATCATTGCGGCGGCAGCTGATGAAGTGGTGTTGATGTTTTGTGGCATTCCCTTGAAAATCAAGTCGCAGGAGGGAAGCGATTGAGGAAAGCGCGTGTGATCGTCTCTTGGAGTACCGGCAAGGATTCGGCGTGGACGCTCTATCGCCTGCAGCAGATGCCGGATATCGAGGTGGTTGGGTTGCTGACAACGGTAAACGCGGCGTTTCAACGCGTTGCCATGCATGCGGTTCGAGAGGTGCTGCTTGAGGCACAGGCCGAAGCGGCTGGGGTGCCCCTTATTCGGGTTCCGATTCCGTGGCCGTGTACGAACGCGCAGTATGAGGAAGCGATGCGCCGCATCGTCTATGAGGTCTGCCCCCAAATGGGAGTTACCCACATGGCGTTTGGCGATCTTTTTTTGGAAGATGTTCGCGCTTATCGTGAAACTCGGCTGGAGGGGACTGGCATTACCCCTCTGTTCCCGTTATGGGGGGAGCCGACGGATAAGCTAGCGGCGCAGATGGTGAGGGAGGGTTTGGAAGCTGTGATCACCTGTGTGAACCCTGAGCAGCTTTCAGAAACATTTGTGGGGAGGGTGTTTGATGCGGCATTCTTGTCGGAGCTGCCAGAGGGGGTAGACCCTTGTGGAGAGCGTGGGGAGTTTCACTCCTTTGTCTACAAAGGGCCGATGTTTCGTCATCCTCTTTCGGTGGTAGTAGGTGAGATCGTACGGCGAGATGGTTTTGTATTTGCCGATGTACTTCTTGCGGAGAGGCGTCTAGAGTGCGAAAGACGTAGGGGGTCTTTTTAACTACAAAGGGGGTGGATGAGGGAAAGTGGAGCTAAAACTACCAGAGATACCGGAGCTATCACGGCAGCACCGCTTAGCGGCTCAGGAGCAGCTTGATCGGAAGACAAAGCCGGTAGGAAGTTTAGGCCGTTTAGAAGAGCTGGCCGTTCAGCTTTGTGCGATTCAACACAAGGTGCCGCCGGACACGGCTAGAAAGCGCATTCTTGTTTTCGCCGCCGATCACGGTATTACAGAGGAAAAGGTTAGTGCCTATCCGAGAGAGGTAACCGCGCAGATGTTAGCCAACTTTGCTGCAGGAGGAGCCGCCATCAATGTGTTAGCGCGGTTAATGGGTGGTGAACTTTTTGTTGTAGACGTGGGGGTAGCTGCGGAGCCGGTGGTCGGGGTCAAAAACCGCAAGGTGCGTTGGGGAACACGAAATTTTGCGCATGAGCCAGCGATGACGGTTGAGGAGACCCTGCAAGCGCTAAACGTTGGAATAGAGCTAGCGTTTGAGGCGGCGGAGGATGAAGTAGATATCCTCTGCTTGGGGGAGATGGGCATCGGTAACACAACGGCCGCAGCGGCGCTGCTCTGTTTGCTGACTGAAGCCAGAGAGGAGCAGGTTGTTGGGCGAGGGACAGGGCTAACGGACGCACAGCTAGAGCACAAGCGCGCCATTGTGGCTAGAGCGGTAGCACGCCATCGAGAGTGGGTGAAAACCCCTTTTGAGGCGCTCTGCGCTGTAGGTGGGCTGGAGATCGCGGCGCTCGTTGGCAGTATGATAGGGGCGGCGGCCAGTAAAATCCCCGTGATCGTGGATGGATTCATTGTAACGGTAGCTGCATTGGTAGCCTATCATCTAACCCCGAAAGCAAGAGATGCACTTATTTTTGCCCACCGTTCTGAGGAGTTAGGGCATCGGTATGCGCTGGAGCTTTTGGAAGCGAATCCACTGCTCGATCTCGGCATGCGCCTTGGGGAGGGGAGCGGTGCCGCATTAGCGAGTTTTTTGGTTGAGGCCGCAGGACGCATTTTAAGGGAGATGGCGACTTTTGCAGAGGCTGGGGTCAGCGAGCGGGAAGAGCAAGATGTTACGTAGAGAGTTAGCCTATCTCGGAGCCGCCATGATGTTTCTTACAAGGCTGCCTTGCGCGCGCTGGGCACGAATGCACACAGAACAGATGGCTCCTAGCCTTCGCTACTTTCCGCTGGTCGGTCTTCTTATAGGTGTTATAAGTGCAGCGGCCTATAAAGCGGCGCTTGAGTGTCGTTTTTCGGCACCGGTTGGAGTGCTGGCTGCTATGGGGGCTGCCATTGTTTTAACGGGAGCTTTTCATGAGGACGCATTTGCGGATTGGTGCGACGGTTTTGGGGCTTATACTCCCGAAAAACGGCTAGAGATCATGCGGGATAGTCGGTTGGGTACGTTTGGGGTTGTAGGTCTCTTTTTTCTCCTCGCGTTCAAGGCCGCTCTGCTGGCGAGCATGCCCCGTTCATGGGTCCCTTGGACCTTGATTGTGGCGCCATGTGTCGCACGATGGGCCGTTCTTGCTACCTTCTATCGAAGCCCTTATCGGGCTGTGCCAAACTCGACAGTAGCATTGTTCGCAGGAAAAGTTTCAGGTAAGGAGCTATGGATTGGCACTCTATTGGCTGCTACAACCGGGTTGATCTACGGCTGTGTGCCCATTGCAGGCTTGTTGTTAGGGGTAGGAAGCGCGAGTCGGCTTTTGGCGGCTTACTTTGTGCGTCAGCTTGGCGGACTTTCTGGGGACTGTTTGGGGGTTATTGTAGCGCTATCGGAACTGCTAACGATGATAGCTCTATCTCATGTACGCCCTTTCATCCTGCATTTCTTATGAGGAGATGTGGCGGACGAATAGACAGGTAGAGGGAAGAGGAGTAAACTATAGGTGCTGTAAACCGCACAGAACGGATAGGAGAAAAGGATGAGCCGGTTAACCGAATCTGAAGTTTGGAAGGCACTTCAGGAGCATTATCGTCAGATCGAGCCACTGCATATGCGCGACCTCTTTGCAAAGGATCCGGGGCGTTTTGAGAAGTTTCATCTACAGTTCAACGATATCCTTGTAGACTACTCGAAGAACCGCATTACGGAAGAGACGATGCAGTTGCTCTACGCTTTGGCACGAGAGGTGCAGCTAGATCGTTGGATAGAGCGCATGTTTTCCGGTGAGAAGATCAACGTTACAGAAAATCGTGCCGTACTCCACGTAGCGTTAAGGAACCGCGCTAATCGTCCCATCTATGTAGATGGGAGGGATGTGATGCCGGAGGTAAACGCTGTATTAGCGCACATGCGAGAGTTTACCGAGGCGGTGCGCAGCGGGCGTTGGCGTGGGTATACGGGGAAAGCGATTACAGACATCGTCAATATTGGCATTGGCGGTTCCGACCTTGGCCCAGTGATGGTGACCGAGGCGTTGAAGCCCTACGGCAAGCCAGATTTACGCGTTCACTTCGTCTCGAATGTAGACGGCACGCATATCGTTGAAACGCTCAAACAGGTGCATCCGGAGACAACGCTGTTTTCCATTGCCTCAAAGACCTTTACTACGCAAGAGACATTGGTGAACGCCCATACGGCCCGCGACTGGTTTTTGCGCTATGCGCACGATGAGGCCGCCGTTGCTAA
Source organism: Chthonomonas calidirosea T49 (assembly GCF_000427095.1). Lineage (NCBI taxonomy): Bacteria > Bacillati > Armatimonadota > Chthonomonadia > Chthonomonadales > Chthonomonadaceae > Chthonomonas > Chthonomonas calidirosea. The sequence goes on from NC_021487.1 coordinate 171,240, forward strand.
GCATTTCGTAGCGCTTTCGACGAATGAGAAGGAGGTTGTGAAGTTTGGCATTGATCCCAAGAACATGTTTGTTTTTTGGGATTGGGTTGGGGGGCGTTACTCGCTTTGGTCTGCGATAGGGTTGTCCATCGCTCTCTACATCGGTATGGACAACTTCGAGGAGTTGCTCACAGGCGCCTTTGAGATGGATGAGCACTTTCGGCACACGCCTTTTGAGCAGAATATTCCAGTGACGTTGGGTTTGTTAGGCATTTGGTATAACAACTTTTTCGGGGCGCAGACCCACGCCATCTTGCCGTATGATCAGTACATGCATCGGTTTCCAGCCTATTTTCAGCAGGGTGACATGGAGAGCAATGGCAAGCGTGTTGATAGAGACGGCCATGTAGTGGACTACTCCACCGGCCCAATCATTTGGGGAGAGCCAGGCACCAACGGCCAGCATGCTTTTTATCAGTTAATTCATCAAGGTACGAAGTTGATCCCTTGTGACTTCATTGCACCGATCGAAACCCATAATCCAATTGGAGAACACCACAAGATCCTCCTTTCCAATTTCTTCGCCCAGACCGAGGCCCTGATGCGTGGTAAAACGGAAGAAGAGGTGCGGAAAGAGTTAGAGGCTGCAGGCATGAGTGGGGAGGCTTTAGAGAAATTGGTGCCGCATAAAGTATTTCCTGGAAATCGGCCCACGAACTCTATCTTGGTTCAAAAGATAACCCCGCGCACACTTGGTTCGTTGATCGCTATGTACGAGCATAAGATTTTCACGCAGGGTGTTATTTGGAATATCAACTCGTTTGACCAGTGGGGAGTGGAGCTAGGGAAGCAGCTGGCCAAAGCGATTCTACCTGAACTAGAGGGTACACAGGAGGTTACCGGTCACGATTCATCAACAAATGGCCTCATCAATCATTACAAACGGCACCGTTTGCGTGAGTAACGGAGTTAGGTCGCAATCTCCCTTTTGCGCTCATGTCGGCGTGAGCTGAAGCGTGCATCCTAAAGAAACCTAGGGGAAGTGCACTTCCCCTAGGTTTGGTTCTTCTCATGTGCATCAGGCAGGCATGGAGGGTGCGATCGGCTCTACTTTGCGGATTCTCTTTTGGCCCGGCGCTTCCTTTTCTCTCGAGTTGGCGGTCTCAGTATGTTCTGCAGAGTGTTTCCGTGGTGGTTCGAGAGCGAGGTTGAGCGCCTGTTTTACATCCTTGATAAAGTGAAAATGCATCTCTTTTCGGATTTCCGGTTTTAGGTCCTCATAGAGATCTTTCCGGTTTCTTTCAGGTAGGAGCACCGTTTTAATGCCTGCGCGTCGCGCACCGAGCACCTTCTCTTTAATACCGCCCACCGGCAGCACCTTGCCCGAGAGGGTCACTTCACCCGTCATGGCCATGAGGGGACGTGTGGGGCGACCGCTAAAGAGCGAGGCTAATGCCACCGTCATGGTAATGCCGGCGGAAGGGCCGTCTTTCGGGATGGCACCTGCAGGTATGTGGATATGGATATCGTGTTTTTCGTAGAAGTCGGGCGGGGCACCGATTTCGGCGGCATGAGCACGCACGTAGGAGAGGGCCGCTTGCGCCGACTCACGCATGACGTCGCCCACCTGGCCGGTAACGATAAGCGTGGAGGGACGGTTAGAGGTGATGGGCATGGCAGTGGCCTCTACAAAGAGGATATCCCCACCCATTGGGGTCCAGGCAAGACCGGTGGCCACTCCAGGCCGTTCCACACGTTCCATAGCCTCCTCGTTCTCGAAGCGGGGTGCTCCAAGATACTCCTCCACAACGCGCGGTGTAATTTTACGCGTCTTGTAGCGCCCTTCCGCAAAGTCACGTGTAGCTTTACGACACACGGCGGCGATCTCTCGCTCAAGATTGCGTACTCCAGCTTCCCGTGTGTAGCCACGCACGATGAGTTGCACGCTCTCTGGGGTGAAGTGGATTTTGTTTTGAATGCCGTGTTCTTTCGTCTGTTTCGGGATGAGGTGCGCCTGAGCGATGGCGATCTTCTCTTCTTCCGTGTAGCCGGCGATTTCGATGATCTCCATGCGGTCGCGTAGCGGCGGAAGAATCGTGTCTAGTACATTCGCGGTGGCGATGAAAAGCACTTTGCTGAGGTCAAACGGCACATCGAGATAGTGGTCTCGGAAAGTGCAGTTCTGTTCTGGGTCAAGCACCTCAAGGAGGGCGCTCGAGGGGTCACCACGAAAATCCGCCTGCACCTTATCGATCTCGTCGAGCATAAAGACGGGGTTATTGGTTTCGGCACGACGGATACCTTGGATGATCTGGCCGGGGAGGGCACCTATGTAGGTGCGTCTATGGCCGCGAATTTCGGCCTCGTCGTGGACGCCTCCAAGCGAGATGCGCACGAACTTTCTCCCAAGCGCATGGGCAATGGAACGTCCTAGTGAGGTTTTGCCCACGCCTGGTGGCCCAACGAAGCAGAGAATGGGTTGTCGCACAGGGCCTTCGGTTTTGAATTTGCGTACGGAGAGATATTCGAGGATTCGGTCTTTCACCTTATCGAGGCCGTAGTGGTCAGCGTCGAGCACCTCTTTCACGTGCTTGATGTCAAGATTATCCTGGGTGGATACCTGCCAAGGCATAGAGGTCATCCATTCCAGGTAGGTGCGTGTGACGTTATATTCGGGCACAGCCGGGTTCATCCTGCTAAGGCGGTTCAGTTCGCGTTCGGCCTCTTTGCGCGCCTCTTCCGGCATGCCGCTCGACTCGATCTTTTGGCGTAGTTCCTCAATATCTTGGGTGCGTTCATCCCCTTCGCCGAGCTCTTTTTGAATTTGTCGTAGGTGCTCACGCAGGTAGTATTCCCTCTGCGTTTTGCCGAGCTCTTGCACGACCTCCGATTGAAGGCGGTTGCTCAGTTCAAGCAGCTGCACTTCGCGCGAGAGAAGCTCCAAGAGGCGATGCAGGCGCTGTTTGATGGGGATGATCTCGAGAATCTCCTGACGCTCTTGGAAGCTGATGCGTGGCAGTTGAGCCGCGATGAGATCAGCCAACGCGCCTGGGCCTTGCACGCGCGAGGGCAGGCTCTGCATCTCGTCCGGAAGGTCGGGTGAGAGCTGAACGATGCGTTGGAACAGCTGGCTAACGGAGCGACGCAGAGCCTCTACTTCTAGTTCGTCCTCCTTAGGAACCTCCGGCTCTGGGATCAGTCGGATGCGAGCGCGCATGTAGGGAGTGGTTTGCACCAGCTCCACGAGTTCAAATCGGCGCAAGCCCTGCACGATCAGGCGGATACCTTCGGGCACCTGGGCCATCATCTGCACGGCGACAACGGTGCCAATGGTGTAGATGTCGTTAATAGTGGGCTGTTCTATGGTGGGGTCTTTCATGCAGGTCACGGCGATCAGCCGGTTGCCGCCCTGCAGCGAATCGTGCACAAGGCGTACAGAGCTTTCGCGTCCCACACCGAGAGGGGCCACTAGCATAGGGAAGATAACCACTTCCCTCAGAGGAAGGAGGTTCAACTCTTCCGGAATGGGTGGTGTCTCCGAGCGCGAGGCATCGTTCGTCTCTGATTCGTTGCGCTCAAGGAGTTCGAAAGGTATGTCAAGTTCTTTGTTTGTGGCCATTTTTCTTTCCTCGTTCGCTCTTGCAAAGTTTGCGAGAGCACAGGTTTGGTGAAGTGATAATTGCTGAATTAAGACGACTCTACCTGGATGCGACGCGCTGCAGGTAGCAGCGGTAAGCGCACAATAAGGAAGCCGTCTCGATAATGAGCGGACAGGTTCTCTGCATCGAACCGAAGTTCCGGTGGCAAGGCGATAAGGCGTTCGAAGGCGCCGTAGTAGATTTCAAGGTGATGGCATCTACGGCGACCCTCGATATCGGCAACGCTTTCTTTGCGCTCTCCTCTCACGAGAAGTTGATGAGTCTCTTCCGAGAGGGTTATGTCTATATGTTCGACCTGTACTCCGGGCAGCTCCACTTTCACGATGAGGGCATCTTCCATCTCATACATGTCTATAGCAGGTCGCAAGGGGCGTGCCTGCAGAACGCTGTCGGGGCCGAAAGGAAATTCGGCGTCCACACGGATGAAGATAAGCTCGTTCGGGTGGAAGCCAAATCGGTAGCGTGTCATAGGTTTACGCTCGGTTCGATGAACGTTGTTATTTTTAGCTAGCCTAAGAGTTACGACGGACAGGATATAGAAATCGTACCTGTTAAGATTACGCAGCAGGTTCCTGCTCGGTTGCGCGCTGGAGCATTTTGAGTTGAGAATTGCGCATAGTACGCTAAATCTATATGATAATACTTCACTCCCTCCGCGAAGGTTCCTTGCTGTCATAAGCGGGTAGCGTGGCGACCGCTTATGACAGGGGCGGATACAAGTTTTCTCGTAAACGGGCTTCTACTGACCCATCAAGCGCCCTAGACATTGCAGATTCGATAGGCCTGTTCGAGTGATGCGACGGCATCACGTGTGGGGGTGAACTCCTGTCCAACATAGCCGTCATAATTCGTCTCGGCAATGGCGCGCATAATGGCCGGATAGTAGAGCTCTTGAGAGTCGTCTATTTCATGACGACCCGGATTTCCGGCGGTGTGGAAATGACCGATATGCTCGATATGGTTTTTGATGGTGCGGATGATGTCGCCTTCCATAATCTGCATATGGTAGATATCGTAGAGCAGCTTTACGCGCGGTGAGCCGACACGGCGACACACCTCGACCCCCCAAGCCGTGTGATCGCACTGATAGTCGGGGTGGTCTACTTTGGAGTTCAGTAGCTCCAAAACGAGGGTAACGCCAGCCTCTTCTGCCGTTTTGGCCACACGGCGCAGACCGTCCACAGTGTTGGTTAACCCCTCCTCATCTGAAATACCACCTCGGTTGCCACTAAAGACAATGAGGGAGGGGATGTCCCATTTCACCGCAAGTTCGATGTTATCTTTAAGTTCGCGCTCGATGCGGTCATGATTCTCGCGACGATTAAGCCCATCGGTTAGGGACTTGTGTCCTCCCATAGTGACGATGCGCAAGCCAGCATCCACCACTTTAGGCCAAAGCTCTTGAGGGCACATCTCCACTCCGGCATAGCCGATTCGCTTAGCCTCTGCAATGAGCTTCTCCGGTTCTATGGAGCGTGCAAAGCCCCACCACGCCAGCGACTGTTTGATCGTTCCCATAGCAAAACTCCTTTTTCGTAAAAATGGGGGAAATCTATGTCTCTACTATTTCGCGGTCATATCCCTATTCTCCTGCACGATCTCGTCTGAAGGCGGATGAGTTGGTTATTGCGAGTAAGCAGAATCTAAAAAATGTCTTAATTTAAATTCAATCTTTTATTAACATTCCATTAAATTTTTATAGACTACACTTCTAGTAACGCAAGACTAGACATGGACTTAACCGGAACAGAACACGATTACATAATAAAGGAGACTTACTATGATGAAGCGCGGGTTTGCCCTTATCGAGTTGCTTGTCGTTATCGCTATAATAGCGATACTGGCAGCCATTCTCTTTCCTGTCTTTGCGCAGGCGCGCGAGAAGGCGAGAGCCATCTCCTGTTTGTCTAACCAGAAACAGCTTGGATTAGCGTTCGCGATGTACGCGCAGGACTATGACAACACGCTCATGCAGACCACCTACGAATCGCCTGTCTTGAAGATCCATTGGTCGTTTATACTGCAGCTCTACGTGAAAAACGTGCAGATATTTGTGTGTCCTTCCGATCCCAACCCAGTGACTCCCAAGACACCGTGCTTGGCAGGGCAGACGCCGGGTTTAAACTGCGACGCACAGGTTCCAAAATTCTCGTATATCAATAACTACAACGTGATTCCCGCACACGATTGGCTTCCCGTTCCCGAATCGGCTTATAACTACCCTGCTTCTCTCATCGTGTTAACGGAGCGCCGCGACAAAGAGAACAACGGATACGTGATCGGTCAGTGGAAAGGAACGAGCGGTTTTGCTGGCGCTAGGAACGGTGGGCAGATTTGTAGCTATGAACAGCCATTGGGCAATGGATACCACTATGTGACCTTGCAAGAGGCGCTTGCTGGCCTAAACGGCCCAAAGGATAAGGTGGAGATCACGCGGGTGCGATGGGATAGGCATAACGGCGGAGCGAACTACCTCTTTTACGATGGACATGCAAAGTTCCTTCGCTTTGAGCAGACGCTCAATCCAAGTAACTTTCTTTGGGGCGACCAGTGGTATCCACCTCAGGCACCTTGGAATACAGGATGTTAGGGGATAGGGGATGCGACACGTGAGAATAAAGCTTCTCGTTGTATTGTTACTAGGCGTTACCTTGCCTGCAACATGCTTCGGCGAGAGCAGTCATATGCTCTCGCCACTGCCAACCCCGGCAGCCCATTTCGTTACGCAGCCGAGCAAACCAGGGCACTTTACTTTCGTGCTAGGTGGGGATAACAGGTCGGTTGGGCGAGGGGTGCCTATGCCCCCAACCGCGCCACAGATATTCTCGGAGGTGGCCTTGCTGCGACCTAATTTGGTTCTATGGACGGGCGACACCATCTATGGCACGGACGATACCCTGGCAGAGGCCGATCAGGAATACGACGCGTTTCTAAAGGCCGCTGCTTTAGCGGAAGTGCCCGTTTACAATGCCCCTGGCAACCACGAGATCCACGACCGGCCTGAGATGGCCAAGCTCTATGAACAACGCATGGGGCTCCTGTACGGCTCTTTTGATTATGGCGGGGTTCACTTCATCGCTTTGAACACGGCCGATTTTGGGATGAAGGGGGGCGTGGGGCCAGAGCAGATGCGTTGGTTGGAACAGGACCTAGAAGAGCATAAAAATGCCTCTCTAATTGTCGTGTTCACGCACTATCCGCTCTTTCCCAAAAATCCTGATGAGGGTTTTTCTGATACCACCAATCGCGATGCGCTCCACCAGCTCTTTTTGAAGTACGGGGTTAAGTACGTTTTCTCTGGCCATGAGCACCTTTACTATGCTTCAGTGCACGATGGCATTCACTACATCGTATCTGGTGGTGCTGGTGCGCCAAGCGACGCACCGGTTGAGGATGGTGGGTTCCAGCACTACCTTTTATGCGAGGTAGACGGCAAAGAGATCCATATTACCGTGATGCAGCCATGGCGTCTCTTCGCAGAGATCCTTAAGGCCGATCCTCAAGACCCGGCTGGCATGCTGATGAACTATACACTGCAAGACTTACCCATGTATTTGGAGCTGCCTCGCGTAGGGGATGATGAGAAGGTTACCGCCACCATTACTTACAAAGGGAAGAAAACAACCCTGCCGGCATCTGAAGAGCCGGTTCCAGGAGATAAGAGGCACATCTATATTAAAGTGGTCGTTCCTGCACATAGAGCGGCGATGGTGGAGCTGACGTCAACAAGGTAGCGCGTGACCAAGGCTCGATTTTGGAGAGCTAGCCTACACGGCTAGCTCTTTTTTGTCCAGTTCGCTGCGGGAATAGATCTTGCAGGGAGCGGGTATATAATATAGGAGGTCCGGGAGCAACTGAGCTGCGCACGGACGGTTTCCTTGGAGGTGAACTGTTTGAGCCACGAACCCCAGACGGAGGCGACGGCCACGCCCGATGCTGTCTCTCCCTATCTTAGTGTCGTTGTGCCCGCCTTTAATGAGGAGAAACGATTAGGCCCCTCTTTGAAGCGCATGCTGACCTATTTTGATTCACAACCCTACTCCTACGAAATTCTCGTTGTGAGCGACGGCAGCACCGATGGCACCGAGGAGCTTGTACGCCGCATTGCCGCTTGTCGCTCCCAAGTGCGGCTGCTGGCCTATACGCCGAATCGGGGCAAAGGCCATGCCGTTCGTTACGGTATACTGCGCGCTAAAGGCGAACGTCTGCTTTTCACCGATGCCGACCTTGCTACCCCGATTGAAGAGATTGAAAAACTCCATTCTAAGCTTGACGCCGGCTATGATATCGCCATCGGGTCGCGCGATATGCTGGGCTCGGAGTTAGTGAAGCGTCAATCCTGGTTGAGGGAGACCGCCGGAAAGACCTTCAATCGCTTTGTGCGTTTGATCACCGTTCCCGGCATTCATGATACGCAGTGTGGATTTAAGCTTTTCTCACGTTCTGCTGCCCACACCATCTTTAGTCGTTGTCGTATTGACCATTTTGCGTTTGACGTCGAGGTCCTCTATTTGGCGATACGCGTTTTCGAGTTTCGGGTTGCTGAGGTGCCCGTGCGCTGGGCGCATCAGGAAGGATCGAAAGTTCATTTACTGCGCGATGGTCTACGGATGGTGCATGCTGTTTGGCGCATTCGCACCACGCGTTATCGGGGGATAACGGCTCCCTCTTTAGAGTTGCCCCTGCAATGAAAACGGCAGAGTATGAACGGATGTATCGCTTGGAAGAGGCCTATTGGTGGTTTGTTGGCCGCCAAGCGCTACTCGAGCAGCTTCTTCAACGGTTTTATGGCAACCCTGCCAAAAAAGAGGCGTCCGTGATTTTAGATGTGGGATGTGGTACCGGGGCGATTTCGCGTCGGCTTACTCAGTGGGGGCGGGTGGTCTCCACCGATTTTTCGGCATTGGCGCTGGAGTACTCTCGCAAACGCGGTCTTCGGCATCTTGTGCGCGCCGATGCGATGCGACTACCGCTGGCTACGGCCTCGTTTGATCTGGCGGTTTGCATGGATGTTTTAGAACACTTGCCCGACGACCAAGCGGCGCTGTGCGAGTTGTTTCGTGTTTTAAAGCCGGGTGGACGGCTTATTGCCACCGTGCCAGCCTATCCCCACCTGTGGGGCGAGCACGACCTCGCCCTCATGCATTTCCGGCGCTATATGCGCCGCGAGTTGGAGGATCGGGTAAATCGGGTAGGCTTTCGCATCCAAAAAATAACGCATGTCATGACGTTGCTCTATCCTGCGGTGGCCTTGCAACGGCGTCTGCTCGCCAAACGTCCCCCGCACGATCCCCCCCAGGCGGCGATGCCAATGGTGCCCGAGGTTATTAATCGGGCGCTCATCGCGCTTTTAAAGCTAGAGAACCGGTTGGCCTGTCGCTTCTCGCTTCCTTTTGGTCTAACGATACTATGCGTTGCGGAGCGACCGGAAGCGCTTGAGGTAGAGAGCCGGGTGGACTGTTCTGCAAAAACGGTGGTGTAAGCTATGGACCGAGTTGAAGAGAAGACCCTCAAATGCATTCGTTGCGGCTTCTGTTTAGATGCCTGTCCTACCTTTCGTTTAACCGGCAGGGAGACGCTCAGTCCGCGGGGGCGCATCTATCTAGTACGTTCTTGGCATGAGGGCGTAATCCCTTTAAATGAAGAGGTTGTAGAGGCACTCGATACCTGTTTGGGGTGTCGTGCTTGCGAAACCGCCTGTCCTTCGGGGGTGGAGTACGGGGCGATCCTCGAGATGGCTCGTGCCGAAATAGAGACGCAACACCAACGTCCGGTTCTGCAAGGCCTGGCGCGTAAACAGCTTGTAGACCTCTTGGCTAACCCTCGCAGGTTAGCGTTTTCCCTAAAGGCAGGGCGTCTGCTGCCAAGTGCTCGACGGGGTAAACTCCCTGGTTTTGCGGCAAGGTTGTTGGCCGGTACGGCTCACACGCCGGTGCGGTTACCGCAAAGCCACGGAGAGGCCAGCCCTTTGCCTGAAAGAAGCCCGGCTTTAGGGGAGAAGCGATACACGGTTGGCATGCTCACCGGCTGCGTTATGCAAGTGCTTTTTGCCAACATCAACGCAGCGACGGTGCGGGTCTTACAGAAGAACGGATGTGAGGTGATCGCTCCTTCACGTTTGGGCTGTTGTGGGGCGTTACATCTGCATGTAGGGTTGTTGAACGAAGCTCGGCGATATGCTCGCACCTTCTTGGACGCTCTGTCGCCGTTTTTGGAAGAGATAGATGCATTCGTGGTAAACTCAGCCGGATGCGGCTCCACATTGAAAGAGTATGCAGAGCTGTTAGGTGACGATCCGGACTATGCGGAGCCAGCGCGTCGTTTTACGTCGAAGGTGCGCGATGTCAGCGAATGGCTGATGGAGATAGGGCTTTCAGCTCAGCCGAGCCCCTTGTCTGTAACGGTGACCTATCACGATGCCTGTCATTTAGCGCACGCGCAGCGTATTCGCAGTCAGCCACGGGCTCTCTTACAGACCATTCCGGAGCTCAAGCTCGTGGAGTTGGAAGAGGCAGACACCTGTTGTGGAAGCGCCGGTGTGTATAACATCACTCAGCCGGAAATGGCAAAGAGGCTACTCGACCGCAAGATCGAGAACATCCGTTCGACAGGGGCAAGCTACGTGGCAACAGGCAATCCAGGGTGCCTTGCGTGGATTGAGCAGGGGGTGGAAGACGCCCACCTCTCGATAAAAGTATGCCATCCTATAGAGCTATTGGATAGAGCGCTTTCCTGAAAGAGTTCCTACCGCAACAAACAACTACTTATAGTAGAAGGTACAAAACCTCCTACCTTCCCTTATACAACACCCACTTTCAGAGCATCAGGCGTGCCAGTGGCCGCTGCCCTTATTGCCTCCCCCTCCTCCATGAGTTTCTATGCCATCGTCAGCAATAGTCGCTGGAGGAGCCGTTTTTGTTAGGGTAAGGCTATATGGATTGCGTATTTGATGCGGCTTGCCCTGCGCTATAAAGAGAAGGCAAGCCAGCCCTAAAAGCACGGGCACACCGATAAGCCATTTTACGACGACAGAAGATGGTTTCATTAGGAGTTTTCCTTTCCGAGTTCGGTTTCCAGCCAGTTCCACCAAGAGATCAGGTCAGGATCGCGAATCTGGAACAGAGTTTGCAGAAGTTTATCCGGCGGGCATGAGGGCCAGTTCGCCTTCAGCGCCGTTTCCAGCGCCCTTTTTGCCTCGATATAGTAGTGATCTTTCACATAGGCTAACAAAAGGTTCACCACACGCATCGGTGTTGGTTTCTGTACCGCGATCTGCGCGTAGTAGAGAGCGCTTTCAATATTTTTCTCTCGATTGCGCCCGGCATCGAACCAAGTAAGATAGATATCTGCGATGTTATTCGCGGCGATGTAACGTTCATCACCGGCTTGTGGATGGGTTAGGATCATCTGGTAGAGCTGAAGCGCTTCGCGAAGGCGCCCTTGTTGGATGAGAGTGGCACCGGCTTCGGTAAGCGCAGGATAGAACGTGTTATCTTTTTCGAACGCCCGTTTATAGTATACAACAGCCTCCTCTAGTTTTCCATCTTTGCGAAGTTGCCAAGCTTTTTCGTAGAGCGCCTGCGCCTCCTCGGAGGTAGAAGTGGGACGATCGCCGATGGTATAGGTATCGAGAACGCGTAGGGTTTTGCGCATTTGTGGAGAGGGCGGCTCGACCCCATCGGCGAAGCTCACCTCATTGACGATGGCCTCTTCCACATTCCCTTGAGGATCGAGCGTGTTCGCGGAGCGGGCGGCCCAGGTACTTTGGAGCAATCGGGAGCGTAGAGCCTCTTTGCGCGCCTCGTTCCATGGGGCTGAAGACGATTTCGGCTGAGCGTTCCGGCGTTGGCTCGGCGCGGTTTTCGAATGCAGCAGCGCGTAAAGGAAGGGGTTGTCGGCATCGCACTGCTGTTGGAGCAGGCGGAGTAGGGTGGCACGGGCACGACAGACTGTTTGGCGCTCTCTGTCGGATTCTGGAGGTAGATGCTGCCCTTGTTGGCGTTGACGCTCACGTAAAATGTCGTGCTTTAGGGCCTCAAGGTAGTTCTTAGGAAGGGCGCGCATCGCTTTTGCCAAGGCCTGGCGGAAACGAGACCGCTCCTCTTTATCTATAAGAGTCGCTTCTGGATAGACCTCCTCTGAGGTATCGGCGATCACATCGCGAAGGCAGAGACCTTCGTCATCGTCTCCTATGGGCTGGTCGAGGGAGACGGTTGGCACTTCACGACGTGCAATTCTTTCGGCATCGCTAATGACCGATCGAATACAACGACTGAGATAGGCAACGGGGTCGGGAAAGAGGCTGTCGAGGGCGGTAGCGAAATCGGTGTAGGGTTGGAGGCTGGCTTGGTAGTGGCGGAGGGCCACTCGAGCCATTTTACGACAGGCCTCTTCGAGAACCACATAACAGTCGTTAGCACTAAGGCGCGGGGGGAGGAGCCGTCCATCCTCGAGGGGGCGCGGTGAGGAGAGAAGGGAGACGGCGCGCGCCCCATAACGCTGCAGAATAACCTCCGTGGCGCTTCTGAGAGCTTCTTCACTCGGAAGGCCTGAAGTCACTCCGCGCGTTCCTGGAGGTTTTGGTAGAGGCCCTACCGTTACCTGTGGTTTCACGGGCTATCTCCTCGGAACAGGTTGCAGTCGGTACGCACCTGCGCCCGGCTTATTTTTCTATAACGTAGCGGGTTGTGCTTCGTGACACCGTAATTGGCTACCGAAGCAAGAACCACTTTTTTATGCAGCACGCTCAACTGTTTAGACGCTTGAAACGTCCGATGAGGTTCCACTTCTTTGATCGGCGTAGAGCAGGCAACGCACTTGCCGACCGGAGGGCAAACTATAGAGGGGAACTTTCTCTTTATCACACAGATTAGGGATGCGAGCACGGCAGCGCGGAAAGAAGGGGCACCCTGTAAACTTCTGGGTAAGGCTAGGGGGCTGGCCGGGGATAGTAGGAAGAGGTTGGCGCCTTGCTTCGGGCTTTTCGAGCGGGATGGTGGCAGCAAGAAGGCCTTGTGTATAGGGATGAAGTGGATTGCGAAATATCTGCTCGGTCGTGCCGGCTTCCATCAGTTGGCCGGCGTACATGACCAGGGTTCGATGGCAGGTCTCGGCCACAACGCCCAGATCGTGGGTGATGAGAAGCAGGCCGGAGCTGTGTTGGCGTTGAAGGACTGCCGTACGATCCAGAATTTGGGCTTGGACGGTGACATCGAGTGCAGTGGTGGGCTCGTCCGCAATGAGGAGAAGCGGTTTGCAGGCAAAGGCCATGGCAATGAGCACCCGCTGGCGCTGGCCTCCGGAAAGCTCGTGGGGGAACTGTCGCATTTTTTGCTCAGGGGTGGGCATATGCACGTTTTTGAGAAGTTCCAGCGCATAGGCGTAAGCGGCCTTGCCTTTCAGTGGCAGATGGATTCGGATGGCTTCGATCAGTTGGGCACCGATGGACATGGTGGGGTCGAGGGAAGAGAAGGGGTCTTGAAAGATCATGGCCATCTTCTGCCCACGGAGCTTTTGGAGAAACTCGGCGGGTTTTCCGACAAGCTCCTCGCCGTCGAATCGGATAGAGCCGCCGGTAATTTTAGCGGGGGGCAGTCCCATGAGGGCAAGCGCTGTGGCGCTTTTGCCGGAGCCCGATTCCCCTACCAGCCCCACGGTCTCGTTGCGGTCGAGGGTAAAAGAGAGGTCGCTCACGGCGTAGACCGTCTGTTCCGGAGTTTGAAACTGCACCTGAAGGTTTTGCACTTCTAGCAGAGGCATCGGGTCGGTTAAGGCACTCCAAGAAGATGCTCTTTAGCAAAATCCCGCAGTCGGGCACCCGTCCAGCCGAAATCCACATAGCCGTCGTGCACAATAAGCCGATAGCGCAGCGAGATCGCTTTGGCAAGGTTTTGCGCAAACCCACTCCATAGGAGTGGGGAGGGCGAGAGAGTTCCATCCGCTGAGAGATTCCAGTCGGTGGGAAAGAAGGGGTTTTGGGGATGGTCCATCATCGCAAAGCCGACGGTCTCTTTTTGAATGACGCCCACAAAGCCGCACCAAGCCGCGCTGCGCCGATGGATCTGATCTAGGCCCACGGCACCTCTACTATTGCGTACTAAGCCTGTTTCACGAAGGAAAGGCTCAGCCACATAGAGCTGCAGCAGGTCGTGTGGGGCGCTGCCGAAGACGATTTCATGCGAAGTGCAGGGACGAAGGTTTAGAAAAATATCGAGGATGCGAGAGGGACCTGGGCCGGGCAGCGCACGAAAGATGCGCGTTTCGGCGATGATCGGTTCCCCGTGTGGAGTGACCCAGAGGTTGTCTTGGCGAAGCCCTACGGAACAGGGGCCTCGGCGCGCCATGGTAGAGAGGGGAACGATGGTTCCTTTGGAGTGAGAGGTGTTTGCCGAGGGGGTAAAGTCGAAACCATCCACGTTCTCACGCGCGATGCCAAGCACGATGCCGGCTTCGTTTGGCTTGAGAACGGGCCGACGGTCTTTAGCATAGATGGCGGTAAAGCCACAGGGAGCGGCGGAGGAGGTTCGGTAGACGGCAAACAGCCCACCGTAGATCCAAAACTCCACGTGTCCGGGCCGGGCGATAAGCGTTACAGGACTTTCTTCTGGCAGCATGGGCTTCGAGCCTCATTCTTCATAGATCGAGTAGGTTGGTGTCGAAAGGTAGCGTTCGCCGGTGTCCGGCACGATCACCACGATCATTTTTCCTGCGCTTTCTGGGCGTTTTGCCACCTCGATAGCAGCCCATACGGCCGCTCCTGCCGAAATGCCGGCAAAGATGCCCTCTTCTCGCGCGAGCCGACGTGCCATCTCCATGCTATCGGTTTCGCATACCTGAATGACCTCATCATAGATATGGGTATTAAGGACATTTGGGATGAAGCCAGCGCCTATGCCTTGAATATCGTGGCGACCTCGCGGTTTGCCGCTGAGGACGGCCGAGTTGCGCGGTTCCACGGCCACCACGCGAAAGGAAGGTTTGCGCGCTTTGATCACCTCTCCCACACCGGTTATTGTTCCTCCGGTCCCTACGCCGGCCACAAGGATATCGCATCGGCCTTCAGTATCTCGCCATATCTCTTCGGCTGTGGTGCGCCGATGGATTTCTGGGTTCGCCGGGTTATCGAACTGGCGAGGGATGTAGTATTCGCCCGGAGCGCTAGCGGCGATCTGCTCGGCTTTGGCGATGGCGCCGGGCATTCCCTCAATGCCTGGGGTCAGCACAAGACGCGCGCCCAGCGCGCGCAGGAGCGCCCTTCGTTCGCTCGACATGGTGTCGGGCATCACCAGAACGCATGGGTAACCCTTTGCTGCGCACACAAAGGCCAGCCCGATGCCTGTGTTGCCGCTAGTGGCCTCGAGCACGGCCATTCCCGGCTTTAGCAGGCCGGCCTGCTCGGCGGCCTCGATCATGGAGACGGCGATACGGTCTTTCACGCTGGATAGAGGGTTGAAATACTCTAGCTTGCATACCACTTCAGCGCGAAGGCCGGCTGCAATGCGGTTAAGACGAACTAGAGGTGTGTTGCCAATCAGCTCCGTTATGTTGTTAGCTATTCTCATGGTGTTGCTTAAACTCTTTCCTACGTTTCAGATGCCGGGCATTATGCTAAGGGCATCATCCAAACTCTGTTTACGGATTACGAGATCTGCCAAAGTCGTCGAGTAGAGGATGTTTGAGATGGCCTCTTCCACCTGCTCTTCGAACTCGTGGACAACCCAAGCGATGCTAGGGGCATTAGCGATCGGTTCTTCCGGCCCTGCAAAGAGCCGATCGGTTCGCAACAGCGCACATACCACATCGCCCACAGTGATCTTGTCGGCGGGTTTGGCGAGCACATAGCCGCCTCCAGCGCCCCGAATGCTGCGCACAATGCCGGCTCCTTTGAGGGCGGCTAGAATCTGGTCGAGATAAGGCCCCGGAATATTTTGACGTGCCGCGATCTCCCGACTTTGGCAGGCACGTGAAGGAGGTTGCATCGCCAAATCTACCGCGGCGCAAAGACCATAGCGCAATTTTGCGTTAAAGAACGACATCGAGACATCACCGTTGGGCTTTAATCTTGACTCAATTTATAAGGTAAGTATAGCGTCATTGGTTCCACTTGTCAAGTGCGTAGGGAGGGTGAGAACTGTGCCTTCAATCATATTCCTCACAAAACAATAACCCATGTAAGACACGTTGTATCTCTTATTAGGCCTCCGCTAACGAGAAGATGGCGCTTTGCAGAAGTGTGTAGGCTTCTAGCCTGCAATGAAGAACCCTGACCCTAGAGACTTGAATTCAGAGACCAATTTTGAGACCTATAATTGTGTACGTATTGTAATAGCCAAGCTGCACCAACGGTAGCCTTTAAGGACGTCAGCTCCGTTACCGAGTCGTAAGGGGATAACGATTTTTGTGTAGGATGCGATAGGGTTGCGGAATCTGCCCCATTTAATGAAACCATCGAGCGCTTTTATCGTCGTTAGAGTAAAAGACCAAAAACGACCTCTTCAATAAACGGGTTCGATTTATAACAAGCAGGATAGCGTGAAAGGAACAGAGAATTACAGTGCCAAATAGGGAGTGGGAAGATGGGAATAGTTAGGTAGCGGAGCTAGTGGCAGGACAGGTGGTTCATGGGGAATATGACAGGGCTAACTCGGAGCTTGTCTACATGCGGGCACGATACATGGATCCGGTGTTAGGCCGGTTCATTAGTGAAGACCCAAGTAGGGATGGGGTGAACTGCTTTGTCTACTGTGCAGATGAGCCTATTAATCAGGTGGATAACAACAGACAGGCAGCGCTTACTATCTTCGAAGGCTTTTGGAGCGCTTTCTGTTATCTGTTAGGACTATGTATCGGCTACATGCTTACAACAGAATTAATCGAAGCTACACATCCAGGACATCATGGTGGCTACGCTTGTACCTACCTGAAACTGGTTTAGCAGGTCTCGCAGGCATGATACCAATGCTCTTTGTAGGTCCAAAAGCTGACAGGAAAAGAGCAGCTGCAGAGGAGCTCGGGGCGTTCATGAGTGAACTGATTGAGCGCTTTAATAAGTGTTGCCCCATCGCCAAACTTGGTCTCATAACAAGAGTAGCCCTTCTACGTGGAGTTATCGTTGGTGCAGTTTGTGCCATAATTGAATTTTATAACTCGGACTATTGTCAGGAAAGTACAAACAATGTCTAGCAAAAGAGTTCCTCTACATAAAAATCATGGACATTCAAACCATGATATATTGCTGTCCTACGATTTCCAAAGTTTCTATTTGATGACCATGTGGTGGCTGATGGCCTACGGTCTTCGGACGCTGATAAGTACGTTT
Source organism: Chthonomonas calidirosea T49 (assembly GCF_000427095.1). Taxonomy (NCBI): domain Bacteria; kingdom Bacillati; phylum Armatimonadota; class Chthonomonadia; order Chthonomonadales; family Chthonomonadaceae; genus Chthonomonas; species Chthonomonas calidirosea. The sequence continues at coordinate 188,196 of NC_021487.1, forward strand.
TACTTCTGCCTTAAGTGGCTGCTAAACAAGCACCTCTCGCCGATGCTGACAAGCTACTCCTTTATGTTCCTTTGCTGTTGTCTAGTAGCGACCTTTTGTAGGCAACGGAGGCACCCAGATTACTACAGCCGTCAACTATCTTGGGTGCAACACACTCATCGCGGGCTGTTATTCGGTTGGATAGGCGTAGGTGTGCTATCGCTTTGGACCTGGATGCGTCTTCCAGAGCCGATGTGGAAACACTACCTTATCGCGGTCATGTTCATGCATGTTTGTTTTTTTCTGTTTGTGGTTGCTGGTCCAGCTCTAGGAAAATCGTTGATGGAAGCCCGTATGAAGAGAACCTATCTTTTCTTCCAGGAAGAGGAGAACGTTCCTATAGGACAGAAGGTTGAGGGGTACAGTAACCTGCTGCTTGCGTTCATCTATTTTAATACATGCCCCTACAAGTCCCGAGAGGGCGATACCAGGCTTCGTTTATCTAAAAAGGTGACCTCGCGTTTTCTTGTCGTTGCAGATGCGCTATGCCAGTTGCTCAAGAGACCGGAGGTTAGGACGGGCAATGACTTGGAGCTGCCCTCTTCTACCCTAGATGTTCTCTTGATCCTTCTTGTACGGCTTCCGCTTGTATGCGTAGGGGATAAAGGCAGTGAGACGAGCAGCGAGTTTTTAGCTTTGGAAGAGAGCATTTTGGCTGTTCTGTCGGGGCGAGGATATGAGGAGGCGATCCCCTACCTAAAGGAGTATCTCCTCTTATTAGATACCAGGGGGCCAGGGGAGGGGGTCGAGGCTTTAAAAAAGCGTACCGAAGCGTGTTTAGCGAGCCTGCTTGCCTCGACCGATGCGGATAAGAGATACCTCCTGCGTGGTAGTAGGTCTGATTCGAGGGAGTTAGTGCAAGCATCGGCAAATCCTCTAGCGAGCCATGGGGTAGAAGAGGAAGAAGAGTTGTTGAAATGAGAGTGCAGTTTAGGGTTGATAGCTAGTAAGCTTATGCCTCGACCGACTCCCACCTTACCTATAGGGCTAGGGAGCAGAAGTTGAAGACAAGGGGGTATGGTGGTGAGCAAGGCGGTCAGGCGGGGAGCAGCTCTGAGAAGTATGTGGGGCGTTTAGGCCATGAGAGCGATGGGAGTACGGGGCTCATCTACATGCAGGCACGATACATGGATCCGGTGTTAGGCCGGTTCATCAGCGAAGACCCAAGTAGGGATGGGGTGAACTGGTTTGTCTATTGTGCAGATGATCCAGTTAATCAGGTGGATAGAACTGGAAAATTACCCCTATCAAATTGGGTTGATTTTATCATCTGGTGCTTATTTGAAGTATTTTTCGTTGCCCTAGCTGCGTTCTATGATCCCAAGGGTTATACAGATTTAAAGATATATATACAGGTAGGGTCGGGTATTATCTGGCTGGTAAGTACTCTGGCAGGCGTCTGGTATGCCTTTCTCCGTCCAACTGGCGAGGATACCATCAAGAACTACCGTGATAGAATAGAGAGATTAGAGCAGGAAATTGACGACGAAAAAACCTCTATGGGAGAAGGCAGTTTTGCGAGACGCCTTGATGGTTATTTTGCAGAGGAAATTCTCAATTGACTGGAGACCGATGATGCTTGAACGCTACTACCGTAAGCTTTGGCTGGACATGCTTCAAAAGGCTTTGACGCAAGCCGGCCTATCCTCTGCTGACATCGCGTTGGATGCCCAGACCTTGACGGTTCAGGCGGTTCCTCAGCCAAATCAGGATGTTGTCGTGCAGCTGCTTCATCTTACCAAGGCTCTATACGATAACTGGCGTCGAAAGCGAGGTGTCCGTTGTTTCATCAAGTACATGCTAACGGTTGTAGCTCTACAGGGAGTAGGTCTACTGGGAGCAGCGTATTTCGGCGTCACTGGTCTTAATCGCTACGCAGATGGGCTGGTCGCAGCAGTTGTGTGCGCGTTGCCCTTCACTCTCTTTATGGGATGGAGGATAGTGCACGACGAATTGGAGGCAAAAGCCTTCAGGCTCAGTGTGCATGCAATAGTTCAAGCTCTGAATGAGGCGATCCATCATCAAAGCCGCCTTACCGAGACGCAGTGGGAGTTGCTCTTGAACCAGCTCTGCGTGCTGCATAGGAGATCCTGTTATTTGCTAAGTTGCACGCTCGTGCCCTATCTACTGGCCCTCAAGCCTCAAAATCAGCAAGATGAGGGGGTGGTAAGGCTGTTGTGTGTCTCCTTGCCGTCGCTGCTGAACAGGCGTGGCCAGTTCAGCAATGTGGAGGAGGGCCTTGGATATTCTCCCGATTTTGTTTTAGCGGTACTTCGTCTGGTGCGGGAGGGCTGTGGGATGTCGCAGGATCTGTCGAGGGTCTTGAGGCGGCTCAAAAGGGAGTTTGCGGGCGAAGAGATAGGGGAGGTAGCGGGTCAGATATTAGCGGAGTGGTCAAAGGCGAGGTCACAGTTGGAGGAAGCGAAGAGTTTAGGCAGGGCAGCACATTCTCCACGTTGTGAGGAGGAACGGGCGGTTCTTTTACGTGGGGATGTGAAAGATGTGAAGGGTCAAACGTCTGCAGAGCTGCTGCGGCCAAGCGCGTGCGATGGGTCTGAGGTGGAATGAAGCTTAGCCAACGTTGCAGAAGTGCATTTCAGGTGTAGGAAATAAAGCCTGTAACAGATACAGCCGCGATATGGCTAGATCACTGAAAGGGCGAAAGCTCTATGAGAATAAAAAGCAGATGCCTTCTAGCCTCGATAGGGCAGTTCTTGGATGCTTTAGGAGGGTGACACGCCTTTTTTGCTTCCATCTGTCGGAACTTCCTTGGACCGTGCATTGCATAGCTCTTCTGTCAGTATTTCTATGTGATTGTTGGCTCTTTTTGGGAAGCCAAAGTTAGCTGCAAACACAAAAAGTCTACAGAAAAGGGCTTGGCTATCTAGCATATCACCTTGCAACTGCCAAAGCCTCGTCAGCTACTCCGGCGAGTCAAAGAGCCCAGTGGCCTGGGCGGGTGCCGAGACAATTGGCAACACTTTATCGAATCGTTTTTCGAGTTGAGGTCATGGTTTGGCGTATCGTCGGGACGTGGTGCACCAGCGTGTGAGCTGGTATGTTTACGATGGGTTAGGGAGTTAGGAGTAAGACGATGGGTTTGAGATAGAGCAAGTCTATAGGGTAGTTCCTCCTATATGGCTGGACGATAGAGAGTTTATAAATGTCGCCGCGAGACTATCTGCATTCGTGTTTACGTTTCTTAGCTGTTGGGTGCGTTTGTATCAGCAAAATATCTCCATGAAATGCATTCCGAGAGAAAATATCGAATATGGAAGCAGAAACATGTTGAGAACCGGTTGTGTCTGTTACGTCCATCCTACGGGCTTGATGCCTCTACACTTCTCCGCACTTTGAGAGGCCTGGGAAGCCTCTCTCTAAAGCGGCAACTCTGTGCTCAAAAGTTGAACCCAAGTGTCCAGAGGATGACGCGAAGCATTCTGTGAAATGAGTAGCATGGCTGAGAGCGGAATTATGTGGTGATTCCCCGAAGGAGGAACTTTTCCCTGCTCACTTACGTTAATAAAGATTGTACAGAGCGCCCTCGGGAGCCCTTCCGAGAAGTGTTCTGTGCAGCGCATGTCCTCCTTTTCGATATGTGAAGACCGTCGTGTTTGATGGCGCCTGTGCTGTAGTTAGAGCACAGGCTTATTTTTTTGCTTTCAGGAGCTCTATAAACTCCTCTAAGGCCTCTTGCCAAGCCGGTAGGTCATCACGACCCTGCAGCTCCAGCACATAGCGTCGCAATACGGAGTAGGCCGGACGATGGGTCGGCGAAGGCCACTGCTCTGCCGGAATGGGGTGAAGGGTTACATGCGAGATGCCGGCCAACTCCAACGTTTTCTGCGCGAACTCGAACCAGCTGCACTCCCCTTTACAAGCGATGTGGTAGGTGCCATAGAGAGGAGTATCCAATAGCTTGATGAGCGCGCGGGAGAGGGCCAGCGTGGAGGTGGGACTGCCGCGCTGATCGACAACAACGGGCAGTTCATTGCGTTTCTGGGCTAACTCGAGAATGGTGCCGGGGAAGTTCTTCCCGTGAACGCCGAAGAGCCATTGGGTACGCACGATGTAGTGGCGGCGACAGAGCTTTTGCACGGCCTGCTCGCCCGCAAGTTTGGAGGCACCATAGTGGTTGATGGGGTTTGGTGGGTCGAACTCGGTGTAAGGTGTTGTTTTGCGGCCGTCGAACACGAAGTCGGTGCTGATGTAAACAATGGGGATGTCTTGCTCCGCACAGGCGGCCGCCACGTGCCAGGTGCCCAAGGCGTTGATCTGGAACGCGCGGTCTGGGTCACGTTCACAGCCATCTACATGGGTGTAAGCGGCAGTGTGGATAAGCATATCCGGTTTGCACTGTTGGAGCGTTGCACGTGTGGCGGAGAAGTCGAGGATATCCAGAGTTACATCGCTTTCGGCATGCTCTCTTTGCGAAGAACGAATGACCTCATGGCCGCTCTGCTCGAGCAGGCAACAAAGGTCTGTACCCAGCATTCCATTGGCACCGGTGACCAGAATACGCATGTGTTTCCTCCCCTATTTGTGAAGGATAAGGTAGCCCAGGAGTCCTCCTTTGGTGTGTCCGTCGAGGGCAAAAAGAACTAAAACCAGCAGAAACCACAGTAGAATGGTGATCTGGAGAGGCCGATCTTGCAAAAGTACCTCATCCGGCGCCCCTCCCCAACCCTTTCGATAGACCAGGTAGAGATAGCGAAAAAGCCCATAGAGGACGATTGGAACGGTCGCCCAGAGATGGGGATGCGATCGAGCAGAAGGCGATTCAACGGCATAGACGGAGTAGGAGATGAGGGTCATAGCGACCACGAGACCGATAAGCTGATCGAGCAGCGGCAGACTGTACTCCTCAAGGATAGGCCGATGTTTCCCTGCATCGGGGCCAAGTGTGACGATCTCTTGGCGTCGTTTGCCAAAGCCGAGGAAAAGCGCCAGCTCCAGTGTGCAAAGCAGCAGCCACGGAGAGATGCCGACTTGAATGGCAAAGCCTCCCCCCGCGGTTCGCAAAAGGAAGCCTGCGGCAAGGGCAAACACATCCAGCAACACGATCTGCTTGAGAATAAGTCCATAGGCCACTTGCAACACGATATAGGCCACGATCGTGATTCCAAACCGGAGGTTAATGAAGAAAGCCGCGATGCTACCCGCTGCTTCCAAGAGGAAAACAGCGGTCCAAGCCAGCGGAACAGGAAGGGCACCCGAGGCGATAGGGCGATGCCGCTTTTGGGGATGAAGCCGGTCGCGTTCGGCATCGAAAATATCGTTCCACAGATAGACCCCGCCCGTGGTGATGCAGAAAATGAGAAAGGCGAGGAGGGCACGTAGAAAGAGCGAGGGCTTGAAGAGGTCACCGGCAAACACGAGCGCCGCGAACACGAACAGATTCTTTGTGGCTTGCTTGGGGCGAGTCGCCTCTAGGAGCGCACACAGCGTCCGTTTTAGAGAGCGATCTGTTTTCGGTAGTGGTTCTGGCAAGGAAGAAGCCTTTGTTTCCATAAAAGACCGTTAGCCTCGTAACAGGGAGCGTTGTATCTTTTTTACGATATCTGTTGTTGAATGCTCGGCCACCAGCGGTATCGTTAGAACCTTTCCCCCGAAGCGGTGCACCACCGCTGCTTCCGGGATGGTTTCTAGGCGGTAGTCTCCACCTTTTACATGGATATCGGGCCGCAACTGTTCTAGAAGCGCTTCTGGGGTCGGCTCGTCGAACAGGGTTACATAATCTACGCAGGCAAGCGCAGCAAGAATTTCTGCACGCTCCTCTTGGGGTACGATGGGGCGGTCGGGGCCTTTGAGGCGCTTGGTACCGGCATCGGTGTTGACACCGACGACAAGCAGATCGCCGAGCTGTTTAGCGGCCTGAAGATAGCGCACGTGCCCGATGTGGAGAATATCGAAGACGCCGTTGGTGGTAACAAGGGTTTTCCCCTCGCCACGAAGAGTGGAAAGAATTTCGGCAAGGCGATGGTAGTCTGGAATGAACTGCCCCATGGTTAGAGATCTTCTCCTAAGTAGGGGCCGTAAAATCGGCTAATGAAGTCTTGGTAGTCTGGGCGGGAGACGATGGGGCGCCACCAGCTTTCGTTCTCAACGTACCACCGAATGGTCTGCTGTAACGCTTCGCGGAAGGGGTGAGAGGGCCGCCATCCGAGGGAACGAATTTTCTCGGTGCTTAGGCTATAACGATGGTCGTGAGCCTTCCCCCGCGGGTCGGGGATGGTGCGCACGAGTGTGTCGGGCTTGCCTAACGTCTCTAGCAACAGGCGCACGATCTCCTTGTTGGAGTGCTCCTCGTTGCAACCGATGTTGTAGATCTCGCCTACGACACCATGGTGAAGCACGAAGTCTATGCCGCTGCAGTGATCCATTACGTAGACCCAATCGCGCACTTGCGACCCGTCGCCGTAGAGAGGTACTTTCTTGTTATCTATAAGGCGGGTAATGAAGAAAGGCAACAGCTTTTCGGGATACTGAAATGGGCCGAAGTTGTTGCCGCAGCGAGTAATCAGCACCGGAGTACCGTAGGCAATGTGATGCGCGCGCGCCTGCAGTTCGCCGCCGGCTTTGCTGGCCGAGTAGGGGGTGTTGGGCAGAAGAGGGCTTTCCTCTGTGAAGCAGCCTGAAGAGATCGTGCCGCACACCTCATCGGTGGAGATATGGACCATACGCTCCACATGATGACGTCGGGCCGCATCGAGCAGCACGAACACTCCATATACATCGGTTTGAATGAAGCTACCAGGGTCAAGCAGGGAGCGGTCGTTGTGACTCTCGGCAGCGAAGTTGACAATGTAGTTCACCTGCTCGGCTTCTAGGATGCCGCGTACAACTGTTTCGTCCTGTATTTTGCCGGGATAGAAGCGGAAACGAGCCTCGTTGGCTGGGTTTTGTTGGATGTCGGCGAGGGTGGAGAGGTTGCCGGCATAAGTGAGGGCATCTAGCACCACGACACGGTAGTTAGGATGGTGCTGTAGCATATAGCGGCAGAAGTTGCTGCCGATAAAGCCGGCCCCACCAGTCACTAAAACCGTTTTGGTATCGTTCGTCATGACAGCCTAAACTCCGAGTCGATCTCCTCGTGGCGTATCTCATCTACCGGCTCTTTACGCCCCCAGCCCGCATAGAGGCGATCGGGGAAGTTGAGCACGAAGGCGTCGGTCTCCCCAATGTTACGATAGGCGTGCACCACTCCGGGAGGAACCAGCAGAAAAATAGGGTTTTCCTCACCGGCAAGAATAACCTGTTTGACGCGCTCTTTGCCAGGCCTATTTTCCCATAGGGTGATCTCGAAGCGTCCAGAGAGAAATGCGAAGCCGTCGGTCTGGTAGCGATGTTCATGAGGGCCTCGTGCCACTCCGGGGTGGGTAAGGGAGATGTAGGCCATGGCGGGGCGAAACGCCTCCGGCAGCTCGTCATCTCGAAATAGCTCGATGAGCCAACCACGAGCATCTGTATGACGTTTTAGCGGGCGAAGGATCACCCCCTCAATATCCATAAATCGCTCCTTTTAAATCCATATTTAAGAACGCTATTATTGTAGCAGCTTGCGCCGTGGCTTTGTTAAATGCAGAAGGCCTTGTGCTGCACCGGTCGACGGCTCATAGGGTGCTACATAACCAGCGGCTCGAAGTGCTAGTTGTTCTTTAGGCGTGATATTTTCAGTTTATGTCGTTCCTGCAAAAGCGTCGGATAAGGAACGCAAACACTGTCAATGCGGGAAACGCTCCTATTTCCACTGAACGCGAATGGCGATGCCGTCGGGATCATTTGGATAGGTGAGCAGGAGGGTATCGCCGCTATCTAACACTTGAATGGGAATCGGATCTCCGTAGAGGTCAATGGCCTTTACACCGAGCAGAGGACGATTTGCCGTGGCTATGCGCGCAAATCCTTGGGTACCCGCTGGGCCAGCAACAAGGAAGCCGAGTTGATGAGCAACGGTGGACTCTGCAAGCAGCCGTCCATTGGTAAACAGCAAAGCGGGTGTGCCGGAGGAGGGAACAGCTAAGAGCAAGGCGGCGGTATGAGGGGGAATAACGCGGTCTTGGCGCACTTCGAGGGATAAAGAAAAGAGGTCTAGAGAGCGACCTGGAAGCATATAGGAGTCGTTGAAGGTGCGGATCGCATAGATCGGTCCGTAGTGGCGAACCAGGTAACTGTGCTCGGGCAGGGAGAGACGTGCGTGGTAGGCAGCGACTTCGAGAAGCGCCCGTAAGAGAGAGGCGCTTAGTTCGTTGGCAGCGAAATAGTGAGGGGATAGCCCAACCTGCAGAACGATCCCGTTATTGACATGGGCTATCCAGATGGGGCTGGTGCCGTTACGTAGTAGGTAGAGGGGCTGAACGATCCCCTTTTGCGCTTCGGTTGGCAGAGAGTAGGAGGTGATAGTACAATCGTAGGGAGGATGAAAACGGGGGAAGAACCGAGTGAGATCGCCTTCTTGACTGGCAGATAGCAAGCCTCGTGCATAGTCTGGGGTGGCGGGACCGGCGGCAATTTGAATAGGGCCCTCGCAGTCTACAAGTAGCTCGATAGGCTGGTTGGTCGGCAGATGATCGAACTGATATGTCCACGAGGCGTTTGAAGAAGCGATGCGACCGGTGGGGGCGATGTCGGAGCCATGATTGTATACGAGAAAATAGCTCTCTACCTCGCTGCCGGCGAGAAAGGCGGCCACAACTTTACTGCCCACACGCAGCTCGATAGTGTGTACAAGGGCAGGCCGATTTACGGTGTTGCTAGGGTTTGTGAAGCGCACCGCGACGCTCCCATCCGCGCTGAGATAGGGAGTAAGGTTGAGTGTGCGGACGACGCGAGGGTTATCGGCAGGATAGGTGACGATAGAAGTAAGGGCAGAGGCTTCTTGTGGGGGAGATACGACGGAGGAAGCGCCAACGGGAAGACCGAGCCGGTGCCACAGATAGGCGATGGGGGTTTCGAAGCCAGCTTGGTGCCACCAGGTATCCGTGATGTCGTTATAGGCGTTGGAGCCGCCGACCACAACCAATACACCGCCAGCCTGTACCCAGTTCGCGAGGGCGTCCATGGTGGCAGAGCCGATGGGTTTTTGAGGATCGCAGGTAAGAATTAAGACTTTATACGGGGTGAGATAGCCGGGATCAACACATCGCTCTAACGAGACGAGCGCACAGGGAATACCTTGAGAGAGGATGGGCAAGGCAAGTGCGTAGAGGTCATCTAAAGCGCTGGCCGCATTGCTCTGATAGGTTATGCTATCTCCTACAAGTAGCCCAATAGGCGATAGGTTGTCTTGGGCAGCTGGATAGTTGCCGACCCCATTAAGAACCGACAGAATATTGAGCAGTTCTTGAAGGTTAGATATTGAGGTGGTTGGGGAGGTTGAAGAGTAGATCGAAAAGGCTTGTGGGGATGCAGCCAGCAGTGCGGCAACTATCTGCTGTTCCAAAAGGTCGGTGGCTTCGCCTTGCGAAAGCGTTTTGTTGTCAGCGGAGGGCACTAGCAGGGGAAAACGGGGAGTTGTGCGAAGGCCACGCGTTAGCTCTTGAAGCCACGATGCGATGAGGTAGGCGTTATAGAACGGATCGGGGCGTCTATCACCTGCAAGCCATATGGGGTGAAGCAATGTGGTTAAATTCGGCTGGGCAGCGATCGCATCGTAGGGCGCTTTGTGGAGAATTTGCCACCAGGGAACGATCTCGTTCTGAAGGAGAGCTGTTAGCGGATCGGGTACCAATAAGAGGCTTTGAGGATGGGTTTGGGCTTTTAGCTGTTGCAGAAGGGCTGCATGAAAATCGGCATCGAGCTGTGCCATGAGCTCGGAAGTGCGGTAGCGCGCGGCGGTATTAGCGGTGGGCGGCTGCCAAGGTACATGATAGCTTTGCTGCCAGGCGGTTTGGAAGGGTGAGGAGAAGGCGGCATCAGCAAGGTAGGGTAGTGCCTGCACGGAGACTCCGTTAAGGGGTTGAGAGGCTAGCAGAGAAAGATTTGGCGTAAGAGAGGCCAGGTTAGAGGGCATGGGCTCGAGAAGAGGAAGATGGTTAAGAAGAATAGGATGCCCGTCGGCCCCTGTTTGCGCCAAATTGGGATGTGTCTGAAGATATTGGGGGGCAAGATTGGTTGGAAGGGAAGCAAAGACGGTGAAATTACGCGATTGCCATGCGCGGATAGCCGTAGACGAAAGGTTGGTCAAGGGTAGCTGCGCCGTGCTCACTGGCAGCTCGGTTTGCGGCGTCGGCAGTCCAGAGGTATCCCAAAGCAGATCGGTTTGGTGTTCCTTCCACGGGAACTTGAGAGCTTGTAGGGTATTCACACCAGAAAGCCAGTGAAGTACCCCTATGGGAAGATGAGAACTCGCATCGCAAACGGGTTGTTCGTGTAAGACGAGCTGTTGAATCGTAAACGAGCCCACCTTTGCCCCCAGTCGTACACGCAGCCTGTCGGCAAACGGCCAAGAGGGTGGAATTTGGCACAGCACGGTTTGTGTGCCGTCTGGTTCGGTTTGGAGCCGAAAAGGCAACGGTTTATTGTGCATGTCGAGCACGGCAATTCGAGGCAGGGCGGAGTCGGCAGACAGTGTAAGGTTCAGTTCAAAAAGAGCGCCTGCCGATGTTGGAAAGGCATAGAGGACATAACTACCAACGGGAACTGTGCGTGCCTGCCCACGGACGGTGCTGCCGATGTTTTTTAGCAGGTAGCGGGCTTCAATAACGGTGTTGGGCGTAATGGTTATTGGGTAAAAGGTTTGTTCTGCAAAGGCAGAGCAGGCCGCCAAAAAACAAACAAAACAGCCTAATACGACATACAGGTGTGACTTCATAACAGAATTTTACCCCTATCTGCTAGATGTAAAACCTTTCGGCCCTATCTGGTTGAAGGGAATGGGACGAAAGCCCATACGTAGTGCAGGGGAATGAGCGAGAAGTTCAAAGCCACTTTTTTCGGGAGCCTGCGGGGTTAAAAAGCCAGGATCGGTGGTCACCAAATTGTCTTTAACGGTGACGATACGGTCGTTCATGCCATCGAGCCATCGTATCCAGGTTCCACCGACACAGATGTTATGGACGATCTCATTGTATTTCGGTACCGCTGGGTCGTCCTGAAGGATATTGGCCAGGTGTGGGTAGGCGATGCTGTAGGGAGGCTGGTTGTAGTGAACGGCCTCTAAGCGCGAGATGAGAACCGGGTCTTTACCGTTGAACCAGTCCTTCGCCCAGCTGAGGCCGCGTGCATCTACATGGACGGCAGGGTCGCAGTAGAGAAAGAGATTGTTCTCCACGCTGTTGTCACGGCCACCGCCGATCATCACGGCACAGCCAGCATGGAAGAAAATATTGCCGTAGACGGTGGTGCCGCTGGCGCAGTCATCGAGATAGACCGATTGAACCCCCTCGAAAGCGTTTGCCCGTTGGATATGGGGTTCAATATTATGAAAGTAGTTATAACGAACTGTGTTTCCCCTCATGCTTAGGTCACGGCCCATATAGAAGGCGCCGGCGTCTCCAGTATCGAGGCAGACATCGTGAATATCGTTGAACTCTATGAGGTGGTTATTGCCGGAAAGGAGGATAGCATTATGCGGGGCATTATAGATGGCATTATAGGCTATGAGATTGCCAACCCCATCTATATTAACGCCGGCTCGATAGGTAAAGTCCCATCGGTTATAGTCGTGGATGGTGCATCCGATCACAAAGTTGCCGCCTGGAGTGAGGGTTTGACGGTCACCGCCGCCTAGGAACACACCTCCGCTGCCGGTGTTGTAGATGGCGCACTCTTCAATACCGTTATGAGACCCGCTTTGGCGATTCAGCAAGGTGTTAGCATAGATAGCGTTTTGATAGTTCTGTGTATCATCCCCAATACTCACGGCATACTCTCCGAGGTTGCGAAGGGTGCAGTGGATGAGAAGGTTGTGGTCTCCACCCACTATCTGCACGCCGCAGCCGCGTCCGCACTCGATGGTAAGCCCGTCGAGGATGATGTGGGAGGCATCGGATAGGGTGATGAGGGGAGTTTGAAGAATCGATACCTCGGTATCCCCTTCGCGGATCGGGGCTGGAGGCCAAAAATAGAGAAGACCGGTATTTCTATCGAGATAGTATTCGCCTGGTGCAGCAAGCTCTTCGAGGACGTTCAATGCGTACCATCGTGAACCCACCTGATAACCGTAAACGCCGTGCGGTGGAACGGTGTGGATGAGATGCTGCGCTGTATCAATGGAGGCGATCTTTTCGTAGCTATCGGCCCAGTCAAAGGTCCAGTAACCGTGTACCCAAATATCCTGATCGTTGCGCCAGCGTGATGGCTCGTTACCTGCATAACCAAACTCACCACCTTGGGGGCCGGCCGGAGTGGAAGTAATTGTAGCATAGCCATGTAAGGGCCAGCGCGCGAGCTGCATTGGCTCTCCGCGAAAGAAGAGCTCTAACGGAGTAGGAACGATGGGCAGTCCAAAACCACGTCGAGTAAGCTGCCCAAAATCCTGGATGCCTTGGCTGCGCAGATCGCACTGGAGCACATGGTCGCGTGCTGCTGCTGGCAGGCGTTCGAGAATGTGGGGATCGGTTATCGGTTGCCAACGCGAGATAAGCTTCCCACCGGTAATGGAAACCGTTTGATGGTGCCATGCGGCGTAGCGAACGGGGGCTTGGGCGGTGCCTCCGTCTTCACGCGTGAGGGTGAGAGGCTGACGGAGCTCATAGCGTCCTCCTTCTATCCATACCGTGATGCCTTCTTTTAAGGAGGGGTGTTGACGTTTGAAAGCACGTACTGCCTGTTGCGCTTTGAAGAGAGTGGCAAAAGGCCCGTCGGTGCGGGTGCGATTGGGGGAAGGAAAGCGCCCTGACCAGGCATCGTTGCCATTGGGTGACACGTAGAAGTTCATCGTTGCAAAGCAGTGCATGGAAGTAAGCATAAGCAAGAGGCTGAAACTGCCGAAAGGAAGCGTTTTCCAAATAGCCATAGGACCCTCTTACGTGGTGTTTTTATGTGGGTTCGACATCAATCAGGGGATTCCTGCTCTCCTGCTCAGCGCGTCGATAAACAGCAGTAGCTCATCTAGCTCGCAAAACGGCGTTGGTACAAGCGGTACGAGCCGTATAAACTGAGGAGGATGGAGAAAGTGGAGACTTAAAAATAAAGGGAGCGGGGGCCAGATTTGAACTGGCGACCTTCGGGTTATGAGCCCGACGAGCTACCAGGCTGCTCCACCCCGCAACGTCGCTTTAAATATGGCACAACTCAGGCGGATTTGTCAAGAGGCTGGGTTAGCGGGATGGCTGTACCTGCGCGTGTGCTAAAGGGTGCGATTTAGGTGGAGCGGTTTTGGTGGATTTGGTGGGGCGGAGAAGCGTTACTCGGTAGAGAGAACTTGGATCGGCTTTCATAACCGCCCAGTAACGTTTGATGGGACTATATTGGTTGCACCGATCGAGAAATGCCTGTGCCGATGCTGGGATGACGTAGCGCAGCGTCTGTTCGGTTTTCATATCGGTAATGGTTGCTATGCCAAAGACAGGTTGTGATGATGGGGCGGCCATTACGCGCAGTGTACCGCGACCCGGAGTGGCGATGGTAGCCAACATAATGCCGTCGGCCACGCACGGGCAGGGCGCTTTAGGCCCCGATTGATAGGTTACTTTAACCTCTGTACGCTGAGCATGCAGGCGTTGGAGAGCATCTAAGCCAATACGAATGCCGAGGGCGATATAGGAGCCAAACGCACCGTGGACGCGTTGGCCCAGAGCGACCCATTCTTGAGGTGTTTCTGCTTGCATAGGAAGGGGTTTGCTGACAAGACCTCCACAGAGCAGCGCAGTTACGAGCGTTGGTAGAAGGCGGGTGTTCATATCCATTTTCTCCATTCAAAGCTTGCAAGGGAAGTCCGTAGTAGATTAACTCATTGGATGCTCTGTTGTCAACGGGTTGGGAAAGAGGTGCTGCGTAAGAGGAGCTTGTATATCTGGGGCGAGATGACCAAACAGCCAGCTCTCGCCCCACGAATGCCTACGTCCTTAAGCCGCACGTGGTAGAGCGGCATTGGCCTGAACAAGTAAGGATTCAAAGTCCTGTGCTGTAAGCGGCTTGCTGAAGAGATAGCCTTGCACGGTATGACAGTGGCGTTCTGTAAGGAATTGCTGTTGTTGAGGCTCTTCCACACCCTCTGCAACGACATGAAGTTGAAGATTGCGGGCCATATGGAGGATCGTCTCAACGATCGCGGCGTTGCGCGGATCCGCTTGAAGCGTCTGAATGAAGGACTTGTCAATTTTTACCGTATCAACAGGTAGAAGAGAGAGCGAACTAAGTGAAGAGTAGCCTGTCCCAAAATCGTCCAGGGAGAGATGTACGCCAAGTCTTTTGAGCGCTTGTAGCACCTGCATGGTTCGAGCGAGGTCTGACATCGCAACGCTTTCGGTTATCTCCAATTCCAGTAGTTGTGGGTCAAGATGTGTCTCTGTCAATATTTTCTCGATGTCTTCTACAAGGTTGGCCTGTTGGAATTGGCGCAGCGATAGGTTGACGGCAACCCGAAGTCGGTGCCCTTTCTTATACCACAATTGTGCTTGCTGACAGGCGGTACGAAGCACCCAATCTCCGAGAGGGATAATAAGACCTGTTTCTTCTGCTAAGGGAATAAATTCACTGGGCGGAATCATCCCTAACTCAGGATGGTGCCAGCGGATAAGCGCCTCCATACCGATGATTTGACCGGTAACAGTATCTACCTGAGGCTGATAGTAGACGACGAATTCGTGGTTTACAAAAGCTTTTCTTAAGCTCGTTTCAAGTTGTAGGGTTTCTTGAGCTTGTGTGGCGAGTTGAGGAGTGAACATTTCGTAGCAGTTCCGCCCCCTTTGCTTGGCTTTATAGAGGGCTAAATCGGCATTTTTTAGCAAAGTCTCCGCGTCTGTACCGGCGTAGGGGTAAGCGCTACCACCAATGCTAAAGGTTACAAAGATCTCATGCTCGCCAAGACGAAAAGGCGGTTGCATAGCCGCTAGGATGCGGTTAGAAACGTTATGGATGTCTTCAAGACTGCCGACTTCAGGTAAGAGAACGACGAATTCGTCACCTCCAGACCGTGATACGGTATCTCCTTCTCGAACGCACCAGACAAGGCGGGAAGCGACCTGACGTAGGAGCTCGTCGCCATTATGATGGCCTAAACTATCGTTGATAACTTTGAATCGATCCAAATCAAGAAATAGGACTCCCATCTCGCGTTTATAACGCGTGCATTGCGCTAACGAGACATAGAGTCTATCTTGAAAGAGGCGACGGTTTGGAAGGCCGGTTAATGTATCATGATAGGCCAAGTGCCGTATATTTTCGGTGGCTAATTCACGCTCTACGACACGCCCGAGCTGTGTTGCAATGTGCTCGGTAAGCTCCATGATCTTCGGATCAGGGGTACTGATATCGCCGTAGAAAAACTCTAATATCGCATAGCATTTTCCTGCTACATTTACCGGAAAAGCGAAGCCAGATCGAAAGCCATATTGAACGATAAGACAAGCACGAGGACACTTAGTGCACTGCGATATATCGGGAACCCAGAAAGGCTTGCCGGTATCTAGTACCTGTCCTGGTAGGCCTACACCTTTCTCAAGAGGCGACCTTTGTACGCTGTCACGAAAGTCGTTATAGTGCTCTGGATTGGGAAGATGAAAATACCAGATAGGGGAAGAGATCAGTTGGTTGCTATTTTGGATATCGGGCAGGTAAACATGCCCTACGGGCCAATCCATATACTGGCATACCAAGAGCAAAGTTTTTTCAAGGGCAGAGATTAGCGAGGCAGACTCGTTTGCTGCGATTGCCACATTCTGAAGAAGTTCGATCTCTTTCTGTTTCTGATACAGCTGCCTTAATCCGTTCTCTGCAATGGCTTCTGCCTCTTTACGTGCTTGGCGCTCTCGTTCAAGCCGTTTTTGAAGTCGTTCGATATGCTTTTGTGCCTCCGATGGAGTTAATGTTACCATCTATTTACCTTCCTTTTGATCAGATGTGGTGGAGAAAACGACTTGAAGAATACAGGCTGGATCGCCTTGCTGCATACAGGCAAGATGTTGTAGCTCTATAGTCTCCCCAAAATACGCGGCAGTTCCTTCGATGAGGCCTTGGGCAAATCTGCAAAGCTTCCTTGGCGATGAGTACGTGATGATAAGTTGGTTGGAAGAGCTTGTGTCAAACTCAAAGACGGGTACTTGGGCGTCTGGATAAAGCTTACGCACTTCGGGGTGGATGATCGTGTTGAGTGCCAAGATAAAAGCGCGTGTATTGCCATGAGCAGAGAAAAACTCTGGATGGGCGGTGGCCATTAAGGGAATAGAGTTTTGACCAAAAAATCGAATGACCTCTTGGCATGGCATGTGTAGAATTTTGGAGGCCGCACTAACGATTTTGAAGAGCTCGTCGTCAGGATAGTTACCTAGGGTTGTATAGACACCCTCTACCTGTGCATCCTCTAAAATATCGTCCCATGTATCGTCACCAAACCGGTTGCTTACGACGTCCTCAAGGAAATTAAATACGATTCCTTTCATAGGAAGATCCTTTCGCACTAGGGTTGTTTAACTGGACTATATAACTTTGCCGTGGTCATTATCCACAGGCTGCATAAGCGAGGTATCTAAGTATCGGCCGGAGGGGCGGCGAACTTAAGAATCGCTGAAACCTACCTCAGCTCGCCCCTTGCTATGATGGATAGTAGAGTCGTGCTTAGCCGTTTCAGTTTCCAATTTTCCAAGTTGAAAAATGACCGAAACTCGTAAAGGAGTTGTGCGTCAAATATGACGGTTAAATTGCGTGTGCGCGCCGAAGAGGTTGTTAGGGAAAGGAGCACGACATTGCTAAAGTTGAAACGGGCCCTTTTGGGCACCTTATTGGTAGAAGAGGGGGCCATTACCCAAGACCAGCTCGATATGGCTTTGACCGAACAACAGCGTGGGGAAAGCCGTCGGCGAATTGGGGAGATACTCGTTTCGATGCGCGCGATCTCGGAAGCGCGGCTTCTTGAAACGCTTTCGCGTCAGCTTGAAGTGCCTCTAGTGGACCTGAACCAGGAGCCGCCCGACCCGGAAGTCTTGAAGATGGTTCCTAGTGAGTTTGCCATTCGTCATCTGCTCATTCCCATTCGGCGCAACGATGAGACGCTTGTGGTGGCAATGGCTGATCCCCTAGATATTCAAGCCATTGACGATCTCCATCTTCTGACCGGTCTCGATATCGCCCCGATGCTGGCCTCGGCTACCGACATACGCCGCGTGTGTGAGCAGAGTTACATGTCGCGGATGATACAAGGGGTTGAGGAGGCCGAACGCGCCGTTACCGAGGATGAGGAAAGCCTGGATATCGCCGATCTGCAGAAGATGGCGAAGGAAGAGTTCGTCATCCAGATGGTGAACCTTATTATCAACCAGGCCATTCAGGACGGGGCATCCGATATCCATATCGAGCCGTTTGAGCGTATACTGCGCGTGCGCTATCGCATTGACGGTGTGCTTCATGAGGTGAATGCGCCTCCACGTCGCTTCCACGCAGCCATTGTGAGCCGTATCAAGATCCTTTCAGATATGGACATTGCCGAGCGGCGGCTGCCTCAAGATGGGCGCATGCGCATTCGCAGTGGGGGGCGCCAAATTGACATTCGTGTCTCCTCTGTGCCCACTGTATATGGCGAGTCGGTGGTTATGCGCATTTTGGACAAGCAAACGGCCATGTTAGGCCTTACCGAGTTGGGCATGAACCAACAGATGTTTTCCACATTTCGACGGCTCATCCAGGAGCCCCACGGCATTATTTTAGTAACTGGCCCCACGGGCTCAGGAAAAACAACCACCCTCTATGCGGCCCTTAGCGAGATATATAGCATCGAGAAAAAGATCATTACTGTGGAAGACCCGGTAGAGTATCAGCTTTCAGGAATCAATCAGATACAGGTGCAGCCGCAGATCGGCTTAACGTTTGCCAATGGTTTACGCAGTATCGTACGACAAGATCCCGATGTCATTATGGTTGGAGAGATCCGCGACAGAGAAACAGCCGAGATCGCCATTCAGGCGGCTCTCACCGGTCACCTCGTCTTCTCTACTTTGCACACCAACGATGCCGCCGGTGCTGTAAGCCGATTGCTTGATATTGGAGCTGAGCCCTACTTGGTGGCCTCGTCTCTTATTGGGGTTTTGGCACAGCGGCTCGTGCGCATAAACTGTGAGCGGTGCCGGGAGCCTTACGAGGAGAAAGCAGTGGCTTTGCGGGAGATCGGAATAGAGCCAGAGCAGGCTCACCTTTTGATGAAAGGGCGGGGATGCCCGGAGTGTCGTGGTGTGGGCTTCCGAGGCAGAAGCGGTATCTTCGAGATGCTGACGGTGGACGAGGAGATACGCGGGATGATCACACGTCATGAGCCATCGAATCAGATCAAACAGTATGCACAGCGTCATCGAGGGATGACCACAATGCTCCAAGACGGTCGAGAAAAGGTGTTGCAGGGGCTTACCACGGTGCAAGAAGTGCTTCGTGTGTGCCAGAGGGAGGAGTTTAGTATCTAGTCGCCATGCCAGAGTTTACGTATGAGGCACGCGACCGTAGTGGTCGCCTGACGACGGGGGTTATCAACGCGCAAGACCTTCAGGATGCTGCAGTGAAGGTACGGGCGTTGGGGGTCTATCCCACGCGCATACTAACCGGTCAACAAGCAGCGAACGGGGCGATGGCCAAGAAAAAAGAGGCTAAGACGGCCGTTCCTGCAGCATCTGAGGGCAAAAAACGCATTGGTCGCACTCAGATTCTGCTTTTTACACGGGAGATGGCCGACCTGCTTGACGCCGGTTTGCCGATGGATAGGGCTTTCTCCACGTTGATCGAGCAGATGGAGAGTGAGGCCATTCGCCCCATGCTGCAGTCTATGCAGGCTGAGATCCGTGCTGGCCAGCCCCTTTCTGAGGCGCTGAGCAAGTTTCCGCGAGAGTTTTCCACGCTATACATCAATATGGTGCGGGCTGGTGAGGTGTCTGGACAACTGCCCGAAGTGATGAAGCGCCTCGCCGATTTCATGGAGAAAGAGCAAACACGTCGTAGCCAAATTGCAGCGGCGCTCACCTATCCGGCTGTGTTAATCACGGTGGCTGTGGGCGCAGTAACCTTCTTGTTGACCTTCGTGGTACCTAAACTCTCAGGTATCTTTCACGATATGGGAAGCGCTTTGCCTCTGCCCACTGTCATTCTCCTGAGCCTCTCTGGCTTTATCGGGCGCTATTGGCTAGGCATCGCTATCGGGATTGTGTTGGCGCTCTTTCTCCTAAGACGCTGGCTGCGTACTGAGACAGGAAAGCGCCGACTGGATGCGTTTCTCTTGGAGATGCCTCTCTTCGGAACGTTGAATCGGAAGGTGGTTGCCTCGCGATTAGCGAGGACTTTGGGAACCCTGTTGGCAGGCGGTGTGCCGATTCTCGAGGCCATGAGTATTACGGCCTCGGCACTAGGCAATGAGGTAGCGGCCGAATCGGTGTTAAAAGCCCGTGGGCATGTGCGACAGGGTGAGACGCTGCACTCCGCTCTAGAAAAAAGTGGAGATTTTCTACCTGTTGTTCTGCACATGACGGCGGTAGGAGAGGAGACAGGAAGGCTGCCGAGCATGTTGCTTCGAACAGCGGAAACGCTGGACTTCGAGGTGGATAATACCATGCGGCGATTAACAAGTCTCGTAGAGCCGCTTGTCGTGTTGCTGATGGGCGCTTTCATTGGGTTCATCGTGCTCTCTATTCTCTTACCGATATTTAAAGCCAATACTCTCGTAAAATAGTTATAACTTTTAGATAAGGAGATAGTCTGTATGAGTCAACCAGCCAAAAAGATTCGGCGTGCCTTTACGCTCATCGAGATTCTCGTCGTGGTAGTGATTTTAGCGATCTTAGCAGCGATCGTGGTTCCAAACGTCATTAGTCGCATAAAAGACGCCAAGATCTCGGCGGCTATTGCCGATATCAAGGCCTTCGACAATGCGATTGACCAGTACAAACTGGATATGGGCACAGTGCCGCCAAGCTTGGATGCGCTAATCACACCGCCTAGCCCTCGTGGCAAGTGGAACGGGCCTTACCTGAAGAACATTGACCATATTCCGCTCGATCCGTGGGGTCATCCCTATATCTATAAAGTCCCAGGAAGCGATGGGCGTGAATATGATCTCTATTCTGCCGGGCCGGATGGTCAACCAGGGACATCTGATGACATTCAGGACTGGAATCTGAAAGGGCAGTAGTGCTTGAAAAAAAGAGGTAAGAGAGGCTTTACGCTCATTGAACTGCTCACGGTGATCTTGATCATCGCGATTGCGGCAGGGATCGTCGTGCCAGCTTACGATAGGTTCTATGCCAAGCGACAGTTCAATGAAAAAGTAGGTGAGGTAGAGTCTCTCTTCAATGAGGCCCATCGCCAGGCTATAGCATTAGATGAGACGGTTACTGTGCAGTGGGATCCGGCACATAACGCCTTTCTATTGCTGGTTCCCCTGCAGCCGCCTCCTACCGACACACCGGTAGCTCTGCAACAAGATGTAACGTCCCAACCTATGCCTCAAAGTCAACTAGTGGAGCTAGGCGACGATGTGCGCGTGTTGAGCTTCACACCCATCCAACCCTCGGTAACGTCTGGCTCGCTCGGGGGGATGACGCAAGTGAACTTCTACGGTGATGGGACGTGTGACGGCGCGCAGATCAGTCTGGTAAGTGCGCAGGGATATGAGACCGATCTGCTGTTGCAGCCGGCAACAAGTCAGATCGAATCCCCCAACGTAAGCTCTGAGACCCAAGGACCGTAGCGATGCGAGTTTCTCATGGTTTCACCCTCGTGGAGATGATCGTTGCCACGCTGCTCCTCGCGATAGGGGTAACAGCGGCGTTAGGTGCCATCTCTGCAAGTGTACAGTTGGCGTCGAGAGCAGAACATCTGCAAACAGCAGCGATGCTTGCCCAGGAGAAGCTTGCCGAGCTGGAGCTGCAATCGGCTAGCCTCAGCGCTGGCACTCAAAAGGGAGATTTTGGCCCTCAATACCCCGACTATCGGTGGACAGAGGAGGTGGACCCAACGCAGTACTCCGATCTTTTCAAAGTGACGGTTCATATTGAGTGGGGCGATCCGAACCAACCGGTTGGGAGGGATTTTGTAACCTATCTGCGTGTTCAACAACAGAATGGAACCTCCTCTTCGACAACCTCATCAAGTGGGCTTACAGGGCAATGAGCGTGCAACGGAAAGGCTTTACCCTCATTGAGGCTCTTGTGGCCCTCATCATCTTCGGCATCATTACCGCCGCGTTAGGGGTGGCGCTGTCTACGTCTATTCGTGCCGAGCTCACCCTGCAGAACCATCAGCAAGATGCTGAGGTGGCACGCGCAGTGTTTCATTTCCTGCAGAAGGACTTGGAGGCGGCTTTTCCTGCCGCCAACAGTGCGGCCTCTCTGTTTGTTGGAAACGGCGCCCCGAGCTCGGTGCAGCTGCCGCCTAGTCTGCTCTATCTGAGCACCCTAACCGGAAGAATACAGACCACCGACCCCAATCTCGATCCGGTGTTGGCTCTGAATGCCAATCTATTGCCGAGCAATACGAACACCCTGACGGCAAACAGTTGGGTGCCTCAATGGGATTGCGCCCTGGTGCGCTACTGGTTAGATACCACTACCGGTGAGTTGCATCGAACGGTGGTGAATGTGCCTAACTTGCAGCTTTTTGCCCAGACGAACTCGAACGTACCGGATGTAATCGCGAATCACGTTATCTCTATGCAGCTACAGTTTTGGGACCCAAACCAACAGACTTGGCGTGACAGCTGGGATTTCGAGCAACCCAATTGGCAACAACAGATGCAGCAACTTACCCAGCAGAGTGCGCAAGGACAAAGCGGGCAGAGCCAGAATGCGACGACAACCACCAATAGCGCTACGACGGGGGATATGCAGCTGCCCTCAGCGGTGCAGATAACGTTGGTGATTCAAGGCTCTGACGGCAACCCAGATACGTTTATTACGACGATCCCCATCGAGGCACAACAACCACTCTTACCCAACACTCCGATGAACAGCAGTAGCTCATCTGGCTCGCAGAACGGCTCTGGCATGAACGGTACAAATGGGATGAGTTCGGGAGGAGGACAATGAGAGCACATCGCGGACAGGCGCTTATTCCCGTTCTGCTAGCTATGTTGCTGCTGGTAGCCGTGGCTGTTACCCTTGCGGCACGCGCTCACGATCAGGCGCGGGCAAGCGCCAATTTCGTGGAGCAGGTTGAGGACTACTACGCGGCCAAAGGTGCTCTGAACTACGCTATTAGCTCCTTAGAGCAGACGAGCAACAATGGGGCGACTTACGGGGTGGTACAGCCTGATCCTTCGGCAGACCAAAACGGTTGGTGGCAGATAGGCGACTTGTGGGTGAAGGTAATGGCGGTAGATACCGCCTCACGCATCAACATCAATCAGGTTGACATCAATACGCTGGAGCAGCTACCGGTTTTTGCCCAAAACCCCAACTTGGCGCAGGCGATTATTGACTGGCGTACAGCCGTCACGACAACAAATGCTGCCCCGACAAGTGACCAAAGCACACAGCAAGGGGGCTCGGAAAACTACGAAAGTTTGCCCACTCCTTACGATAATAAGGGGGCTCCCTTCGATACCATTGGAGAGCTTCTACTGGTACAGGGAATGACCCCCTCTATTCTCTACGGCACCGTTGCAGGTACTCCGGCTGCTGCTGGACAGACCCTAGGTAATACCACCACAAACAGTCTAAGCACGAGCTCTAGCGCCACAACCAACCGAAGTGCTGCGAATCGCTACGGTAATATGGCAAGGACACGGCAGTCTCTGCTTGGGGGTGGCACGACGGGTGGAGGAACCACCGGTGGAACCGGCGCTAATGGGACAAGCAATGGGACAACTGGAGAGGATTTTAGCGATATTTATCAGAATAGCACGTTGCCGCTAGCTCAGCTTTTTACCACCGTTTCGCGTGAACTGAACGTGGCGTCTGATGGTACACAACGCATTAATATCAACACAGCATCTGAACAAGACCTTGAGCAGCAGCTAAACATCCCTGCCAATATTGCCCAAGCGATAGTCAGCTATCGGCAAGGAGGCGGTGGCGCTGTTGGAGGGAATGGAGGCGGTGTGGGCGGATCTGGGGCGGCGTCCAATGCTGCGAGCCATAGACAAGCTAGGCCTGGAGGAGGCGGTGGTGGCCCGCGTCCTGGAGGGGCAGGTGGAGGGCCTGGCGGCGGTCCACGTCCTGGAGGAGTAGGTGGAGGGCCTGGCGGCGCTGGTGGCGGCCCACGTCCGGGAGGTAACGCCGGTGGCGGGGGCAATCCTCGCCCCGGAGGAGGGCCTGGAGGTGGTGGAGCGAGTGGTGGAGGTGGGCAGTTCACCTCGATAGGTGATCTCTTAAAAGTACAGGGGGTAACCACCGCACTGATGCAGCAGATCGCCGATAAGATAACGGTAGATAATAATACCTATCGCGAAAATGTTGTGGATGTGAACACCGCTCCGCCTGAGGTTTTGGCCATGGTACCTGGTATGAGCCGCGATCTGTTGAATGCTATTGTGCAGTATCGCCAGGGCGGCCAGGCCTTTCAGGGGTTAGGAGACCTGTTTAGCTTGCAAGTAAGCAACGATGAGCTGGAGAACGCCATTGGCTCGCTATCAACCAAAGGAGCCGACTATATTATCCACATTCTTGTACGACGTCAGGGAAGCCCGAGAGTCTACGCGGTATCAGCGCTAGTGGAGTTTACGCCCAACGGACCTCAAGTGCTTCAGTGGCGCGAGGTGCAGAGGGCGCCGGGATGGTACCAGTGGAATGCACCGCCCTTATTACCGCT
Organism: Chthonomonas calidirosea T49; assembly: GCF_000427095.1. NCBI lineage: Bacteria > Bacillati > Armatimonadota > Chthonomonadia > Chthonomonadales > Chthonomonadaceae > Chthonomonas > Chthonomonas calidirosea. Next base: position 212,115 of record NC_021487.1, read on the forward strand.
ACCTTCGCCGAGTTCAGGCAGCACTTCCGGCGCAAATATGGGGACTTACAACAACGGAGGGCAGTAACCGTTGAAGGAGTGTATGAGGAATTGAAGGAGAGACGAAAGATGCGGGCGCAGAGATCCATAGTAACTATAGACTTAGGAGTGGAGTCTATTTGGGTAGGAGAAGTTGCAAGCGGGGCGAGCGGTGAATTCGGAAAGCAGCCCCATCTCTTACGGCATGCCCAAGTAGCGTTGCCGGCTGGAGTTTGGGAGAACCCAACTGCACTCACCGATGCGCTGGTAGAGACTATACGTCAAGCCCTCCAGCAGGCCAACATCTCGGCGAAGGACGTCTTTGCCTGTTTACCGCGCCATCTCGCTATGCTGCGCCCCATTCAACTTCCTCATGTGCCGCCGGAAGAGCTAAAGGGCATGGTAAGCTTTGAAGCACAGCAATATATTCTGTATCCTGTAGATGAGGCAGTTTTAAGTTACTGTCTCTTAGAAGGGAGACAAATTGCTGCTGACGGCGCTGAAGTAGACTGCGTGCTTTTAGCTGCCATGCGTAAAGATCTTATTGAGGCAGTGCTGCCTGCCTTTGAGCGATTAGGGCTCACCTTACACGATCTGACCATCTCCTCTGCGGCTTTGGCACAACTTGGCACAGATTTCCCCACAGGAACGGCTCTCTTGTTTGCGACATCGGAGAGCATGGATTTGGTGGTTCCCGATCTGCAGGCTTTCTTTACTCGTGGCATTGCGTTGGTTGGAGCCCGGGGAGATGAGGTAGCTCATGCAGATCGCGTTGCCGAGGAGGTCGTGCGTTCGTTAGCGGCCTATCAGAACGAGTATCGGCAGCGAAGTATTGGAAATCTCTATCTTTTAGGTGGACCAACCGCTTTCCTCGAGTTATTACGCAGCCGTCTGCTTGGCAGCCTGGACATTGCGGTGGAGTTCTATCCCTGGAGCGCAGTGCTAGGACAGAGCGATGCCTCTACCCTGGCCTATGCACGTGTGATTGGTTTGGCACTTCAGGCCACATCGGAGCCGTTGTTGCCTATCAATCTTATTCCAGCTGAGCTTGCTGAACGCCGTCAGCGGCTGATAAAACAGAGGCTTGGGTTCGTAGGTATTGGTGCGGCAGGGATTGTGATCTTTTTGGGCACCACGTGGGCTATCGGCGCGTGGCAAAGGCACGAACAGCTTCAGCAGGAGACGTTAGAGGCTAATGTAAAACTTCAGAAGTTCGAGCACGATCGGCTGAAACCCTTGCAGGATGCCACAACGAAGCTGACGACAGTACATCAGGAGCTGCAATCTGGCTTGGATCGTTCCCACCCACTTCTGGACATATTAACTGCTCTTTCCCAGGCTATGCCCTCGACGCCAAACATTTGGCTTACGCAGCTTTCTTTCACGCGGAACGGGGTCATTACGTTGCGTGGAAACGCGAAAAAATCGTCGGATGCAGTAGCCCTACTGCTAAGTTTGCAGCGTTCTAAGGCGTTTACTGATGTACAGCTCAGTTTTATGGGGGATGCGAGCCAGAGCAGCAATGGCGCATCCTTAGCGAGTACAGCGCTACCGTCGAACCAACCGACTCGCCCATCGGTTAATTCGCAGCAGTCTCCAAGCGCTCCTTCACCGACCTCTACAAATTCAGGGATAGGCAGCTCAAATAGTCAAAGGGGGGTGCCTGCCGCGCCAAACGGAGGTATGAACGGTTTTCGTTCGGGTGAGCAAGGAGGGGCCTTCAGACGTTTTGGTCCGAATGCGAGGCCAGCAGGTTTTAATGGGCGGGCGCAGTTTGGAGGAGAACCTAGCTTCCAATCGGGTGGTGCGCCAGGAGGGCCTCCACAACCGACCGTTCAAGGACAAGTGCCTCCACAAGCCCCTCCATTAAGCGGTCCGTCTCCCAACACTCCACGTGGGGATGACCCTCCGTCGCTGCGGACTAACGAAACCGCCGCCGCGCCTCTAAAGACGTTGCCATCGCCGCTTAACCCGACTCCGGCAGATGCGGGCACACTGACAAGTTTTGTGATCACGTTTCGAGTGAATCCTGCTATGACATCGCTGATTTCTCAAAACGTGGCTGAAGCCGCCATGCGGACACAACTAGTGGGAGGAGGCGGACAAAGTGACGCTCGGTAAGCGAGATAAGTTCTTATTGGTGCTCTTGGGGCTAGTTGTGCTGCTTGCTGCCTGGTTGGAGCTTACTGCGCCAAAACCAACGAATACCGGTGGCATTTCGGGAAAGATTTTGCCGCTGGAAGTCGCGCAGCGTCAGTATAGGGCCGATGAGGCCTCGTATAGATCATTAGAAGATCAGCAAAATAACCTACAAAAAAATATTGAAGCGCTTGCCTACGATATTCCACCGGATGCCCTTATGCCCAGAATCATCGAACAGCTCGAACAGAGCGCCGCCCAATCGGGGGTGCATTTGGCGGAGATCAGGCCTTTAAGGCCAGAGACAACCCCTTCGGGTCAATTAATGCGTGTGCCGGTTCAAGTGCGCTTCCAAGCGCCTTTTCAGCCTGCTGTAGTGAAGTTTCTTTACGCTATTGAGAAACCGAAGGGACATCTGGTGGTTGAGAAGTTCGATGTCGGTTCAAGAGATACCCATCAGCAGGTGGTGTCCGTAACGTTACAGATCACCGCTTATACGCGCGCAATTGCAAGCTCGGCAGCATCGAGCGAAGGAGGAGAAGAAAATGATAACGGGAATCAATGACGGTTTTAATGGCCAGCCCGGTGTGCTCTTCGGTGCACCTTATGAGACCCTCTTCAAGAAGGAGATCCGAGGCAAAAAGTTTCCATGGACGCTTATCGGTGTTGCAGGAGGGGCGCTTGTTCTTTCGATTGTTGCCCTACGCTCCGCACCCGCTTACATGAAACATGCAACCCACCGGTTGCAAGTAAAGGCAGCAGCTGTTAATACCTCTAGTGGTGCTCTTCAATTGGCTGATGCTGGATCGGTGAATGATGGTATCGGAGGTACGCACGCTCTGCAGCCAAGTCTCGATTTCTATCTAAGCGCACTTCGTGGAAGTCTGTTCAGTCCTCCACAGCCACCTAGCCCGCCGCCAGCGAAACCAACGACTTTGCCTGCACCGGTGGCACCTATGCCGGTCAATCCGTTTGCCGATTGGGCCTATACCGGTACGGTGCATATTGGTAACGAGACGATCGCCCTCATTGAAAACTCGAAAACCGGTGAGGGCCGGTATATCCGTACCGGTGACTCCTTCCTGGGGGCGCAGGTTCAGAACGTGAGCGATCAGGTCGTCATGATGAAACTGGGGGATAAACCTTTTGTGCTCACGCGCTCCGATAGCATTGTTATTACCCCACTGGATAAGAATGCGGAGGTGCCTCAACAGACGAATACACAAGCCCAGAATACGCAAGCTGCGGGACAACCTCAGGCTCCAACGATGTCCATGCCGATGATGGGCGGTTCGGTGCCTCAGTTCAATCCTCAGCAGTACCAAGATCGAGCCGTGATGCGTGCTTATTGGCGACAGATGCGGCAGATGGGCGGTGGCAGATTCTCTGGTGGTAGGTTCTTTAATGGAGGCCCTGGACGATGAGACAGAACAAGTTCTCTTGGAACCATTCGGCGAAGCTCTCGCAAGGGTGTGTGGTGGCCTTATTGACCCTAGCTAGTCTTCCCGTTTGGGCTCAAGGGCAGCAAGGGCCGCCGAACGGCAGGCCACCAGCACAGGGAGGCAATCCACCGTTCCGCATTGAGCCACGTGGCGGACAAGGTTTTGGCGGTGCCGGTGGCTTTGGAGGATTCCGTCAAAGGGGAAGTGGCAATCCCTTTGCCGCTGTAGCTGGACGACAGGGGATGCGCTTCTCTTTTGACTTCCGCGGCTCAGACATCATGAATGTGCTGCAGTTCTACGCCCAAATGGCCAACGTGGAGATCGTGGCCGATCCGAGCCTTTCCGGCAAAGTGACGATCATTAATCCAACACCCGTGACGCTCGATCAGGCCTTCACGATCCTTCAGCAGGTGTTAGCAGTGCGGGGCTTTTCAGCGATCGAGAATAATGGAGTCATCTCTATTGAACCTTTTGCCACTGCAGCACGCAATACCACCTTGATCAATCCGGGAATTAATCCGAATGGGCCTACCCCGGTTGATCCGAGAAACCAGGTGATGACGCAGGTGATCCCACTTGAGAACGCGGATGCAAAGTCGTTAGCGCAGGACCTGCAGCCGTTGATCAATCAGGGGGCAAGCCTCATTGGGGTACAAGATACCAACTCGCTGGTGGTTACCGACACCGCTAGCAATGTGCAGCGCATCTTAGCCCTGGTGCAGTCGTTAGATAAAAGTTCCTACAAAACCGAGCTAAGAGTCTATCCGCTGCGTCATGCCAACGCTACCGATGTCGCCGATGTGATCAATAACGTCTTCAAACAGATGAGTGGCACAACAACTCCTGCTGCTAACGAGCCAGGAAGGCCTGGACCGCCTCAATTTCAACCAGGACAACAGCCTCAGGTACAGCAGAACCGACCCGCCGTTTTTGCGGTGGCCGATACACGTACGAACTCGGTGCTGGTTGTGGCCTCTCCAGATAACCAGGAGCGTGTAGCCCACGATATTATCGATCGACTCGACGCCGATCAGAATGCTCTGCTACAGACGGTGGTCCGCAAAATAAATTTTGCGGACGCTACCGATGTGGCCAATTTGGTGAATCAGGTTCTCTCGAATCAGTATGGCGCGACGCAAGCCAATCAACAGAACGCTTCCTTCCAGCAGAGAGCGTTTGGAGGGTTCTTCAACCCCTTCTTTGGCAACCAACAACAGCAGACCGTGGAGAGCACGGACCCATTTGGGAAGGTGGTAGCCGATCCACGAACCAACTCCGTGCTAATTACTGCAACCCCTGATCGGATGCAGACGATCAATAAGCTGATTGATGCGCTTGACCAGGAGGTACCAGCCGAGTCGACTACCTTTATTTTTCCACTTAAGAATGCCAACGCCGCCGATGTCGCCTATGCTCTTGGACAGGCGTTCGGAACCGGCCAGCAGAACGGTTTTGGCAACTTTAATAACTTCTTCTTTGAGGGGGGTGGCGCATCTACAAACAACCAAGTTGGGCTACCAAAGATCAATCGCCAGCTCGGCAACAACGCGCTGTTCACACGCTCAGCCGCACCTCCTCAGCCGCCAAATGCGCCGGATAGTGCTGCTCCTCAGGGGCAGGCGGACGCCGGCTCGGTAGAGAGTGGAAGCAGTCCCGGCACGACCGATCCCTATCAGGCTAACACCCTTGGGCAAGAGCCGACCCGCCAGTTCTTCCGGCCGTTCGGAGGCGGTTTCTTCGGTCAGCAGCGTGGTTTGGGACAGAATACCGGCCCGCAGTATGGACGCGGACGCAACGGAGAGTACGCCAACCTCTTACAGTTGCAGAATAACGTGTATGTAACCCCATCTCCAACTGGTGATGCCGTTATAGTGACGACCACACCGGATAACTATGAGGCGGTAAAGGAGCTGATAGATCAACTTGATGTTGTGCCACGCCAGGTGATGATCAAGTTGATTGTGGCTGAAGTTAGCCTCGATAAGGACGAGAAGCTGGGTTTTGCCTTGAACGGTCTGTTTAAAGACCTTTTCGGTAAAACGAACACAGCTACTGGGCAGATTGGTCTGCAAGCACCGGGTTTCAACACCGGCGCGAATGGACTTTCATTGGATCCGCTTGCTGAAGGTGCCCAGTTCGTGCTGAACGGGGCGAACTATACCGCGTTACTACAAGCTCTTGAAAGCGATAACCGTGTAAAAGTAATGGCTACGCCAACTGTCTTTACTTCTAATGGGCAGGAGGCTTTGGTTAATGTGGTAGAGCGGATCCCCTATATCTCCGGTCAAACGATTAGCGGACTGTCGAACTTCGTGACGAACAACATCTCTACGGTGCCAGTTGGGTATCAGATAGATATGACACCCCGCATCACACGAGATGGATTAGTCACCATAGATGCAGTGGCTCAAGCCAGCACGCTCAAGCAGTTTGAGACGCTGGGTTCTGGTGCCAATGCAAGCCAATACCCTGTGGTGGATGAGCGTAACATAGACACTGAGATAACTGTACAGAGTGGACAAACGGTGGCAATCGGGGGCCTCGTTCAAAATACGGAGACGCTAACCGTCAACAAGATTCCTCTGCTTTCGGATATCCCGATCATTGGCCAGTTCTTCCGTGAACGCGAGCGCGTTACTAATCGTACGGAGCTAGTGTTGTTTATCACACCGGTTGTGATCAACAGCACTCAAGAGGCTCAAACCATGACGCAGCAGGAATCGAAGGGTTTGGTTCAGCAGTTGCCAGATTTAAAGAAGGAGCATCCTGACCTTGCTCCGCCTCCGGCCTCCAAAACAACAGTGCCTCCTCCACAAAAGTAGGACGAGAAAGCGGGATAGGTAAGGTAGGGTACGGTAGTCGCTCCCGTACCCTACCTCATTTTTATGGGTTGATAAAAATCTGTTTAGCCTGTCCATCGTTACATTTCTTGACAACAGAACTCTATGGTATAGGGTATTCTTAAGTAAAGAGAACAGAGCATTTTCTACCGAAACCTGACGTTGGAGGAGAAAATGGGCCAGGAGAAGATCGTGCGAAGTGAAGAAGAGTGGCGCAAGATATTAACACCTGAGCAGTACTATGTGTTACGACAGGCAGGGACCGAACCGGCTTTCACGGGAAAGTACTATAAAAATCATGAGACGGGCGTCTATGCCTGTGCTGGATGCGGTGAGGTGTTATTTACATCGGATACGAAGTATGAATCGGGGTCGGGCTGGCCGAGCTTTTGGGATGCCGTAGATGAGCAAAAGCTTGAGCTTTTGGACGACTACAGTCACGGAATGCATCGCATTGAGGTGCGCTGCGCCAAATGTGGAGGGCATTTAGGACACCTGTTTGATGACGGTCCTCGCCCAACGGGCAAGAGGTACTGCATTAACTCCGCCTCCTTGCAGTTTCATAAGAGAGAGGAGCAGGGCTAACTACCGATGGCTTTTTGCGAACTGAAGTATTTTAGCCCGGCGCTTCAAAAACAGACGGCGGCAAATATTATTCTACCGGAAGGCAAGAAGGGGCCTTTTTCGGTGCTCTACCTACTGCACGGCCTTTCAGACGATCACACGATTTGGCATCGGCGAACCTCTATCGAGCGCTATGTGCAAGACCTTCCCCTTATCGTTGTTATGCCGGATAACGGTCGTGGTTGGTATACCGATGCCGTTGAAGGACCGGCAAGCGAAACGGCTATTGTCTTGGACCTCATGAACCTTGTAGATTCGCTTTTTCCAACGCGCGCAGAACGAGCAGGAAGGTGTGTGGCGGGTCTTTCGATGGGTGGATATGGGGCGTTCAAGCTAGCACTGAAATACCCAAACAAGTTCTGCGCAGCTGTTAGCCATTCCGGAGCGTTGGGCATAGGCCATTTTCCCCTGAGACCAGAGGAAGTAGATAGTGTAGGGGACGACGCGAACCTTGAGGAGCGAAGGCGTTGGATGCGTGAGATGGTGCGGATTTTTGGTGAAGACCCGGTAGGCAGCACGAACGATCTTTATGCGCTTGCCAAGCAGGTTCCGCAATCTCTACGTCCAGCCTTACGCTTTGATTGCGGCACGGAAGATTTCTTGCTCGATCAGAATCGCAGCTTCCACTCCTATCTTGCTGAGATTGGTTACCCACACCAGTACGAAGAGTTTCCAGGTGGACACGATTGGTCTTATTGGGATCGGCATGTGCAGGAGACCTTACAGTTTTTCCGACCGATATTGAGTCTCGATCAGGTTTAGCTTACAAGCGCAAGATCGGCTACGACTGGACAGTGGTCAGAGCCCACGCCGTCACCCGTTTGGCAGTTGTATATCTGCCACTGCGGGCTGGTGAAGATATGGTCAATCCGTAAAAAGGGAAAGGGAGGCAGCAGATATTGACCGTAGGTATAGCCATAGCCGCGACCTGCTTTGGAAAAAGCGTCCTGTAGACGTCCCTCTCGTTCCAGTATTCGACAGACCAAAGAGGCAGGAGGGGAGTTAAAGTCTCCGGCAACGATGGTTGGCTCCTGAGATGGCAGGAGCTTCAAAAGGCCAGTGGCTTGAGCAAGACGATGTCGCGCATCCTCCTGTAAAACATCAGTATGGCCTTTGATCAAATCGAGCAGTGCCCAACGAGGTGAGAGAAGGTGCACGGAGAAGATCGTAACAAGGTGCTTGTCAAATCGAATCTGAAACTGCATAGCGTGGTAGTTTGGATCGCCCGGGCTCAGTGAAAGTGAGCGTGCATTGAGAATAGGATAGCGACTAGCCACGCTGCATTGGTAGAGCGTTTTCGTGTAGTAGCCATGTAGAGCCCCTTGAACAGGACTGTTAAGGATATTGGCAGAATCCTGCATCACCAAAACATCGGGATGAAAACGTCTGATTGTTTCTGCGATGGCTTGTGGGTTGCGTCGCCCCCATTTCACATTGTAGGTCATAATGCGCAAGGTTGGGATAGAATGAGAGGGTGAAATGGATGTATGCCAACAGAACCCCATTAATGGGCCGGCGACCCACAAAAGACTGATGATAGGTAGCCCCAATTTCCTCGGAGCATAGCGGAGCATAGGGAGCAAAAGAATCAGGGCCGGCAATCCCCATATCCATGAAGGCAAGTAGAGAACGACAATGCCAAAAGTTGTTCTTTCGGGTCCGTAAAGTTGGAGTAGAGTGGCGAGTGCCGGAAAGAGAAACTGCAAGAGAGCTAAAATGGTAAGCCGTCTGCGCCATCTGCGGGCACGGATGCGCGGCTGGGAGTGTGCTGAGGGATAACTGCGCCACTCAACCGGACGTGCGGGAATCGCCACGTTTTCTTCTCCAGCTATGTCGTTTGGGTCTATGGGTGAAATGGTCTTGCTTCCAATTTATCGGTTAGGATGAGCGTTTCCCTAAGGGTAAAGGGCTGTTTTTTATTATACGGCATGAGTGAGTGCTGTTTAATGAGCAGGAATTCAGCCGCTTAGGTGCGAAATTACATGCGCTTAAGAATTGTCGTGCGGAAAGTTTTTTGCGTTACTAAGGAGGGGTTCCGCGGTTTGTCCATATCTAGAGAAGGTCGAACACTGTCCCTACTAGCCGAGAAGCGTGCCTCCATGTGGGCTGCCTACTCGGGTGTGCTCGCTCCTCTTTCCTTTTTAGTGATCTTGTGTTTGGTATTATGGCGCCTATCACCTAATTTCGCAACTCGGGACAATCTCAAGCAGATCGTTGTTCAATCAGCGGTTGTGGCGATACTTGCTTGTGGTCAGACGGCAGTTATTATCGCTGCACAGATTGATCTCTCTGTGGGAGCCATTATGGCGTTTTCGGGAGTAGCCGCAGCCGTAGCTATGCACACCTATCATGTAAGTGTGCCTATAGGCGTACTGATCGCTTGTGCTACCGGATTGATTTTTGGCACTGTCAACGGTCTGATTACTGCCTACGGGCGTATTCCCTCCTTTATCGTCACTTTAGGCATGATGGAGGTCGCGCATGGCGCTGCTGGGTTGCTATCGGGCGATCAGGATGTGTCTACCCCTCAGTCGTTTCAGGTGTTTGGTTATGGAGAGCTATTCGGTGGTCCGACGCGTGATGGAATTCCTTATGCAGCGCTAATGCTGATTCTCACAGCCATCGTGGTACATATTGCCTTATCGAAAACTCGGTGGGGGCGCCAGGTGTATGCTATCGGAGGTAACGCGGAAGCCGCACGGCTGTCGGGGGTTCGTGTGGCCCGAGTGATCATTACCGTATTTATGTTATCGGGTTTTCTCTCTGGAGTAGCGGCAGTGGTGAGCGTTTCGAGGGCAAGCGTGGCCTCGCGTGATGCTGGCGTGGGCTATGAGCTTGACTCGATCGCAGCTGCCGTCCTCGGTGGGACCTCTTTGTTCGGTGGACAGGGAGGTATTCCAGGAACGATTTTGGGAGCAGCACTTATCTACACCATTCGGAACGGATGCGCTCTGCTGGGATATGGCCCTGACCTGCAAGAGGTTATCATCGGTTTGGTGATCGTAGTGGCCGTGCTGTACGATCGATTTGGGCCAGGACGACGGGCGCTCCGCACCAGTTAGCTGAAATGACAAAGGAGTAAATAATCAGGAGTAGAATATGCGATTCGATAGGAGTTACTGTACACTTCTGCTTGTTTTAGGGTTACTTGGAGCTGGGGTAAGCGGCTGTCAAAAGAGCGCTAGCCCAAGTGGGCAGGCGGGAAGCAACACGAACCAGACTGTCATTGCAGTGATTCCAAAAGGAACGGCGAACTCCTACTGGTTGGGGGTAAAAGCGGGTGCTGAGGCTGCTGGCAGAGAACATGGCGTGAAAATAGATTTCGATGGTCCGAAGCTGGAAACAGATATTACCGGCCAGATCAATCTTGTAGAAGATAAAATTAATGCGGGTGTCAAGGGCATTGTCTTGGCGGCCTGTGATACCCACGCTTTGCTGCGCCCGGTGGAGGATGCACTACGCCGAGGCATTCCCGTGGTGACCATCGATTCTGGGCTAGACCCGAAAGAGGATCCCTCCTATTGCTATATCGCCACGAACAACGAAGAGGGGGGTAAGAAGGCCGCGGACGCCCTTGCTGCCGCGATAGGTCAAAAAGGCAAAGTGGGTATTCTTGGCTTCCTACAGGGTGCGGCATCCAACGACGATCGGCTAAAGGGCTTCACCGAGGAGATTAGAAAATATCCTGGCATCACCGTAGTAACGACGCTTTACGACGATAGCGATACGGGCAAGGCAGTAAACCAGACGGCCAACATGCTGACGGCTCACCCCGATCTCAACGGGATATTTGCAGCCAATCAGCCTGGAGGAGTTGGTGCAGCTAACTATCTACGGCAGAGTGGGCTGGTAGGTAAGGTGAAAATCGTGGCATTTGATGCTTCCGATGATGAGATAAACGACCTCAAACAAGGCATTATTCAAGCCTTGATCGTGCAGAACCCCTATCAGATGGGTTATCAAGGGGTTATTGAGGTCTTGAACGCGCTTGCCAAAAAGCCAGCGCCCCAACCGCGCTTTATTGATAGTGGCGTGACGGTGGTGACTCAGCAGAACATAAACGACCCGCAGATTCAGAGGTTACTGCATCCGGGTAGCTCATAAACAGGCTTTGAGCTCAGGGCGACTAACCTTCTTCATGATGCAGACGGTAGAGGAGGGGGGCGACAGCTGCGTAGTCCTGCACCTGTATGCCAAGCCCTGCCGGCAGAATACGGCAGCCCGCGGCGATTCTTGCCCAGCAGCGCTCAGCGACTGCCTTACGTACCGGCTCCAGTAGGCACTCGCCAGCATGAACCGCTATGGTCCCAAGAATAACGCATTCGGGGTTAAGAATCTGAAGCACGTTAGCGAGGCCGATACCGAGGTAGGTGCCCACCTCTTCCAGAAGCCCCTGGGCGAAGTTATCGCCCTCTTTAGCGGCAGCGATAACGTGTTCTGCTGTAATATTGGCTGGTTTCCCGTCGGCCATGCTAAGGACACGTTTGTGCCGGCCATACATTAAGCTTTCCCTGGCGAGCCGTGCGATGGCTGGGCCGGAGGCAAGTGCTTCCAAGCAACCCTGTTTGCCACAGGCGCAGAGGGGACCATTGGGCAGGATGGTTTGGTGGCCGATCTCACCGGCCAGTCCCTGCTTCCCATGGTAGAGCTTTCCATCCAGAATAAGACCACCGCCAATGCCGGTGCCCATGGTGAGATAAATTAAGTGAGAGGCTCCTTTACCGGCCCCAAAAAGCCACTCTGCGAGGGCGCCGGCATTGGCATCGTTTTCTAGAACCACGGGGAGGTGGAAACGCTCTTGCACAAAAGAGACGATCGGCACGTTGTCCCAGCCTGGGAGGTTTGGAGGAGAGCAGATAAGCCCCTTTTCGAGGTCTAGCGGCCCTCCGCAAACAACGCTGATGCCGGCAAGATCATCCTGGCTTATATTTTCCTCTTCAAGGAGCGCCCGGGCTAAATCGGTGAGTTCTGAAAGAACTGTTTCGGCATCACGCATCTGCGGGCGAGTTGGCATCTGCATTCTCGCACGCAACGTGCTATCTGTTGTGGCGAGAATAACGGCACTTTTCGTACCGCCGATGTCGAAACCGAGAACATAGTTAGCAGGCATAGTTTTTGGTATCTGAATGGTAACTAAAAAGATTTTCGAGAGTGTAAGTGCAGAGAGAAGGGTATATAAACATTCCGTAGAGAGTCCCTTTTTTCCTGCTAGAGAGGAGGTAGCATTGTGAAGATACGTGCCCACGCACCAGGGCGATGCGGTATTGTCGGAAATCCAACCGATATGTACGGGGGGTGCGTGCTCTCTTGTACGACTCAAGAGCGCGCCTTTTGTGAACTAGAACCTCGTGGAGAGGAGACACTTTTTCAGAATGAAGACCAACATAGCCTCGTGCGCAGCAAGGAGGATCTGCGTCTGCGGGGAGATAAGCTCGACATCCTACGGGCTGCATTTGCCTATTTTGATATCGATCCAGGGGCCACTCCAGTTCAGGTACGGGTTTGGACGGAGATACCTATGCAGGCGGGACTGGCCGGATCTACGGCCATGCTGACGGCCATTGTTGGCGCTATTGTGCGTTGGCAAAACCTACAGTTCAACCTTTATGCTTTAGCAGAGACGGTTCGAAAGATCGAGGCAAGACTGCTTGGTGTACTGTGTGGATTTCAGGATCAGCACATGGCGGTTTTTGGCGGCCTCAACTTTATGGATTTTTATGGAAAAGAGAGCCTTGAACAGAGGGAGGATGAGCCTTTAGCCACCATTGAGCCTTTGACTGAACGCTGTTCTGTACCACCCCTTCTTCTGGCACATACGGGTGTTCAACATCATTCTGGGACGGTTCACAAATCTCCCCGCCAGCGTTGGGAGGAGGGGGATACAGAGGTAAGGAGCGGCTATACCCGTATCATGGCTTTAGCACGTAGAGGGAAGCGTGCGCTCATTGAGCAAGATTGGCAGAAGCTCGGTGAGGTCATGAACGAAAACCATGCGATAGTTGCTGCATTAGGCGGTTCGGGTTTAGAGAACGATCGTTTGATCGAGGCTGCGCTTCGATCCGGTGCGTGGGGCGCCAAGCTTGCTGGTGCTGGTGGAGGCGGCACAATTATCGTGCTCGTAAAGGATCACGAAAAAGTTGTACAGGCGCTACTAGACGCCGGCGCAGAAAAGCTATTAACCCCAGCACCTCGGCCGGGGTTAACGATAGAAGCGGAAAACTAACTGGTGTCGCTAGCTTCAGCTACTTTCCTTTTAAGAGGAGCACATTTGCTGAATAAGGGGCGAACTGAAAACGAAATGTGGCCCCTGGAACAGTGCACCTTGTCATCGCCAGGTCTGGAGAACCTTTGCCTGTGCGCGCAGCGTCATCTTGAGGGATGCCGTAGGAATAACAGAGTGCGGCACGCTGGGGGTTGAAGCCTGCCAAGTGAATTTCGCCAGTGAGCGTCTGATCGGGGCTTTTGTTAATAATGAGCAGCGAGAGGGAGCCATTTGGATGACGCGCGGCATAGATGGAGAGCAGATCGTAGTTACTTGAGGCGCTGACGATCTGATCGCCGCTGTTGGCAAAGTAGGCAAGCAGTTTGAAAACGTAGTAGGTTGGATAGCGGTCGTTTTGAGGCGACACAATACCATAGTCGCCGTAGTTGCGCCATCCATAGAGAGTGGAACTATTGTTGTTATTGGGGCTGGGGCCGTTGCGTAAGTCCCACCAACAAATGGACTGGAATTCCGTTTTCAGAAGGTTGGCCACGCTATCGGCAAGATAGAGGCCGTTAACAAGACTGGTGGTCTGCTTGCCGGGGTTGTAAGAAACAGAGTTGTTCTCCGTGCACACCAGCGCAACCTTGTCGCCATCGCTGCCAAGATAGTCCGAGAGCTGCTGTCGGAGGTTCGCCGCATCGTTTGGCCAAGTGCGAGCGGCTTGGAGAAGGAAGGCATCACTCTCGTTGCCCGGATTTTGTTCGTAGCGGTGGTAGATGAGGAAGTCGGGTAAGACTCCTAGTTGGTGAAGAGTTGAGAGCATGACTGGAGTCCAGCCGTAGTGGGTTTGGTGGGTACGTGGGTTCACGGCAGCATGATTTTTATTATTGGCGAAAGAATCCTCACCGACGACAGCGACGACGCCAACTTTAATAGAGGGATCTACGGCTTTCATTTGGGTAATAAATTGAGCCGCTTCTACGGCATAGGTGTAGGGATCATGAGGAATCGGATGGTGATCTTCTTCCCAGTTTCCGTAGCATTCGTTGCCGATCTCCCAATATTTGAAACCGTAGTGTTTTTCGATATTGGCATAGCGCACCCACGCCGCTGCTTCTTGCGGAGTTCCGGAACCGTAGTTGACGGTGATAAAGGCCTGCGTATGGAGCGCTTGTGCGATGTGTGCAAAGCTGTCGAAATCGGTAGCCCATTTCCAGGTATTGTTGTCGGAGTTATTCGTTTGCCAGTGATAGCCGTCAGAAGTAGAGCCGCCGGGAAAGCGGAGAATGTTAATATGAAGGGGCGAGAGCAGCTCTATGGTCGCTGGTGTGTTGAGATGAGAGTCCCAGCAAGCCGTATTGAGGCCGATGGCGATGGGCGAAACGTTTCGAAGAATATGCTGAACATCTACATCCAGCCGAATTTGAGCGGGTGGAGGAGCAGCCAGCAGGCGAATAGCAGCGAGATAGAAAGGCGGTTGAGCGGTTCCAGAGGCATCTTGCAGCCAAAAACCGGTGAAGTTAGCTGCATGATCAACATGAAGCGCTGCTAAGGGTATAACGACTTCTTGCCACCGATCGGCTAAAATCGCGCCTCCCTTGATGAAGGAGGCCAAGGGCACTGCTGGCTGCGCTTTGCGATCGAGCAGGCCTGCCACCTGTATGTGCTGATTTCCCGTGTTCCCTCCGTTAATCCAGAAGCTGAGTGCCGTATACCCGTCCGTCTTAAATGGTTCATGAGCCAGGTAGAATCCTTGCGAAGGAGCTGTGTAGTGCACCTGAATACTCGGTTCACCGGCATACGTAAAACGTGTGTTCCCAAGCTCTGTTTGGCACCATGACCAGTTCTGCCAGCCGTTTTCTAGTTTGCCGGTATAGATGACGAGATTTTGGGCATGGGCGGCTTGGACAACTCCGAGGCCTAGCACGAGAAGAGAAAGATAGTATAACCATTTCCTCGCGTGGGAGAGGTGCATCTTGGGTACCTCCTAATAGATGGGTTTTACTAACAAAATGGAGTTCATTACAAGCATGGCAGATTGAGGCAATTTCGTCAATGGAGGTTTGCATAGCACGATGTTGGTTAAGAGCCACGCTCCGGTGCGTATCGACTTCGCTGGGGGTTGGACCGATGTGAATCTTTTTGCACTAGGAGCTGGGGGCGCTGTAGTGAACGCTACTATCAATCACTATGTTTCTGGAGAGCTGGAAGTTTATGAAGAGCCAGAGGCGTTGAGCTTTCCCGTGGCTTTGGCAGGCAGCCAAGAGGGCTTAAGAGTGGCCTATAGGTGTGATCTTCCTTCTGGCTCAGGGCTAGGAACGTCGGCTGCCCTGAATGTTGTGTGGCTAAGCCTTATTCACTCTCAGATCGCTTCAGAAGAAGACAGAGCACGCATTGCAGAACTTGCGTATCAGTTAGAGGAGATGTTAGGGATTCTGGGCGGGAAACAAGATCAGTATGCTGCAGCCTTCGGTGGGGTGAACTTTATGACGTTCAATCAGAAAGTGCATGTGGAAAGGCTCGCCATCTCGCCAAAGTTCATAGAAATGTTAGAGCAGCGTTTAGTGCTGTGTTATACAGGCAAGCCGCGGCTATCAGGCAGCATTCATGCGCACGTTTGGGGCGCTTTCAAGAGAGGAGTTCCTCAAACGGTACAAGCACTATATGGGCTTCGTGATTGTGCCTTACGGATGCGTGAAGCGTTATTAGGAGAGGACATCGCCCAATTTGCCTCTATTTTGAGCGAGAACTGGCAGCATCAGAAGGCGCTTGACCCCTCGATAACAAACGATCAAATAGAACTGTTGTTTGAGGTGGCCAGTAAGGCTGGTGCCATTGGCGGCAAGGCATGTGGTGCTGGTGGGGGCGGATGCCTGCTTTTCTGTGCGAAGGAGGGCAAAGCGAATGAGGTGGCCATGGCGTTATCCAAAGCAGGTGCACGCATTATTCCTTTTCATTTCGAATGGAAGGGCTTGGAGGTGACGCGTGAGGAGTAGTTTGATGACAAAGAAGGTTGCTGTGGCTATCCTTTTGAGTTGGATGCTGAGCCTCCTCTTTTCTGATGGGAAGGCCCTTGGGGCATCTGCTTTTGTAGCGGGTGCAGCAAGCGTCAACATCACACCCGTTGGCGCTGCGGTCAGGGTGCCATTAGGAGGATATGCCGCTCGCAAGGGGGCTCTGGCGATGGGGGTGCATGACCCCGTTTTCGCCCGTGCTTTAGTGCTTGGTAGCGGAGGTCAGCTTGTCGCCATTGTCTCGGTAGATCTCTGCTTTTTACCTTCGGGCATCGTGCAGGCCGTAGCACAAGACCTACGGCAGATGAGGTTGGTCGAGTTAACCGGTAGCCATCTGTTCTTGGCGGCTACGCATACTCACAGCGCTCCCGATCCTCTGGCAATGGACCCTGCCAATACCTTTACGCAGCCCAAAGGTTGGAGCTGTTTTAATCCGCAGCTTCTTCGTTGGACGGCATATCACATTGCGCTTGCTGTGAAACAGGCGTATGAGAATCGCGTGCCGGCACTTCTAGGCTACACCACAACTGAGGTAGAAGGACTGAATCGCAATCGGCGTGACGACCCGGTGTTGGACAGGCAGTTGACGGTGCTGCGCGTTGTTCGTCGGAAAGATTTACGCTCGATTGCCGAATTGGTAGTATTTGCTTCCCATCCAACCATTTACACAGCGAAGATGCTAGAAATCTCCGCAGACTGGCCTGGAGTTATGGAACAGGCGATTGAGAAGCGCTACGGGGGCGTCTGTCTGTTTTTGAACGGCGCAGAAGGCGATGCCGCTCCTCCAGATTCGCGGGGGCTCACGGAGGAGCAAGCAGTTGAACAGTATGGGAAGGCCATGGCTGCTGCGGTTCTACGGCTTATTCCCACTATCGTTTACGACGTGCCGGTGCCGGTAAAAGCTTGGCAAACCTCCGTGATATTGCCAAGACGCCAACCAAATGGTCTTTATCTGGCTGCTGCAGGGAGTTTAGGGATCTCCATTCCTGATGCTCAAAACAGGGTGAGGCAGCTCATGCCGTCTACCACAACAATATCCTTTGTTTGTATTCATCGGCTGCTACTTATCGGCATGCCTTGTGAGCCTACAGGCGCTCTGGGAGTAGCCCTGAGGCGTGAGGCGGAGGAAAAGGGATATCATCGGGTTGCCATAGTGGCTCTCGTTAACGACTGGTTGGCCTACGCACTTACTGCGAAACAGTACCAGCATGGAGGCTATGAGGCGGGCATGTCGTTTTACGGCCCTCAACTAGGAGACGTTCTCGAGCGAGCTGTATCGAGGGGATTATCGCAGGAAAGAAACTCCTCAGCGGAGCAGTAGGGTAAGGCACTTTGCAGCTCCTCCTGCCTTAAGGAACTCCGACATCTCCACGGCATAGCACACGAAACCTCTCTGTTGCAGTGCATCTGTTAGTTGGGGGCAACCGGTCGGCAAAACAACTTGGTGGCCTATCACCACGGCGTTACAGGCGAAGCGTAAGGCCTCCTCTTCACAGACGGGAATGGTTTCAAAGTTGTTTTCGATAACCGTTCGGGCATAATCATCGAAAGCTTCGGGATAGTAGGCGACCAGATGGGCTTCGAGAGGTAGGAAGCAGGTGTCGAGATGATACCATCGGTCATCTACGAGTTCTAAGGAAAGGACAGGCAGGCCCAGGGTGTCGGCGAGCCAACGATGGGAACAGATATCGCTCCGTTTGAGGTAGCCAGCCGCAAGCACATCTCCTACAAACAGCGCATCGCCCTCTCCTTCGAAATGGCAATTGGATGGCGGGGTTATTACCTGATATCCCTGTTGTTCAAACCAGGTTCGGAAGTAAGCTACTTCGGGCTGACGTTGCGGGTATCGAAACTGGGAAAGCAGCGCTTTCCCTTCGTAAACGAGGCCGGCGTTTGCTGTGAACACCATGTCGGGACATTCGGGTGGCTGTGGAATCAGATGGACGGTAAGGCCTATTTTAGTGGCCAGCACTTGATAGAGCGCATCCCACTGTTTAGCAGCAAGAGATCGATCGGGTCGGTTTTCAAGATGCATCCATGGGTTGATCTCATAGCAGACGTCGTAGGCCGTAGGTGGGCACATTAAAACCTGGTGGATAGTAGAGGCAGCGGTCATTTCACGACTTTGACGTTTGGCAGTTGAGCTGCCAGTTCTTTAAGGAAGAATTCGCAGTCGGTTACGAGGCCAAACGCCTGATGGGTTCCCCGATCCATCAGTTTAATAACCGTATCTGGGTCGGAGTCGACACAGAGGGTACGAACGGAGGCAGGCAGGAGATTACCGGTTGCCACCGAATGAAGGGTGGTTGCTACCATGATGGCAACGCCGACTCCGCGTACATGTTGGCGCATCTTATCTTGGGCTTCGACAACGTCGGTGATGACGTCGGGCAGGGGGCCGTCGTCACGAATAGAACCGGCTAACACGAAGGGGGTATTTGTGGTGATACAGGCGTGCATAATGCCGGATCGAAGAAAGCCTGCTTCAACCGCGTGACGGATAGAGCCATAGGCCCTTATAGCGTTGATGGCACGCAGATGGTTTTCATGGCCATGAGGCATGGCCGTTCCAGTGGCGATCTCGACTCCTAAAGAGGTACCGAAAAGCGCTCCCTCGATATCGTGGGCAGCCAACGCATTACCTGCGAAAAGCACGTCTATCCATCCTGCACGAATGATGGCTTCGAGGTAGTGGCCGGCACCTGTGTGGATGATAGCCGGGCCACCCACAAACAGAATTTTCTTTCCCTCCTGTCGCGTCTCTTTCATCGCGTGCACGATAGCGGCGACGACGCGCTCTTTTGGACGTTCGGTGGAGACATCGCTCCCCATAAAGCTAAACACATCGTCCGGTTCTCGCCGTTCAACAGGGGTAACGCGCACACCGGTATCACCAACAACGACGAGTTCCCCTTCACGCACATGATGCATGGGGGTACAACGTGCGATGGGCGTACCCTCCTTGTGTTCGACGACGATGGCGCAATCCATCTCAATGAACTGCACGGGGATCCATTCGTTACCTAGTCGCACGTGGGTTTCGAGATTGGTTGTGGCGTAGAAGCCTTCGGGAAGCACACCATCCTTCGGGGCAGGCACCAATCGGACCTCTCCCGCTGTGCGCTCCGTGCCATGTTGGCCGGTTGCATGAAGGATGCGTTCCAGCGTTTCATTATCTGGAGCACTGATCTCTATCTCAGCATGACTCGGATCGGAGCGTGTTGCGCCCATTTGAAAGCGCAGCACACGATATTCACCCCCCTCTTTGAGGATGATGTCGAGGACTTTTGAGAGGGTGAGCGAGTCGATAATATGTCCATCTAGGCGAACGATCTCAGAGGGCATCCGTCTCTCTCTATTGAACTTTAATAACAAAATCGGTTGTTAGAATTTTACCTTCATGTTGGAACTGCGTCCAAATTTTGTAGATGCCAGGTTTAGACAGCAGAACATGAAACTGAACCGTTGGGCCGTAGTGCTTTTTACCCACTTCCAAAGGGTGAGAATGGCAATAACCCATGGTGTCTTGACTGATAACCACACAGTGTCCGGCCGCACCAAGGTAGGGTTGAAGATCGGTTACGGGTAGGCCATTTTTCCAAATGGTGTAGGTAAGTACGGTTTCATCGCGCCAAGAGGGGTGGCTCGGAGTCATAAGCATCTGCACGCGATAAGGCCCAAATACCTTTGCTTGTGCCGGCGTCAGCAAAAGCGGCTTAGGAGGTGGAGGGCTACCAACGACGTGAACCGGGATGCGAAATACCTGATTTCTATCCCCAAATGGGGTAATGTCGGCAAAGAGCAGGAAATTGCCGGCAAAGGGAAAAGCATAGTCTATAAGCAGTGTGCCGTTGGGCTGTAGTTGCGGGTGAATATGGTCGAAGAAAGAGAGGTCTTGGCTTACCACAATAAGGTGCATCTTTTTTTCGTGGACGGTTGCAAGGTTATGAAGAATTTGCCCTTGGTAGCGCGGCGTAAAGACCAAGCGTACGAGCTGATCAGGCCGAGGAGATGAGATGGGGTTGAGTTGTGCATGTTGGGTGGGAAGGAGTAGTTGACCCGCCTCGGCATTGGCGCGAATGGTATCTTCCGATACAGCTTGTGGCCGCTTCGAGGAAGTAAGAAGGGCTTGAGGAGATGAAGGAAGAGATGGACTAGAGAGCATGGCGAAGTCGAGCGTGTAGCCTGGGTCGTGCAGCACTCCCCAAGGGCGCGGTGGTTTGTTTGGTTCTAAAGGCATGCCACATAGAGGACAAAAGCCAGGGTGAGTGGCTCCCACGTTTGAATGCATGGGACAGACATAGGGCAAGTAGCTGTGCGGAAAAGCCGCATTGTGGTCTATCCACGGCTCGAAGTCGGCGATGAGCGGCGCTGCGGTCGGAGGGCGATCGGAAGGCCAGAGCAGTGCTCGTGGTTCGAAGAAGGTGACGTTATGCAAAAAAGTGGCGACGCCCGTGTAATGGCTAAGGTCGGCATTTGTGGGATGTAGCTTGAGCGCTGTGGTGTCACCACCAATTTTAATAACGAGTTGGGCGCTATAGACCTTAATGGGGTAGGGGAGATCGTTGCTCTGATGATAAAGGTAGAGATCGAAGCGTTGTGTGTCCGGGTTATAGGTCAACTCGGCGCGTTCATGACCTAGGGGCGCTACAAGGCCGTGATGAGGGGCCGAGCGGCTTAGGTGTCCATAGCCTAAGAACCAAGGAAGCCCTTCATTGTAGTTGATAAGAAGGAACGCCTCGAACATCATAAGACAGGGGTAGGCGATGGCTAGACTGCGGGTAACCCGTGTCGGAGCAGTAAGAGGAAAGCTTTGCTTCTGTTTCTGTTGTAGGTGGTCTTCTGCTAACTTAACGGCGCCGATGAGCAGGGCAACAAACCCCATGACGGTATGATGGATATAGACCCCTGCAGCTACATTCGCATAGGGTGCATTGGAGTGAACGTGGGTAAAAAGCAAGGCTCCCCCTACCAAGGCGAAAACGGCCAGCAGGCGGTGTTGAGGTTCTTTTCCAATTTTAGCGACCTGCTGACGTTTGAGTAGTCCATGTAATCCCATAGCAATCATGAGGACGGCGTAGATTTTGTGCATTAAAACCTCTTTGTCGGTGAGGGGGCGGAATGGGTGAACATGGTAGAGGGGCCAGGAATCCTGATCGCTAAAAATAAGGAGGAAAACACCACCGGCAAGAAATAGCAACGGAGCCAACCGGCGTACCTGACTGCCCCATTCGGGAGAGAGAAGATCGATAAGTAGCATTAGGGAGAGTATGAGTACCAACCAGCCGAAGATATGGTGCATCATGTCGGAGTAGAAAATGGCGGATTGCGTCTGGTGTTGTAGTAGAATGGCGAGGTCCTCATGTGTAGGAGTTGGGGCGATACCTGGAACCTGTACAGCTGCGGCATGGTGGTAGACAAGCATAGCACCGAGATGGCCTGTATAACCCAGTAGCGCGCAGCAAGCAACCGCAAAGATGAGGTAGATGGCCATGGCGCTACGTCGCGTGCTGATACCTAGAAACAGCCGTGCGGCGGCAAGGAAAACGAACGACCAGCTGGTGATAGTAGCCATCAGCTCATGATATTCCATGGGATCTTGAGGAACCCCATCGCGGGCCGCCCAGATTTCGGCAAAGTTACCAGCAACGAAGGCAAAGAGGGTTGCACAGGTGCCTAAAAGCAGGGTAAGTTGGGCAAATCGTGCGATGTTGGGGTTTTGTTGAAAGAAGCCGATAAGATCAAGAGCGACAGCGAAAAGGAGCAGGACGATGGGAAAATGCACAAGTGCCGGGTGTAAAAAACCGATAAAACGTGCGATCTCCATGAGCGATTCACTCCGAAGCGTGCTGTGATTCAGTGGAAAACAGTGAGGAAATGGCTACTAGTTTAGCGTTTATCGGAGGCGCGAAGTTCCCGGCTCTTCGATAGGGAGGCCTTGACGGCAGAGAGGACATTCATCGGGCGCATAGGAGGGGGATTCGACCGTCAGTAGGGCTTCGAGGCGATAACCTAAATTAATGGTCCCTCCACTGCGATCCACAAGCACTGCCACACCCACGATGTTAGCCTGGTGTCTTTGTGCCAGCTCGATACACTCACGGGTAGCACCGCCGGTGGTCATAACGTCGTCTACAATAAGGGTATGCGTGTTGGGTGGCAGTACAAGCCCACGGCGCAGACAGCGTATACCCTGTTCTTTTTCCGCATAGAGCGCGCGTGTGTGCAGCTGTCGCGCCACCTCATAAGCCAGGAGAATGCCTCCTGTGGTGGGGCCGAGGACAACGTCTACCGTGTTATGGCGGAAGCGTCGGGCTATTTCGGCACAAAGCGTTTGAACATGTTCAGGATATTGCAATACCCAAAACTTTTCCCAATACTCATTGCTATGGCGCCCCGAAGAGAGAAGAAAGTGGCCTGTCCGTAAAGCGCCAACTTGGAGAAATATTTCACGGACTTTTTCTGGAGACAATCCTGCTTCCATAGGTGAGCTCAGTATACCCTATCTAACCTCTGATGAAAACGACCCCCAATCCAGGGAAGGCCTATGAGTACCCTCGCTGCACGCAGGTTTTGTGGGACGCTTGTGCCGTGTAGATATTGAAAAAGCGGTGTATGGGGTAAAATGATGTTCGGTTTCCGATGTGGTTTTTTCAAAAGATCACGGAGGAGAGACCGAAAATCTTATGAGGGGTTGCGATCGCTTCGGCGATGTGCTATACTAGTATGGTTCGAGCAAGAGACCGCTAGGCCCCTTGTAGAGCTGTACAAAGCAATATCCCACCGATGAGGAACAGCTGAATGTGGGTTATATCCGTCCCACATTGTGAAAAAATGCACAAAGTGCGATTCGCAAAGAGAGCGGTAACGTGGGTGTATCGTTGTTTGGCTAGGTGTGGATTTTACCTAGCCAGTGCGGATCGAAATAGACAGGGAGTGTACTGATGGCTCAACTCTTCCATCCGGCTGCGAACACAGTTGCGCGTGTGATGGTGCTTTGCGCTTTCACCGGCCCTATTGTGGCACTGCTTGTGGGTAGTGCGATCACGCGCTCCTCATTCAACACGAATGTAGGTGTGCCGCTCGCTCAGCCGGTTCCTTTTAGTCACGAGCATCATGCAGTAGAGCTTGGTATAGACTGTCGTTATTGTCATACCGATGTAGAGCGATCGCCCAATCCTGGGCTGCCCTCTTCGGAGATCTGTATGTCGTGTCATTCGCAGATTTGGACCGACAGTCCGCTTCTGAAACCGGTGCGTGATAGCTATCGTGAAAACAAACCTCTCGTGTGGAATCAGGTGAACTGGGTTCCGAGGTTCGTTTATTTCCCGCATGATATCCATGTGGCACGCGGTATCAGCTGTAACAACTGCCACGGTCCCATACAGAAGATGATGATTACCTATAAAGGCAAAGCTTTCTTTATGGTCTTTTGTCTTAACTGCCACCGTCAGCCCGAGAAGTTTTTAGCACCTCCTCAGTTTGTGTGGCAGCTCTATCAAGACATTCAACGCTATGGCGATAGAGTGGATCCAACCGGTAAAGACGGTCTAACGCCACGTGAATATGCGCTTGCGGAGGGTAAGTACTACGAAAATCAAGGGGCTGACCTAGTGGAGGGGGAGCGTCTTAAGAAGGAGTATCATATCCACACCGTTCAGATTACCAACTGCTCTGTCTGTCATCACTAATAGCGGGCAGGCGAACTTGGTGGAGATTAGGTGGAAAGAATGGCAAACGAAAATCGGTCGAAGCTAGATTTAGCGACTATTAAAGCGCGCCTGGCGGCTGCACGTGGCAAGAAGTATTGGCGTGTGCTTGAGGAACTCGCGGACACTCCGGAGTTTCGCGAGGTTGTTGCCAATGAAATACCCGATGTCACCCGCTCAATAGATTTACATATGGACCGCCGACAGTTCCTCACATTAAGTGCGGCTTCATTGGCTCTGGCCGGCCTGAGCGGGTGTCGTTATCTGCCTCAACACAAACTCGTTCCTTATGTGAACCAGCCTGAGGAAGAGACGCCGGGCATACCGTTGTATTATGCCTCGGCCGCACCTACTTTTTGGGGATATGGCATAGGTACCATCGTAACGAGCCGTGATGGGCGCCCTATAAAGATGGATGGCAACCCAGGCCATCCGGCGAGTTTGGGGGCCACCGATATCTTTACTCAAGCAGCCACGCTGACCCTTTATGACCCCGATCGCTCTCAAATAGTGAACCATCAAGGCGATTTCTCCACCTGGGAAGATTTCTTTGCCACCGCTCGCCCGCTCCTGCAGCGCCAACTCGCTGTGAGAGGTGCAGGTTTACGAATTCTTACAGAGACGGTTACGTCGCCCACTCTGTCGGCTCAGTTGCAGGCAATCTTAAAGCGTTTTCCTGAAGCGCAATGGGTTCAGTATGAGCCAACCTACCCCAATCATGCCTACGAGGCCGCTGTAGTCGCTTTTGGCGAGCCAGTTCACACCTATTATGACCTTGCCAAAGCGAAACGTATCCTGTCGCTGGATTCCGATTTCCTTATTTCAAACCCAGCCTGCGTACGCTACGCACGCGATTTTGCCGACGGTCGGAGGGTACGACAGGGCACCACCGAGATATCGCGATTCTATGCCATAGAGAGCACGCCCACATTGACCGGGGCGATGGCGGATAACCGAATTCGGGTACGAGCCAGCCTGGTAGAGGGTCTTGCCCGGACTATTGCGCAGCAGCTTGGAATAGATGTGGGGACGGAACCATTGCCTACGCTTGATGCGGAGCAAGCCAAGTTTGTTGCGGGGGTCGTGAAGGACTTAAAGGACAACGCAGGCGCCAGTGTGGTGATCCCCGGCGAGTTTCAGACCCCTGCGGTCCATATTCTGGCGCATGCTATCAATGAGCGCCTTGGCAACGTGGGGAAAACTGTTTTCCACACGGAACCCGTAGAAGCTCGGCCACAACATCAGATACAGGCGCTTCAAAATCTGGTGGCCGATATGAATGCAGGCAAGGTGGATATCTTGCTGATCCTTGGTGGTAACCCTGTTTATAACGCGCCTGCCGACATCGGCTTTGCTGAGGCGCTTCCACGAGTTCCATTTCGTGCCCATCTTGGACTATATGAGGATGAGACGTCGATAGCTTGTCAGTGGCATCTGCCAGAATCGCACTTCCTCGAAGCTTGGGGCGATCTGAGAGCTTTCGACGGCACGGCTAGCA
Organism: Chthonomonas calidirosea T49; assembly: GCF_000427095.1. Lineage (NCBI taxonomy): Bacteria > Bacillati > Armatimonadota > Chthonomonadia > Chthonomonadales > Chthonomonadaceae > Chthonomonas > Chthonomonas calidirosea. Next base: position 237,604 of record NC_021487.1, read on the forward strand.
TTATTCAGCCCCTCATCCTTCCCATCTACGACACGAAATCGGCTTATGAGTTGCTTTCAGGCCTTTTCGATACGCCTGAGACCGGTGGGCACGCGGGCGCTGCTCCACGCGACGGTTACACCATTGTTCGGCAGTACTGGGCAGAGCATGGCTACCCCATAGATGAACCGTATGATTTCGCCTTCAACAAACTTTTGCATGATGGGGTCATCCCGAACACAAAGGCGAAAGTCAAGCAGGTGCAGGTACGTGCAGAAGCTTTGCGTTCGCTGCAGGTTCAGGTGCCTGTCAACGTGGGCGGTACGACGCTTGAGGTGATGATTCGGCCTGATCCCACCATTTGGGATGGACGCTTCGCCAATAATGGATGGCTACAAGAGCTTCCCAAGCCCTTTTCTAAGGCCACCTGGGACAACGTGATTTTGATGAACCCCGAGACGGCTGAGCGACTACAGATACCGCTTGGAGACGGATGGGCGATTATTCCTAAGTTGAACGAATCGCAAGGGGCAAAAGCCTCCCCTGTGATTACCGTCAACCTGAATGGGAGAACGGTGAAAGGGGCTGTTTGGGCAATGCCAGGGCACCCTCACGATGCGATTACGGTCTACTTAGGATACGGTCGCACAAGTGCTGGTGTGCTGGGCACGGGGACTGGGTTTAATGTGTACCCGATCTTTTTATCGAAGAGCCCTTGGAACGGGACGGCACAGATCGAGTACACCGGGGAAGGTTATCAAATAGCAACGACCCAGTACACGCATATGATGGACAATCGCGACGTCGTTCGAGTGGGAACGATCAAGGAATTTCTACGACACCCCTCTTTAGCTCCTGATGAGGACGCAGAACAAGCAAACGTGGCCGAGGGCACCGGAAAAGGGCAACCCGACTATTACCCAGCTTTTCCCTGGCCTGAGCCTGGTATGAGTCACAAAGGCGCGTATAACTGGGGTATGGTCATTGACCTACAATCCTGCATTGGCTGTAGCGTCTGTATGGTGGCCTGTCAGGCAGAGAACAATATTCCAGTGGTCGGCAAGGCACAGGTCATGCGGGGACGGCATATGAACTGGATTCGGGTGGATACCTACTACGAAACGAAACCCGACGACTTTGAGACATTCGCACACAATCCTCGCATCTACTTCCAACCGGTAACATGCATGCAGTGTGAACAGGCGCCTTGCGAGTACGTGTGCCCCGTTGGCGCGACGCAACATAGCGTGGAGGGCATTAACCAGATGGTTTATAACCGCTGTATCGGAACCCGCTATTGCGCCAACAACTGCCCCTATAAGGTGCGTCGCTTCAACTTCCTCAACTACAACAATCATTTCAATCATGACTTTTTTGGTCGGCCCAATAAAGTGGAGCAGCTAGTTTTTAACCCGGATGTCACCGTGCGCGGACGCGGTGTCATGGAGAAATGCATGTACTGCATTCAGCGCATCAACTCGGCCCGTCAAAAGGCAAAAATCGAGAACCGTGATCTGCGAGATGGAGAGGTTTTGACAGCTTGCCAACAGGCCTGTCCAACTCAGGCTATCACGTTTGGCAATATTACAGACCATGCCTCGAAGGTCTATGCGCTGAAGATTCAGCCTCATAACTACGGCCTGCTGACCGATTTGAACACACGGCCACGAACCACCTATTTAGCGCGAGTTATCAATCCAAACACGGATATCGAACCGGAAACGGAGAAGCAAGTTGGATAACGAGAGCTCTATCCAGTCATCAAGCAGCGTCCCTGAGAATCCGGCAATTGCCGGTCTTATAGAGGGCGATCAGACGTTTGAGACCGTAACGGAACGAATCGTTTCGGTTGTGCTGAGCCAGAGCAAGCACAAGCTGCCCTGGTGGATCATGACCGCAATCGGTTTCCTGTTTTTTAACGTCCTTGGTATCTCTCTAACCTATCTCGTCTTTAAAGGAGTAGGAATTTGGGGAATCAACCAGCCGGTAAGTTGGGGATGGGCGATCATCAACTTTGTGTGGTGGATCGGTATCGGCCATGCTGGAACGCTTATTTCGGCCTTTTTGGCGCTGATGCGACAGCAATGGCGTGCCTCCATTAACCGATTTGCCGAGGCCATGACCATCTTTGCCGTGATGTGCGCAGGCATCTTTCCTGCTCTACATACAGGGCGTCCTTGGGTGGATTACTGGATGTTTCCTCTTCCCAATATCCTCGCCATGTGGCCTCAGTGGCGCAGCCCCCTTATGTGGGACGTTTTCGCCGTAGGTACTTACTTCACTATCTCCGTGCTGTTCTGGTTTCTGGGGCTTGTGCCCGATTTCGCTACCGTACGTGACCGGGCGGAAAACCCAGTCATTAAGTATGTCTATGCTATCCTCTCCTTAGGGTGGCGTGGAGCTGCAAGCCATTGGGAGCGATTCGAAACAGCTTACCTTATCCTTGCCGGTCTCTCAACGCCACTGGTGCTGTCGGTGCACTCCGTGGTGAGCTTCGACTTCTCCGTTGGGATCGTTTCCGGATGGCACGCCACCATTTTCCCACCCTACTTCGTAGCCGGAGCCTTGTATGCAGGTTTCGCTATGGTGATTATGCTGGCAGTTCCTTTAAGAAAGTGGTACCACCTGGAAGATTATGTAACGATGAAGCACTTCGACTGGATGGCCAAAATGATGCTTACATCGGGCCTAATCGTTTTCTACGGTTACATTATGGAGTGCTTTTTTGCCTACTTTGGGGGAGACTACTTCGACAGGCGGATGATGGAGTTTCGGCAGTTTGGGCCCTACGGATGGGCCTACTGGGTCCTTATCCTTACCAACTGCATCATCCCACAGGCTCTGTGGATCCCATGGGTTCGTAGAAATCTTAACTGGCTCTTCTTTATCTCGGTGGTCATCAGCATCGGCATGTGGTTTGAGCGCTACGTGATCGTTGCTGTATCGCTGACTCGCCAGTTTCTACCCGGTTCATGGGGGTACTATACCAACACCATTTGGGACGTGCTGGTGTATTTAGGAACGTTTGGTCTGTTTACTTTCTTCTTCTTCCTATTCGTACGCTTCGCCCCGATGATCTCCGTATTCGAGATGCGCGACCTCGTTTGGCGTCGTTTCCACTTCGGCCATCACGAACACGGGGCTGAAACAGCGGAGATGGAGCATACGACGGGCACTACAGAGGCCTAGCTTAGAATGCAACAGGAGTACTAGACATGAACTCGAACCTCTACGGTCTTGTTGCCGAGTTTAACAATCCGGAGGACCTCTTGAGAGCTGCTAAGGCGGTACGAGAGGCTGGCTACCGTAAGGTAGAAGCCTACACGCCTTTCCCTGTACATGGCCTTTCAGAGGCCTTGGAGATACACGATTGGCGTATGCCCTGGCTGATCTTTCTTGGAGGGGTTACTGGCTGCGTTTTCGGTTTCTTAATGCAGTGGTACACGGCGGTTGTTGACTATCCTTGGAACGTTGGTGGAAAGCCCTACAACAGCTGGCCTCAGTTTATACCCATCACCTACGAATGCACCATTCTGTTTGCCGGTATAACTGCATTTTTGGCAACGATCTTTCTAAATGGGCTTCCACGTCCCCATCATCCTATCTTTAATGCGCCCCGATTCGAGCGAGCAACCTCCGATCTCTTTTTCCTCTGTATTGAAGCGGATGATGGCATGTTTGACCGAGAGGGAACCGAGGAGTTTCTACGTGGGCTAGGGGCTCAACTGGTGTCGGAGGTGGAAAAGTGAGTTTAGTTCAGTGGCGAAAGAGGGGCTGGCTGCCTTTAGCGGCGATGGCATTATGGCTGCTTGCCGGATGTCATCAAGATATGTGGGATCAGCCTAAAGCCGATGACTATAGCCCTTCTGAGGTGTTTCCCGATGGCGCTACCATGCGTCCTTTACCGGCTCATACCGTAGACCGCACGCATTTTTGGACGGATGAGGGGCGCTACACGGGCTATGTGGGCACGCACTACGTTGGCAATAAGTTGGTGATGGGGCGATTGGTTACACGTTTCCCCTTCAAGATTACCTATGAAGATTTGAAGCGAGGGCAAGAGCTCTACAACATCTACTGTTCCCCATGTCACGGTGCGTTAGGCAACGGGATGGGGATGATCGCCATGCGCGGTTTAGCTTTGCGCCGGCCTCCAGCAACCTACCACACCGATCGATTACGGAAGATGCCCATCGGCCATTTTTATGATGTGATCACCAACGGATACGGCACCATGTTTTCTTATGCCTCACGCATCGAGCCGGACGATCGATGGCGCATCGTCGCCTATATTCGAGTGCTTCAACGCAGCCAAGATGCCAAGCCTTCAGACCTACCGCCTGGAGTAGACATCAACCAGCTGCCGCTCATACATACCACTGGGGATACAGGGCCAGCCTGGCATAACATCACCTATACGGCTCCCTATATCTCCATCTCATCAACAGAAAATGGAGGACCGATGAGTACTAATCAAGAGGGAAGCGAGAAATGAATCAGGAACAGGGCTTTCCGAGAACCTATACAAATTTGCAGGTTTTAGGGGTTATATGTGCCATCCTAGGGGCGCTTTGTCTCATACCCTACGCCTCGAATTTGGAGCAGCTCTATCGTGGCTACTTCACCGGGTGGGTTTTTCTTGTGAGTTTGTCTATAGGATGCCTTGGCTTAACTCTGTTGCAAGGGATGGTGCGCGCTCAATGGGGGGTGCCTGTGGTGCGTATTTATGAGGCGGGTGCTAAAATTCTCCCTCTGCTAGGAGTCGCGGCCTTACCAATTATCTATGCGGTCTTTACGCATCATCTCTATCCTTGGGCGAATCCTGCCGAGGTTGCCAAGGATAGCGTTCTACGATGGCGTGCGCCCTATATGAACGCCCCGTTCTTTTTCTTGCGAACTATCTTCTACTTTTTGGTTCTGTCTTGGTTCGCCTTTCAGGCGGTGAAGTTAAGGAGGTTGCAGGATGAGACGGGCGATGTGGTTTATGAGAACAAGTTGGCCAGTTTTTCGGCTCCTGCTTTCGTGTTCTCCGTCTTGTTAGCAACCTTTGCCATTACCGACTGGGTGATGACGCTGGATAAGCATTGGTACTCAACCATCTATGGCTTTTACTTCTGCATTAGCAGCGCGCTGACGGCGCACTCCTTTGCTATTTTCCTCGTGTGCTGGCTGAAAATAAAGGGCTATTCGCCCTACGACAAGCTGATTACGCCGCAGCGTACAAAAGACCTCGGAAACCTTATGCTCGTGATGACCATGGTGTGGGCTTACTTTGCCGTATCGCAGTTCATTATCATCTGGTCGGGTGACTTACCCTACGAGATCGAGTTCTACCTACGGCGGAACACCGATTTTGCTTTCGCCACATTCACCACCTTTTTAGTGATTTTCCACTTCTTCGTGCCCTTCTTACTACTGCTTTCTGGGCGTACGAAGCGGGTGCCTGCCTTGCTGGCGATGACGGCCACTATACAGTTTGTGACCTGTCTGGTGGATATGGTGTGGAATGTAGAGCCAATGTTCCAGTCGCTAAACGCAAGCTTTGCCGCTCAGTTTCATGGTTTTCTTTCCTACTTAGGTGGTTTCCTGCTTCTAGGCGGTCTATGGCTTGTTCTCTTTGTGTTTAATTTGCGACGGAATCGCCTTGTGCCGCTCTACACGGCAGGGCTACCGACAGAAGTATTAGAAACGGAGGTGCTATCACATGCATCCTAGTCACGGTCATGGCGGCTCTCCTACTCCTGGAGCGCGATATGAGAAAAGTGATCTAACACCCCAAGCCGCTGCGATGACGCTCTTTGGGCTGGCGCTTCTAGCTACTATCGCAGCTTTTGTCATCTGGCTCTTTAAACCCTATATTCTGCATGTGGCGCCAGAACGTACCTCTAAGTTTCCAATACCACGGGAGGCTGTACGGCCGGCGGAGCCTCGGTTGCAGGCAAACCCCACCATAGACATTGAGAACTTGCGTAAAGATGAGGATTTTATCTTAAACACGTACAGCCGAGATCCGATCTCTCATCGGCTCCATATTCCGGTGGAGAGAGCTATGGAGATCGTCGCTAGGGAGGGCTTACCGACACGTCCAAACCCTGCACAGCCCGACCCGATGGAACCGAACGAGCCTTCCTACACGGTAGGGCAAGCTTCCGATCAGTTGCCGCAGGCAACCATGCAAGGAGCGAAGGGAGAAAGCGAGACGGGTATGCCGCGCCCTAATATTTCTACAGAGACCTACCAGCCGGGAATGAGTTCGATGGGTTCTCCTTAACTATGAAGTAGAAAAGCCCTGGTGAGCCGTATTTAAGATAGAAGTGTCCAAATTCGGCCTAGGGTGTTGTGAGCGAGAGAGGCGATGAACATGATGCTGGAAAGAAAGAAGTGCATAGCGGTAGCTACATTTGCGGGGAGTATGGCTTTGATGCTTACTAGGGCGGTTGCCCAGACCAATTCGTCACAGGTGGCGGCGCAAGCGGTAGCCCAGTCGGCCACAAGCCCAACGAAAGGAGTTTACTATGAGCAGAAGGTTAACCATGCGATACCGCTAGATCTTACCTTTACGAACTCTAGGGGGCAGGTAGTGGCCCTAAAGCAGTTTTTTGACGGTAAACATCCGGTTATTCTCGTTACTCCCTTCTACCGATGTAAAGCGGGCTGTACCTTGGAGTTACAAGGAATGGCGGATGCTTTCGGGAAGCTTCAGTACAAGTTAGGGCGTGATTTTACGGCTCTCACGATAAGTATCAACCCCTTAGAGCCCCCGCAGTTGGCGGCGCAGACGAAAGAAGGTTATCTGAAGATGACGAAGAATCAGCCCTATGCGGCAGAGGGATGGCACTTCTTGGTAGGCACCCAAAAAAACATCCAGGCGTTGGCACAGGCCACAGGATTTCACTACAACTATAACCTGCAGTACCAACAGTTCGTGCATCCCACTGGTATCTTAGTGCTGACGCCGCAGGGACGTATCTACCGTTACTTCTTCGGTACCGATTACAACCCGTCTGACCTGAAGATCGCGCTGATCAAAGCATCGCAGAATCAGATTGGTTCTCCTATAGATCAGATCATTGCCATCTGCTGTACATGGAACCCTACCACGGGACATTATGGAGTGGTGATACAGCGGGTCATTGTAGGTGCGGGCACCCTAACTGTGCTAGCCCTGGCTGGTTTAATTGGGGGATTGTTCTATTGGGAGAAGAAACATCCGAAGCTGCCGCTGGCTGCATCAACCACAGAGGGCGAACGACACAACGCTGGAGGAGCGATCTGAGTTATGGAGTTACCCATTATTCCACCGGCAGCCTCTACCTTTGCCGATGAGGTGGACCACATCTTCTACACCCTAGTAGGGCTTACTATATTCTTCACTGCTTTGGTGTTCTGTCTGCTCTTGATTTTTGTGGTACGTTTCCACAGAGGTTCGAGAGCAAACCGAGCCAACCGCTCTTTTGGTAATCTGCCTCTGGAGTTGACCTGGTCTATCATCCCCGGCATCATCGGGTTGGTGATATTCGCATGGTCTGCCCGTCCTTACGCAGAGGCCTATAACCCACCAGCGGATGCGCAGGAGATTTTGGTTATCGGTAAGCGGTGGATGTGGCATTTGCAACATGCGGATAGCGGTATCCGCGAAAATAACGAGCTCCATATTCCTGTTGGCAAGGCCATTAAGCTTACCATGATCTCCCAGGATGTGATCCATGGTTTCTATGTACCCGCCTTTCGTGTGAAGCGCGACTGTCTGCCTGGCTACTACAATACCGTTTGGTTCATTCCGACCAAAGTCGGAAAATATCCTTTCTACTGCACGGAGTACTGTGGAACCAACCACTCTAAGATGGGTGGGTTCGTCTATGTGATGACGCCTGCCGATTATCTGCAGTGGAAGGAGAATGGTGGGAATCTGGAGGTAGCGCATCGGGAGACCGCGGCCGAGCGCGGCTACGACCTTTTCAATAAGTATGGATGCGCTAACTGTCATGCAAGTGAAGACGGTGTGCACGGCCCCACGTTGAACGGTCTTTACGGATCGAAAGTCGTCTTGCAAAATGGGCAGACAGTGACAGTCGATGACAACTTTATTCGGCAATCCATCGTAAATCCCGACTCGGTTCGCGTAGCGGGCTATCCCCCCCTCATGCAGGCATATTCCGTGGGTGACGGGCCAGGGCAGCTAAGTGAGGAGGAGATTCTGGAGCTGATCGCCTACATCAAATCGCTAGGGGGTCAGAATCTGAGAGCTTTGAAAACCACGTCGTCTTCTACAGCGCCACTCTCAAAAGGGGCTGGTGGAAAGAAATGATAGAGCATCGCTTTCACAAAACGGAAGAAGCGCTCTAGAAAGTAACAAAGAAGGGGTGTTGAACAATGAGTAGCATAACCGTACCAGGTGCTGTACCGGTTCCAGAAAGTCGTAAGGAACGAGAGAACTATCTGAACATTCAGCATACTGTAGCATCTTGGCTCTTAACGCTAGACCATAAGCGCATCGCGATCCTCTATCTTGTAGGGATCACGTTTATGTTCGCGATAGGAGGTGCTGCTGCCGCGGGCATACGTATTGCGCTGGTAAGGCCGCACGATACCTTCTTCTCGAACGAGGTATACAACAAGCTGTTCTCTATTCACGGGATCGTGATGGTGTTTTTCTTCTTAGTACCTTCTATTCCTGCGGTGTTCGGCAACTTTGCTCTGCCGCTGATGATCGGGGCACGTGATGTGGCGTTTCCACGCCTAAACTTGCTGAGTTGGTACCTCTATATGACGGGCAGCTTCCTCATGCTGCTGGCGATCATGTTCGGCGGCGTGGATACCGGATGGACGTTCTATACGCCCTACAGCTCGGTGTATAGCGACACGAACGTCTCTTTGGTGATCTTTGGGGTTTTTATTGCCGGATTTTCCTCGATCGCAACAGGAGTCAACTTCCTCGTCACCATTCACAAGATGCGTGCTCCTGGCATGACATGGTTCCGTATGCCGCTCTTTGTATGGGCGATGTATGCTACCAGCATTATCATGATCCTGGGGACGCCTGTGGTAGCTATCACCCTCTTTCTCGTTGCGATGGAGCGTATTTTTGGGTTCTGCGTGTTTAACCCCGTATGTGGCGGTGACCCGCTGCTTTTCGAGCACCTGTTCTGGTTCTACTCTCACCCGGCCGTCTACATTATGATTCTGCCTTCAATGGGTGTGGTAAGTGAGGTTATCGCCTGCTTTTCACGAAAACGCATCTTTGGATACGAGTTCGTAGGTTTCTCCAGCTTAGCCATCGCCCTCCTTGGTTTCCTTGTGTGGGGGCATCACATGTTTGTAACCGGCGAGTCGATGTACAGCGGCATGGTGTTCTCCTTGCTGTCGTTTCTTATCGCCGTACCGTCGGCTATTAAGGTGTTTAACTGGTCGGCAACCCTATACAAGGGCAACATATGGTTATCGGCTCCTATGATCTACGCTCTCGGTTTTATCGGGTTGTTCACCATTGGAGGGCTTACCGGCTTGTATCTTGCGTCTTTGGCAGTTGATGTCCATCTTAACATGACCTATTTCGTAGTGGCCCATTTCCATTACGTTATGGTAGGTGGCGCCATTTTCGGGTTCATGGCGGCCCTTCATTTCTGGTGGCCTAAGATGACGGGACGCCTCTATCCGGAAAGCTGGGCTAAGCTGGCCGCGTTGATCATGTTCATTGGATTCAACCTCACCTTCTTTCCTCAGTTCATTTTAGGCTACCTTGGCATGCCGCGACGCTATCACTACTACTTACCGGAGTACCAGGCCTGGAACATTCTCTCTTCAGCGGGTGCAAGCGTGCTAGCAGTGGGTTACATTATCCCCTTCTGTTACCTACTCTGGTCGCTGTTTAAGGGTGCCCCAGCTGGCAACAACCCTTGGGGGGCAGTTGGGTTAGAGTGGACGATCCCCTCTCCACCACCCTCTCATAACTACGATGAGGTGCCCATCGTTACCTGGGAGGCCTATGATTATGAGCCGGTGATTCAAGCGGAGCTAGCTGGGGCGGCCGTAGGCCATCCTCTCATGACGACAGAAGAACCGTATATAAAGGAGACAGAATGAGTACCGTAGAACTGGAACATCCCACGTTTGCACCCCAACATGTGGGGCATCAGTTCGAGGAGCTAGAGCAGCAGAACGACGCCTATATCGTAGGCATTTGGATTTTCCTCGTAACGGAGATTATGTTTTTCGGGGCGCTTTTCTTGGCGCTCACTATCTACCGTTACAACTATGCCACTGCTTTTGAGGAGGCCCATAACGCCCTTAACTGGAAGCTAGGCATGTTAAACACCTTCATCCTGCTCACGAGTAGCTTCTTTATGGCTATGGCCGTAAGGGCGAAAACGCTTGACATTCGTTCTCAAGCAAAGTTCTGGCTGGGCCTAACGCTTCTCTGCGCTTTTGGCTTCCTTACGGTGAAGTATTTCGAGTACTCGGCGGAAATAAGAGAACATCATTTTCCCGGCCCAACCTTTCGTTGGGAGGCTCCTAGCAAAGCGAACATTGAGGCCAACACGCCGCTTATCCAGATGAGCCAAGCACCGAAAGGAATCGCTAGTTTGGGGAACTATACGCCTCAGCCCATTGAGCATCACGCCCATCAACTCTTCTTTAGCCTCTACTTCATCATGACCGGGCTTCATGGGCTGCACGTGCTCGTCGGCATTCTTGTGTTGGGGTGTCTCTGGGTACTCATCGCCGTGAAACATCCGGCTGTAGAGGATTACATGCCTTTAGAGATCGGAGGAATTTACTGGCACTTCGTGGATATCGTATGGATATTTCTCTATCCTTTAGTCTATCTTATCGGGAGGCAATAGCGAATGGCAACACATGGTTCAACTCACACGCCTGAGGAAGGGCAGCATGTACCTCATGTGGTATCAGCAGGCACCTATTTCCTTGTCTACGTGATCCTACTCGTTTTGCTGGTCTTAACGGTGGTGGTATCGCGTTTCGACTTAGGGGCGCTAAACATTATAGTGGCGTTGTTGGTCGCAGTTGCGAAGACTTCCTTAGTGATCCTGATCTTTATGGGCGTGAAATGGGCCTCTCGACTTGCCTGGATATGGTCGGTGTTTGGGTTTATTTGGCTTTTAGTGCTGTTTGGTACGTTAGGTGACTACATTACCCGTGAGTGGGTTCACCTCCCAATGGGATGGTAATTTAGGCCTCTGAACCTACTTAGGCAGCCTCCGGTGTACCATCACCGGAGGCCTTTTGTGTTTACCAGTAGCTCCAATTGTGGGTGTAGAGAATAGAGAGCCCGAGGAGGAGATTGGTGAGCATGTGGGCAATAAGGGGTGCCGTGAGGGTGCGAGTGTAGCGAAGGAGAAGCGCATACAGAAGGCCACAGAGAAAAGCTGACAACCACTCCGGGTGAGCGAGCGCAAAACAGGCACTGCCGAGAAAGAGAGCGGTATTCGAGAAACCCTCTAGAGGAAGCTGAAGAAAGTCCTCGTTTGATGTCGTAAAGAGCCGAAGCAAGAAAGAGCGCCAGAAAATCTCCTCCATGATGGGCACCATGATCACCAGGCCATAGAAGCGTAGGAGAAGGAAAAGGTTTCGTTCCAGTGGTTTTGGTAAAAAGAGGTAGGGGTCAAAAGCCGAGCGCTGACCAAATGGAAAATGAAACGGTGTTAGCTTATCGAGTGGAATCCAAAAAAGATAGACGGCAAACCCAACACCAAGAGCCGGTAAAACAGCGGTTGGTTGCCATTGATAGTCCTTTAAGGGTGCGCGGAAAATGCATAGAGCGACAGTGACGGTAATGACTTTAACCGAGTAGACAAGTGGATAGTTTGTTTTTGGTACCAGGCCTTCAAAAACAGTGAACAGAATAAAGAGGCCAGTAGGAACTATATAATCCAACATAAGCGGATTGCGGAGGCGAGAAGGAGGCGTATTTGGGGATGGGGACATTATTTTGCACTCCATTCAGCCAGTGCTTGACCATAGAGTGGATTCGGGCAGATGTGCCAACGATCCAGGCCGTTGTCGTGCGCAGGTGTCACAGCAATAATGCGCCGGTCAGCGAGGAAATCGAGAGTATATTCTAGCCGATGTAAGCTTTTTTTATCTGCAGGGGGGAGTAGATCGAAAACGAGACCAGTTGCATGGTAACTAAAGGAGAGGGGAGGCCCTACGTTTGCATGTGGCCGATTCTCAGAAGAGTTCGTACCAGCAACATAGCTCGAAGCGGGGTTGGAATCGGCTTTTGCAGAAGGTGAGGATGGGTTTAAAAGAAGACAGTCGCCGACAGTGAGCGGCTCCGTACCGCCAAATTGTTTGTAGAGGGCATTGATGAGTCGAAGTGTGCCGTAGGCTTCAGGGCGTAGAAGCGGGAAACGATGGTTGGACGAGGTGGGGATAGAGATCCGAACATCGGTTAAGTTTTGTACCGACAGGAGAAGGTGCTTTTTAACGGCCTCCTCAACTTCCGAAGGAGTGTCAAAAGCGTAGGTAGGGCCTTTGGGATACCATACGGCGTCTTGTAACCGGCCTGGCATCAAGGCGTTCCATGTTGGGAAAAGCGCACCCGGATCTTTCCGGAAATACTCGAGGAGATGAGCCGCTTCGAGAACCTTCCACCAGTAGTGGCGGTGGTCATCGCCGCGGCTGTAGAGGTAATCGAAGGCACGGACGTGGCGATGCGGTGAGATGGTAAGATAGACCTGCGCGTAGGTCAGGGGGTGTCCTTGATCGCCGTGAAGGATAAGAGAGTTTGTCGGGGCTGTTTTACCTGTATAGAGGTAAAGCAGTTTTCGTTCCCCCATCTGACCACCATGATAAGCTTGGAATATCCATGCGAGCGAAGGAAAACGCGGATAGAGATGTAAGAGATAGCGCGTCTGGGCAAATACAGCCAGGCGAGTATTGAAACGTTGATCGATTTGAGCGCGTTCATTGACAAGTTGGTCGCGGAGGGCAAGCATGTTTTGGGCAGGTGAAGGAGGTACAGAAGAGGACATCTCTGCATTTTTCGCGATTTGCAAATTAAGGCTAACGATCTGCTGGGTAAGGAGCTGCGCTTTAGGTGGAGCTACCTTCAATCCCTGTTCACGAGCTAGGGAGGGAATCCACTGTGCAACGCCAGCCGCGTTGGCCGATGAAATCTGATTTTCATCACCCCCCGATTCAACCAGGATATCTGCGAGCTGAAATAGCACCCAACGCTTCTTCGCCTGCTCATACGAAAGGTGGTGGCTATGAGCTATCATCTTGAGGTAGGGTTGCGCCGCTTTTTGGTCGGCAGCTTCTTCGACAAGAGGACGCAAGTTCAGAACTCGTTGAATAGCAGTGAAAGAGTCAAGTCGGCCTAAGAGTGGTTTTTTCCATCTTTCGAGCATATTTTGGAGGAGAAGCGCGCGAGGCATTTGCAATGGTAGGGGCGCGGTTCCACGCGGTGGAGTGGCAATGAGACGATGATGAGGAGAGTGCAAGGAACAACCGCCGAAAAGCAACATCATAATGCCTAAGACAACAACGATTCGCACGTGCTGTGGCAAGGAGAAGAGGGGTTTGGCGTACATGAAGCTATTTTACCCGTTCTCTTTTGTAATTCGAGAGCTAGAGTATGGTATAATAGCAGACACGAGTTCAAGCAGGCTCGCGAATGATGCGGGCCGTACGCGGTCAATAGGGGGTAACGAATCATTTGGCACAGGTAAAAGTAAATCCTGGTGAAAGTTTGGATGTGGCGCTGAAGCGCTTTAAGAAGATGATCATGGAGAGCGGTATTCTGAAAGAGGCGCGCGAACACGAGCACTACGAAAAACCAAGTGATCGGCGCCGCCGTGAGGAGGCCGCTCGCCAGCGCAAGCTACTTCGCGCTCGTCGTCAAGCGGAAGCGCGCGAAGGACGGTAGAGCGGAGTTTAAAGCTTTTACAGGAGAATAGGGGTACCAATAAAGGTCACCCCTTTATTTTTTGTTACAACGTATGATGCCGGTAACGACTACGGCGGCGCGAGTAGGGGTTCAGAGCGAGCGATTTATTAGGGGGAGGAACGACATTGAGGCTTACCTTTGTGGTGTCCCCGTTGTAGAGCATATCAGCGAGCATTTTGGTGGCTTCGGCAGGTTTAATGTAGACATAGCTTCGCCCCTCTACGCAGGGTAGGATGGAGAAATGGATGTTTTGTTGGGGGAGTTGGGTAGCCCAATGCACGAGGGCTAGCATCTGCCCTTGCGACATGTTGGTTTCTATGTCATCCGCCACTGTGTTGAGGATATCGGGAAGAGCTAAGAAAGTTTTTGGACTCGTTACTTTAGCACGTAACGCTTCCAAGAACTCGTGTTGACGTTGTTCCCTTACTAAGTCATTATCGCAATGGCGAATACGCACAAATCCCATTGCTTGATAGCCGTTGAGATGCTGGTATCCTTTTTTTAGATGGACATGAAGGTGGCCCCAATTATCGTCGTAGTTGAGATCTTTATCTACATAGAGGTCCACACCCCCCACTGCATCCACAATTTTTTGAAAGCTTTCAAAATGGAGGGCTACCGTATAATCCGGATTAATGCCGAAATCCTGTTGCAATGTTGCATCGGTCAGCGCATTGCGACCCCATTCATGTGCCGCGTTAATCTTGTCGAAACCGCGATGTCCGGGAATATGAACTGCTGAGTCGCGTGGAATAGAGACGATATTTAGTGTATTATTATCGAAATCCACATGGGCGATTAGAAGGGCGTCGCTACGACCGGGTGAGCCTGGAATGGGCACAGGTTTATCGTTGTAATAGTCGGCATCGCAGCCAAGGAGAGCAATGATCAGGTTATGTTGTTGCTGTCCTTGGAATTGGCGTGAAACTGCATAGGGCGCAAAAATATCGCGATGTGCAATGACAGATGCAATATTGTGGGGGGTGAAATAGTTATTTACTAGTTTGCGTATGAAAGGGCTTCGAGCATAAAAGCTGCCGGCGATGATTCCTATACTAAGAAAGACAAGGCTGACGATTGTGATGAGACCTCGTTTGAACCACGTTGCAATTCGAGCACGCTTATTAAGCTGGCTGTTCAGAGCATTCGTCGTTGGGCGGTTCTCTTTCATTATTCATAGTCCTTTCAGGCGTAGGGTACCTCAGATGTGACAGAAAGAGTGGGCGAGTGAGGTAATGGATGAAAGCGATCATCCGCAAAGCAAAGTAGAACTTTTCATTGCGGTTCATCCCAGGCAAGTATACACCGCTCTCTTTCAGTCTGTCAAGAGCAGAACGCTACTTTGCATGTTCCTCGGCATCATTGTCGCCATTCGGCATGTGACTGCCTGCGGGCGAAGTCGTTTCTGGATATCTTATACGAAATTCAAGGGCCAACTATTCATCCTCCAAAGGGGAGTCAAATGCTGCGTTGTACTCAGCAGGTGATAGGGGCCTCTTTGTATAATCTAAAATGGAACACTTTTTACAGGCAGGGTTGCACCTTGCCGGAACGTTATTAGATGGAGAGTAAGCCATGAGCCTAAAGAGTACGCGTCGTGAGTTTTTGGGCAGCGCCTTAGTCGGCGGTTTCAGCATATGGATCGCTGACCCGTCACGTGCCCAAGGAGGAAAGTCGCCAAACGAGCGAGTTCAGTTTGCCTGCATCGGTGTAGGTGGTAAAGGAGATAGCGATACGGCGGATGCTGCTCGTTTGGGTGATGTCGTAGCTATTTGTGATGTGGATGAGAACACTCTCAACCGCGCAGCTCAAAAATACCCATCGGCCAAAAAGTACAACGATTACCGCAAGATGCTTGAGGAGATGGGGTCAAGCATAGATGCGGTAACCGTGAGCACGCCGGACCATTCGCACGCACCGGCAGCCCTCATGGCGATGGAGATGGGAAAGCACTGTTTTTGTCAGAAACCTCTCGCCCACAGTATCTATGAGATCCATCGCATGATGGAGGTCGCTCGGCAGAAGAAGCTTGCTACTCAGATGGGCAACCAAGGAACGGCATTAGATAGCTTGCGGCGATTTGCGGCTATGGTGCGAGCGGGAGCTATTGGAGATATCCAGGAGGTTCACGTCTGGACAAATCGCCCCATATGGCCCCAAGGTATTAGCCGTCCTGCCCCCGAGCCTGTGCCCTCCTATCTGCACTGGAACTTATGGATTGGGCCAGCACCATTTCGGCCCTATGCACCGGGTTATCATCCGTTTTCATGGCGCGGCTGGTGGGATTTTGGCACAGGCGCTATAGGGGATATGGCCTGTCATACTATGAATCTTCCCTTCATGGCGCTTGACCTACGAGATCCGATTGCGGTAGAGGCCGAGACATCTGGGACGAACCATGATAGCTATCCGTCTTGGTCTATTATTCACTACTACTTCGGCCCAGCCGAGCAGGTGGGGCCGCCCTCCTCTGCCTGGCCGGCCGATATGGTAAAGCCATTTAAGCGGCCTGCTGTGGTCATGCACTGGTACGATGGAGGAAAGCTGCCGCCAGATGACGTGCTTACGGATGTACCAAAAGACCCTAAGACGGGCAAAATTAGCTCGAGCGGCTCCTTGATGATAGGCACCAAGGGAAAAGTCTACTCCCCCGGCGATTATGGTGAAAACAATATTTTGATCGGGGGCGTGGATGTGGGAGAGGTTTCGTTCCCGCAATCTCCGGGCCATTTCGAGGAGTTCGTGCGTGCAATCAAAGAGGGAGTGCCTGCCATGTCTAACTTTCCAGACTATGCAGGGCCACTAGCTTCCATGGCGATACTAGGCAATCTAGCTGTTTGGTCTGCTGGAAAGAAGATCGAATGGGATGCCAGGAGAATGGTAGCAACGAACGCTCCTGAGGTTATGCACATCGTTCATCCGACCTATCGGCACGGTTATCACATGTAGCAGTCCCGTTCCCTTTGAAAAAGAAGTTACGCGCCTTTCTTCACGAGAGGCGCGTAACGGTTAGTAATGGGCAGATTCGAACTCTCTTTGCAAAGGATGCGTTGCCGTACCAAAATCTTCAAGCACACATTCCGCGGCGATTTGCCCTGACATAAGCACCATAGGAACACCGGGGCCAGGGTTCACGCTGCCACCAGCAAAGTAGAGGCCTTTAATAAGATGGCTTCGATTGCCTGTTTTAAAGGCCGAACGTAGTCCTCGTTGCGTAACGACCCCATAGATCGCACCACGGTTTGCCCAGTAGAGCTGTTCGATATCTTGTGGCGTAAGCATGTAGGAAACCTGAATAGATTCTCTCAATCCGACTAGGCCGGAGCGTTCCAACTTTGAGAGAATACATTGTTGATAGTCGGTGCCCATCTGCTGCCAATTAAAGGCATCGGTAAGATAGGGGCAGTGAACCAGCACATAGAGGGCGGTGGTATTAGGCGGAGCTACAGAAGGGTCGGTTATACTCGGCACGGCCAGATAGCAGGTTGGGTCTTGATGAGGGATTTTATGTTCGTAGAGATCGCGAAACTCGGCGTCGCTATTAGCAGAGAAGAAGAAGTTGTGATGTTGAAGCTGTGGCCATGTGCGGTTACATCCGAGATAGAGCACGATGCCGGAACAGGCCGGCTCTAGCTGCTTCTGGCGGTTTTTGAGATAAGCTTTGGCTTCAGGAATATCGAGAAGCCGCTCTAAGGTGTGCACGATATCGGAGTTCGCTATAACGGCATCAAACCGCTCAAGTTGACCTCCCGATGGCAATACACCGGCGATTTTGCCGTCGGCTGTTTCGATGTGCTCGACGAAGGTGTTAAGGCGAATGTCCACGCCAAACTCATGACAGAGCGCCCCTAAAGCCCTTGCAATTTCTCCGGTACCTCCCATGGGATACCAACAGCCTTGCCCGATTTGAACCCATACAATGAGGCAGAGAATGGCCGGTGCCACAAACGGTGAAGAACCTACGTACTGTACGAAGTGTTCGAATAGTTGGGCTAATCGTTCATCTTGGAAGTGCTTGCGGATCGCGCGATGCATGGTGGTGAAGGGATCCATTTGAAGAGCGAGGAGAGCCGATTGAAGGTTCAGTGGGCTGGCTGTCATCAGGTCGCGCAGGCTGCCGTAGGGTTTCCAGTAGAACCATCGCTCGGCGATTGTGTTCATGCGATGGCTGTAGCGAAGAAAGCGGAGATAGTTACTTACTTCTTGTGGGGCGAACCTCTGTAACTCGGAATTCATTTGATGAAGAGAGGAGTAGAGGTCAAGATGTGAACCATCGGCGAAAAAAGCGCGCCATTGCGGATCAAGGGCAACGAGGTTAAGGTAGTCCCTGTAATGACGGCCGACCGCATGAAACAGCCGCTCGATCACCTCCGGTTTTGTGATAATGGTAGGGCCCATGTCGAAGGTGAACCCATCTGCTTGCCAGACGTTCATTTTGCCACCGAGGTGACTATTTTTTTCGTAGAGGGTTACGCGATGTCCGGCATGCGCGAGGCGTACGGCCGCGGCTAATCCTGCTAATCCGCCTCCAATAACAGCGATTCGCACTATTTACCTCCTCGATGGACGTTATTTTTGAGAGCGTATTGGTGTTCTCGTCTCCAGCTTAGCACAGCAGCAAAGAGAGAGAAAAGCGCTTGAAGGCGATGGTGAAGCGAGGAAGGGATGTAGAGCTCCACAAGTGAGCGAAGCAGATGCACGTTAGCATGATGGTATGGGAAAAGATGATATCTCCGTTTGAATGGTGACGTATGGTATATGGCCTTCCACACCACGAACTCATCCAGCCCTTCGCGCCCGCGCTGCTTCCCAAAACCACTTAGGCGCCATCCTCCGAAGGGTATCGCAGGGTTCGCAGCGATCAGCAGCTCCACCTCGTTGATGGTAACAACTGCGGCCCGCAGTTGCTGAGCTAAGAAGCGGCCGTGTTGTCTGTCTTTTGTCCAGATGCTGACGCCAAGGGTAAATTCCGAGCGGTTGGCGCGTTCTACGGCTTCCTCATCGCTATGAACGGATGAAACGGCGAGCACAGGCCCAAAGAGGTCTTCCTGCATAAGGGCCATGTCGTCGGTGCAGTCTGCGACCAGCGTGGGGGCGTAGAAGTAACCTGTGCGTGAAAGCGCGTATCCTCCTGTAAGCAACTCTGCGCCCTGTGCACAGGCTGCCTGAACGCGTTGGTGGAGATTGCTTCGCAAGTTTTCGGTACGCAGAGGGGTTAGCTCTTGTTCGAGCTGCAACCGTTCCATTTGTTGTTGGCATAGGGTAAGAAACTCATGATAGCATTTTTGATGAACAAAAATACGTTGCGGAGCAACGCAACTTTGACCGGCATTGCAACAGCGTGCCCATACAAGACAGCGCGCGGCAGATGGCAGGTCTGCATAAGCGGTTACGATGCTAGCATCATTGCCAGATAACTCCATAACGGCAGGAGTAGGCCCTTGTGCTAGAGTGGATAGAATGCTGCGGCCCGTGGCCGTACTACCTGTGAAAGCAAGCTTCTGGATGCTGCTTCGACAGAGCGCTTGACCTACTTGGGCATCGCCTATAACAAGGAAGACGGGGAGCTCGGCTTGTTCAAGGCAGCTTTGCAGGGCGAACGACGAAGCGGTAGCTAGCTCGGATGGTTTCCATACCACGGTGTTGCCAGCTGCGAGTGCCCAGAGAATAGGGGTAAGGTTGAGCCATAAGGGATAGTTCCAGGTGCCGATGATGCCTACAACACCGTAGGGTTGGGGGGCAAGGGTCACCTGGCGAAGACGACGAGGGCGCAGGTAGTGGGCAATCTGTTGTTCAAGCCATTTAATGGCTGAGAGCGAGGGCAAGATCTCGGCTCCGTAGACCTCCTGAAGCGGCTTGCCGATCTCTTGGTGAATGGTTGACACGAGTTGTTCCGCTTGGGCTGCTAGCACCCTGCGAAGTTGTTTTAGGTAGTCACCACGCTGGCGGGGCGTAAGGCGCGACCAGTGGAGTAAAGCCTTGTTGGCGCGATGAATGGTCGCATTCACCTCTTCTTCGGTTGCAATGGGGTAGCAACCGATAGTCTCTTGGGTAAGCGGGGATATGGAGCGAATCGTGCGCATTTTATGGCCTAGCATGGGAGTGGATTCCATATATTATCCCTCAGTAATACGCCTGGACTCTTAAGAAAGTGACAGGATGGAGGCGCATTGCAAAATAAAAATGGCGGTCGGTTCCTCCCGGCCGCCATCAAAAGGGGCGATAATGGGGTTTTCCGTTCTCTACGAGCACCTTTGCGAAAGATGCGGGGGCTCGCATCTTTGCAAGTTCGCGATGCTTCGTTTGAGGTGGAAAACGTCTTTTAATAAAGACGAATATATTCTATCACCCTAGCATGAGGCTGTCAAGTACTTTTTAGGGTTTTTGTAGCAGCGGACCAACAATTTTTCCGTTTTTCCTAGAAATAGGGGATATTTATGTAGGATTGGCACGCAAATTGCAGTAAGGATTCTGGTGCACTCTTTGTGAACGTGAGTTGTTGACGCTCCGGGAGTCCGCACTGAAAGTTGTGCAGGTCTTAGGAGTACCAGACAATATGCTTTTGGGCAAAGTAAAGTGGTTTAACAACGCTAAGGGCTATGGGTTTATCGTTGCCGAAGACGGAGTAGATGTTTTCGTGCACTACTCGGTGATTCAGATGGAAGGGTTCAGAACGTTACGAGAGGGACAACTCGTACGTTACGAGGCAACGGAAGGGCCGAAAGGCCGACTCGCCACCCGTGTAATCCCCAGAGTTGAGGATGATGAACCGAGCCAAGCCTAGCGTAAGAAGGGCGTCCTGCCTCTGACGATAGGCGGGGCAGGACGCAAACAAAATTCGGCATCTGCAGGTTGTGGGGGACGTGCAAACCGCGTTTTATGGGCTCTCTGTGCGATCATCTGTACCTTTATGGCCATTTGCTGGCTAAGATAATCGAGTTGGAGCGCAGAAGGATCGTTCGCTGCAAGGGGAATGTCCGCTTTCGCTGTGTGGTTTAGATGGAGCACGCCTACCCCGTAAAGAGCAAGGTAGCCGACGATAGCGATGCGTAGGGCTCCCGTAACGAAAAGCGGATGGCGCTGACGCGCCCACTCCATGACAAGTAGAGGCCCAATAAGGCAGACGAGCTTAGCCACAATAAAGGCTCCTAGCCCCATTTCCCAGAAATGGCGAAAGATGGGGTTCGCTTCCTGCGCGCCATGTCGTTCTATAAACAGGATGGTACTGCCAAGGTCGGCTAGGCCAATAAGAGCCATGAGCCAGCTTTCGACAGTGAATCGCTGTTTTTGTGTTTTCTCCGATCTCAACCGTGATTTCCCCCTTTTGTGTCGTTCGTCTTAGCGGGAGTGTTGTTTGATATTCGGATGGACGACTCGATTCCTGTAGAGTTCGCGGGGTATTGTTAAAAGCGGAAATCTTTGAAGCGAGGAGGAGACATGCCCTTAACGCTAGAGCATAAGCTGGGAAGATATCTGGATCCGGTCTACTGGCAAAACATTTGGCATCTGTTCGTGAATCGAGGCTTAGAGGCCTTAATTCAAGTAGTCGTACTTATTTTTCTCTATTTTGTGCTGCGCAGCGTATTGTTTCGTATCGTAGATGGAGGTATGGCGCGGATCGTACGTCATCACCCAGATGGAGCTGGGCTGGGACGTATGAAAACCCTGCAGGGATTGGCGCGCAGCATTTTAAGCTATCTGCTTTTTTTCATCTTCGGTGTGTTGATCCTGAAAGCGATTGGGGTGAACATCATTCCGTTTATTGAAGCGGCCGGCGTGATTGGGCTAGCGATAGGGTTTGGTGCTCAGAAGTTGGTACGGGATATGATCTCTGGTTTTTTTATCATTGTAGATAATACATTTATGGTAGGAGAGATGGTAACAATTGCCGGAGTAACCGGAGTGGTGCAAAATATAGGCATGCGCGTAACGCGCATTGTGGATAATTCCGGACGCATCTACATGATAGCCAACGGGGACATAGGAACGGTAACGAACCTATCGCGTAATCCCATTGTAGACTTTGTGGAGATCAACGTAGCTGCTTCCGCGGATTTGCAAAAGATTATGGAGGTAGTTGAGGCTATAGGGAAGCAGCTTGTGGAGGCACCGGGCAGCGTACTGAAGAAAGCCCCTACATTGGAGGGTATTATGGCCTTTTCTGCAAGTTCGATGACGATTCGAGTAAGTTTGGCAACAGACCCCATTCATCTCTCAACAGAGCAGATGCGCTTGCGGGGTGCTTTACGGGAAGCATTCATTGAGGCTGGTATCGCTTTAGCTTGAGAGGCGCCTCCAAGCTTGGAGGCGCCTCTCTGCTAGTGGCTATACCTTTTAAGAAGGATAGAGCCGTTATGCCCGCCGAAGCCGAATGAGTTTGAGAGAGCGATATTCACGTCGGCCGGCCGAGCTTTGTTTGGAACATAGTCTAGATCGCAGTTGGGATCGGGATACTCGTAGTTGATGGTGGGTGGAACGATGCGGTCGCGTATGGCGAGAGCGCAGAAGATCGTCTCAACGGCACCGGCAGCACCCACCATGTGAGCGGTCATAGATTTTGTTGAGCTGACAGGTATACGGTAGGCATGTTCTCCAAAAACCGCTTTAATAGCGAGTGTCTCTATGCGATCATTTAGCTCGGTCGAAGTGCCATGGGCATTAATATAATCTACCTCTTCTGGTTTGACCCCAGCCTCATTGAGTGCGGCGCGCATACAGCGAATGGCCCCGTTGCCATCGTCAGGAGGAGCTGTAACGTGATGGGCGTCACCGGACATCCCGTAGCCGACTACTTCGGCATAGATCTTGGCGTTACGAGCCAGGGCCGAATCGAGCGCTTCGAGTATCACGATGCCGGCCCCTTCTCCCATGACGAAGCCATCGCGTTGCGCATCAAAGGGTCGGCTAGCTCGTGTAGGTTCCTCGTTACGGGTAGACATGGTTCTGGCGGCGCAGAAACCCGCAATGCCGAGGGGAGTGATGGCGGCTTCGGCCCCACCTGCGATCACTACGTCGGCACCGCCACGTTTGATGAGCTCGTAAGCATCGCCGATGTTATTCAGACCTGTGGTGCAGGCGGTGGTAATGCAGGAGTTCGGCCCACGGGCACCGGTAAGGATCGAGACCATTCCAGCTCCCATGTTGCAGATGATCGCGGGAATGAGAAACGGTGTGATGCGATCGGGGCCGCGTTCTAGCAACGTTTTGTGCCACTCTTCGAGAGTTGCTAGACCGCCGATACCGGAGCCAATATAGACGCCTACACGCTCGCTGTTGTCTGGGGTGATCTCCAGTTTAGCGTCTTCGATGGCCATACGTGAGGCCGCAACGGCAAACTGGACGAATCTATCCAGTCGACGTGCCTCTTTTCGGGACTCGAAGTAAGGGGAAGGATCCCAGTCTTTGATCTCGGCGGCTATGCGCGTACTGTAGCCACTGGCATCGAAGAAGGTGATGGGGCCGACGCCGGAGCAGCCGGACAGGCAAGCTCTCCAGGTATCTTCTGCAGTATGCCCAAGGGGCGTCACGGCGCCGATACCCGTGATCACCACGCGCCTTGGCACGCTCTGGTTATGAGATTGCGCTTGCATAACCACTCCTATGCAAAAGCTTGCTAAAATAGGAGCCTATCGAGCGATGGCTCATGAGGCTGCAGCCTTTTTGTCTATGTAGTCCACGATGTCTTGAACGGTGACAATCTTTTCGGCATCTTCGTCGGGGATATCTATGGTGAACTCGTCCTCAAGACGAAGCACAATCTCCATCACGTCTAAAGAGTCGGCTTTCAGGTCGTTCACCAGAGAGGCTTCAGGAACGATCTCCTCTTCAGTGACATCAAGTCTATCAAGCAGCACCTTACGCACACGATCGAAAGTTGTAGACATGTTATCTTCGTCCTCCTAAGGTAAGTATTCTCTTGTACAAGGAATTCTCTCCTAAATGGTGATATTTAGCAAGTGTGCTCATCTCGTTCTGAGAAAGCCACACTAGGTTATTGTAGCACGCCTGAGGCATCGTGCGTACTCACATATACAGTCCACCATCCACGGTGATGACCTCACCATGGATATAGGAAGCATCGTCCGAGCAGAGGAAGACCGCAACGCGTGCGACCTCTCTACTGCCTCCAAATCGCGCCAAGGGTATCTGTTTTAGTGCTGCCTCGCGTTGTTCGGGTTTCAGCACGTCGGTCATTTCGGTTTCGATAAAGCCTGGAGCGATGGCATTCACGCGGATATTACGAGAGCCTAGCTCTTTTGCCAGAGATTTTGTCAGACCAATCAGCCCCGCTTTCGATGCGCTATAGTTTGCTTGACCCGGCCCGCCCACTTTACCGATCACGCTACTAATGTTAACGATGACGCCGCTGCGCTGTCTAAGAAAGATAGGAGTCACCGCACGCGAGCAGAGAAAGGCCCCTTTAAGGTTTGTATTCAGCACAGCATCCCAATCTTCTTCGCTCATGCGCATGACGAGCTTATCTCGAGTGACCCCCGCGTTGTTGATCAGGATATCTACTCTGCCGAAGCGTTCGATGGTGCTCTGCACCAGTTTTTCCACTTGAGAAGCGTCGGCAACGTCTGCCTGGAAGGCAAAGGCCTCCTTTCCGCTCTCTAGGAGCACTCTCGCGGTTTCTTCTGCGGAGGCAGCATTGCGATTGTAGTTAATAACCACTTTTGCTCCTTCGGCAGCGAGTTCAAGGGCAATCGCTTTACCTATGCCTCGGCTGGCTCCAGTGACGATAGCGACGCGATTTTGTAGTTTCATTCGTTGACTCCAGACTGTACGAAGTGGGCTAGCAGTTCCGCAACTTTGGAGAGAGTTTGTGCATCGTAGGCGCTTAACGCTGTGACATCGGGAGCAATGCGTTTCATGAGGCCAGTGAGCACTTCACCACTGCCAAGCTCAATAAAGATACGGAAACCATCTTGAACGAGGCGCTGCATAGAGGGTTCCCACAGGACGCTACCGCTTACCTGCATAGTGAGGCCGGAGACTATATCTATTGGCTGTTCGATATAGCGGGCGTTGATATTCGCTATGATAGGAATAGTAGGTTTTCGAAGTGGCACGGCGGCGATATCGTTATAGAGGGCATCGCCGGCTTCTACCATGAGGGGCGAGTGGAAGCCGCCTGACACGGCTAAGGGCACGACGCGCTTTACCCCGCGCTCTTTTGCGAGCTGAGCGGTCTTCTCCACTGCAGCAGGCTCGCCGGAGATGACGATCTGTCCGGCACCATTCACATTAGCGACGCTGACGATGCCGGCATCTCGAGCGGCGAGGCAGACTTCTCGAGCCATATCTAGAGTGGCTCCGAGGAGAGCCGCCATGGTGCCCGGGCGTTTTCGAGAGGCATCACGCATCAGTTCTCCACGGCGGCGGACAAGTCGGAGGCCATCTTCGAAAGAAAAGACCTCTGCCACGGCAAGAGCTGCATATTCGCCCACACTATGACCTGCCACGGCATCCGGGCGACGCGGACAGAGGGATTGTAGACAACGATAGGCGACATAGCTTGTAACGTAGAGCGCGGGCTGTGCATTTTCGGTAGATTTCAGCACCTCTTCGGGGCCTTCAAAGCAGAGATCGCTAAGCGGAAATCCGAGAAGGGCATTTGCCCGCTCGAAAAGCGCACGAGCCTCAGCAAAGCTTTCGTAAAACGAGCGCCCCATGCCAACCTTTTGGGAGCCTTGACCTGGAAACAGAAATGCGACTTTACTCATGGCGGTTCTATTTTGCGTTCCACCGAATGATGTTAACCCCCCAAGCAAGCCCTGCGCCAAAGCCTGCTGTCACCACGATCTGGCCTGGTTTAAGGAGGTTCTGTTGTACGGCCTCGGTGAGGGCGATAGGAACTGAAGCCGCGGAGGTATTTCCATAGCGGTCGATGTTGATAAAAACGCGCTCTTTAGGAATGTGAAGTCGTTCGGCAACGGCCTCTACGATGCGTATGTTCGCCTGATGCATAACCAGCCAATCCACTTGGCTAGGGGTTAGGCAGGCTTTTTGAAGCGCCTGTTGGATAGCCTCAGGAATAACCCGCACCGCAAATCGGTAGACCTCTCGGCCTTGCATGATGAGCTTATTTTGGGAGCTTTCTATAAGTTCAGGGGTTAATGGGCTACGGGTGCCACCGTGGGGAAGCCACACCATTTCGAGGCCATCGCCGTTAGCACCGAGTACAGAGGTAAGTACACCCTGGCCGCTCTCGTTGGGGCCTAAAACAGCGGCTCCTGCCCCATCTCCGAAAAGAACACAGGTGGAGCGGTCGTTCCAGTTAACGTGTTTTGAGAGGGCATCGGCTCCGATGAGCAGGATGCGCTGGGCAGCGTGGCTTTGAATGAAGGCCCCTGCGACCGCCAGACCATAACAGAAGCCGGCACAAGCGGCGGAGAGGTCGAAAGCTCCCGCCCGGTAGGCTCCTATTTTTCGTTGCACCACGCAGGCGGTAGCCGGCCAAATGTAGTCTCCGGTTGCTGTGGCGCAAAGAATGAGATCAAGCTCATCTGGGTGGACATTTGCATCCGCGAGTGCAAGTTTGGCCGCCTCTGCAGCAAGATCAGATGTGGTTATGTTTTCCTCAGCAATGTGGCGTTGACGAATGCCGGTTCGGGAGGTTATCCACTCATCGCTTGTATCTACCATTTGGGCTAGGTCATCGTTTGTGAGAACGCGTTCAGGCACGCACATTCCCAATCCGAGGATGGCGGCCAAGCACTCTTTTGTAGGGATCAGGGGACTACTCATCGGGCTTTAACTCGTCTTTCCAGTAAATTTCTCAAGTGGCTGGAGGCATTAAAGGAGCTTTGCATACGCGCGACCGGATAACCTCTACGATATTATGTTCCACCGCCTTTTCTGCTGCACGGCAGGCATTGGCCACCGCATAGTAGGTGGAGCGTCCATGCCCTATGATGCAGATTCCGTTGACGCCTAAAAGAGGGGCACCCCCTCGCTCTGCATAGTCTATACGGGTGCGCAGGCGCCGCATGGCAGGCAGAAAGGGTGCCAGGAGGGGGCGCATCCAGATGTGTCGGCCTAGCTCCTGTTTAATAAGCGAAAGAACCATTTCCGCGACCCCTTCGGCTGTTTTCAGTAACACGTTGCCTGTGAATCCGTCGCAGATCACCACATCGGCTTGGCCTTTAAACAGATCGCGTCCTTCTACATTACCTACGAATTCAAAGGGTGCCTCCATTTGGGATGCGCTTAAAAGCAGCTGATGGGTTCGTTTAACAAGCGTATTGCCTTTATTCATCTCCTCACCGTTAGAGAGAAGCGCCACACGGGGTTTTGTTACGCCGAGCACGTGCTCGGCATAGGCACTGCCCATCAGTGCGAACTCATAGAGGTTATTCGGATCACAATCCACCGTTGCGCCAGCATCGAGCAGAATGACAGTGCCACCTGTTAGGGAGGGGAGCGGGGTGGCGATAGCAGGTCGGTCTATCCCTTTAATGCGGCCTAGGGTAAGGAGGCCGACGGCCATCGCGGCCCCGGTATTTCCGATGGTCACGAGCGCGTCTGCCTGTCCCTCATGAACCATGCGGGCTGCGATGACCACTGAGGCATCAGGCTTTTTGCGAAACGCCACAGCGGGCTGGTCGGTCATTTCGATGACTTCGGAGGCGGGCACGATCTCGATGTTCTTGGGGCGGTTATGCCACTTTTTCAGCTCCTGTTGAAGCACGTCCGGATGGCCTACAAGGTAGAAATGAGATGTTGAATGGAGTGCAGCCTCATAGACTCCGCGCGCAACCTCCGCTGGGCCGCGGTCTCCTCCCATTGCGTCAACAGCGATCCGCTTCGCGACGGGCATATTTTTGGAGCGTTTCCTATCCTACTTATTCTGAGGTTTATCCGTCGTCTCAAAAACAGTACGACCGCGATAGCGCCCCGTATCAGGGTCTATATGATGTAGAAGGGTATAGCTACCAGGTTGCTCAAAGCTAGGCACTATAGCAAGCTTATGTGCCAGCTTGTAATGGGTTCGTCTTTTACGGGTTCTCTGATTCGAATGACGTCGTTTTGGTAACGCCATAAAAACACCTCTCTTTCACTGGTTTCTAATTTTCATACTTACACACATAAAAAAGGATTCTACCCCAATAGAGGAGCATCCATTACAGGTTCGGTGTTGCGTTAGGGTTGCTCTTCAAGCAGTTCTCGCAGGCGAGCAAACGCTGGATGGCCGCTGGGTTCGATATCCTGTTCGGAACGAAGTTCGGCTAGCGCCTCTTCGGGCCGACGATGGCACAAGGAGCACAGGTCTTTGTGCTGAGGCGGCAAGGGCTGTGTCGGCTGGTTCAGCAGAATATACTGGCGGAGCATTTCCGTAAGGTCGAACACATTGCCATCGAACAGTTTACCGGCGATGGGGCTTTCATCTTCTTCCACCACGACGATATGAGGTAGGGAGCGTGGCCCGGTAGAGATGGCTCGAAGTTCGAACTGTTCTTCAATGACGAGCGAAACCGGCTGTTGGTAGTAGGTGCAACAGCGGCTACAGGGCAGCATCACGCATGTATCGCAGCTTCCACGTAGAAGAAGGGCATCGCCCGTATTGATAAAATCCAACTGTCCGATGATATCGTCCGTACATTCGATATCTTCATCCACCAGGGGCGGTTCATGCACCGTGTAGTGGGCACTTTTGCCTGGCTCTCTTATAATCTCGGAGATATCGAGGCGCATAGAAGCTCTCCGTTATTTTGAGTTAGAAAGCAGTTCTTTTCCTTTTTGTACTTGTAACAAGGCGCGTTGGAGCACCTCTTCCATGCTGCTCAGCACGGTTTTGGCGTACTCATCGGCACCGTGTCGGGTAGCAGCGGCATCATTTTCCGCTTCGAGCCGAAGGGCTTGGGCGCGTTTTTCAGCCTCTTTGTAGATAACGCTTTCTGTGATAAGGTGAGCCGCTCGCGCCTCCGCCTCTTTAAGAATTTGGTGCGCCTGTTCACGCGCCTGATCCAAAATTTTCAGGGCCTCTTTTTCTAATCTCTTGCGTTCTTCTTCGAGCTCTTGTTGCATTTTAAGGCGCATTTGCGCCAACTCATTCTGTCTCCGCTCTTGTTCCGCTAAAAGGCTTTCTCTCGCCTCTTGTCGGATGCGCTCGGCTTGTTGGCGGGCCTCTTCGAGTAGCTGTTCTCGTTGTTGGGCTATATTAGCGGCGCGTTTCACCTCTTCGGGCAGATTCGCTCTAATTTTCATAAGGGTTATGTGAAAGCGCTCCTCTGAAAACCCGATTAGGATGCCCATAGGGCCGCGTCGAGCGTGATCCACTATATCCTCAAGCTCTGAAAGGAGCTTGAGGATGTCCATATTCCCTCTTGTTGGGGCCACGAACTGTGGGGCCCCTTCAAGTGGTCGTGCCGTCTGCGGCGTTGGCTTCGGCATTTCGTTTTGCGCTGCCGCGCTTGCGGTCTCAGGTGCTCTGGATGGTGTATTTTTCTCGGAGACGTTGTTGGACAATTTCGGGTACCAATCCTTCCACCGACCCGCCGAGGCGGGCGATCTCTTTAACGATGCTCGAGCTTAGATCGGAATAGGGGGCACCGGTAGGCAAGAAGACCGTTTCAATGGCGCTATTGAGACGGCGGTTCATCAACGCCATTTGCAGCTCATACTCGAAGTCTGAGACGAAGCGCAGCCCCTTTACGATCACCGTGGCACCGCATTCCAAAGCGTAGTTTACCAGAAGACCCTCAAAAGAGTCTACAGTCACACGGGCAAGAGGAGCGCACACCTCTCGCAACATTTCGAGCCGTTCCTCCACAGTGAAGAGGGGTGTCTTCAAACTGTTGCGAGCGACAACCACACGTACCTCATCAAAAAGCTCAACGGCCCGCTGGATGATATCTAAATGCCCATTGGTAACGGGGTCGAAGCTCCCCGGCACAAGCGCTAAAGTCATAAAGTGCCACTTTTTCTTTTATATTGTACTACAAACACGTAGAAAATGTTAGCTTACAGAGGCGAGTTCAAGATGTGTGTGCATTCGCTGGAGGGCTTCTCGCAGCGTACGATGCTGAGGAGAAGAGAGGGTAGGGTCTTGTTTTACAAGTTCAAAGGCGGCGGTACGCGTCTCAACAAGGACGTCACGGTCTGCTAAGAGATCGGCGATATGAAGGTTGGGTAGGCCACTTTGCTTTGTGCCAAGGAACTCACCGGGCCCGCGCAACTGCAGATCTTCATCCGCGATGCGGAAGCCGTCGCAGGTTTTTACCATGATCTCCATACGAGCCTTGCCTTCGGGAGTTTTGGGGTCTGCAAGAAGAATGCAGTAAGAAGGATATTCTCCACGGCCTACGCGACCGCGTAGCTGGTGCAGCTGAGCTAGCCCAAAACGGTCGGCATCCTCAATAATGATAATGGAAGCGTTGGGAACA
This sequence comes from Chthonomonas calidirosea T49, assembly GCF_000427095.1. Lineage (NCBI taxonomy): Bacteria > Bacillati > Armatimonadota > Chthonomonadia > Chthonomonadales > Chthonomonadaceae > Chthonomonas > Chthonomonas calidirosea. The sequence continues at coordinate 267,883 of NC_021487.1, forward strand.
TCTATTCCTACTTCGATAACAGTGGTAGAGACAAGCACGTCAAGCTCGTGAGCTTTGAACCGCAGCATGACCTGCTCCTTTTCCGATGGCGGCATTTGGCCATGTAGCAACCCTACTCTTCGATGAGGATAGACTTTGTTGGCAATGTAGTCATAGAGCTTCGCGGCACTTTGTGCTTCTAGTTTTTCGCTCTCTTCGATGAGAGGGCAGACGATATAGGCTTGACGACCATCTGAAAGCAGACGTTCCGCAGCGGCGTAAACCTGCTCGCGTTTGGAGCGGCTTCGCCAGTGAGTCGTAATCGGTTTTCGTCCTGGCGGCAGTTCATCGAGCACGGAGACGTCGAGGTCTCCATACAGGGTGAGGGTAAGGGTGCGGGGGATAGGAGTAGCCGTCATAACAAGCACATGAGGTTGATCGCCTTTGCGAGAGAGCGCTCGACGTTGAAGTACGCCGAAACGGTGTTGCTCATCTATGATAGCGAGGCCGAGACGAGCGAATCCGACCTCCTCTTGAATGAGTGCATGGGTACCGACGGCGATGAGGCTTTCCCCTGTGCGCAATCGTTCATAAACCTCCTGTTTTTCACGTTTTGAGAGACTGCCAATGGCTAGCTCCACACGTAAGTGGAGGGGGGCAAGGAGACGTTGCAGCACGATGGCGTGTTGTTGCGCCAGAATCTCCGTTGGAGCCATGAGGGCGGCCTGATAGCCGTTTTGTACGGTCATAAGGATAGCAGCGAGAGCGACCATTGTTTTGCCACTGCCCACATCGCCTTGAACTAGCCGGTTCATAAGATGACCACTGCTCATGTCGGAAGCGATCTCCGCGATGGCTCGTTGTTGCGCTTTGGTAAGAGGGAAGGGGAGGACGGCTTGGAGCGATTGGTGCAGCTTCTCAAGGGAGACATGAAAGCGAATGCCTTGCGAGTTTGTGTGGAGTTTGTGACGTTGGAGGGCAAGATAGAGTTGCATGAAGAAGAACTCCTCAAAGACGAGGCGCCTGCGCGCGGCATCGAGAGCCTCAAAGGTGGTGGGATAGTGGATGTTTTGAAGAGCTTCGCGTAGCTCTATGAGGCGGTATCTTTGGCGCAGTTCAGGCGGCAGTGGCTCGTCAATAAGCGGCAAGCATTCACGCAGCACGTGATCAGTGAGACGGCGAAGGCGTGCTTGGGTTATCCCTTCGGTAGCTGGATAGACGGGGGTGATGCGCCCACTTGAGAGCGAGTCGCCCGTTTCGTCTAGGGGCTCCCATTCTGGGTTTTGGATTTCGACGATCATACCGGAGCGTTTTGCCTGGCCGTAGACCACGACGGGGTGTTTTGCCGTGATCAGTTTGCGGAAGACCTGCTCCATATAGGGTTGATTAAACCAGACAAGCATGACAGCCGCGCCCTGGTCGTCGAGAAGAGCTTTTGTAAGGGACAGTCCAGGCCGTGGCTGGGTGGTACTAACGGAGAGGGGTAGCCCACAGAGCGTCACGAACTCGCCGCCGCGCAGTTGTGCGGCATGGGCAAACAGAGTTCTATCCTCCCATCTTCGTGGATAGTGGCGAAGGAGGTCTCCTGCTGTGTGAAGGTTGAGTTTTGCTAATCGTTGAGCGATGAGCGGTCCCACGCCTTTCACATATTGAAGGGGTGTATCGAGGGTAAGAGGGAACGCTGTTTTTTCGGACATGGCTGTGGCTTATCTTTCTTTGTAGCGGCTCTTGCCAGGATATTGTAACAAAGCATGAGATGGGCTGTCAATTTGGGGCTTTTTAGTCGTTGACATGGTGGAAGCCCAAAGGTGTTCACGTGGGGTTGGAGAATAGTTATCTTAACGATAGAGTAGTCAACCACGGAGAGAGTCTGTGGAGGAACGTTTCCGATAGATGGTAAGCGCGATGCCGCAGAAGACGAGAAGCGCGCCGATAAGCGTGTTGGTACGAAGCGTCTCGCCACGTAAAAAATGACCATATAGAGGGCCGAGCAGAGGCTGTAGAAGAATGAATACTCCCATTTGGGAGATCGCATGCCGTGAAAGAAGGCGATACCAGATGCCGTAGCAGAACACGGAGCAGACAAGGCTTAGAAAGGCCAGAGCGGCAAGGGGGCGTAGAGAGACCTCATGCGGATGATGATGCCACTCCCACAGGGCAAGAGGGAGCATAAGCGCTGCCCCAATAAGCATTTCATAGGCCACCACTAAGAGACCTGGATAGCGCATGGCCAACCGCTTTGCTGGCACGCTAACGCAGCATTCGCAGGCAAGACCAGCAAGCGCCAGCCAGTCACCTAAAGCGCGGCCGGCAATGAGCCAGATGCCCGTAATACCCACTAAAAAGCCCGTCCATTGCAGCCAGCTAAGCCGTTCTTTGAGGAAGAGATAGCCGAAAAGAGCGATGAGGATAGGTTCACACGCGAATAGCAATGAGGCATCGGTTGCTGTGGTGCGTTGAAGGCCGAAGTAGAATATACCGTAAGTTGCGGCAATGCCGATGCCACCTAGCGCTAAGAACAGCCACAGGTCTTCCCGAGCGATAGGGGGCAACCGGCGTCGTAGGCGTGCCAATAAGAGAAGAATAAGCCCCGCGGGTGCAAAGCGCACGAAAGTAAGTGTAAACGGCCCGAAAGCCATGAGCGCTGTCTTAGATGCTACGGAAGAGGCACCCCAAAGAATATTGATGAGTGCCAGTTGAAGGACCGCATTCAGCCGAATCTCATGCGATTGACTCTCCACGGGCTGCGTTGCGGAAGCGGCACTCACTCTGTAAGACCTCGTTGGGCGGAGATGAAAGGCAAAGGCACGACGACCGCCTTTTTGCGCGATGGCCCTACGTACAAGAGGGTGTTCGGCAGCGCAAATTCATGCCGGGCAAACGCAAGGGCGATAGGACGATGGCTCATAGCAGGCGAAGAGGCGGCAACAGAGGTAATGCGGCCGACCTCACGGGCAGGCTCTTCCGCGGGGTATAGGACTTCACCACGTTCGGGAATTTCGTCTGGAGAAAAGACGAGGCCGATAAGACCCCGATTCGTGTGGCCTCTTGATTCGATACGGGCCATGATCTCCTGCCCGACATAGCATCCTTTTGTAAGGCTTATATGCGTGTGACGAAGATTGGCCTCGAGGGCGATAACGCTCTCATCAAGCTCTGCACCATATTTCGGAATGGCGGCTTCAACGCGCAGCAACTCGACGGTTTGCTCATCCAGAATGGGTATGTCCAGCGAATGAAGAACGGTGTGGCGCATTTCGATAGGCAGGTAGATGTCAAAGCCTCCGCTGCCGGTATGGTCGGCTTCGACGATGAGGGATGGTTCTATTGACAGTTGCTGGAGCTGCTGGGCTGCAGCAGGGCCTTGAAGAGAGAGGCAGGCCAGTTGCGAAGTCACGTCTCTGAGTTCGACGTCTTCTGTGATCAGGAAACGATTGAGTAGGCGCCAGATTTTCTCTCTATTTTCGCGTGGCATATCGAGCAGGATGCAGGTGGGTAGGTTAGGTAGTTGCCCATGGGAGATGGCAATAAGTGTCAGATCGGTAAGCACATGTCCAGTTGGATTTAAGATACAGGCCTGTAGACGTTTTGTCCCCTGTTCCAGGAGGCGTACGTCGTTGCTTACCATCCCTTGAAGCCACAAAAGGCGGTCATTGCCGATGGCACAAAGAAGGCCGATATGGTCTGTTCTATCTATCCATGCTGCCTGATGACGAGCGGCACGGTAGCTATCCAAGTTTTGTTCCATCCTATTCTACCCTCCTTATTGATGATACCTGAAGGCGTCCATTTACGTCTGTAGGTAGAATCCGCAGGGGTCGCGGAAAAAAGACTCAGAATGGATGAAGCCTATTCGCTAGCTATCAAGAGAGCACAATGCTTTGCACAAACTTTTTGTAGATTTTGGGAATTTTTTGGCACTGAAAACTGTCTTGATAGATAGGGGTAGACCACTCCTCTCTTGATGGCTCGGAAGGAAATAAAAAGGAGCTGAACAAGCTATGGCTGTTACACTTGGACAATTAACCGACATCTTTAAAGAGGCGAACGCTGCTGTGTTCACAGATAACGAGAAGATGCTGCTCTATCCTTTCGTGCATCAGAACCAGCAGATGCTCGTTTACATCACGTTGGCGGAGGATGGGGAGTATGTGCGTTTTATTATTCCCTGTTACCTGAATTTGAATGCCGCTCGCAACCGCGAGGCGCTACTTATGAAGTTGATGGAACAGAATCGCACTCTTAAGCTGCTGAAGTTCGGGGTAGATCCGGAGGATGGGGAGATTACGGTGAGCATCGAACTGCCAGTAGAAGATAGCCCGCTTACGGCAGGCCAGGTGCATCGCTGTATGTACACGCTCACTCATGTAGCCATGAACGAGCGGGAGCGTCTGCTTTCATTAATTCAGACGGGCATCTATCCCGATAGTCGGAACGAGGAGTTCCAGACGATAGTCAGCAATCTATTGTCGGGCGATGAGGAGACAGAAGAGGGGCACGAGGCGGAAACAGAGGAGACCGATCTTCTTGAGGAGGCAGATGGGGATACGACCTCGGAGGAGTAATGTTGAACATTGAGTAATGTTGAACATTTGGGTTGTTTCAGTACGGTCGAGGGCAGCAAGTCAGTTCTCGACCGTGTTTTGCATGCAGATGAGGATAACCCACTTTTTAACGGTTGGGCAGTAGCCTTTCCAATTGACAAATAGAGCTATTTCGCTTATACTAGAAGGAAATAGGGCGGTATCACGCAGGCCGCGCTGTTTCGTTAGAGGAGTATGGTTGGAGAGAGATTCGCCAGGAGGTGAGATTATGAGCAAAGACTCTAACAACTGGAGTGGTTATGTCGCCTGCTTTATGTTGGGGGCTATAACAGGAGCGGCCATCGCGCTGCTGTTCGCGCCACAGGAGGGGGCCGAGACTCGAAAGCAGCTTGCACAAAAGGCCAACGAACTGAAGAGCAAGGCGTCGGATAAAGCAGTTGAACTGAAGAGTAAAGCCTCCGATCTGAAAGAAAAGGCTAGCGGTTACTCCACAGAGATTGCCAAGACCGCCAAAGAGCGCTGGGGTAGCCTTGTGGAAAACGTTGCTTCATCGGCGCAAGAGGTGAAGCAGCGCATCCAAAGCGCTGTGGTCAAAGATGGAAGTAGTTCGACATCTGCCGAGGCGCAGCCATCACTTGAAGCTCAAGAAGAGGCCTAAGCCCTTTGCCACAGCACATACTCGTATTGTTTTGGTCAGCTAAGGTGGTTTTGTAGAAAAAGGGGCTAGGTGTTGCACCAAGTCCCTTTTCTCATGTGTGATCCTTTTATAGGTCTATAAGACGTTCCCGACTCTGGTTGCAGACCTCCCAAGGGGTCTATGGATGAAGCGATAGGCCTCTCTTGTTGCATTTGAAATGGCGAAGAGCGGGGCAATGGGTAGCCTAACGCGCTGAGACTAAGCTCGATAAAACTTTAAATTGGAGCTGCCAGTGTACCGGCAGGGCCTTGCCATCCGCCTCTGCATAGGGATAGATGAAGTAGTTTAATGGGCCGGCCTTTTGAGGGGGTGAGAGCACGATGTCTCGTCCACAGGACATATCCACCGCGGTGCGAGGTAAGTAGAGAGCACCAAAAAGCTTGTTTGCCATTGAGGGTAACCGTGGTCGTGCCATCGGATCGCGTCTGCGGCATCCATAGGTATCCAGCCCTTGTGAGGAACGTTCGCCCAAACCCAACAGTGATACCCTCCAATCATGCCTTCAGTGGGAAGAGGATTCGGGGCGGGAATACCGGTGAGCGGAAATCCAAAGGCGATGTAGGCCGGGATGCCGAGGCTGCGTAAAAGGGTTACCAGCACGCTGTGAATATCGGAACAGTTGCCTTTTTTGTAGCTGCAGACGAAGGCCACATCTCCTTGCCCATACTCCGGTGAGGTATCGGTGTAGTCATATTCAAAGTGTTGCGTAACATAGTCAAAAATGTCCTTAACTTTATCGTAAGGGGTAGATGCAGACGCGGTTTGTAGGAGGGCAAGGGCAGCGTAGGATCCTCCGACGGGCACAAGCCGATCTGGACGGAGCAACTGAGCGGCTACCAACGCGGAAAGCCACTGCGCTGGATATTGAGGGTTAGAATGGCGTGTAACAACCCAGCTTACCTCAATGGAAATGGGTTTTTGATTGGGTTGAGCGAAGACGAGATAGGCCATGCGATTATGATAGAGCTTCTCTTGGGTGATCCGGTAGGGCACCGGCGCGTGGATGGAAACCTGGGAAATGTGTTGCTGGGGACTATCGGAGGGAATCGGTATCCAAAGCCGTATCTGTTTGGTTTGGAGGGATGGTGACTGCAGGGTGATGGCTTCAGTGAACTGCGTAGTAAGCGCAGTAGGGTTTATTGGCGAATGTAAGCTTTGAGCGCGGACAGACGATGCTATCCTAAGGGCTAGTAGGGCTATGGAGCAGAACGTGAAGGTTTTTGATTTCATGGGGCTACTCCTCTGAATGTGACGTTCTTTTCTGGTATGAGGGCCAAGTCCACAATGACGGGCAGATGGTCGGATGCGAGCCAGATTACCTGTTCGGTGGAGAGCACGCGAAAGTTTGGTGTGTGAAAAATGTAGTCTATGCGCACTTGTGGGTTAAGTGCAGGAAAGGTAGCGAAGGGTGCAGATAGGAGGACTGCGTCGTGGAGGCGTGTTTGTTCTAGAAGAAGATGGACGGCAAGCGATTCGGGATGGTCGTTGAGGTCGCCACAGAGCAGGTAAGGAAACGGTGTTTGCCGAAGATAGTTCGATAAAGTTTTCGCTTGTCGGAGGCGTTCAGCGGGTTGAAGTCCCCAGTGCGTATTGAAGACGGTAATGGGGCCAACGGGGGTTTGAATGCGGCATTCAAGCGCCCCGCGTGGTTCGCGTTGAGAAGGGAGGCGATGGGAGCGAATCTCCTGAATAGGCCAGCGTGAGGCAATTGCGTTGCCGAACCCCCAAAAGCAAAGGCCAAGGCAGCGCTGAAAAAAGAGGCGCATCTGAAGCTCACGCGCGAGGCGGCGGGGCTGATTAGAGAGCCGAGAAGAGGGGAGGAAAGCGTGCACTTCTTGAAGGCAGATGATATCGGCTCGCAACTGGTTTAGATGGGAGGCGATACGGGAGATAGAGAAACGCCCATCTATTCCAAAACCTCCATGCACATTGTAACTAACGATACGCATCTGTTAGAGCATCTTCAAATCTTCAGCCCGATCGAGAGCTGCGTAGACGGTGGGCATGAAAACAGCTCGGCACATCGTGCTGCCAGTTCGGCAAAAGCAGTTTTATCGCCAAACCGTCAACAAAACTTATAATACCTGTTCCAATGGCTATATCTATCCAAGGGAAGGCCCTTCGATAGATCAGGAGGGTATAGATGGCCAGAAAGAGGGTAAGGCCCCAAACCTTTGCGCTATAGGCGTGCAATGAGGTGATACGACGATATTTAACGTAATCAAAGAGATAAGAGAAAATCTGGAGACCAATCTCGAGCGCAATCCAGAGGAGGTAAGGCTGCAGTAGTCGGCGTCGCGTTCGCCAGAGGGTGATGAGTATCCAAGCGAAGTACCACGCATCCGTACGACTATCGGCTACGCGAAGGGCCGGCGTCACGATTTTGAGTCGGCGGGCGATAACTCCGTCGAAAATATCGGATAGAAAAGCTGCAATGAGCGCTAATGCGAGCCAGCTGGAATGGACATTGATTTGGCTTATCCAAAAGATGGTGGGGCCGAGCAGCACGCGCAACACAATAAGGACATAGGGGGTGTGGCGCATTGTTTCTACTCGACATGGTTGCGGCGAAAGATCTGCCGTACCCGTTGCGGCCAGCTGTCCCAAGTCGTTTTAGGAATAACAACCGGTTCCGCGTGGGTACAAGCGCGCTGGTAGACGATGGCCAGCATGGCGCGAGGTCGGGCGGAGCGATTAGGCATACCCCGGTGCCAGGTGCGCAGGTCTCTGAGCACCGCAGTGCCGGCCGGAACGTTCATACGGATAGAAGGCATTGCTGCAGCGCGAGTCTCTAAGGAAACGGTCGCTTGGGCTGGGGAATCTACGATAAGATGCGTTCCCGGCCAAACCTCCGTGCTTCCGTTCTCTTCTGTGAAGTCACATAGAGGAACATTGAGCACCATATGTGTTGGAAGATGGGGGACTGGTAGTGAAGTGCCAAACAGGGGAGGGTGATCGCGATGGACGGGTTGGAACTCCGATCCTGGGTAGGCCGTGTTGGTATGGTAGAAGCAGCAGATAAAATCGGCACCCAGAAGCGATTCGAGCAGCGGGATGAGGTGCGGATGCGCCACGAATTCAACATTGGAAAAGGGCGGGAGGAGCGGTGGAAAAAAGCCGATATGATTTTTCCCGAATGCCCTCTTATTAAGCTGCTCGAGACCACCGTGAGCCTGAATATGCTGTTCTAGAGCTTTCTGAAAAGCCATTTCCAGCTGCGCGATCTGCTGGGGAGTATAAAGCCCGGAGATAGCGACGAGCCCGGCATCGTAGAAGTGCTGTAGAACGCTTTGCGCGGAGCATGCCGACAATACGTCCTCCTCAATCTCCAATGTGTGTAGTTGCATGGCAAACCTCACCAAGGGTTTGATAGCGAGCCTTGAAGTGTGTTGAAAGTGATGTTACGCTTTCCTCTATTTCTAGGTGGTTATGAGAAAATCCTTCTTTGGGAACCTTTCCCTTTGGCTAATCTGAATCGCTATAATTGCGTATTTTTCTTGGGGAACCACCATGCGGTGGCACAAACGAACAGATTTACTTTTGTCTACTTTTATGCTATACTATGTTCGTGCTTGCGAAGATCTAGAATTTGTGAGAGGAGTTGTGCATGGCACTTGAGAAGGAAGAGGAGAAGGTCCTTTCTATTTCCGAGGAAGAGCTGAGTGCAATTGGGCGTGTAACGGGCAACTACAGTGCCGATCAGATTCAGGTTTTGGAGGGGCTGGAGGCCGTTCGTCGTCGCCCTGCCATGTATATTGGAAGTACTGATGCGAAGGGGCTTCATCATCTTTTTGTGGAGGTAAGCGATAACGCCATTGATGAGGCTTTGGCAGGCTACTGCAATCGTATTGATGTGACCCTTCACGCCGACGGTTCGGTTTCCGTGCGGGACAACGGCCGAGGCTTTCCGGTGGACATTAACCGAGAATACAATATGCCCGGCGTAGAGTTAGCTCTCACTCGGCTCCATGCGGGAGGAAAGTTCGATAGCGGAGCTTACAAGGTTTCTGGTGGGCTGCACGGTGTCGGTGTATCCTGTGTCAACGCGACGTCCGATTGGTTGGAGGTGACGGTATGGCGCGATAAAAAGATTTACTACATCCGTTTCGAACGGGGCGTCACAACCGTCCCTCTAAAAGTCATCGGCACGGCCAAGCCCAGCGAGCACGGCACTCTGGTGCGTTGGCACGCAGATCCAGAGATTTTCGGAAAGCACCAGTACGATGCCGAGCGCATCGAGCGTCGCCTACGGGAGCTGGCCTATCTCAACCCCACCGTCACTTTAACCTTCACCAACGAGCGCGATCTGCCAACGGATGTAGAGCCAGGTAAGCTGCCCATGCCGGAGACAAAAGTGTTTCATTATCCCAAAGGGCTAGCAGAGTTCGTACAGCACCTCAACGAGACAAAAGAACCGCTGCATAAGCCCATCTATTTCAACGGGATACGCGATACCATCATCGTAGAGGTAGCCATTCAGTACAATATGGGCTACCAAGATACGATTTTGACGTTTGCCAACAACATCAATACCCCTGATGGCGGCACCCATCTCTCTGGCTTTAAAACAGGGCTTACCCGTGTGCTCAACAACTACGCGCGCAAATCCGGCATATTGAAGGAAAAAGACCCTAACCTCACAGGGGATGATGTACGTGAGGGGCTTTCTGCGGTTATCTCGGTGAAGCTTCACCACCCACAGTTCGAGTCGCAAACGAAAGTCAAGTTGAGCAACCCGGACGTGGAGGGTGCAGTGAACTCGGTGGTAGGCGAGAAGCTGGCGGAGTATTTGGAGGAGAACCCTTCAGTGGCTAAGCGCATTATTGAGAAAGCGCTCACCGCTCAGCGAGCGCGTGAAGCCGCTCGAAGGGCAGCCGAGCTGGTAAAGCGTCAGAGCGCTTTAGAGGCGCATTCCCTGCCTGGTAAATTGGCCGACTGCACCGAGCGCGATCCTAGCAAGTGCGAGCTTTTCCTCGTAGAGGGCGACTCTGCCGGTGGATCGGCAAAGCAGGGACGCGACAGGCGCACGCAGGCGGTACTTCCCCTACGAGGGAAAGTGTTGAACGCTGGGAAGACGCGAGTAGATAAGGTACTGGAGAACGAGGAGATACGTGCCATTATTACCGCTATTGGCACTGGCATCACCTATGGCGACGAGGATAACGGAGAGACCGAGGAGGAGAAAAACGGAAACGGTAAGGGTTTTGATCTCTCGAAACTTCGGTATGACAAGATTATCCTTATGAGCGACGCCGATGTGGATGGCGACCATATCCGAACGCTGCTGCTGACGTTCTTTTGGTACTACATGCGCCCGCTTATTGAAGAAGGCCATGTCTATGTGGCGCAGCCGCCTCTCTATCGCATTAAGGTGGGACGCAACGAGCAGTACTATGCTAAAGATGAGGCCGAAAGAGACCGCATTTTGAAGTCGCTGCGAGGACGCAAGGATGTGGTGGTTCAACGCTTTAAGGGGTTGGGCGAGATGGATGCAGCTGACCTCGCAGAAACAACTATGGACCCCAATAAGCGTCAATTAGCGCGTGTGCAGATCGACTCGGAAAACCTCACTGCCGCTATCGAGCTGTTTGATATCTTCATGAGCGATAAGGTCGAGCCACGTCGTGACTTCATCATTGCGCATGCAAAAGAGGTTACTGACGTTGACTGGCACGGATAGTTGGCTGCGATAAAACTAGAAAATTAGCAGGATTTTGCTTTCCGGGTTTTGAAGTTTACTAGCAGCTCCTCAGGTAAGAGGAGCTGTATTTTTTACGGGGAGGGATCCCATGAGCGAGGGTGTTTTAGGAAAGGCAGATATTGCGTTCGATGCGACACTGCTCCAAAACGAAGCCGAGGCCATGCAGCGCGAGTGGTTGGTAACGAACGGTATTGGAGGGTACAGTTCGGCCACACTGGCAAATGCAAATACGCGCCGGTATCATGGGCTTTTGGTTGCAGCGCTCAGGCCACCGGTTGGAAGATGCGTGCTCCTTTCAAAGCTTGAAGAGACGTTGTGTGTGAAACAGGGAGACCAAGAAAAGCGGTTTGAGCTTTCTACCAACCTCTATCCAGCGGTGACACACCCGACGGGGTATCGGTGGTTAGAGGCATGGCACATGTTGCCCGTGCCCACTTGGACGTGGCGGGTTGAGGAAGGGGTTAAAATCTTTAAACAGGTGTGGATGCCAAAAGGGCACAATGCGGTTTATGTGGCTTATTGCGTTTTAGAGGGACCGAAGGATGTCGAGATACACCTGGAGCTTGTGCCTCTCCTAGCTTGGAGAGACTATCATTCCGAAATGGCTGCCACCCCGTCTACGCCCCTTGCAATTTGGTGTGAAACGAATCGATGCCTACGTTTACGCCTATCGCAGATCGAAGGGATAACGGAGGCACCGATACCGCTTCTCCTGCGCCTTTGCAAAAGAGATGGGCAGCCTTATCCTGCGGCCTCTTTCTCAGCAAACGCCTGTTGGTACTATCGTATTCAACATCCCCGCGAACAAGAGAGAGGGTTCGACTTCTGCGAAGACCTTTATTCTCCGGGTGTCTTCAGAGTGCCCGTTGCCGTAGGACAAACCCTTGTAGTAGAGAGCGGTGTCGAACCACTTGAACTCCCTACTCCGGCGGAAAGTCTCGACGAGCTAGGAAAGGAGCAGCAGCTTTTGCTGACACACTGCCTTGATGCCGACCCTTTCGAAGCCCGTTTAGTGCTTGCAACGCGCGACTTCCTTGTGAAGCCACCGGAAGGGCGTGCGACAGTGGTGGCTGGGTACCACTGGTTTACAGACTGGGGACGGGATACGATGATCTCTCTTCCAGGCCTCTGCTTAACGACTGGAAAGGAGGCGTTTGCATGTTCTATCCTCAGAAGTTTTGCGCAATTTGTAGACCAAGGTATGATCCCAAATCGCTTTCCCGATACAGGTTCACAGCCGGAATATAACACGGCCGACGCCTCCTTGTGGTTTGTCCTAGCCGCTTGGCGCGTCCACAAAATAAGAAAAGAGAGGACGTTTCTTGAGGAGTTGTGGCCGGCACTGCAGGGGGTTATAGAGAGTTATTGGCAGGGTACACGTTACAACATTCATGTAGATGCACGGGACTATCTTCTCTATGCAGGGACAGAGGGGGTGGCGCTGACCTGGATGGACGCCAAAGTGGGCAACTTTGTGGTGACTCCACGTATCGGTAAACCGGTGGAGATCAATGCGCTTTGGTACAATGCGCTTCGATGCGTTGCCGAGATGGCACGCGAGATAGGTAGAGCGCCCGATGCCCAGCGCTATGACGAGGAGGCCGAAAGAGTAAGAACGAGTTTTCAAAGTCGTTTTGTCCGAGCTGATGGGCTGGGGTTGTACGATGTGCTCGATACACCGCCCAATGGAGAGCCAGATGGAACTATTCGTCCTAACCAGGTATTTGCTTTAAGTCTTCCATTTCCATTGTTCGATGCCGCGCATCCCACCGCGCTGGCGATACTACGTACCGTACAGAACAAGTTGCTAACGCCGTTTGGCTTGCGGACACTTGCACCTGACGACCCTCACTATACCGCGCGTTATGAGGGGGACGTGTGGCACAGAGATACGGCCTATCATCAAGGGACAGCTTGGCCTTGGCTGCTGGGGGCTTTTGCCGAGGCGGTATGGAAGATGACTGGCAACAGGGAGGAGGCGCGTAGGATGCTCCTGCCTTTGTCCACACAGATGGAGGTGTACGGGGTGGGATCGTTGGCGGAGATCTATGATGGTAGCGAGCCGCAGCGGCCCAACGGCTGTATTGCGCAGGCATGGAGCGTCGCTGAGATCTTAAGGGTGTTGAGACAGTTGAAGGTCGAGGGTGAAAAGGAACGTTTTTAAAGGTAGGGTACAATGAATGCGCTGCGGCCGTAAGACTTCTGCCGCACGAGGCTAGTGCCTCTCATGGTTAGGCGAGCGTGGTAAAGGAGGCGATCAGGATGGCATCGAAGCGTTCAGTGCGTGTGCGGTTGGACTATCCGTTGAATCGAGTGGCCGAACCGGTGGTCTATCATCTCGTTACCGAGTTTCGATTGGTCCCTAACATACGTCGTGCTCAGATAGATAGTCGTGTGGGCGGCTGGATCGCTCTAGAGTTAGACGGTTCAGAGGAGGATTTAGAAGCGGCTATGAACTATCTAAACGATCTAGGCATTACTGTGACACCTATTGACGAGACCGAGGATTGGAATGTCTAGGAGAGCCTATTGTCTTTGATGTGGCAGCTATAACTTCATTAACCGAACGGAGCGCTGAGTGAAGAAAAGCGTCTTGAGTTACATCCTATTAGGTTTGATGGCCGTTCTTCTTGAAGGCCTTCTATCTACGGCCTATGCCGATGATCTCACCCCCCTCATCTTAAAGCAACGCCTCGCAGACCATCCAACAGGTGCGATGGCGGATCAACTGGCCGACCAAGTGCGAAGCTGGTTTGGCCGAACGGAAATAAAGGATGGTGCTCCTCCACGAGTAGACGGTTTGACGACTGCTTGGGCTATAGAGGCTCCCGATGCCACCATGCCTCCAAAGGTGCTTTCGGATACCGGGCAGTACACCATTCCCTTACAACGCATTGGACAGACTCCCGTCTACGTGGCGGTTGTAGATTTGCCAAACGGGGCTGGAATGATCTGGACTTACGAAGTGAATGGACGCCGTGCACGATCCGGAAATTTAGAGGTCTATGCAAGAGAACCAGAGACAAACTACGATACCCACGTTGCTCATGGTAAGTTGATTCAAATGCCGGATTGGCATAGCAACATCTTCGCGGGCACGGTGCGAAGCTGGTGGATCTATGTACCGGCCGAATACACACCGGAGCACCCTGCCTGTGTTATGGTCTTTCAGGATGGGGGCTACTACAAGAATTTTGTTCCCACAGTTTTTGACAATCTCATTGGCAAGCGGGAGATGCCGGTAACGGTGGGCATTTTCATTGATCCAGGTCACTTTCCCGATAACCGTAGGAGCCCTGGTGAGGAACGTAGTTTCGAGTATGACACGTTGTCCGATCAGTACGCGCGTTTCTTGCTAGAGGAGATACTGCCCGCAGCCGAGAGAGTTGTGAAGCTGCGTGAAGATGCGGCAAGCAGGGCCGTTGCCGGTATTAGTAGTGGGGGCATTTGCGCCTTCACCGTGGCGTGGAGCCGCCCCGATCAGTTCAGTAAGGTGATGTCATGGGTCGGTAGTTTCACCGATCTTGCAGCTGGTAAAACACTTGTAGAGGGCGGGCATAACTATCCTTTCTTAATTCGACGACTTCCGCCCAAGCCCATTCGAGTGTTTTTGCAGGATGGCTCACATGACCTCGACAACATTGCGGGCAATTGGCCGTTATGCAACCAGCAGATGGCAAGGGCTCTCGCATTTAAGGGTTACGACTATAAGTTTGTGTTTGGAGAAGGGTTTCATAGTGGCGCCCAGGGCGAGGCGATTTTGCCGAGCACTCTTCGCTGGCTATGGCGCGACTACCCGATGACCCCATAAGAGGTAACAGATATCTATTTCTCAATTTAAGTACATAAACACTATGGAAAGAGGAGTTCTGTGAATTGGCTTACAATGTAACGCTCATTCGTGGAGACGGAACCGGCCCCGAATTGGTGGAGGCCGCTCGGCGCGTACTGGAGGCAACTGGAGTTCCATTTAACTGGGATATCCAGGATGCCGGCATAGATGTCATGGAGAAAGAGGGAACGCCCCTTCCTCCAGCAGTGCTCGAATCGATTCGGCGCAATAAGGTCGCCCTTAAAGGGCCCATTACCACGCCAATTGGCACCGGTTTTCGCTCGGTGAATGTGACCTTGCGGAAGGAGCTCGATCTGTATGCCTGCTTGCGTCCCTGCAAGTATTACCCTGGCATAAGATCGAAATATACCGATGTAGATTTAGTGGTGGTACGTGAGAACACCGAGGATCTATATGCGGGGGTGGAGTACGATGTTGGGACGCCGGAGGCAAGACAGATTATTGAGATGGCCGGTCCTGGCAAGATTCGAGAAGATGCAGCGATTTCGATCAAACCCATCTCGATCTCCGGCTCACGTCGGATCATCAAGTTTGCCTTCGAATATGCGAGAGCTTACAAGCGGAAAAAAGTGAGCGCGGTAGCCAAGGCCAATATTATGAAATACACCGATGGTCTCTTCTTCCGCGTGGGGCAAGAAGTTGCCAAGGAGTATCCGGACATTGAGTACCAGGAGGTGTTAGTGGACAACATGTGTATGCAGCTCGTGCAAAAGCCGGAGCTGTATGATGTGTTGGTGCTGCCCAACCTCTACGGCGATATTCTGTCTGACCTCTGTGCTGGCCTGGTGGGAGGTTTAGGGGTAGCCCCTGGAGCCAACATTGGCGATGAGATCGCGCTCTTTGAGCCCACTCACGGCTCGGCCCCTAAATATAAGGGACTCAACAAGGTGAATCCCACTGCGCTCATTCTCTCCGGTATGATGATGCTTCGCCACTTAAAGGAGTACGAGGCGGCAGACCGTCTAGAGCGAGCTGTGGCTGCCGTGATCGCCGAAGGAAAGTACGTGACTTACGACATGAAACCCGATCGGAACGACCCAACCGCTGTAGGCACCTCTGAGATGGCCGACGCCATTATCCGTAAGCTAGAGGAGATGCATTAGCATGCGACGCAAGGTAACGATTGTGGGAGCGGGGCAAACCGGTGCCACCCTTGCACACTGGTTGGCTCTTCGGGGCGACGTGGATATCGTGCTCTACGACATTGTGGAGGGCATGCCCCAAGGCAAAGCGTTGGATTTGCAAGAGGCGATGCCGATTATTGGTTCGGATGCACGCATTGTAGGCACGAACGGCTGGGAGGAGACGGCCAATAGTGATATCGTGGTGATTACAAGTGGCCTGCCGCGCAAGCCCGGAATGAGCAGAGACGACCTGTTAAAAGTGAACGCTGAGATCGTGGGCAGCTGCACCAAGGAGGTTACAACACGCTCCCCTAACAGCATTCTCATTTTGCTCACCAATCCGCTGGACGCTATGTGTCATGTGGCATTGCATGTCAGCGGTTTTGAGCCACGGCGTGTGTTCGGGCAGGCGGGTATCCTCGACACTGCCCGTTTTCGAACGTTCCTCGCTTTAGAGGCAAATGCAAGCGTGACAGATGTGAATGCCTATGTGCTTGGCGGTCATGGGGACGATATGGTTCCCCTGCTAGGAAGCACCAATATCGGTGGGGTCCCTGTCGAAAAGCTCATCCCTGCGGAACGTTTGGCGGCCATTGTAGAGCGTACTCGTAAGGGCGGAGGGGAGATCGTATCGTTGCTCAAGACCGGAAGCGCCTACTATGCACCTTCTGCGGCGTTAGCACAGATGATAGATGCCGTTCTAAACGATAGAAAGCGTATTTTGCCTTGTTCGGTCTACACGGGCAAAAACGGTGGGGGGTACGGCATAGATGATCTTTATCTAGGGTTGCCGGCAGTTATCGGTGCTTCCGGCGTAGAAAAGATCGTTTCTGTGGAGTTGACCCCCGCAGAACGAGAAGCTCTTCATCGATCTGCTGAATCGGTGCGGAATCTAGTCGAAGCACTGAAAGGGTTTGATCCGCCTTTGCTGCCTCGCAATTGACACTAGGGTAGGGAAGCCCACCATCATGCTGTAAATGGAGGGCTTCCTTTCCTCTAAGACAAGGGGTGAAGTTATGCGTTTTCGAGGGATGGATGTGTCTCTAGGGGCGCTCTTTGTTGCGGTGGTTTTCGCTTTGCTCCCCGGCCGAGCCCTATCACAGGGGCTGGAGAAGCGCGATTTTGTGTTTCTTGATATTACCGATACGCATCAAACCGCTGAGGGAAGTACAAAAGCACTTCGTGACCTAGTATCTCAGGCGATTGCCATGTCTCCCCGTCCGGCATTTGTCATTGACACCGGTGACATCACCGAGTCGGGGCGCCCAGAAGAGTATGCGGCTTTCAAGGTGGCGATCGCCCCTCTTGCGGATGCAGGTATCCGATTCTACGCTGTGCCAGGCAATCACGATGTGCGTTGGTGCCCGCTTGGCAAGGAAGGATTCGAGCAGCAGTTTGGTAAGCTGTACCAGTCATTTGATTACGAGGGAGTGCACTTCATTTTGCTCGATACAACGGTGCTTTTGGAGCATTGGGGGCATTTTGATCAGAGTGAATTAGATTGGCTTGCCCGCGATCTAAAGCATGTTCGGCCTGAAACCCCCATTTTTGTTTTCATGCACCATTGGATCGGTCGAGACGCGCCCGATGTACGCATGGTTGACAATGAGTACGACCTAATTCATCTCTTGAACGGCCATAATGTCGTGGCAATTTTCACAGGGCACGGCCACCAGAATCTCGAGTGGAAGACCAACGGTATTGAGACCCTCATGGTGGGGGCGCTTTATAACGGCGGGCCTTTTTGTAGGGTACATGTACGCTCTGACTTGGTGACGTTAGAGAGAGGTTCTTCGGAAAAGCCAGGCACTTTTGTGACTATTGCTTCATTGCCAATCAACCCCCCACGTCCTTCCCAGTTGCGTGCTGGATGGGACGATCCGGATGTCCCTTATCTCGCACGGCGCAGAATCGCCGCGTTGCTCGACCCACGCTCACCAGAGGACGACCCTTCGAAAGAGAGCGCCGAATATCGTATTGATAGCGGCCCGTATCGGCCTATGGAGAAGGATTCACGGGACATATGGCATGTGGTATTTCCTACAGCGCCAATACCGGTGGGGGTGCATTCGAGCGATGTGCGCTTAACGACGAGCAACAAGGTGACTTACAGCGACGAGTTGATTTTCGAAGTTGAGCGTGACGATGCTCGAGAGCCTTCACGGGAGTGGGCTATCAATTTAGGAGACGCCATACAGTCTTCTCCATTGCTGTATGGAGATACTCTTTTCGTCTCCTCTTTAGATCATAAAGTCTATGCGCTAAATGCCAAGACGGGCAAGATACGATGGTCTTTTGCTACAAAAGGTGCCGTACTAAGCTCTCCAGTGATCTCCGACGGTATCCTTTATATAGGATCGACCGATCACTACTTTTACGCTTTAGATGCGCACACGGGGAAGCTTTTATGGCACTTTGATTCGGGGGATCCCATTTTCTCTACGGCGGGAATTACTAGTGGGGTGGTTTGCTTTGGTGGGAATAAGAAGATCTTTGGGCTTAATGCAAGAACGGGGAAGCTGTTGTGGACGACTCCAGCGAATGGGTTCTTTCAGTCTCGGGTAGCTGCTGATGATACGACCTTCTACATGGGCGATTGGGCGAACACCTTTTATGCGATTGACGCAAAAACGGGCACACCTCGTTGGGAAGACCATGTAGGACGGCTATTTTACTTTTCCCCCGCTATCTCCGCGCCAGCTTTGGGTGATGGTAAGGTCTACGTGTGTTCCGATGACGGTGTGCTTCATGCTTTTGATACGTCGTCGGGGAAGGAAGTATGGGAAGTGCATGCCCCTAATGGAGACGATGTCTTCGGTTACTCTTCACCAACCGTTCTTGGAGTAACCATCTTTGTGGCAGGTCTAGGTCCGAAAGGCAATGTATATGCCTTAAGTACGGCCAATGGGCAGCCTATCTGGGTATCGGCTATTGGACAGACCATTTACGATTCCTCTCCGTCTTTGGCCCCCGATGGCCATTCGTTGGCCATTATGGGGGTACGAGGACATGTGGCTGTGCTTGACGCGAGCGATGGAAAACCTCTGTGGAGTTATGAGCTAGGCCCAGGCAATATTTTCTCGACACCTGCCTACGATGGAAAAACAGTGTATACAACTACGATGGCCGATGATGTTCAGGCTATCGCCGCGCCTAGCGTTATGAAATGACCGAGGTTTTACTGGAAAAGCTCGCGCTGATCATTCTGTTGGGTACGCTTGCTCAATGGGCTGCCTGGAAACTGCGCCTACCCTCTATTTTGTTGCTCCTGCTTACAGGCATTGTGGCTGGGCCGGTGATGGGGGTGATCCGCCCGGAGCGCATTTTGGGCAATCTTTTGTTGCCTTTTGTCTCCTCCGCTGTTGCCATCGTGCTCTTTGAGGGAGGATTAAGCCTAAAATACGATGAGGTTCGGCAGCATGGTTGGGTTGTGGCAAGTTTGGTGAGCGTAGGAGTGTTAACAAGTTGGCTTTTAGGTGTGTGGGGTGCTCACTATCTCGCTGGGATGGGTTGGCCTATTGCCGTGCTAACGGGCGCGATTTTAGTGGTTACCGGCCCCACAGTGATCGGGCCTCTGCTGCAGTTGTTACGTCCTAAGGGGCCTGTTGGGGCGATTTTGAAATGGGAGAGCATCATCATAGATCCGATTGGCGCTGCACTGGCACTTTTGGCGTTTGAGGTTGTTTTTGGGGTAGATATCCATCGGCCTGAGCTTTTTGTGCTAAAAAGTACACTTATCACGATATTTTATGGAGGTTGTATCGGGATAGGGGCGGCTCTCTTATTGGTTGTCGCTCTACAATGTTACTGGATTCCCGATCAACTACAGAGTCCCTTCACGCTTGCACTGGTGTTAACGATAAACGCTTTAGCAGAGCATCTTCAACCCGAATCAGGGTTGCTGGCTGTTGTCATTCTGGGTATTGCGCTGGCGAATCAACAGGCGGTCAATGTCGAGCATATTGTGGAGTTCAAGGAGACCTTGCGCACCTTATTACTAGGTATGTTGTTTATTGTGCTTGCTGCGCGGCTTAGGCCTGGTGAGATGTTCAGCCATTTTGCACAGGATATGTTGTACACGTTGTTTGTACTTTTTGTGATACGCCCTATTGTGGTACTGCTCTGCACCTTCCGCTCCCCTTTGCGCTGGGCAGAGCGATTGTTTTTAATGTGGACAGCGCCTCGAGGAATCGTGGCAGCATCGGTCTCATCGGTATTTGCTTTAAAGTTAGCAAGCGTAGGGCATTTTGAGGCCGAGCGGTTGGTACCCACCGTATTTTGGGTGATTCTATGTTCTGTTGCGTTAGCAGGTTTCACTTCGCGGCCGGTGGCGATACGGCTAGGTATAGCGCAGAAAGAAGCACAAGGTATTCTCTTTTTGGGTGCTGGCTTGGCTGTGCGTGAGATGGCAAAGGCGTTGAAGGCGGAGGGTTTGCCGCTACTTTTGGTAGATACCAACCCAGCCAATGTGTTGAGCGCCCGCATGGAGGATTTGCCAGCGTTAAGAGCTAATGTGCTCTCTGGAATGGTGCGAGAGACCCTTGATCTTGATGGCATTGGGCGGCTCCTGGCATGTACTCCAAACCACGAAGTGAACACGCTGGCCGTACTGAGATTTAGAGGAATTTTTGGTCGTGCCGAGGTCTATCTGCTGCCCCCTGAGGGATTGACGAAAGTTGGTCATGAAGAAGGAGGGGTACATCCATATGGGCGTTATCTGTTCCGTGCAGAGCTGACGAGTGCACAGCTCGAAGAGCTTTTCATGCGCGGGGCCACGATTAAACGGACAACCTTCATCGCGCAGTTTACCTATTCCGACTATTTGCGGCACTACGGGGAGAACGCTATCCCTCTATTTCTTATTGGGGATAATCGTCGCGTGCTGATCTCTGCTGAAAATCCATTGCCCCCACCGAAGGAGGGGAATGTGTTAATTAGCTTGATTCGACCAGAAGCAGATGGGGTACAGGCCCATCAAGAGGCTACCGCGGCGAGCCATAGAGCTGTTTAGGATTTAGCTGTCCTGTTTTGCCTTAGTTCGTTCTGAGGATCTGGCGATAATAATCTTTTCTAATAAGCTCGGCCGTTAACTTTCCGGAGGTGAGCACGATGGGCACACCGCCGCCGGGGTGGGTAGAGGCACCGACAAAATAGAGGTTTTCTATCTCTTCGCTGCGGCTATGAGGGCGAAAATAGGCAGATTGAAAGAAGGTGGGTGTTAGCCCACCGTAGGCGGCACCGGCGTAGCAGCCATATAGTTTTTCAAAGTCGACAGGGGTAAACCAGCGTTCGAAGACGATGTGTTGGTGCAGATTTGGAATAAGGCCGAGCCGTTCGAGTTTGCCGATGGTGCGATCGCGAAGGATGGGTGCTGCCGTTTCCCAGCAGATATTGCTTTGCGTGTTGGGACATGGCACGAGGATGTAGAGAACGTGATGGTCGGGAGGTGCCAAGCTGGGATCGGTATGCGTGGGCACGCAGAGATGCATGGCGGGGTCCGTTGGCAGAGCGCGTTGTATAAATATCTGATCGAGAACTTCATTGTAGTTTTCTGAGAGGACGATAGAATTGTGTGGCAGGTGTGTCAGTGAAAGCCCTTTAACCCCAAGATAGAGCAGAAAGCCGGAGCAGCCGTAGTCTTTTTGTGCTAAGGCTCCGTCGGAGTATTTACGTCGCAAGGCATTTGGGATCAGTTTTTGGTAGGCAGAGGGTAGATCGAGATTACAGACGACTATATCGGCAAGGTGTTCACAACCATCTGCCGTGCGCACTCCCTTGGCAGCTCGGCCTTGAATTGCTATCTGATCGACCGGAAGGCAGTAGCGGATCTGTCCACCTAGTTCAGTAAAGAGCCGTTCTAGACCCCTGGCAAGGGTGTAAGTGCCTCCGATGGGAAACCACACTCCGAACTCCATTTCCACATAGGGTAAGAGAGCGTAGATGGATGGGCAGCGATACGGACTTATCCCAAGATAGAGGGTTTGAAAGCTAAAGGCTTGGCGCAGTTTTTCGTTTGTAAGATAGCGGCTGACCATTTGGTAAACCGATTCAAGAGGCAGCGCTTTCAAGAGACCGACGAGCGTTGTTGGATGGAGTAGATCGAGAGGCGAGTTAAAGGACCGCTCGATGAAACGGTAGCGAGCGTTTTCGTATTTCGCCTTCATGGCTGCCAGAAGTGCGGGAACACGGGCGGCGTCAGCTGCTTGAATTCTACGCACTTGCTCCACAAGGCAGTTCATTTCCACCCCCATATCGAGGGTAGTGCCATCTGGCCATAAGATACGGTAGGCCGGGCACAGTTTTGTAAGCGGGAGGTAGTCGTGGGGGTCGCGATCGCCGATGGAGAAGATTTCGTGCAAAACCTCCGGCATCATCAACATTGTTGGCCCCATATCAATACGAAACCCAGCTTCTTCCAACACATTCATTCGGCCGCCGGCATGCCTGTTTTTTTCGAAGATCGTGACCTGCCAACCATGGCGGGCCAGATGAATACCAGCCGCTAGCCCCCCTAGTCCTGCACCGACGATAATGGCACTAGGGGATGACCGATGCTTTTGTAGGGAGGGATGTTGCGACATCAGTAGCAACCTCTCTATCTGTTTGGGACTTATTGCCGAAGTAACTTCTCTGCATTGTGCCTTAGGGATCTGGGATCTGTGCGGTATGCGTGGAAACCATGCCGTTGTGTGCGCTTGCGTAGGGCGGTTCGTCGTGCAAGGAACGTAAAACCTGTAGAAGTTCGGCTATATTCGGGTTCCCGCGGCAAGCATAAGCGATGAGGCCTTTTTTGTCTACAATATACACCGTTCGTCTATTTATGCCAAACCAACTACAGCATCCATAGGCTTTTGCAATCTTATGCCCCTGATCGGAGATCAGAGGAAAGGGGAAGGCGAACTTTTCGGCGAAGAGGCGATGTTTAGATGGTTTTGCAGGGTTGATCCCCACAACGAGGGCATCATGTTCCAGAAGTTGGTTCCAGTGGTCTCTTAGAAGGCACAGCTGTGCCGTGCAGATGGGTGTGAAATCGCCAGGATAGAATACGAGGACTAGGCGTTTTTTACCCTGAAAATAGGAAGTCGGCCAGGCTGTGCCGTCCGGCATAAGAATATCGAAGACAGGAGCCGGAACACCTATCGGTAGAAGAGTCGAAGCCACTGAGAACCTCCTTTCAGCATCATGTATCATCAATCATATTACTCAGAAATGATTTGTTCGGTTCCACTTTAGAAAGCTGGCAGCCAAAAACGATGGAAGCCTCTAGCCGTGTGCAATGAAAAGGATCTGATCGGCTGTAAGTGCGATATCGGCCGCGGTCATGCTGTCGCGTACCTGTGCCACACTGCGACAGCCGACGATGGGAATGGTTGGGAACGGCTGCCCTCTTAAATAGCCGAGCACAATTTGGGTTATGGTGAGCCCCGTTTCCTGAGCAAGTCGCTGCATACGGTGAAAGCGACGGGAGGTTTCGGGTAAGCGATAAAAACTTAAAAAGCCGGGGTTCATTTCGTGGAGGGTTCCGTTGGCCATACGATGAAACAACCCATAAGCTTGAGATTGGAAGGGCACTGCCGCCATGCCCGTTTCCTCATGGAAAAAGAAACGCTCTTCATCCATCCAACCAACGGTTGGGTCGCCATAAGGATATTTTGCGAGAACGGCAGCGTTCCAAAGCACTTGGTCAGCAACGAAGCCTTGAAGTCCATGAGATTTTGCATAGGCATTAGCGGCTCGCAGACGTGGAGTTCTCCAGTTGGAGGCGCCGAACCATCGCAATTTTCCTGCCTCCCGCTGCGCGTTGAGGGTTTCGATGATGGCTTCATACGGTACGTCGGGGTCATCTCGATGAAGCCAGTAGAGGTCTATGATATCGGTTTGAAGAAACTGTAGGCTTTCATCAAGGTCTTTTACAATCTCTTTTGGTGTGACACGGGAGACATGAGGAGCCTGGAGGTCCCAGTGTCCTCCTTTAGTTGCGAGGATGATCTGATCGCGATTCTTGCGCGATTGAATCCAGGCTCCAATCGTCTTCTCACTGAGGCCTCTTTCTCCGGGAACCCAATCGCCGTAGACGTGGGCGGTATCAATGAAGTTGCCTCCGCACTCCACATATGCATCGAGAATGCGAAAGGAGCTTTCGCGATCAAGAGAGGTACCAAATTCACCTGTTCCAAGACAAATGGTGGAGGGGTAAAGATCGGTGCCCGGAATATTGATCAAAGCCATACTTCAAGCGCGCTCCATCCTCGAATTGTAAAATTGTACCCGATTTCCCGCTTGAGGAGCGGCCTAGAATCGAGCGTCCAGATACGGGCTACCAGCGCGCAATGAAAGTAATGATGTGGGACGGCATACCGGTGAGAGTATGGATACCCAAGACGCTAACAGGCAGTTCAGGCGTATCACAGGCGAGTTGAGCTTTCTTATCTTGGACATGTAGCTCCCATGTTCCGTTGCGCATATAGAGGGAGAGCAGGGAGCGCACGTGTCCTGTAGGTTTCATTGGGGCAAGCCAAACGGAGGTGGGGAACGAAGCGGGTTGACCGTGTGTGGTGACCGGAGGGTGCCCTGGGTTCACTAGCACCCATGGTGCTGGGGAACCATGGGGAGCACGACGCAGTTGCTGACCGGTATTCTCCGCAATGGAGACCATTTTGATCAACAGATTTTGAGAGCTTCTAAGCGGTTTGCCGTCCAGGGCAATGGCCATGAGCGCCCCGTAAGGTGTGGCCGTGGAGAGACAAAGGGGGCCGACACGGTAGGTTTTCTTTGGTTCGAAAGCGCCTGCGATCATCACAAACGAGGAAGTGTGTATGGTTAGCAACCGGTGCACCGAGTCGAAATGGATCTGGTTCGTATCGCTGATCCACTGGCCTGTAAAGCGACTTTTTGGGTCTATTGGAGCGCCTCGATGATAAAGGGTGGCGAGAAGCCGATCTAGTTGGCGATTATCTTGGTCGGTGCCTGTTGGGGTGACAACTAAACTCGCTGCGGTGGGATGGCTCGTGCTGTTCAGTTGGACGCACCACGCGAGACGTGCAAGGAGTTGTGTGTCGTAAGGCCAGTGAAAAAGTTGGGGTTTGGGAAAGGCGAAAGTAACGGTGTGGTTGGCAGGTTGAATAAGACCTGAGAGAAAAACACGCCCTGCGATGGCATAGAGGCCCCAAATGGCCGGATCGCTTTGTTCCGAGTACATATTAAGAGCCATCGGGCTCGAATCGTTAGGCCCTCTATTTGTTTGATAGCCAAATAGAAGCACGGCATCGTAATTCTGGAGGGCGGAGTAGGCGAGGACGAGCGGTACGGAGGAGCTGCGCCAGCGATTAGGCCAACCGACGTCCCACTCTCGGATCACTACGGGCTTGTTGTTCCATCGGAGGGTGGCTGTATAGGGGGCGAAACCCAGTCCACTGTCGTTGGCGAGGGGGTCTTGATTGCTGATATAAGATAGGTTGCGATTTTGTGGATCGGGTAAAGAGGTTTCGCCATACCAGTTTTCGGCGGTGAAATCGCACTCTTCGGCGACAGCTGCCAGATCGGCTGGCGCGTCGCTAGAGACCACGGCCGTGATAGGGATTTTCACACCGATGCTGTGCAGGTAGGAAACCATCTGATGGAAGTAAGAGCGCTCTAGAGTATAGAGAAACTCGACGCCATCTTGCACACGCTTTGGAGCATGACGCACATCAATGACGTTAGCAGGGAGATCGGTAGGCGGAGGTGTAAGCAGCGGGAGGTCTACGCTATTATTGTTGGGGTCTTCGTCTGGGCGCAAAACCGGATAGCCTTGAATAGATCCCCAAGAGGAGGCTAAGTTAGTGCGATTCCCATAACGCGCAAGGAGCCATTGATTCCAAAGTTTCCTCAACTCAGTGCGGTAGGGTTCTACAAGGTCATCAAGTTGGTCGGGTTGGAGGAAGAAGCCACTTTCGTTACAGATCTCAAGCATAACGAGATCGGGGTCATCTACAAGTTTCAGCCCAGTATAGGGGTTTGTGTGACACAAGAGGTCGTGGGCGTACTGTTGTTGGAGTTGGATAAGTTTTGGATCGAACATCGCATAGGGGCGTGCTCCTCGGTGAAGCGCTGTGGCGTTCGGCACGCCATCACCTGGTTTGAAGCTACGAAGATCAAGAAGGTCGAGGTAGTAGCAGATATGATACTGCTTCAGGGTAGCGATCCATCGGTCGAGGCGGTCAAGATAGTGAGAATCGAAGTGCAGGGAGTCGGGGGCATTTTCTGGACCTAGCAAACAGCCTCTGTTATCTATGGCTTCGAAGCGAACGAGGTTAATGCCGGCATTGGCAAAAGTGCGAACGACGTTTTGTATCTGTTCGTCGGGAATATCAAGACGAGTGCTCGACACATTGATGCCCCAAAAGCGGGCGCGCGTGCCGTTAGCCCAGTGGAAGTGTCCATCCGGTCCCACTTTTAGAAAACCATGGTTGTTAGGGGGGAGGAGGTCACGAAAATTGACCATACAAGATGGAGTAGGAACGAACCCTGTTCCAAGTTCAGCGGCTTTTGGGTTGGGAGTATTAGCGAGCAAGAACAACAGAAGAGGTACACTCCAAAGCGGAAGGTTCCTCTGTCTAAGGATAGGGCAACATGAGCGCTGTATGAATCTTTCCTGACCTCTCATTTCCTTCCGTTTCACCAAAGGTGAAATATATTATGGCGGAAGATAGAGATAACTTTTCACTCGTAAAGACGGCCTACAGTTCGAACAAGTTATCCTGAGCTTCTCAGATATCGCGTTCAACGATGAACTGTGCTAGCGCACGAAGGGGATCGGCCTTTTCGTCAAACTCTTGTAGTTGTTGGAGAGCGGCTTTCATCTCGTGGCGTGCACGCTGACGTGATTCTTCGATGCCGAACAGGCGGGGGTAGGTGGCTTTATCCTGCTTTTGATCGCTTCCAACGGGTTTTCCAATACGTTCCTGATCGCCCACAATATCGAGGATATCATCGGCAATCTGGAAGGCAAGCCCGATATGTTCTCCGTAACGGCGGAGGGCCTCGATCTGTTGAGCACTTCCGCCGGCTAAAGTGGCTCCTGCAACGACCGAGCAGGTAAGCAGTGCCCCTGTTTTATGTGAGTGGATGTAATGCAGAGTGTCGGGAGTTACGGTTTGGCCTTGGGACTCCATATCCACCACCTGTCCGCCCACCATGCCCCATGTACCAGAGGCTTTTGCCACGAGATGGAGAGTAGGCAAAACACGTTCTGGAGGTACGCTTGCCGCATTTTCGGCGATCAGTTGGAAGGCCAATGCCAGGAGGGCGTCACCGGCGAGTAGGGCTAGGGCCTCGCCAAAAATTTTATGGTTTGTGGGACGACCACGGCGGTAGTCATCGTTATCCATGCACGGGAGATCGTCGTGAATGAGGCTAAAGACGTGAATACACTCAAGCGCACAGGCCGTTGGGAGAACCTGCTCTGCCGTACCACCTACCGCCTCGGCGCCAGCGATGACCAGAATGGGACGAATGCGCTTGCCGGGTGCGAGCACGCTGTAGCGAATCGATTCATGAAGACGTTGTGGTCGGTCTGAAGGAGATGGAAGATAGCGTTCAAGGGCTTGTTCTATAAGATAGCGCCGGCTTTGCAGATATTCGGCCAATGAAAACGACACGATAGGTCTCCACCGAGGTACGCATTCCAGACAGGGTTTCGTATACTTAGTATACTAGGTGGCCTCCAAAAAATCAAGGAGGAGGAAGCAGATCGAGGCGCAATTTGGAGACACGGTAGAGGTTGAGATATAATGTAGGTCATGGAAGAGACAAGAGATGTTACCGTGGGTGTTTTGGCGTTGCAGGGCGATTTCGATGCGCATCTGCAGACGATCCGAAAATTGGGTTTGCATGCCAAAGAGGTGCGTAGTCAGCGAGATCTTGAAGAGGTGGATGCGCTCATTCTCCCCGGAGGCGAATCCACAACCATTGGGAAGCTGCTGGCACGCACGGGTTTGGATGTGGCCATTCGCGATCGAGGCCAGGCCGGCATGCCGATCTACGGCACTTGTGCCGGCATGATTCTGTTGGCGCATACCATTGAGGGGCGTCCGGAACAGCCAACGCTCGATTTAATGGATATTGCGGTGGCTAGGAACGCATTCGGCCGCCAAATCGAGAGTTTCGAGGCGGATATTCCTTTCGATTTTGGCGCGGAGGTTGTTCCGATACGCGCGGTTTTCATCCGCGCCCCTTATGTGACAAAGGTTGGGCCGGATGTTCGGATACTCAGTAAGTTTCAGGATAAGATAGTGGCCGTGAGACAAGGAAACCTTCTAGCAACGGCCTTCCACCCCGAGCTAACCGATAATTTGCGCCTTCATGCGCTCGTGGCGGAAATGGCGCGTAACTACAGAGCTAGCAGAGGCTAGTTCTATAAATCTGGGGACAGGAGAACTTCCATGCGATTGAAGGATAAAGTGGCACTCGTAACGGGCGCGAGCAGCGGAATCGGAAAGGCCATTGCAGAACGTTTTGCTGCAGAGGGAGCGCACGTTGCGGTGAACTATCTACCGGTAGGCGCACAAGAGGCGGCAGCGGAAACGGAGGTTACAACTTTTGGGGTTACAGGTATCGCAGTGTCCGGAGATGTAAGCAGACGTGACGATGTAGAGCAGATGGTTGCCACGGTGGTGCAGCGTTTTGGGCGCTTGGATATCGCAGTCAACAACGCCGGCATCGAGATGAAAAAACCTTTTTTAGATTTGACCGATGAGGACTGGCACAAAATTTTGTCGGTGAATCTATATGGGGCATTTTTAGTTTGTCAAACCGCCGCGCGCCAGATGGTAAAGCAAGGGCAGGGTGGAAAGATCATCAATATCTCATCCGTACACGAAGATGTGCCATTCCCAGGGTATGCCCCTTACTGTGTTTCGAAGGGAGGGTTGCGCATGTTGATGCGCAATCTGGCTTTGGAGCTAGCTCCTTACCAGATTAACGTCAACAACATTGCGCCTGGGGCCATTGCAACTCCTATTAACCAGCAGGTGCTAGATGATCCCCAAGCGCGGGCTAACGCCATTAGTGAGATTCCGTGGGGACGTTTTGGGAAGCCGGAGGAGGTAGCGGCTGTGGCCGTATTTCTCGCCAGCGACGAGTCGAGCTATGTAACCGGCAGCACCTACTACGTGGATGGTGGTTTGACCCAACAGGTCACCAAATATTAGGGAATCTGTAGGTTTAGCCGTTTTCCAGCGCCGTGTGCCAAGCAAATGGTGTGCACTACAAAA
The DNA here is from genome assembly GCF_000427095.1 of Chthonomonas calidirosea T49. NCBI lineage: Bacteria > Bacillati > Armatimonadota > Chthonomonadia > Chthonomonadales > Chthonomonadaceae > Chthonomonas > Chthonomonas calidirosea. The sequence continues at coordinate 297,034 of NC_021487.1, forward strand.
AAGCCTGTTGACATTTCTGGAAAGGTGTGGTATAGTAACTTAACGGTTTCACGGTTTGAAGAACGGGTGCGGTTGGTTTGGTTGTGTGAGGAGGAGTTATCTGCCCCTATTGCATCTCCCTCGGTGCGCCTGCTTCCACTCCTGTTCGGAAAGTGTGACCGTATTGTAACGCGCCATGTGCGCATGTGAAACCCAGGGGACGATCAATCTTTTAGGCGTCCTCTTTGTGTGAAGGAGTGAAGAATGTCTAAGCGCATCTATGTGGGAGGCCTGCCCTATTCCGCTACCGAGCGGGATGTGGAGGCTCTCTTCTCGTCAGCTGGTACGGTGAAAGAGGTGACCTTGGTGTCGGACCGTTACACCGGACAGGCGAAAGGTTTCGGCTTCGTGGAGATGAGCACGGATGCTGAGGCCGATGCTGCCATCAACATGCTGAATGGTACGACAATGGGCGGCAGGACGTTAACCGTTAACGAGGCTCGCCCGCGCCCTGCACGTCGCTACTAGACCCGAGACTTACAAGAACATACCCTCCTCTTCATTGTTAAGTAAAGAGGAGGGTATTGTTTTTGCATCTCAGTAAGACGTGGTTAGTATACGGATAGATACTTGACGACCATTTTTTAGATAGGTGAATACGCTTATGGAGGTTATCCCTCATTCAAGGTCGCCTTCGGAGGCTGGATGGAGTTCACGGGGATGTCATAAGGATATGGGCGGCCTTTTCCCGTTTCCACGAATTCCTTAAGGCTCAGGAGAAAGAGTGCCCAAGTCATAGAGCATTCCGGAAACGACGTCGCATCTAGGTTCCACTTCGAATGCCGGAAGTGGAGCACGGTCCTCCCCTGATCGCGGAATATCTTGAATTCCAGTTCGGTGCCGATCCACTCACCCCCAGTGCCTGAATCGATCACCCGCCATTGAACGAGCTCGTGCGGTTTGAGCGCCATCACTTCCATAATGGCGGATGCATGCGACTTGGAAAACCAAAATTCCAGCGTCTTGCCCACTTCAGATCGCCCTCGGGTGTCGGTTGTCCACCAGTGGGCGAGTTTTTCCACGTCGGTCACGGCCTCATACACGTCCCTCGGTGAAGCGTTAATCCGAATCTCATGCCAGATTTCACGAGACGACATAGCATCTCATCCTCCTTCATTTGAAATCATACTGTCCTTCCCTGGTAGGTCAGACATAACTAGTATACTAATATAGGTAGATATTCGTCAACTATTTTATGTGATTTTTTATTCTAACACCCACGTTATTATAAGCAAAGCTATTATGTGCCGGGGCTACGGAACACCCTACTACCTCTCACCCTTTTGTGGCGCAACGCAATCGAGCTTGATGTGGCCGAATGTATCGTGCGAATAGAAAAGCCTATTTTAGCTCCTGTGCCAGCCAGTGCACCGCCTCCGCGCGATGCACTACTTGCGGCAACTCTTGCGCCGGTAGACCCAGCAAAGCGCGCCAACTACCCCAATCCTCAGGTTGCATTGGCTCTTTCGGCCGGAAGAGTAGGTCGGTCTCTTTACCAAGGCCGAGCCCTCTACAGGCTAAACGCTGTAGGGCGTAGAAAGCTGGATGGTACGGCGGCACGTCGGTATACCAGTGCAGCACAAGCCCTTCTTCTAAAAGCTTTGTCTGAAACTTGCTGAGTGCTGACGGAAGGGCATAGACTTCGCGCGGAGTCGTGTTTGTGGCGATGCAGTACGCGATGAGGATGCCGGCTGCCTCGCCAATGCACCATTCAATGGGGTGTAGACGATAGGCACCGTTGGTCAGGTGGGTGAGGCCTGCATTTTTGCTAGCCGGTAGAAGATTTTCCCAACGCCTAGGTATAAGAATACGCAGAGGGATTTGGAACGGACGGGTGGGAACATAGGCCGATGGCTCCCCGTGGGCGTTTTGGTGGATATCAAGCGCATAGTGGCCAATACCGATTGTATCCGGCATGAAGACCGCGCGCGCCTGTTCTCCGCGGCAGATATTTCCTTGAAAATCGCGCACCACAATATCCTGCTCGCGCACGGTGTCTACCGATAGGATGCGTCGAGACTCTCGGATATAAGGGGTGGGAGCGCAGCCGTCTTCGGTATCGAAATAGTCCTTTCGTAGACGGAACTCTGGGTAACCACACCGGTTTGGGTCGTCCTCACGGGGACACTCGTTTTGGAGCCAGTAGAGATAGCCGATGGAGGCTCGACGCGCGCGAGCAAGGGTGGAGCGTATCTGGTTCTCATCTCCGGCGTTAGCGCCGATGATATTGCCTCCATAGAAGTCGTTGCTGGCTGTGTTGATCATGGAGACGTCGTGCGGAATGCGGGGATCGTTGAAGTTTTCGGCTGCAAGGATACGCCGGTAGCTCCACCAAGGGTAGTTGCCGCTAAAAAGTCCGGTGATAGCCCCATCTACAAGGCTGTACCGCTGCAGCTTTTTCAGCTCTTCATAGTCAGGTGGAGGCGCAATAAGGTTTTGTTCCTTTGTTTCGGGGCACCATTCAATGGCAAACGGAAAGGTGAAAGGCTGAACCCAATCGGGGCGCGGGGTGGGAGGCGCATCGGGCTCACCCGTTTGATCTTGGCTTTCTGCCCCGACAACCCAGTCTACTCCCTCTTTGCCGCAGAGCGGGAGCAGGTCGCCCGTGTCGGTCGCATCGAGCACATAGTGCGGGCGAAAAGCCAATGTCTGCCCTTCAGCAGAGAAGATAATCAGGTTCAGCATGCGCCCATCTGTGCTCATCTCACAGCGAAGGCAGCACGTATTCAGCAGGATGTGCAGGTTACCATTCTCTTCAAGAGAATGAAGGCGCTCGTAAAGTATCCGTTGGCCCACTTTCGGCTCGAAGGAGATCCGACTTACCCAACACCTCCCCGGATTAAAGGGTTCCATGGCTTTACCGATAGGGCTGAGCTTGTAGAGGGTGCGATAGTAGTCTCGGACGGAGGCACGGAACCAGGCATATCTGCGGGAGGGAGGAAAGGTCTCGATGAAGGCGTTTTCATCAGGGGTAGAGACACCTTGGGCCGTAAGTTGCCCTCCAATCCATGCGGTAGGCTCAACGAGCCAGGTGTTTAAACCCAATTCTGCGGCAGCCATGGCTGCTGCCGTTCCACCGGTGCTAGCACCGACAACGAGGAGGTCGCACTCGTGTATTTCCATAAGCTATTCCCTTTTGGATAAGAGAACATGATGAGATACATTGGCGGTACGCTCGGGAGTATGTTCGTGCAGAACTCCCGCCTTTAGGAGGGCGAGAATCAGAACGCCGAGTAGGATACGATAGCCGATGAAGAGAAACGTGTTATGGAAACGCATATAGCCCATAAACCACTTGGTGACGATGTAGGCAAAGATGCCTGCAACGAGTGCCGCGAAGAGGAACATCCCTAGTTCGGTAAAAGTAGGGGGGCCGACATGAAACGGCATCAACCGATGAGCTTCGTTGGGGGAAAATGCGGAGGGTTTCAGCACAAAGAGGGCTGTTTTGCTCAGCTTGTAGAGGCCGGCCGCGGTGATAGCGGGAATGGAGAGAAGGAAGCTGAAATGGGTGGCGCTCTCATGGTCGAGATCGCGAAAGAGGCCAGCGGTAATGGTGGTTCCAGAACGGGAAGCGCCAGGAACGAGGGCAAGCACTTGGGCCCATCCAATGATCTGGCTGTCGAGAAAGCTAAGGTGCTCCAGGTCCTTCTTGCGTTTGCCAACAACTTCTGCCACCAACATAATAGCTGCGAGCACAATAAGCGCAACGGCTACTACGTCGAAACGGCGGAAGGTTGTGTCAATCTTTTTTTCGAGCAGCACCCCAAAAACCGCCAGAGGAATGGTGCCGAACGCGACGTACCATCCCAGGCGTGCGTCGGTGTCATGGGGAGGGATGTTGAGGGGCGTGCGGGTTCGCAGAATGCCACGTAGGTACCGAACGATATCTTTCCAGAAGTAGACGATAATGGCCACGATAGGGCCAAGCTGTACGACCGCGGAGAAGGCCGACCCGACGTCATGACCGAGCATAAGTCGTGAAGCGATATCCATGTGCGCTGTACTGCTGACAGGAAGAAATTCGGTGAGGCCTTGTAGTAGGCCAAGTAGGGCGGCTTGGAGCCAATTCATTCTGAAAATCCTCTCTAAACCTCAAATCTGTTAGAGTATACCAAAGCGGCAAAGTGTCTCCCCTCAAAGTTGTGACAAGCTTAGACGATTCTAAGTTTTGGAATAGTCAAGATAAAAAGGTTGCGGGCAGTACCGTGTACTGCCCGCAACAACAACGCGTTTATGGACACGAAAGGGGCTAGGGGACTTTGAGTTTGGCAGAGCCTCCGAACGTGCCCTTCTGGCCTAGACCGGTTACATAGCTGCCTTTCACCAGCAGCATTGCGTTCCCCGAGGAGACCGAAGATGGGAAGGTGAGGCTAAGGAACGTTGCGGTGTTCGGCGCCATATTGCCGAGGGGGATGGGCAGAGCTCCAAGGGGTTTAAATGTTTTATTGGAGCTATCGGTGAGTTGTGCGGAGTTAAGGAGGACATTATAGGCGGTGCCAGGCCCTACGTTCCGGATCTGCAGGTAAATGGTTACAGCGCCGGGAGCTCCTGTAGGCGAACGTCTTCGGACGATTTCGATGAATCTCAGAATGAGCCTTGGCGGCTCCCTATCTCCGATGAGGTAGCAGGGATCAGGAGGCAAGGACGTAAGACCGCTGTCGGGGTCATAGACCTGGACGGAAGCAATGCCTGGGGTCGTTAGGAGGGTGCTTGGGATGAAGCAGGCCAGGTAGCGCCCGTCACGAGAGACCTCAATGGGGTCGATGGGAATGCGTACGTTTGGCATGTCAGAGGGCGTCCACTCCACGATGTCGTCTTGAGTGAGGCCCGACCCTACGATGAACATGTATATTCCGCCAGAGACGGGCCCAGGGCCTATGGGAGGGGAGGGTGGGACTGGATTGCCTGGCGGAGGGATGAATGGGATGTGGATAACATTGGGCAGGATATAGAATATCTTAGGCCCTATTCGATATACGCTACCATATATGCTACTATCTCCCAACGTGCATTCTCCATAGAGACATCCATCGTTGGCTTGAATGAGAGGGCCTGGCCCACTTCCTGGGCTGAAGTTTGCATCAAATGAATGGATCACCTGGAAGCCAGTCCCATAGGGGCTGATGCGATAGGCAACACCATCTCCAGTAGCGCCGCCTTGGAACGTCGTTCCATACAATGTGCCGTCGGCGGCTTGAAGAAAGTAAACAGGTTTGTCACCATCTGGTCCTCCTGAAAAGGCATGGAGCACTGTTAGGTTAGAGCCTGTGGGGTAAAGCCGAAAGAGGGTACCATGACTGCTTGACCCTCCACCGTAACAGGTACCGTAGAAGTAGCCATCCTGACCCTGCAGAATGAAACTAGGGCCAACCCCGTCATAATTCTGTCCGCTGGCATTAGTGGCCGAAAACGTGTAGAAAGTGAAATGTACATCGAAAGGCTCGGTGTCACAGCAGAAGATGGTGCCGTTGCCGTTGTTTCCACCCTCAAGGGTCGTTACAAACAGAAGCCCGTAGTTGTCCTGGATGATATGAGTTGGAGCTGCCCCATCCGGATTTTGCCTTGCTGCATATAAGGCAGAAAAGTCATAGAGTTTAGTGAAAAACGAGCCGTCCGTGGCTAGCGCAAAGATCGTGCCAGTGCCGTTTGAACCTCCGGCTCTACACGTTCCGTAGAGAAGCCCATCGTTCCCTAACACGAGACTGTCTGGGTAATCACCATCGTCGCCATTGAAGTCGTGTAGATCCTGAAAGTTAGACCCATCTGGGTTAAGGCTAAATACATAGCCGTGGTACCCTAAATCATAGTCTGAATAGGGATTGAGCGGGACAGCTGTCCCGTAGAGGGTGCCATCGGGGCCTTGTATCAGACTGATTGGCATTGATTGGGCGTAGAAGTCGAATGTGTGGAGCACTTGAAAGTGCGAACCATCCAGATCCATTCGAAAAATTGTGCCTCCCCCGACGACGGAATCCCCCTCGGTTGTACCGTAAAGCTTTCCATCTTTGCCTTGCAGAAGGGTTGTCGGATGGTAGCCATCATCGAAGTTGCTGCCGAACTCATAAATGGTCACGGCAGGAACCTCCGCTTGCGCCCTGTGGGCTTGCCCGAAAAGCCCTAAGAGGAGGAGGGCAGCAAGCATCCCCATAACTAATCGCAGCGTGCGTCGGAGGTGGAATTGGGGTGTGGAAATCCCCTTTCTCTCTTTTGAGACGACAATCTCAGAGGGTGCAGAGAGAGGTGTTGCTCCGTTGGCGAGCATTCCTACGGCCCTAGGGGTCGAGTGTTTCTGTGCATGCATGTGTCTTCTCCTTTGCGAACAGGTTAATTGGTAAGCAGAGGCCGTGGTAACGAGAGGGAGTTATCCAGAGCCTCTAACAACTATTATATCACAGTGTATTTTCATATACAAGTAAATGTATGCACACATCAGGAGAAAAAATTACATTCTATGTCTGTCTGGTTTATTGGCTCAAGCTTGTGGTCAAAGGGGTTTTCGGTAGTTGGAATGTGTGCAGGAAATAGAAATCGAGGGTAAAGGCAGAGATGCCGATAGGTTGGGCGCTAGTTAGGCATGGGCATGCATCCGAAAGAAGATCTAGAAGAGTTTGGCTATTCTTTTTTTGTAACTTTTTTGTGTCGAAGGATTCAAACTACTTAGAACTACTATCGGCCTTCTTCATAAAAAAAGAGCAAGCAGGAAAATTGGAGTGAGGGTAGAATAAGACAAGAAAAGATAAAGAAAGGGTTTGATGATGCATTTCAAACGTCATGTCTTTCTAACGAGCCTTATAGGGATAAGCGTTGTGGGGCTAGGGTGGTTCTGTGTTGCCGCTCCGCCAAAGAAAAAACCACACCCTGCTCCTCACGCAGAAAAGGTGAGCTATTATCACCAAATTCGTCCCATTCTTATGGCGAAGTGTTTGCCATGCCATAGCGCAGCCAACCATGCAGGAATGCTCGATGTCACCAGTTATGCTGCACTTCTGAAGGGAGGAGCGCACGGCCCAGCTTTCGTCAAAGGGCAGCCGGCAAAGAGCCTGATCGTTGGGTATTTGCACGGCAAACCGATGCTGATGCCTAAGGGCGGGCCTCCGTTGCCCAAGGAGCAGATAGCGCTTATCGAGAAGTGGATAGCCCAGGGCGCTGTGGATGACACGCCGAAGCCGCACGGCAAACCTTCTCAACAAAAGGTATCGCATCGCTAAAAATTAGAGCAGAGCTGACTTATGCGACCAAGCGTCATTCGTAATCTGATATCATTGATCGTCGTATTTGGCGGGGCAGGACTTGTATGGCTCTGCCTCGCCGTTCCTCCAAGACCCCACATTGCAAAGCCTTCTGCTGTGCCCCGCAGTCGTGAGGGGAGGGTAAGTTTTTATCATCAGATCAAGCCGATTCTGCAGGCGAAGTGTCAAGGGTGCCATCAGCCGAACGTGCGCAGTGGCCATCTGATGCTGATCTCCTATGCCGACTTTCTGAAAGGAGGGGCACACGGCCCGGCTTTTGTAAAGGGGCATCCGGAAAAGAGTCTGGTGATAGGCTATTTGGAAGGAAAACCGGAGCTGATGCCTCAGGGAGGGCCGCCGCTTTCCAAGGCTGAAATAGAGCTGTTTAAACGCTGGATCGCTCAAGGCGCTGTGGACGATACTCCTGCTGAGCATTCTGCCTATGATGCGGCGCACCCGCCGGTGTATACCTCCTCGCCAGTCATCAGCGCTGTGGCATTCAGTCCCGATGGAAAGACGTTGGCCGTTGCAGGCTATCATGAGGTATTACTGCTGAACGCCGATAATGGAGCTTTGGAGGCGCGCCTTGTGGGGGACGCTCAGCGACTTCAGTCGCTCGTGTTCACGAAAGACGGTAAGCTGCTGATCGCTGTGGGAGGGTCACCGGCGCGCTTTGGAGAGATACAGTTTTGGGACGTGTCGAGCTATAAACAGATTCGGTCGGTGCGCTATACCTACGACACTCTATTCGGCGCTTCTTTATCGCCCGACGATAAGGAGCTTGCCTTTGGAGGCGCGGATAATACGGTGCGGGTCGTGAGCGTGCCCGATGGCAAGCAGATTATGATGCTGGAAAACGATACGGACTGGGTGTTTGGCACCGTCTTTTCGCGCGATGGGAAGTATGTGGTAAGCGCAAGCCGGGACGAAGCGTTGAAACTCACGCAGGTGCAAACCGGCTCTTTCATTGACGATATCAATACCCATACCACTCCGATGCGATGTATGGTAGGGAGACCGGGCCAAGATCAGGTACTTTGTGGGGGCGACGATGGTATTCCGCGCCTCTATAAGATCTTTCGTACCGAGGCCCGCACCATGAACAACGAAGATCATAACCTCATTCGTGCTTTCGAGCGACAGCCGGATACCATTACGGCATTGGCCTTCGATCCTACCGGAAACCTGTGTGCTGTCGCATCGGAAGCAGGAACGGTTAACCTCTACGATGTGAACAGTGGAACCAAGCAGTTGAGCCTGCCGCCGGTGCGGGGGGCGGTCTTTACGCTCGCATTTCGACCGGATGGGAAGGTTTTGGCGACCGCTGGTTTTGACGGCTATGTGCGTTATTATGACGTGCAAAGCGGTCGGTTACTACGTGCGTTTATTCCCGTGCCCATCCGCAAACCCAATCGCTCTGTGTTATCGGTGCAACGGAGAGGACATCATGGTTAGGCAGAAGGGGTATTGTGACATGAGCAACATATGGAGGTCTCTTATTCAGAGGTGTACACCCAAGGGCTTTGCCGCTCTTATGTGGCCGCTAGTGAGTTTTATGGTGATCGGCTTCATGACGCTGGCGATTCCTAGCGCTCAGGCTGCAAAACGTGGGCAGGGGATCTCTTTTAGACCGACATCCTCGCTCTCACTTATTTCCATTGAGGTGCAGCCGTCGGCCCTAGTTTTCAATAATGCGAGGGATGCGCGAACCTTCATTGTGACGGGGCATACCTCCGCTGGCTACGCGATCGATCTCTCACCGATAGCTCGAGTGCGCGTACTACAGCCCCTTGTGCGTATGGATGCTGAGGGCTTTCTGCATCCGATTCGTGTGGGGCATACAAAGCTTATCGTTTCGGTAGGAGAGAAAAAGGCTGTTGTGCCGATCACAGTTAAGAGTGTTATAGATCCTCCGATCAGCTTTATGCGCGATGTCGAGCCGATTCTGAGTAAGATCGGGTGCAATGCAGGGATGTGTCATGGAGCGGCACATGGGAAGAACGGCTTTCGACTGTCTTTAAGAGGCTACGACCCGGCTTTCGACTATCATTCGTTAGTTTATGACGTTTCAGGGCGTCGCTTCGACCGAACAGACCCGGCACGCAGCCTTATGCTGCTGAAGCCTACGGAAACGGTGCCCCATCGCGGAGGGCTCGTGTTACCGATGGGATCGCGCTATTATCGTATCTTGAAGGCCTGGATCGCCCAGGGTGTGCGATCAGACGTAGGAAAAGTAAGCCGACCCGACCGCTTAATCGTCTTACCGAGTGTGCCTCACTTAACCCTTCCAGGTATGCATCAGAAGATGGTGGTTATCGCACACTATCCCGACGGCACCACGCGGGATGTGACGCGCGAGGCCATTCTTTCCAGCAACACCCCCTCCGTCGCATCGGTAGATAAACTTGGCACGCTTTGTGCTGTGCGCCGTGGAGAAGCTGCTTTGCTCGTTCGCTATGAGGGACTGTTCTCCACCGTGAACATCACTGTGTTAGGCGATCGGAGTGGTTATCGTTGGACAGGAGCTCCGGAGTTTAACTATATTGATAGGTTGGTGGATGCCAAGCTTCGCAAGGTGAAACTGCTGCCCGCCCCTGTATGCGATGATGCCACCTTTATTCGCAGGGTAAGTTTAGATTTAACCGGGTTACCTCCCACTCCAGAAGAGGTAAAGGCCTTCTTGGCTGATCCAACACCAACCCAGCAGAAGCGCGCCAAGTTGGTTGATAGGCTACTTAATTCGCCTGCTTACGTAGACCGCTGGACTAATAAGTGGTGTGACCTTTTGGACTGCAATAGCAAGTATATGGGACCCGAAGGCGAGCGCAAATTCCGCGATTGGATTCATCTTGCGATCGCTCGTAATATGCCCTATGATCAGTTCGTGCGCGCTCTCATAGCCTCTTCAGGAGACTGCTATGCGTACCCGCAGGTAAACTACCTCCGGGTTATTTCAGATACCAGTACGGCAACAGAGGATATAACCCAGCTGTTTCTAGGCATTCGATTCTCCTGTGCCCGTTGTCATGATCATCCTTTTGAGCGATGGACACAGAACCAGTATTACAATTTAGGGGCCTTTTTTGCCCATATGACAAGCAAGCCAGGCCCACGACCAGACGACATGGTGTTTTATGAGCAGAGCAGCGGTGAGGTGATCAACCCGCGAACAAACGATCCTGCGAAACCGATACCGCCATTCGGGCAGGTGAACCTGGCGGAGTATCATGGAAATTTACGCGAGGCTTTCGCCGCTTGGCTGACGTCGCCCTCTAACCCCTATTTCGCAATGGCGATGGCCAACCGCCTATGGAGCTATTTCCTGGGCAAAGGGATTATAGACCCTGTGGACGATATTCGTGCCGACAATCCGCCCTCTAACCCAGCGCTGCTTGCGGCGTTGACACAAGACTTCGTGATGCACCACTTCGATATGCGTTACCTAATGCGTCAGATCGTGCTTTCGCGAACCTATCAGTCCTCAATTGTCACCAACAAATGGAACGATGATGACGATATCAACTTCTCACATTTTATACCCAGGCGTTTAGATGCGGAGCAACTTTACGATGCGATTAACCTTGCTGCGGGAGTCAAGCCCGATTATGTGGGGGCTCCGCCAAGTCTTACCGCGCAACAGCTGCCAGGGGTAAATCAGGATAGTAGCGATGGTTTCCTTGATCTGTTCGGACGGCCCACGCGCCAAACGCCCTGTGAATGTGAGCGCAATAGCAATATGGGGATCGTGCAGGCTCTCGATCTCATCAACGGGCCGACGGTAAATCGAGCGCTCTCAGCTCCAGACGGCCGCATTGCGAAGATGATTAAAGAGAAGCTTTCTGACAAAGAGATGATTGAGGAGATTTTCCTGGCCACGCTGTCACGCCCGCCCTCGCCAAAGGAGATGCAGTCGGCGCTCAGTTACTTCCGAAAGGCAGGCGACCGCGCACAGGCCGCTCAGGACCTGATGTGGGCTTTGTTCAACAGCCCTGCATTCCTATTTAACCATTAAGGAGGCATTGCCATGCTTTCTATTCCAGGTAATCATACTCGAGACTGTGACGGCATAACCCGCCGTGAGCTTTTAAGGATCGGGGGCTCTTCTATTTTAGGGCTTTACCTTCCGGAGTTTTTGGCCTTAGAAGCCAAAGCAAGCTCTATTGCGAAGCCTACGGACAAGCCTGGCTTTGGTAAAGCGAAATCGGTTATCCTCATTTTCTTGCAAGGGGGGCCAAGTCACATAGATATATGGGACCCCAAACCAGATGCACCGGATAACATTCGTGGAGAGTTCAAGCCCATCCGAACCAATGTTCCGGGCATTTGGCTGACAGAGGTGATGCCCCTACTGGCAAAGCAGATGGACAAGGCGACCCTTATTCGGTCGGTTTCCTACACGCCAAACGGGCTGTTCAACCATACGGCGGCCATGTACCAGATGCTTACAGGAGAGCAGGCGACCGACGTATCTCCATCTGGACAGTTGCAACCGCCCTCTCCGGCAGACTACCCGAATGTAGGGTGCCGAGTGGTGGAGTTCAAGCCCCCGGATGTGCCCATGTTGCCCTTTGTCATGTTGCCGCGCCCGCTGCAGGAGAGCAATGTGATCGGCAAGGCAGGCAACGCGGGTTTTCTAGGGCGTGCTTACGACCCCTATACCCTCTACCCGCCAAATGCCGACACCGATCCGAATGCAATGGACAAAATCCAAATTGCGGATTTGCAGCTCGCCAACGAGGTGACGCGAACGCGCATGGCCAAACGTGTTGAGCTGAGGAAGCTGATCGATTCGGGCATGCCGGCGCTGGAAAAGGCGGTAAGTAACTATCAGTTGGATTCCTACTATGAGAAGGCATTGGGGCTTATTCTGTCGGGGAGAGCGCGAAAGGCGTTCGACCTTAAAGAGGAGCCGGATAAGGTGCGCGATCGCTATGGGCGCCATGTTTTTGGCCAGTCGGTGCTGATGGCGCGTCGTCTCATCGAGGCCGGTACGCGATTTGTGCAGGTGAACTGGCCTTCTGTTGCCAACGGCGATCCGCGAGTAACAGCCTGGGACACCCATGCTGCCAATTTCGGGCCGCTGCGCAATCTACACTGCCCCAAGCTCGACAGCGCCCTTTCTGCCTTGTTGGAAGACATGCACCAAAGAGGGTTGTTGGAAGAGACCATGGTCATTGCCATAGGTGAGTTCGGACGTTCTCCGCGGCTTGGTGTTTCGACTTCGGGAAATTCCAATGCACCCGATGGACGCGACCACTGGCCTTATTGTTACACAGCCCTCATTGCCGGAGGCGGTATTCGACCAGGCCAAGTCTATGGAAAATCGGACTCCACAGGTTCTTCACCGGCGGAGAACCCCGTGCATCCTCGGGAGATACTCGCGACGATGTATCATGCACTGGGCATACCACCAGATACAGTTGTGACCAACTATCTGGGTCAGCCTCGACCGTTGGTGAGTGGGAAGCCGATCTTGGGGTTGTTTTAGTTCACGATTCGTTTGTTAATGATGAAGCCTCTGAAGGGGACTCTCTCTTCAGAGGCTTTTTATTGTTATTGCTTGTAGGCTTCGGAGGAGACCTTAGGCGTAGTAGGCGATGAACTGGTCGAGATACTTCTTGCCAATCAAGAAGCCCTCTTCGCGCTCTACGGCACTATCTTCGTGCTCAATGGAGATCACCCCATCATAGCCATTACGGCGAAGGGCGGCGATATACTCTCCCCAGCGGATGACCCCTAAGCCAGGGATCACGTAACGCCACCAACCATGACCAAGAATCCCCACTTCACGTTTCACGTGCTCTTTGATTTCAGTGTCTTTTCCATGCGTATGGAAAATACGGTCAGCGAAGCGATCTACGGCTTCAATGTAGTCTATGCCTTGCCAGACGAGGTGGGAGGGATCGAAGTTTAGACCGAAATTCTTGTTAGGAATAAGCTCAAAGAGCCGCTTCCAGTGCGCGAGGTTCTGAATATTCGTGGCCGTCCAGTTTTCGAGAGCAAGCTTCACCCCGTTCTTTTCCGCATGTTCCAGCAGAGGGGGAAACACCACCGTGCAGTCCTCCTCGATGGTTTTCATGCGATCTTTACCGTTGGGCGGCAAACCAGCCATAGTGCACACCACATCTACACCCAGCATTTTCGCGATACTAATGGCGTTGTAGACAGTTTGAATATTTGTACGGCGTCGTTCCGGGTCTGCTGCGGTGAGGTCGGTATAGGCGGCAAGAGAGGAGATGCGCAGGTTGCGTTTTTCCATGAGGGTAAGTACCTCTTTCGCCCTTTCTGGAGTGAAGTTATTGGTATCTATATGTTTGCTGCCTGGCCCGGCAACAATTTCGAGACTACCGAAGCGATGCTCTCCGGCGAAAGCGGCCACTACCTCGAGGGGTTCACCTGAGAAGGGGGCGGTGAGAATGCCAACAAACATGAGAAACCTCCTAAAAAAGATTTACTCCTATGGAGAGGAGTTTGCATTTTTTACGCACCTAGTTCCAGCTGGAAAAGTTTTTCTGCATTCTCCGAAAGAATGCGGCGGCGATTGGAGGGGCTGATCTCGGCGTCTTCGAGAAGCCCTATGATCGCTGCGGGGTCAAGATTGGGCAGGCCGCTGCCAAACAGTAGACGATGAGAGCCGACAGCCTCGATGGCCGCCGGGATGCGGCCTAGATCGAGCATACCCGAAATTTCGAGAAATATGTTGGAGGCCTGTTGGGCCGCCATGATAGCGGTTCTCCAGTCGGGGCCTCCCATTCCCAGCAGCACGAAACGATGCATATGGTAGCGTTTGGCAAGTTCTAGACCAACCTCCACACAGAGCCGATTAGGGGCATGAAGGTAGATCGGCTTTTGAAAGCGGCGACAGGCATTAAGAATCTCGTCTGCACTTAGGGGATGGAGCGGCTCTTCCGGATCATCGCCGGTAAGCAGTACCCCGAGGAAGCGGCGGTGGCCGAGAAGATCGCGCACGGCATTAATAGAGGACTCCTGGTTGCGGACGTGGGTAGCGAGACAGCCGTACAAACCGTTGGTTTGCTCCAGCATATTTTTGAGAATGGTGTTCCCAGAAAGCGGATCGAGCCTGGCAGCACGCGTAGAGATAACGATGGCCTGATCGATCCCTCTTCCCGCAAGAAGCTCTGCGAGGGTCTTAGCCGTTTGGTTGGTCGAAGGTATCGGGCTACCTTCTATATAGACATGGCAGTCAATAACAGACATAGTGCCTCACAGTGAAAAGATACGTTCTGCATTACGATGCAGAATCAGTTCTAGCTCCTGAGTGGAGAGCTCGGCAAATTCCAGAGTGCGTAGGACTGAGGCGATGGGCCGCTGGGGGGCTTCTGTCCCGAACAAGACTCTTTCGGCCCCCACATGGTTAGCCACCAGTCGAACCGCTCCTGGAGCGAGCAGATGGGAGGTTTCTAGATACCAGTTGGGCTGTTCTTTAAGAACGGCAATAGCCTCCGCTACAGTACTACTGTCCACGTCGGAAAGGATGATAGTGGCAGGGTAATCGTTGAGCAGGGATTGCAGGAGAGTACAATCTCCCATACGTCGAATCTGGAACATTAAAGGAAGAGCGAGGGGGCGCAGCGCCCGTAGGAGAGCGCGGAATGAGGCCAGATTCACTGGCCAGCCCTGCGAAAAGGGGAAGAACCGGATAAGGCGAAACCCATCCTCCTTCAACTGATGCAGCTCGTGTTCATCTCCGAAATAGTGTGTCGGATTGAGGGAGGCCGCGGGTAAGAGCGCGGGCGTATCCAAGCACGTTGCGCGTGTAATGGCATTGCCGATTTGGTGGGAGAGTCTGATTCCGACGGTAGAGCATACAAAAGCACGTCCTATCTCATGTTTTGCCATGAGTTCGAGAAGATGCTCTACCGAGAGATCGGCTCCGGCAGAGGGCAGTGGCCCAACGATGGTATTAACATCCGTAATGTCAGGCATTTTGTTTCTCTGAGAGAAGAGCGCTTACACTCTTTGTAGCACCCGACGTAGGCGCATAAGAGTACGTTCACGCCCTAGGCCCCATAGCGTATCGAACAGCCCAGGGCCTACGGTACGACCGGTTGTAGCGACGCGAGTAGGATGAACCACCTGAGCAAAGGGCACTTGAAGCCGCTCGGCAACCTCTCTTGTGGCTTTTTCAAGGCTCTCTTGCTTCCATTCTGGTAGAGCTTCATAGGCTTCGATCTCCATTTCAAGCATCGGTTTAAGATGAGGAACCCCAAACCATTTTGCCACCGCTTTTTCCTCATAGCCATGTGGGTAGTCAAGCGGTTGAAAGAAGAAGCCGACGAGATCGGTGACTTCAGATAGAACTTTCATACGTTCCATTTCAAGAGGGATGACACGTCGCGCCATCTCTAACTCGTCTGGTTTGGGTGGATCGGAGATAAGGCCGGACTTTATGAGGTAGGGCAGGCACATCCCGACGATACGACCTGGTTCGCTGTGACGAATGTAGTAACCGTTCATCCAGCGCAGTTTGTCGTAGTCGAAAACGGCAGGATGTTCCGAAAGTCCTTCAAGAGAGAAGCGTTCGATGATTTCGGGGATGCTCATGATCTCGCGATTCTCCTCTCCGGCAGACCATCCGAGGAGCACGAGAAAGTTGAAGAGGGCTTCAGGTAGGTAGCCTTCGCGTACAAACTCCATGAATTGTGTGGCACCGTGACGCTTGCTGAGTTTTTTTCGATCGGGCCCGAGTATGAGAGGAGGATGCACCAGTTTTGGGGGTTCCCAACCGAAAGCTTGTATCACGGCCATAAATTTGGCGGCGCTAGAGAGCCAGTCATCCCCGCGGATAACGTGGGTTACCCCCATGAGATGATCGTCCACGACGCAGGCGAGAAAGTAGGTGGGATAGCCGTCTGACTTCAGAAGAATCTGGTCATCTTGTGAGCGGTTTTCGTAGACGATCTCGCCCCGCACGAGGTCGTGCACAACCGTTTGGCCTTCGAGCGGCATGGCCAAGCGAATCACGGGGGTTGGTTCAACGCCCTCTTCACTTAGGCGCTTCAGACGCATCTGCTCACGACGTTGAGGGTCGCGGCAGTGCCGGTCGTAACCGGTGGGGACGCCGCGTGCTTGTTGCTCTTTACGCATCGCTTCCAGGCGTTCCTTGCTGCAGTAGCAGTAGTAGGCCTTTCCTTCGGCCACGAGCTTTTCTGCATACTCTTTATAGATGTCGAGCCGTTGGCTTTGTATGTAAGGACCTTTAGGACCGCCGGTGACCCACCATTCGTCAGGAACGATGCCGAGGTAGCGTAGGCTCTCTTCGATCTCCCACACGCCTTCAGGAACGTAACGTTCGGGGGTGCGATCGGTGTCTTCCAGGCGAGCGATGAACTGCCCCCCCTCTTTTTTGGCGAGCAACCAGTTGTATATCGCGGTGCGCAGATTGCCCACATGAGGTGAGCCCGTGGGGCTTGGCGCGTAGCGGACGCGAACCGGCATAAATTCTCCTTAGTGGATTATGTATTTGCGTTTAGAACGGTCGAAGCCCTGAGAAAGCTTGCGGGCATCAAAGACCCATACGCCGCCTCGTTGGAAAAAGCAGTGATAGCCGGAGAGAATCGAGGCAACCATTCGGCGTTTCATACGGCGTACCACGTTTGCTTCGGTAAGCAGGGTAAGGTACTCGATGCCTTTTCGATAGTGCTCCATGATGTGTCGCAAAATCTCAAAGTTGGGGAGTTGCTCGTTTTCTGCGCGTTGTTGAAGCTCAAGCAACTCATTGATGCGGTTGCGGCTAATGAACATAATTGGTTCACTTTCATCGTTATAGTTAACGACGTAGCGATCCGGAGCTTGGCGTTCGAGGGTAAAGGTGGCTCCTGAATCGATTGGAATTGTCGAGAACCAGTCGAAAAGGCCATAAAGAAGGCGCGTTTCGTTGTTGACCCAGATCTGCGCTGTATGCCCCCCTGGCAGCATGAATTCGGTTTCCAGGATAGTAGGCTTTGGTGGGAAAAAGCCTGGTGGAAACTGACAGAGCGGCATGGTTCCGATCTGTTTGTGATGATATTTAATCACCGCTCGGGCCGTTGTGGGCGGGTTAGGGTCCGGTTCAGGAAGGGGTTCTTCCTCATCGAGTACGTCTTGGGCGAGTGGGTTAAGGATCTCCTGGCGGAGATTGCCGTCGAAGCCTTCATCTTCGAGTAGGACATCTATGGGGTTGCCATCGGCATCGAAGTAAGTCTCTTGTGGATAGTGGAGAATAGAAGGAACCGTATAGACGTATGGCGGAAGGGAGCCTTGCGGGCGAAACCTCAAGCTACCCACCCACAGCACTCTGGGGTCCTCTTTGAGCGCTTCGGTAACGGTTTGCAGATCTTGTTGGTATGTCGGGTAAGAGGGTGGTATTTCGAAGTGCTCTTCAAGAAGTTTGTTGGCAAAAGTTGTTCCTTCAGACTGAAGCACCTTTTGCACGAGGATTTCTTTGTCTTCATCGGTGAGCTCGAGGGGTAGAATCTCCTGTTCCTTCTGTAGTTCAACCTCATCGCCCACCTCTTGTTCAGCTAGTATGGGGAAGAGCGCTCGCAGGCGAGTCTCAGTTTTCGACCCTATCCATAGATTGCCCTGAAGCGGAAAAGCACCGCTGCGGTAGATGGCTGTATAGAATTTGCGGGCGTCGAAATTTTCTGGATCGAGATGGTAGGCGAGAAACTGCAGTACTTTACCATTTACCGGTTCATCTACCCTATCGAGAAAAAGAGGAATTTTCTCTATGGGGTTTGACAACAGTTTTAGCTCTTCGGCAAGAGGCAGATAGCGGCCGACCTCTTCAGGGGTTAAGAAGTTATCGAAGAGGATCTCCTCTTCGCGCTCCTGCTGCGTTTTGCTGAAGATGGCTTCAAGGCTAGCTTCCGTTTCGAGAAGCCAGCTCGTAAGGGCGATGGTAGTATTTTCAACATGGAAGTAGCGTTTTCCATCTATGACGTAGCGCCGGATAATGTCGTCATAGACCTCTTGGGGGCGATGGTAGATCGCGCTCATTTCTCGTGCAAGAACTTCGATACGGAGTGGACGGCCAGCTTCCAAAAGAATGCGCTGCAGATTCCGGTCGAAGGAATGCGAGGTATCCATATACCGCAGCCAAAGTGTCCATCGCCGTTCGCGTGGTGCCACACGCTGATTATTCTGAGTTGGGTCAAGGGTAAACCGCTCACGATGGGTTATCAGGATGACGCGTGCTAGTTTCGCATCGAACTCGGGCAGGGCGATGTCACGAGCGATATCTATGGTGCGTAGCGCTGTTCCGGCCTGCAGCAATGTGTTGCAGATGAGGTCGGCAGCATAGAGCGAGGCCAGAGTGAGATCTTTGTTTTGTTCTTCCGGTTTTTGTGGTGCGGCAGTGGCCACGTTTATATTCCCCCTTGCTAGCTCAGCTAGCTATAGAATGTTTCGCTGTAGATAGCAGTGATGTATGTGTTAACGTTGTTGTAGGTGACTCAAGAGGCTCGCCGATCAGATCGTAAGTGCGAGCTTCCGTTATTCGGGCTGTAACGAAGGTACCGGGCTGGGCGAAACAGCGTTTCACGTAGACTTTGCCGTCAACCTCAGGACCATCACGGAAGGAACGCCCCACCGCAATCGTTGGATCGAGAGGTGAGCGTCCTTCGATAAGTACCTCTAGAGTTCGTCCGATCCACTGACGATTACGCTCATAAGAGATGGTCTGTTGGAGCGCCATAAGCCGTTCTCGTCGTTGAAGTTTGACTCGTTCAGAGACCTTTGGGCGCATGGTGGCGGCCGGTGTGCCTTCTTCGAGCGAGTAGGTGAAGACCCCGACTCTATCGAATTGGGCTTCTTCAAGGAAACGTTCCAGGGTTGCAAAGTGCGCCTCGGTTTCACCAGGAAAGCCCACAATGAAGGTTGTGCGAATGGCGGCATCCGGCATAGCATGACGGAATTTCCGAAGAAGTTCCATATAGCCCTGATAACTCATGGGACGACGCATTTTGCGCAGGATGGCGTCGTCGGCATGTTGGAGAGGCATATCAATATAGTGACATATCTTCGATGTCGTTGCCAGCGTTTCAATAAGTTCGTCGTTAACGCGCGATGGATAGCAATAGAAGAGCCGAATCCAGTGCAGCTCATCCACCTCTGAAAGGGCTCTAAGTAGTTCGGGCAGTCGGGGGCGCTGATAAAGGTCGTAACCGTACTGCGTTGAATCTTGGGCGATCAGGTTCAGCTCGCGTACTCCTTGAGCCGCTAACCAGCTCGCCTCTTCGATGATTTTTTCAAAGGGCTTACTGACATGGCGACCACGGAAAGAGGGGATGGCGCAAAAAGTGCAGGCGTGGTCGCAGCCTTCGGAGATTTTAAGATAGGCCGACCAAGGCGTGCCCCATCGCACCCTTGTTGGCATGTTGACCCAGCGGTGGTGTGGTTTAGAGACGGTTTCCACAAGTTGGTTAGGGCGAATAAGTACCTGTTGGGTGATCTTTGGAATGCGCTCGATCTGTCCAGTACCTAGGAAAGCATCCACTTCAGGAATGGCTTCGGCCAGTTCTTGAGGGTATCTTTGCGCAAGGCAGCCGACCACAACAACTTTCTTGACATTTCCCTGTTGTTTTTGAGCAACCGCTTCGAGGATGGTATTGATCGACTCTTCGCGTGCCGATTCGATGAATGCACAGGTGTTGATGATAACCACATCGGCGGCGATAGAGGCCAGCTCCTTGGGGGAGCGAATGAAACGCACGGTGTGGCCTTCCTCTTTTAGAAGGCCTAGCATCTCCTCGCTATCTACCTGGTTTTTGGCACAGCCTAGGTTAATAAGACCTATGGTGCGTTTGTCTACTGTTATTTGGGTTTGAGACATGGCGACTGCCGCGATATGGATTCGTTCGAGTTATTTTATCTACGCTCTGGATTGACCAGCAAGATGCCGGCGATCCCAAATAATGCTGCAATGTTGATTCGAGCTATTAAGTATACCCCAAACGCGAGATGGCGTGTCCGGTGCTCTGCTGCACCACATCGTAGCAACACGGAGCCCTCCGACGACTGGATAGGTTGAAACGAATGGGGATACGGTATTATGTTTAGGAAAGAGGAGGTGGGTGGTATTGTATGTTCACGGGCATTGTTGAAGAGATCGGAACGGTCGTTTCTGTGCAGAGCAGGGAGCGATCGGCTATAATCGAGATAGAGGTCTCGAAAACAGGCCAAGGCACGGACGTGGGAGATAGCCTAGCGGTAAACGGCTGCTGTCTTACCGTTGTGGGCAGAGAGGAGATAAGCCGGGACGCACATGTTGGAGGTGTGATTCTCCGTTTCGATGTTGTTCCTGAGACGATGGTCAGAACGAATTTAGGCGACCTACGGGACGGCGATCCAGTGAATTTGGAGCGTCCGCTGAAGGCGGATGGGCGCTTCGGCGGCCATATTGTGCAGGGACATGTGGATGGAGTAGGGCGTATTAGAGAGGTCAAAGATGCCGAAAACGCTCGGATCATGGAAATAACCTTCCCATCTGCATTGCGGCGTTATATTGTTGAGAAAGGCTCCATCTGCGTAGATGGTGTCAGTTTGACCGTTGCCTCGGTAGCGCCCGATTCATTTACGGTTTGGCTCATCCCGCACACTTGTGAGGCGACGACGTTAGGAAAAGGTCAGCCAGGGCATAGGGTGAATTTGGAGTGCGATCTCATTGGAAAGTATGTAGAGAGGCTTTTAATGGATGTCTTGCCTGACTACGTGAAGTCCTTTGAGAAGGGGTGCTGAGAGACAGATGGCGCGTGAGGCCTCTGCACTGCAGGTACGTCCTCTGGTTGCAGCGGACGCGGAGGCCTGTGCGCGCCTTTTTGATACCGATGTAAACCGCTTCCTTACCTCTCGCGTTAACCTAGAGGTTTACGGATACCAAAATGGAGCGTTACCTTCGTGGGGAGCCTTTGACGAAGGGAGGTTGGAGGGGGTACTGTTTCGCTATGCAAATATGGTGGTCGTTGTAGACAGAGACGGACGCACGGCGGCAAGTTTCGCTTCTATTATAGACGGTCAGGAGGGACTATTAGGCGCAAGGGGGTCTCTAGAGACGATCTATGGTTTGCGGGCTGCTTTGCGGCGCTACCGCGTTGTAGGGTTGGAGGTGAGTCCGTTTATGCGTTTGGACAGCCCACCACAGTGTGAGGAGTCGCTTCTGAGGCTAGCACGTCGAGCGACGATAGCTGACCTCGATAAGTTAGCCGATCTCTATGCTGGGGCGGGCAACATGTATCGGAGCCGTCCAAACGTTATGAGTAAGCTCTCCAGCGGTCGGGTGTTTGTGGTGGAGGAGCAGATGGGTCAACCCTCCGCAACGCGGATTGTTTCTTGTGCCCTGCTAAACGTGGAAAGTCAACATGTTGGGCTTATCGGAGGTGTCTATACGCGGCCCGAGTCGCGTGGTCATGGCTATGCGGCGGCGTGTACGGCGGCGTTGGCTTTAGATCTCCAAAAAGACGGCAAGTTGCCCTGTCTGTTTTACGAGAACCCCGTGGCTGGCAGATTGTACCGGCGATTAGGTTTTAGAGAGGTCTCGATGTGGGGCCTACTCTATTTGGAGGATACGCAGGAGGCATCGGGTCGTAAATAGGGCAGAAAAAGTGTAGAATGTATCGGTTTTGTGTCAAGAAATCGAAGGTGGAGGTCCTATGTTTGTCTCTATTCGAGATGAGATCGTTTTCGCTGCGGGGTACAAGCAGCTTGGAGAAGGGTTAAAGGATTTAGGCTATCAAGCCGTAGAGCTGTTGGTGCTTCGCGATGACACGGTGCCGGCGCTCTTACCGGTAGAGGGTAAGGAGCGTCTTCGGGTTTCCAGCGCGGAGGAGCTAGCAGAGCTGAAGCGCCAGGCAGAAAGCCTGAACGTGCAGGTTTGCGCTCTCTGTATGGGCAACAACTTCAACGCCGCGGATAGAGAAGCTGAGGTCTCTTGGGCGGTACGCACCGTGGAGGCTGCTGCTCAGTTGGGCATACCAGTCGTTCGGATTGACCCGCTTTTGAAAGGGGAGCCCCATCGAGCTGCTGAGGAAGCCCAAACCCTTGTTGTTAGCGCTTTAAACGAGATACTACAGCGTACGGCTGGCATCGGAGTGGATTTAGGAATCGAGAACCACGGAAGTGTTGGCAACGACCCGGATTTTCTGGGCTATGTGCTCTCCGCTGTCCATTCGCCTCGTTTAGGGTTAACATTGGATTCGGGCAACTTCTACTGGCGCGGTTGGCCTCTGTCTAAGGTCTATGCCATTTTTGAGCGTTTCGCTGGTGATGTGAAGCATACGCATATTAAAAACATTGCCTATCCGGAAGAGATCCGAGAAAGCGAACGCTCCATTGGCTATGAGTATGGGCGCTATGTCTCGCCAATAGACGAGGGGGATATTGACCTAAGCCGCTATGTACGTTTGTTGAAGCAGGCAGGATATTCTCGCGATCTCTGTGTGGAGGACGAGTCGTTGGGGCGCTATACTGAGGCGGAAAGACGAGCGAATTTACGCAAAGGACGCCAGTTTTTGGAGAGGCTTATTCAGATCGCGTGAGGTGTGGCCTCTCGATTGGAAGGACAATTTCGCCGAGAAAGGAGAGAACGGATATGGAAAGAAGAGTTTTAGGAAAGACCGGTTTAGAGGTCAGTGTGCTTGGGTTTGGTGGCGCGGAGATAGGCTACCTCGGAGCAGAAGCTTCCATTGTGGAACGTCTGCTCAACAGTGCCTTGGATGCCGGCCTGAACGTAATTGATACGGCTGAGTGCTACTCCAATGGCCAAGTTTCAAGCGAAGAGCTTATCGGTGCGGCGATTGCACATCGGCGATCCGAGTGCTATCTGTTCACCAAGTGTGGCCATGCTTCCGGGCTAGACTACCCTGACTGGAGCCCGACCTTGCTAGAGAGGTCTATAGAGAGGAGTTTGAGGCGCTTACGCACGGATTATCTGGATCTTATTCAGCTTCATACATGCTCGCTCGAGATTTTACAACGCGGAGAGGTCATCGAGGTGCTGCAACGGGCGCGGGATGCTGGCAAGGCGCGCTTTATCGGTTACAGTGGAGATAATGAGGCCGCACTCTACGCGCTTGAATGTGGTGCTTTCGATACTTTACAAACCTCGATTAATATTGCCGACCAGCGTGGCATCGATCTCCTGCTACCGGTGGCCCAGAAGAATAACATCGGCGTTATTGTAAAGCGGCCCATAGCGAATGCAGTATGGCTTTATAAAGAGCGGCCTTCAAACGGCTATATCGCGCCTTACTGGGAGCGTCTGCAGAAACTTCAGTACAGTTTTTTGGACGATCCTGAAGAGGCAGCAGCAACGGCACTTCGTTTCGTGATCGGGTTACCGGGGGTTCATACGGCAATTGTCGGCACAACGAAGCCGGAGCGCTGGCAACAGAATGCCAAACTACTGGAGGCAGGGGGGTTAGAACCAGAGCAGATTGAGGCGATACGTAGGCGCTGGAAGGAGGTGGCCGAAGCCGACTGGGTATCCCTTAGTTAGCGACATATGCGAATAACGTTTCTTGGGACGAGCTCTGGGGCTCCGACTCGCAATCGCAATGTAAGCAGCGTGGCTCTACAGCTTCCGGAGCAGGGTGTCCTATGGCTGTTCGATTGTGGGGAGGGGACACAACACCAGATTTTACGCTCTCCATTGCGATTGAGTCATCTCGAGCGCATTTTCATTACTCATCTCCACGGCGATCATCTGTTTGGACTACCCGGGCTGCTAGCAAGCCGAGCAATGCAAAACGGTGGCACCACACCCGTTACCTTGTATGGGCCGGTCGGGTTAGAGGAGTATGTTCGGCTATCGTTGGATATCAGCCGTTCGCGGCCAAACTACCCCATTGCCGTACAAACGGTTCGCCCCGGCTTGATTTATGAAGATAAGCGGTTTGAAGTTTGGGCAGCCCCCATGCGGCATCGAATAGAGTGTTACGGCTATGCGGTAATAGAGAAGCCGTTGCCGGGGCGTTTTGATGTGGAGCGCGCGAGGGCCCTTGGAATACCCGAGGGCCCCCTCTATGGACGGCTAAAAGCAGGGGAGGTGATTCGGCTAGAGGATGGCCGCATTATTGATGGCAAAACTCTTGTTGGACCACCGCGTCCAGGGCGCAAGGTGGTTTATTGTGGAGACACCATCTACACACCCAAAGCTGTAGAGTTAGCCAAAGGAGCCGATCTGTTAATTCATGAGGCAACCTATACAAATGAGGAGTTAGAGCATGCCAAACGCGGCATGCACTCCACCGCTGAGATGGCGGCACGGACAGCGGCCGAGGCCGAGGTGCGATGCTTGATCTTGACCCACTTTAGTGCGCGCTACGAAACCGGTGATAAGATGAATACGCTGTTGCAGGAAGCGCAGGCGGTTTTCCCCAACACCCTTGTGGCCTATGACTTTATGGTTTATGAGGTGCCTCGTCGTGAGCCGCAATGAGCTTGGAGGCGATATCGGGCAGGAACTTTATAATATCACACTAATGTAGTATTATAACGAGACGCTAACTTTGAAGAGTGTGAGGGATGCCCTATGCGCATGGATAAATTGACCATCAAAGCTCAAGAGGCGGTGCAGGACGCCCAGCAACAGGCTGTGACACATCAGAACGTGCAGATTGACGTTGAGCATCTGCTTGCCGCTTTGCTTCAACAGACGGATGGTGTAACTCAACCTATTCTTCAGAAACTCGGAGTGAACGTGCCGGTGCTGGAACGTCAACTTGAAGCGGAGATTGAGAAGCTACCTAAAGTTTCCGGCTCGGCGGAGCATGGATCAACGATATCCCCGCGCCTTCGCAACGTTTTTAACATCGCGTTTTCAGAGGCCGAGAGGATGCAGGATGAGTACGTAAGCACAGAGCATTTGTTACTCGGTATCGTTGCGGACGGCCAGAGCGGTGCGGCGAGGCTTCTTAAAGCGCAGGGAGTAACGCAGGACAACTTATTGCAGGCATTACGCGACGTGCGCGGGAATCAGCGGATTGTTGACCCCAACCCCGAAGAGAAATACCAAGCTTTGGAGAGGTATGGTCGTGATCTAACCGAAGAGGCACGCAAGCAGAAGTTAGACCCGGTGATCGGGCGTGATGAAGAGATACGCCGTGTTATTCAGGTGCTCTCACGGCGTACAAAGAACAACCCGGTTTTAATTGGAGAACCTGGAGTCGGGAAGACGGCTATTGTAGAGGGTTTGGCACAGCGCATTGTGGAAGGAGACGTGCCTGAGGGATTACGTAATAAGCGCATCATCGCGCTTGATCTCGGCTCTTTAATTGCAGGCACGAAATATCGTGGCGAGTTTGAGGAGCGCCTAAAGGCTGTTCTCAAAGAGATCGCGCGTGCTGAAGGCTCCATCATTCTGTTTATAGATGAGATCCACACCATTGTTGGAGCAGGTGCAGCCGAGGGCGCCATGGATGCCTCCAATATGCTGAAGCCGATGTTGGCACGCGGTGAACTGCGCTGCATCGGTGCCACCACGCTCGATGAGTACCGAAAACACATCGAGAAAGATGCCGCTCTTGAGCGACGCTTCCAACCGATCTACGTTGGCGAGCCATCTGTAGAGGACACAATCGCCATTTTGCGAGGTTTGAAGGAGCGCTATGAGGTTCATCATGGCGTGCGCATCACCGACAGCGCTCTGGTGGCAGCAGCGGTGCTTTCGCATCGCTACATATCCGACCGATTTTTGCCAGACAAGGCCATAGATCTAGTGGATGAAGCTGCCTCACGTCTGCGTATCGAGATCGACTCGATGCCGGCAGAGATTGATGCGGTGGAGCGCAGGATACGCCAGTTAGAGATCGAGCGTATGGCGTTGTCGAAGGAGACCGATGAAGCCGGCAAAGAGCGTCTTGCAAAGATCGAGCAGGAGTTAAGCGAACTGCGCGAGCAGTCGGCACAACTGAAGGCTCGTTGGGAGAATGAGAAGCGGGTGATCCAAAAGATCAGCAAGACGAAGCAGGAGATCGAGCAGACTCGGTTGCAGGCGGAGGCTGCAGAGAGAGAGGGCGACTTAGCGAAAGCCGCTGAGCTTCGGTACGGGGTAATGCACGCGCTGAACAAGCGCTTAGAGCAGGAACAAGCCGAACTTCGGGAGGTGCAGCAGGGTGGTCAGGCCCTGTTGAAAGAGGAGGTAACAGCGGACGATATCGCCGAGATCGTCAGCAAATGGACGGGCATTCCCGTGAGCCGCATGTTGGAGGGTGAGATGCAGAAGCTGCTCCACATGGAGGAGCGACTTCGCCAGCGTGTGGTCGGTCAAGATGAGGCGATTACGGCGGTGGCTAACGCTGTACGGCGTTCACGCTCCGGTTTGGCCGATCCGAACCGACCCATCGGCAGCTTCATGTTTCTCGGCCCGACCGGTGTGGGTAAAACGGAGTTGGCACGTGCGTTGGCCGAGTTCCTCTTTGACGACGAGCGCGCCATGGTGCGCATTGACATGAGCGAATATATGGAGAAGCACTCGGTGGCGCGACTGATCGGTGCCCCGCCGGGATATGTGGGCTATGAGGAGGGAGGTCAGCTGACGGAAGCGGTACGGCGCCGGCCCTACTCGGTGATTCTCTTTGATGAGATCGAAAAGGCGCATCCGGATGTTTTCAACGTGTTGCTGCAGCTTTTGGATGATGGCCGATTGACCGATGGACAGGGTCGCACGGTGGACTTCCGGAACACCGTGGTCATCATGACCTCGAATATCGGAAGTCACATTATCCAGGAACTTGCGCTCACCGACCCGGCTCTCATGCGCCAGCGGGTCATGGAGGCGGTCCAAGCTCACTTCAGGCCGGAGTTTCTAAACCGCATTGACGAGATCATCCTCTTCAAGAGCTTGACGATGGAAGAGATTCGAGAGATTGTAGAGATACAACTCGGGCTTTTACGCAAACGCTTGGCCGAAAAGAAGATCACCCTAACACTTACGCCCAAGGCACGCGAGGCGGTTGCTCTGGCGGGTTACGACCCGGTATATGGGGCGCGACCGCTTAAACGGGCAATCCAACGGTTGATCGCCGACCCATTGGCTCAGAAACTATTGGCCGGCGAGTTCCGTGAAGGTGACCATATTCTTGTAGACGCAAACGCAGAAGGGGTCCTCTCCTTCCAGCGTGCGCCGGAGGTCATTGAGACAACGGTCGTGGGAAGTTAAAGGGAGCAACAGCGAGGGGAAGCGGGGCTATTACCGCTTCCCCTTTCTTTTTAGCGGTAAACGAAACGATGGATGCCCAAAGGGCAACTATTTTTAAGGACTGCATTAATGGAGGGCAATGCCGAATGGGCTGCTAAAGTTGCCCACTCCATGACCTCCTGAGCCGTAGCTTATCCATCCTGTACCTGTCATATCGTTGAAGCGTACAATACGGTTGTTGCCGTTATCTACCACATAGATGCGGTTTTGGCTATCAATGGCGATACCCGTGGGGCCGGTAAACTGGTTAATGCCATTGCCTTGAGTCCCAAAGGCGGTCCAGTTGGTACCGTTCATGTCGCTCACGCGCACAATGCGATGGTTAAGCGTATCAGCGATGTAGATGTTGCCTTTACTGTCGAGGGCGATGTTGCTCGGGAGGTTGAACTGGTTTTGTCCGTAGCCTGCAACGCCATAAGTTATCCAGCCGGCTCCCGTCATGTCGTTGACGCGGACAATGCGATTATTATTGGAATCCACGATATAGATGCGCCCGGAGGAATCGATGGTTACCGCAGTGGGATTGTTAAATTGGCCTTGGTTCGTGCCGGCCTGTTTGTAGGTTCCCAGATAGAGCGCACCGGCACCCGTTATGTCGTTGACTCGAATGATACGTTGTCCGCCAAAGTCGGCAATATAGAGGAGACCGCTGCTATCTATCGCCACACCGTAGGGGCCGACCAAAGAGATAGCGGAGCTGAGAACTGTCCATCCTGTGCCGCTCATATCGTTGAAAGAGACAACACGTGCGTTGGTATAGTCCGCCACATAGATATGTCCTTGCTTATCTACGGTGATGCCTCCAAGCAGACCGAACTGCCCAGTGCCACTACCGCGTGAGCCATAGGTTGTCCATCCTGTGCCGATAAAGTCGTTGAATCGAACAACGCGATTATTGCCTTGATCGGTCACATACATGGTCGGACCGGGACCGCCACTATTGCCGCCACTGCCCGATGCAGGGGAGCCGTTTCCTCCTCCACAGCCCGCCAGCAGAACAAATGGGGTAAGCATCCCGACCTGAAGAAACTTACGTCGCTCCATTCCCATTCCCTTCGTTGTATCTTTGACTTCTACTTCTCCCTAGTAGGAACCACGTTTAGTATAACCGATTTTGCGGCGTGGAACTTGCTAGGGAGTGGGCGCCCCGTTGGTGAAGCGTATCAAGGAGCGGCAAGAAAAGAGGGCGGGCAGCCCTGGAGGGTGGATGCCCGCCACATAGTTCATTGGGGGGTGGTTAGTGAAGTGCGATACCGTATGGGCCAGCAAAGTTGCCAACACCGCTGCCCTGGGAGCCGTAAGTAATCCAGCCTGTTCCGTTCATATCATCGATACGTACGATGCGATTGTTATCAGTATCAACCACATAGATGCGATTTTGCGAGTCGATGGCGATTCCGTAGGGATATTGAAATTGGTTGGTCCCAGTACCTTTGGTTCCAAAGGTCGTCCAGCCGGCACCCGTCATGTCGTTGATGCGAACAATGCGATTGTTGAGGGTATCGGAGATGTAGATACGGCCGCTGCTATCCAGCGCTATGCCGCCGGGCTGATTAAACTGTCCTTGGCCGTTTCCTTGGGAGCCATAGGTTGTCCAGTTGAGCCCACTGATGTTGTCAACACGAACGATGCGGTGGTTAAAGCAGTCGATGACATAGATATGCCCGGTAGGATCCACAACAGCCGCGTAAGGACCGTAGAAGTGACCTTTCCCAGAGCCAGGCTGTTTTAGCTGCCCCAGTGCCACTGGGTTTGTTCCGTTCATGTCATCGACACGAATAATGCGATCACCACCAGAGTCAACAATGTAGATGTGGCCAGAGCTATCGAATGTTACATCATTGGGAGCTTGTAGGGAAAGCGTGTTACCGAGAGCAACCCATCCGGCACCGGTCATATCGTTGATGCGCACGAGGCGGGCGTTCTGGTAATCTGCGATGTAGATACGCCCTTGAGGATCCACGCTAAGTCCACGTGGCAGCATGAATTGGCCTTGTGAACTACCCATAGATCCATAGGTCGTCCAACCTGTTCCCGTGAAGTCGTTGAATTTGACGACGCGTCCATTATTCCGGTCAGTAACATAAATAGTCGGCCCTGAAGAGCTTCCTCCAGAGCCAGCCGATCCGCTTTCTCCAGAGCCTCTTCCTGGTGAAGAGCTAGGGCTCCTACCGCATCCACTGCAGCCTGCCAAAAGAGCGAACGGGGCGAGAAGGCCAAGTTGCAAAAACTGACGTCTGTCCATGCATATCCTCCCGAAGTTAGAGATTTTTGAAGAACGTTGGATTGGGTTTATTACGTGTGATCGGCGTGTATAAACACACACCCTTTATTTTAACACATTTCCATAGGGAGTTTGTGACACGCGAAAATTTGCTTGAAATTCTTCGAATAGTTTTTTGACAGAGTGAGAGAAGCCTTGCATCCTGCTAGGGAGTGGTCGCCCCGTTGGTGAAGCGTATCAAGGAGCGGCAAGAAAAGAGGGCGGGCAGCCCTGGAGGGTGGACGCCCGCCACACAGTTCATTGGGGGTGGTTAGTGAAGTGCGATACCGAATGGGCTAATAAAGTTGCCAACACCGCTGCCCTGGGAGCCGTAGCTAACCCAGCCTGTTCCGGTCATATCATTGATACGCACGATGCGATTGTTGCCATTGTCAGCCACATAGATGCGATTTTGCGAGTCGATGGCAATTCCGACGGGAGCTTGAAATTGGTTGACCCCAGTACCTGGGGTTCCAAAGACCGTCCATCCGGCACCCGTCATGTCGTTGATGCGAACAATGCGATTGTTGAGGGTATCGGAGATGTAGATACGGCCGCTGCTATCCAGCGCTATGCCGCCGGGCTGATTAAACTGTCCTTGGCCATTTCCTTGGGAGCCATAGGTCGTCCAGTTGAGCCCACTGATGTTGTCAACACGGACAATGCGGTGGTTATTGGAGTCGACGACATAGATATGCCCGGTAGAATCCACAACAGCCGCTACAGGACCGTGGAATTGACCTACAGCAGAGCCAGGATTATTTAGCTGCCCCAGTGCCACTGCGCCTGTTCCGTTCATGTCATAGACACGGACGATGCGTTGACCACCAAAGTCAACAATGTAGATGTAGCCAGAGCTATCGAGAGTTACATTATAGGGACCTACTAGGGAAAGCGTGCTACCGAGAGCAACCCATCCGGCACCGGTCATATCGTTGATGCGCACGAGGCGGGCGTTCTGGTAATCTGAGATGTAGATACGCCCTTGAGTATCCACGCTAAGTCCGCCTGGCAGATTGAATTGGCCTTGTGAACTACCTGTAGATCCATAGGTCGTCCAACCTGTTCCCGTGAAGTCGTTGAATTTGACGACGCGTCCATTCCCCTGGTCAGTAACATAAATAGTCGGCCCTGAAGAGCTTCCACCGGAGCCACCACTGCCAGAACCACCGGAACCGCTTCCTGAAGAGCCTCCTCCTGGTGAAGAGCTAGGGCTACCACCGCCTCCACCGCAGCCTGCCAAAAGAGCGAACGGGGCGAGAAGGCCAAGTTGCAAAAACTGACGTCTATCCATACATATTCCCCCCGAAGTTAGAGATTTTCGAAGAACGTTGGATTGGGTTTATTACGTGTGATCGGCGTGTATAAACGCACGCCCTTTATTTTGACACTTTCCCCTACAGAATCCTGCATGGAGTTTGTGACACACGAAAATTCGCTTGAAATTCTTCGAATAGTTTTTTGACAGAGTGAGAAAGGTCGCAGGTTCCCTCACAATCAACTGCTAGAGGCCTCTACATGAAGCTTATCACCTGCTTTCAGAGCTAGAGTAGGGCTCAGATGAAGCCTCGCATCCTGATAGACGACAGGTACCTGCTGTTTTTGAAGGCAAACTGTCGTGTTTTGCCCGAAGATGGGCGGTAAACATAAGTCGGTAAGTGCAAAAGAGCCCCAGAGCACTTCCAATTCTAAAACTCCTTCCCTATCTAAATGCACGATGCCCCAGGCGGTACCGGCGGTGAAGAGGCATCGGAACGGATCGGCAGACCACCTGGGAAGGATTTCTAGGCGGTTCGCAGGAGCCGAGTAGCGAATGCCGCTTAGTGCAAGCAGTAGGCCCCAGGAAGAGAGCGCACGGGCATAATGATGCCCACATTCAAACTCATTCCATGGGTTACGGCGTACCCCATCATGACGATTCCGAACGCCACGCACGATGGCAAGGCCTTCTTCGAGTTTTCCTTCATAGATTAAGTGGCTGGCTACCTGATATTCGATACCTGTCCACACCTCATCGGCGTAGGGAAACGGGTAGCGTGGACGCCTGCCGTGCGGCCAAGTGCACAAAAGAAGGCCCGATTCGTCGTTAAGTGCATAACAACGTTGCACGCTGGCATGTTGTGACAGATCGGGCTTCCAGTTGTAACGGAAGACGGATCCTATGGCTTTTTTAACAAGCTCGGGCGGCAGTAGGTAGCCGAGGCCAATAACATGGGCCATCCACTGACCTAGGAGTTGGTCGGAAAGGCAGCCTGCCCCAAACTGGTGGAGCGGCTCCGGTTCGAGTGGGAGCTGGTTAGGCGACTGTTGTTGCACTGCACCGGAGTTTGTTGTCGTAACGATTTGACGGAAAAACTCCCCATTCCACAAAAGCTCCACAAGACGGGTGCGGCCTTGTTCGTAGCGATTCCGATATTCGCTGGCCTTCTCATAAAATCCCAGCTCTCTAGCCATCTCTTCGGCAGCCCGGAGGGCACCGAGATAGAGAACGCTGCAAAGGGGATTTGGGCCGTAGAATTCAATGTCGTAGGTATTGTGCTGTTCTCCTTCCATGACGCCGTCTTGATCGGAATCCCAAGAACCTGGCTGCCAGGCAAATTCGAGAGCGCGCTGGACGCCTGGCCAGATGGTTTGGAGAAACTTTCTATCTCCACACTGTGTCCATTCACGGTAAGCGCGGAGGATTGTGCCCATTTGACCATCGGCGGCTGGTTTAAACTGCCATAGGGTTGAGCTAAGAGGCAGCAGGGTTCGAAACGCCATATGTCCATTAGGACGAGTATTGTGGCAAAAATCGGTGAGGCGCACGCTGCGCTCAAGTGAGGGAAAGAGAAAAGCGGCGGACATCGCATAGTTCCAGACATGTGTGCAGTTCATCGGACAGCAGCCTCCTCGATCGCCACATCCTTCAAATGCGTTCATGCGTCCATCGGCAGTATACAAAACCGTAGGCGATCGAAGAATAGAAATATTCGCTCCTACGGCATCGAGGACAAAAGGTGGCAATGTGGAGCGATAGAGGGCATGATGAAAAGCGCGCGTTGTCTTTTCAAGGCTAGCAAGGTTCTCGAAAGTGTAGCGAGCAGCCTCCCATGAGGATTGAAAACGGGTGGCATAGTGGTTGCCGATATGTTTTCCATGCACCTCCGGTTCCGAGTTCCAGTAGTTAACAAGGTTGGGGAAACGCCAGGCAATGAGGAAAGGTAGCTCAACATGGCTTTTGGGTGCAAGATGCGCGTGGAGTGCGAGAGTGGCGACGTCGGTTTGATGATCGGGAGAGGGGGAAGCTTGAGGATCGCTGGATAAGTGTCCTTTAGAGGACACGAAATCGTCCCAAAAGTTTTGGGCATCGTCCCACCAACCTGCACGTTCCCAGCGTAGGCGGTAGCTAACGTTGTACCAGTCGGTCATTAAGGTTATATCGCCGTGGTGAGGGTCGGAGGGTTGGGGTTTTCCACCGGTCATAAAGATGCCATGTAAAGCGTTTTCTTCTTGCCAGGTATTGAGATTTCTCCCAAGCTGTTGATGATAGCGGCTACCAGGAAGTTCGTGGCCGGTGAGGCCAATGGGATTTAAAAGGCACAGGGCGATGGTGGCAGATAGGGCATGTTCTGTAGGGTTGCGCACCCTCCACCGGAAAAAAGCGACCGGGAGCGACGAGCTTTCCACATCCATGGGAATAAGGGGATTGAACGCTTCAAGAGAGAGTTGAACGGGCAGAAGGTCGTCATGAAAATGAAGCCATGCGAAGGGATATTCTCCGCGAAAGGTGTTAGAATGAAGTCGAGGGAGGCCCGGAACCCTGCCCGTTGGCAGGCCGGATGCACCGCTGTAGGGCGGAGGGATACGGCTTTCAAGTACGCGAGCAACACCTTTGTCATTTTCGCTCTCGAAGTAGCCGAGAAAGAAGGTAAAGGGTAGGTGAAAGCCCTTACCGGGATGATTGAATATCTCCCAGTCTCTCAGGTCGCCGCGGCCACCCAGTGATATCGTGCCGGTGCCAATGCCACCGAGTGGAAAGGCGATCTCACATAGCCTACTCCCGCGATAGATATGGCGGTATGGAGTAGATTGCTTTGGCATAGACCTCCTAGACCAAGTGGGTAATTTAAACGGGTTATTCGCCATTTGTTTCCCCGACTCCTGTTTTAATAGAATAAGGGGGCAAGAAACTCTTAGTGGCTTGCCCACAGGGATAGATTGTTCATCGTCGTCAATCAACTTTACCTGAACCAAATTTAGCAAGAGTTTCAGCGGTCAAGTGGTGAAGGTGAGCCGGTTCACCCACTCAGCGAATCCCCATGATTAGGGGGATGTGTGGGATTTAGAACTTTCTGATGGGTAAGGAAAAGGGCGGTGAAGGTTCACGAAAAAAGTGAAGATTCGGTGCAGGGCAGTCTTGACGGCGGTAGAGGTATAATGGCGGCTAAGATGAGAGTTTTAGGCATAGAGACAAGTTGCGACGAGACATCGGTAGCCATTGTGGAAGAGGGGGAGCGAGTTCTTTCGAACATTGTGGCTAGCCAGGTGGACCTCCATGCGCGGTATGGTGGGATCGTGCCAGAGGTCGCTTCACGGCATCATGTTGAGCGATTTATACCGGTAATGTGCGAAGCGTTGGCAAGTGCCAAGACAACATTAGATGATGTGGGACTTATCGCCGTAACAAATAGGCCTGGGTTATTGGGCGCTCTGTTGGTGGGTGTTTCGGCGGCGAAAGCACTGGCCATGGCTTTGAGGCGGCCCATTGTGGCTGTGCACCATTTAGAGGGGCATCTTTATTCGGCTTTTCTTGCAGATAACACGCTTTATGAGAGGCTACCGC
Source organism: Chthonomonas calidirosea T49 (assembly GCF_000427095.1). NCBI lineage: Bacteria > Bacillati > Armatimonadota > Chthonomonadia > Chthonomonadales > Chthonomonadaceae > Chthonomonas > Chthonomonas calidirosea. The sequence continues at coordinate 331,590 of NC_021487.1, forward strand.
TCGTTGCGCTGATCGTTTCCGGAGGGCATACGCAACTGGTTTGGATGGAAGGATATGGGCGTTACGCCCTGTTGGGCGCTACTCGTGATGATGCGGCCGGTGAGGCTTTTGATAAGGGAGCTAGGTTGCTTGGTCTACCCTATCCTGGGGGGCCTAACCTCTCGAAACTGGCGGAGGGCGGAGATCCAAGTCGTATTTCTTTCCCGCGAGGCATGATCTCTGAGGGGTTGGATTTTAGCTTCAGCGGGCTCAAAACGGCTTTGCGTACCTTTCTAGAAAAAGACCAAGGTGCCACTTCATTGGCGGACATAGCAGCCTCGTATGAGGCCGCTATTGTAGACGTGCTAGTGGCAAAGTTACGTCGTGCCTTGCAAGCGACGGGAGCAAAGACCGCCTGTGTTGTGGGAGGGGTGGCAGCCAATCGGCTGCTGCAGCGTCGGATGCGAGCGATGGCCGTTGAGGAGGGCCTTCATTTGGTGATGCCTGAACCGACGCTCTGCACCGATAACGCGGCTATGATCGCTGCCGCCGGTTACTGGCGATACCGCACCTGTGGAGCAGATGCCCTGAGTTTTGACACGCTGGCAACGGCTCCGCTTGCCACATTCCAACTTGCTTAAGAGGGAAACGGTGGAACTGTTAGGAATTTTAAAGGAGTCACCTGCCCTAAAGACGCTGTTCGAGGATTGCATGGCAGGGCGGTCGGGCTTCACTGCTGACCATTTCGATGCTCAAGTTCGCAAATGGATCGGCCTTTCTAGCTCTACAGCGCTTCGATGGATTACCTATAGGGGCCTTGGTGGCGAAATGGACGGTGTAATGGCTTTAGGTATGAGCGATGAGGCGTGCAAGGCCTTTCTGATGTATGCTTGCGGTGAGCGGGCCGTGCGAGAGCTTCTTTTGAGGCTACCTAGGGATCATTGGGTTGAATTGAAATACGTGGCCGAGTGGATGCGTAACGGGATTACTGAGTTGATAGACGTGCAGGAAGAAAACAAGGAGAACGAGACTGTTTACAAGGTAACAGGGCGAAGGCGTGGCAGGCGTTCTGTGATAGAGCACATGGTGGATGGGAGTAAGGACGGTGTTCTGGCTGAAGTTCGCTCTCTTTTGCGCGAAACATCTTGCAGAACTCGAAGATACTTTGCCATTGAAGGAGATTTGTTATGTCTGCGTGCCGTTGAGGATGGACTAGCGATTCACTGGTTGCTTTACACTCCGGAGTTAAAGAGCGATCCCCTAGGTTACCAACTGTACGAACAGGCCTGCTTACAAGAGGTGCCTAGGGCGTGTCTGAGTGGAGGTTTAATGGCTAAGCTCACCACAACACGGCCGGTTCCACGTGTGATAGCGGTCGTTGAGACAGGAGTGCGTTCGCTGACTCATTTTCAGCTAGGCTCGCGGTCTGTCCTGCTCATAGCCGAAAATATTGCCAATCCCGATAACCTTGGAATGATATTGAGGACTGCCGATGCGGCTGGAGCAGAGGGAGTTATGGTGGTAGGAGAAGGGTCGGATCCGTTCCATAAAAACTGCATTCGGGCGGCACGAGGAGCGATAGGACGATTGCCGCTATTGTATTGCGATAATTTGCGGACTGCCCTGCATGCCTTTGTGGCAAAGGGTACTCAGGTGATAGGCGCGACCGGTTCGGCGCAGGAGACTCTCTGGCAGCTAGATTTTCGACCTCCTTTGCTCTTGCTGGTAGGCAATGAGCAAAACGGCCTAACAAAAGAGGTGCTTGAGGTATGCACCCATCAGGTTCGGATTCCTATGGTAGCAGGCCAGGATTCGCTAAACGTTGGGGTTGCCGCGGGCATTCTGCTCTACGAAATACAGCGGCGACTATACGCCGAGTGCTCTCGTAGAGATATGAGGGTGAATTCCATAGTAAAATAGAGGTAGCATAGCGTCTGCTTCCTGCTGGGAAGTCGCATGCTGGAGGGTAGCCTGCAGGTTGCTATCCTCTCTCCACGTATCAGCAAGAATGGCAAGTTGGCTTGCCCAATTTCGTTTTTCTATTGAAGGTGTCGGTAGGGAGGAGAAAGCTTAGCGTGGCGTTTGGAAGCGCGTCGCCAAAGCGCCTTAAACAGGGGGTTAGGACTGCATGGGGATGGGTTGGAGTATGGTACAACAATGGAGTGCGCATGAAATTAAGATGTGCTCCGATGTAGCCGGATGACATCGGAGGAATAGCAGTTCACTTGCCGCCTTTTCTGTGGAACAACGATACCGCTCGAGGCGGTGGTGAGCTTCGCAAATTTTTCCTGATAAGAAAACAGGAAAGGAGTAAACAGAATGGCAACGATTTCTCTGTCGGATATGACGCGGCGTGAGGCTCTTGTCGCCGAATTGGCGACCCAAGTGAAGAACCCACCCGCAAGGGTGGGTGACGTGGCTAGTGATCCCGCGTTGGCAAAATTGCGCCAATTGGGCACACAGCTCTGGATGGATACAGGGGATTTAGAGGCTGCGCGTAAGCTGTGGAGACAGGAGTTCTCGGCTCTAACCACCAACAACACCTTAGCTAACCAGGTGGTTCAGACGGGGATTATGGATGAAGATATTAAAGAGGCGGCTCGACGGATTCGGGATGTCGAGCCGGGTGTCGCCCCGGACGATTTGGTGATGGACATCGGGTTCGTTATTAACTGTCACATCGCTCTTCGGCTTGTGAGCGCGTTCGATGCTTTCGTTAGCGTGGAGTTGCATCCCTCAATTGCTCATGACATCGAGAAGACGGTGCGTTATGCGCAAAGATACTATGCGGTTCATCCCGAGCGCTTCATTGTAAAGATCCCTATGACTCCAGAAGGGTTTTGTGCCGTGGCTCGTGCTCGTGCCGAGGGCATTCCCATCAACTACACGCTTGGCTTCTCTGCCCGACAGAACTATTTGGCCACTTTGCTCTCGAAGCCGAACTACTGTAATGTGTTTCTAGGAAGATTAAACTCGGTGGTGGCCGATAATCATCTGGGTGATGGCAGGTTCGTTGGTGAGAAGGCGACGCTGGCTTCGCAGAGAGTGGTACGGGAGTTACGTGAGCACCACCCAGATATTCCAACGCGCCAAATTGCCGCTTCGATGCGGAGTGGAGAGCAGCTATTAACGCTGGCCGGAGTGGATGTGTATACGGCCCCTCCGAAGGCGGTAGAGGAGTTCTACGCTGCTCACCCGAGGCCGGAGAGCATCGAATCGTGTCTGAACAAGGATTATGAGGTGCATTTGAACCCTGGTGCCGATGCTGAAACCCATCGGCAGCTTGAGCTCCTTTGGACGGTAGATGATGCGTTCAAAGCTTTTGCAAAAGAGCTTGCTGCGCGAGGTGGCGTGCACTTAACAGGGAACGACCTTCGGCAGGCAGATCGAGACCATGGAACCCGCTTGTTTAGCAACTTCACATCGGAGGAACAGCAGGCGATTCGCGAGAAAGGTAAAATACCCGATTTTGCTCGATGGAAGGGGCGAGCCTCTCTTGACGACCTCATGACCGAAGCGGCACTGCAGTCGTTCATTGTTGACCAGGAAGCACTAGATGCTCGCATCCGTAAACTGATCGCGGAAGCCTAAGGACAACCAGCCGTAGAACGGTAAAGTTGAGGGAGGGCTGTGCTCTCCCTCTTGACTTGTAGGCAGCAGGATTTCCGCGGTGCTTTCGCGAAATGAAAACATGTGACAGTCGAAGGTTTGCTTGCTTTACTACGCGACATCGTTGGGGATGATGGCGTCCTCTCCGCTGACGATTTCCCTTGGCCAAGATGGTGGCAATCGCCTCCTCTTGCTGCATTGTGTCCGAAGGAGAAGTCTCAGCTTGCTCCATTGATATGTGCTCTAGAAGAGGCTGATGTTGGCATTGTACCGGTAGGCGGGGGCACGCGACTACATACCGGCTACAGCCCGAGCAAGCCTGTGGTTTTGGTGAGTAGTGTTCACCTTAATTCTCTGTTAGACTATCAACCCGATGACCTAACGGTAACTGTTGAGCCCGGAATGACGCTTGCCGATTTGCAGGGTATTTTAGCGAAACGTCATCAGCGTTTAGCGCTCGATGTGCCTCTGCCTGATAGGGCCACGCTAGGAGGCATTGTGGCCAGTGCGCAAAGCGGTTTTTGGCGGACAGCTTATGGAACACCTCGCGATATTTTGATCGGCGTTCGTGCGATGATGTCGGGAGGTGTTGAGGTTCGCGGTGGTGGCAAGGTTGTGAAAAACGTAGCTGGTTACGATATTAGCAAACTCTTTACCGGATCGTGGGGAACGTTAGGCTTTCTTACCGAGTTAACGTTCAAAGTCCATACGGCACCAGCATTTCAGCGCACTCTCGTTTGGGAAGTCGCTGATCTTGCTACGGGAGCAAGGATCGCATTTGAGCTTTATCAAGCGCAACTTGCCGCTGTAGGTTACTGGGTCACGAATGAGGTCGCCTCACGTCCTCAGGTCGTCTTATTTTTGCAGGGTACTCGCAGACGCGTGGATTGGCAAACAGACGCGTATACCGATCTTGCGAGAAAGCTTGGTGTTTCGATGGCACCTGAAGAGCTATCCCAGGAGAGGCAGCAGGAATGGCAAAATCGCCTTGCACGGTTATCCGATGCGACACCTTTAGCTGTGCGCATCTCTTGTTTGCCGACCGAAGTCGCGTCGCTTTTAGAGCGCATTGGCGATGCACCAGACCTGCAAGTAACAGCAGATTGTGCCTGCGGGATCGTAGAGATCGCTGCAGCGGCACCTGAGCTACTTTCGCCAAAGCGTGTCCGTGAACTTTTGCCGTCGCCGCGAACCCGTTTGATTTGGACACGGTTAGACCCCATCACTCCTGAACTTGAAGATACCGAGCGATGGGGCCATTTGGGAGCGGATTTTCCGTTGCAAAAACTTCTCAAACAGTCACTCGATCCGCACAACACCTTCAGCCCTGGCCGTTTTATCGGGCATTTATAGGGACTTGAGAGGTTTTCTGCGCTGTAGAAGTAGGCATTGGTTGCTTGAAGAAGGGATCAGACAGCGCCTTAAACAGGTTGAAATGGAGAAACGGCCTATCGTAAGCCATTTGGTGTGCTGTGGCGTTGGCCACCCAGAGGTCGCCTGTGGCCGGTTTGAAGACCACCGCGTGCAAACTACCGGTTTTCAGCTGGTGCATGATCTGCTCTGCGACCGGGACGGTAATGTGCCCATAGTCTTGAAGGAGCACATGACCAAGCTTGGCGTTCCAGTCGCTATGCATCCCCATTGACATATAGACCATGCCAGGCTTGGTAGGGAACGGCAGATCGGTCGAATTATACACGTAGCACTTATCGTGACTTGTTTGTAGGGCAGCCATCTGCCCTGTTTTACCCCACGAAAGGCAGTAGAGGATGGAGAGCGTTCGAGGGTAGTCGCGCACCTGATGGATCGCCTCTTGAAGCGTTGTACCGAACTGAACGGCATCGCGCATGACATAGGTAAGGGGGCGTCCATCGAAGTTATTCGTTTGTTTGTCCCAGTCGTCACCTATTTCAGACATGGCGATGGTATCAGCATTCAGCGCGGTAACCACTCCGGCGAATCCCAGCCAACCGACACTTACAAAAGGCACTCCATGGTCTGGGGCGTAGACGATGAGGGCCGGATACTTTTGAATACCAGCATCGGTGGTATAGTCGAGCGCTCGGATTTGGATAAGATCACCGTGTTCCGTTGCTTTCCCATCAGCAGCGAAGAAAGAGCAGCTCCATTGAGAGATGTCGGGTATGGCCGATAGTCGTTCGATATCTCTTAGAGGAACGCCAGAACCATCGGCTAGCCCCTTCAGCTCTTCCAGATAGTCGGGGCGTAGGTGCTTCGCATAGAGCTTCCAGATGGCATCTACACGAGAAGGAGAGCACCCCATCCCCAGCATCATCATCGGGGCCACCTGCTCTGCAAGATAGCGTACCTCTTTTGCGCAAAGTTTCCCGTGCGCATAGCCCATTTCATAGGGTGTACCCCTCAGGTAGAGCACGGTTAGGCGATTGTCTCCGGCTCCAATAGTAAAGCGTTTCCCATGTAAAGCCACATTTACACGGGGTTGTGCTGCATGCAGTGGGCAGATGCCAATGGTAAGCATCAGCAAGGCAAGAGCATAACGAATGATGCGCATAGCCAGACTCCTTTTTGTAGCTTAAAAATACTAATTCGCCATTTTTTTCCGTGATTCCTGCAGGTTGCTATGCCGTTAGTCCAGACGGTGTGGGCGAGAGTTGAAGTGAGAGATGATCAGGAATTCAAGGACGTTCTCTTGGTTCAGCATGCCGATGAGCTTCGGCGAGTCGGTGGGCGTTTGAGGTGGCTCCATAACAAGAATGGGTTTATTGGGTGTGAACGCCTGAAGTACCTGTTCGAGATCGGTATTGGGATAGACGTAGGTAAAGTCACGTTGCATGACACCGGCGACGTAGGCATCGGGTCCCTCCTGTGCTAGGCCACGCAGCAGGTCGGCACGTGTCAACACCCCTTGTACCTCCTCACCGAAGACAACAGGAAAATCGTGTTGGCTGCCCGAGAGCAGTTTTTCGGCAGCAGTGCGCAGCGTGTCGCCAACGCTCAGGGTATGAAAATCGCGCAGCATGGCTTCACGTACGGTGTGACCCGTGGCCAGCAGATGCGTCTGGTAGGCGTTCGCCTCCTGGCCGGCAGCCACAAAGACAAAAACGGCGATGAGAAGAAGAAGCGGATTGAGGGTGAAGAGGGACCAAAGTCCCAAAAGCAGCGCCAGCCCCTGGCCGATGCTGGCGGCGATTCGAGTAGCCACCAACACATCCAGATATTTTGCAAGAAACGAGCGCAGAACACGTCCCCCATCCATCGGAAATGCGGGCAGCATGTTGAAGGCGAAGAGAGCGATATTAGACCAAAAGAGATCGACTACGAGGCGTGGTAAGGGGGCAGGTATTTGCGAGGGATCGAAGGGAACACCTGCTGCGGCGATCGCGATGCCAAGCAGAGCTGCAAGAACGACATTGACTGCAGGACCAGCCAGGGCAATCCAGAGCTCCGACTTCACATCCGGCAGGTTTTGTAGCCTTGCTACGCCCCCGATAGGATAAAGGACGATGTCGTAGGTTCGGATGCCGTAACGCCTGGCGGTAAGAGCATGACCGAGTTCATGGAGCACTACGCAAGCGAACAGCAGGATCACATAGATAACGCTGATCAGGCTATGACCCTGATTGCCTCCGATCCCTGTTGCGGCAACGAGGACGAGGAGCAGTAAGAAGGTGAAGTGAATGCGTATCGGGATACCCGCGATCACCGCTAAAAGAAAGGAGCCGGAATCGAACGGATTTTGGGGCCTTCGGAATGGCGACGCCGACTGATGTTCTGGTGGTTGTGGTGGGATGGGTGTCATACAAAACTCCTTTCCGCTTTCTTTTGATCTACGCAGAGATACTCGATAGATACGCCTGTTATTATGACGAGGGGACAGATTCCCTATGCCCTATATACATACCTTATTCAGCTCAATTATCTTCCTTTTTAACAAAAAGGTGGTGCAGTGGTCAGAGAATGGTATTTTGAAGAAGATTTTGTGGCCGCTAAGGTTTTGCGCCTTTCTTGATGATGCTTAAGCTCGACCACGCACTCTTTGGAGAGATAGAAAACGGTGATGCTAATGCGAAAGGATGTGTTTAGGATTTTGCGCCGATAGGGGCTTTCTCTAAGCGACGGCGAAGGTTAGAGTCGAGGATGCGTTTTCGCATACGAACGGATTTCGGGGTGACTTCCACAAGCTCGTCCGGACCAATATATTCTAAAGCCTGATCGAGGCTTAGGATGGCAGGAGGAGTGAGTCGCACCGCGATCTCAGAAGTTGAAGAGCGGATGTTAGTGAGGTGCTTTGTCTTACACACATTCACTTCGAGATCGCTATCTCGCTGGTGTTTCCCGACGATCATACCCGGATAGACCTCGGTTCCCGGCTCGATAAAGAGGATGCCTCTTTCTTCTGCATTGGAGAGGCCGAAGTGAGTCGCTGTACCCATTTCGGTGGCGAGGAGGGAGCCGCGACTAGCGCGACTAATGTCGCCGGCGTAAGGGTAATAGCCCGCGAACAGGCTATTGATGACAGCGGTACCTCGGGTGGCCGTGAGCAGTTCGTTGCGAAGGCCAAGCAGACCTCGTGTAGGCACGAGATAGATGAAATGAGCATTACCGCTCTCTTGCCACATGTTTTGCAATTCGCCCCGACGACGCCCCATCTGCTCGATGACGATGCCTCGATAGGTTTCTGCAACCTCAATTTGTACCTGTTCATAGGGTTCAAGCTGCTGTCCATCGGCATCTTGATGAAAAATCACCTCCGGCTGAGAGACTTGGAACTCGAAGCCCTCACGCCGCATGGTTTCAATGAGGATGGCCAGGTGAAGCTCGCCTCGCCCGCTGACAAGGAACACGTCTGGGCTTTCGGTCTCTTCCACTCTAAGGCTCACATTTGTTTCTAGCTCTCGGAAAAGACGTTCACGCAGTTTTCTGCTGGTAACGTGCTGCCCTTCTCTACCGGCAAGGGGGCTGGTGTTGACTCCAAAGCTCATGCGGAGGGTTGGCTCTTCGACTTGAATAGGTGGAATAGGTTGTGGGGTGTCACGCGAGGTTACGGTTTCACCAATAGCGACATCTTCGAGGCCGGAGAGAATCACGATCTCTCCGGCTTGAGCTTGAGCTCTCGGCACTTTTTTAAGCCCTTCAAAAACGAATACGCTAACGACTTTTCCGGGTCGAAGCTGACCATCTCGACTAATGATGGCGATATTGTCGTTTGGATGGACGGTGCCGGCGAAGATTTTGCCCACCGCCAGGCGTCCGCGATAGTCGTCGTAAGTGAGATTAGATACGAGCATTTGGAAGGGGGCAGTGGGGTCACCTTGCGGGGCAGGAATGTGAGCAAGGATGGTTTCAAAGAGGGGTTGGAGATCACGACCAGGTTGGGAGAGATCGAGTGTAGCGGTGCCGGCCTTGGCACAGGTATAGACGATAGGAAAATCGAGTTGAGCGTCGTTAGCCCCTAGCTCCACGAGAAGGTCGAAGGTTTGGTCAACGACCCAGTCGGGTCTGGCATCTGGTCGGTCAATTTTATTGACCACGAGGATTACCTTATGCCCCATTGCAAGGGCTTTGGCAGTTACAAAGCGGGTTTGTGGCATGGGGCCATCTACTGCATCCACGAGGAGCAAAACACCATCTACCATGCTCATCACACGCTCGACTTCCCCACCAAAGTCGGCGTGACCAGGAGTGTCCACAATGTTGATGAAGGTATCCCTGTAGAAGACGGAGGTGTTCTTGCTAACAATGGTAATGCCGCGCTCTCTTTCCAAGTCGTTACTATCGAGGATGCGTTCCCCTAAATCTTGGTTTGCCCGGAAGACGTTTCCCTGACGCAGCAGTCCATCTACAAGGGTCGTTTTGCCATGATCTACATGAGCGATGATAGCGATATTACGAACGGTATTCAGATACATATTGAAAATCTATCTAACTCTTGAATGATCAGAAATCAGCGTGCAAATTATGGACAGTTGACGCATTTTCAATAGAAAGAATACCCTATTTTGCTTCAAAAGCGAAGCGATGTCAAAAAAGAATGAGAGGAGGCAGGATTTTTGGACGTTTGAGCAGAAGAAACTACTCAGTAAGGCTGCAGGGAGGAGATAATGAGAGATCCACGGTATGAGAAACTAGCCAAACTATTGGTGACCCACTCAATGAAAGTGAAGTCGGGAGATAAGGTGCTGATTGAGGCTTTCGATATTCCTGTGGACTTTACGGTCACGTTGATACGAGCCGTAGCGGAGGCAGGTGGTGAACCTCTCGTGAGCACCTATCATCAACAGGTTTTGAGAGCGCTTTTTCAGGTGGCTACGGAAGACCAGATGTGCACGATAGGCTCGGTAGAGCGCGCCCGTATGGAGGCGGTACAGTGCTATGTAGGGGTACGAGGGAGCCACAACATCACGGAGCTATCGGATGTACCATCGGAGAAGATGGCGCTTTATGAGAAGTTTTGGTGGCATTATGTACATTCCGAGGTGCGTGTTCCCAAGACGCGTTGGGTCGTGCTTCGATGGCCTCATCCCAGTATGGCGCAGGCTGCCGGTATGAGCACAGAGGCTTTCGAGGATTTTTATTTCCGTGTCTGTACGGAAGTAGATTATGCAAAAATGGCGCAGGCAATGGAGCCGTTGCGAGAGCTGATGGAAAGCACCGATAGGGTGCGAATTGTTGGGCCAGGCACCGAACTTACTTTTAGCATTCAGGGTATTCCTGCTGTGGGATGCGCCGGAGAGCGTAATATACCGGATGGAGAGCTATTTACCTGCCCCGTGAGAGATTCGGTGGAGGGTACCATTCAGTTTAACTGTGAGACGCTCTACCGGGGAACGCTGTTTCAGAACATTCGTCTTACCTTCAAGAGAGGGCGCATTGTGGAGGCAACGGCCCAGGCCGAGACTGAAAAGCTCAACGCCATTCTTGATACAGACGAGGGGGCGCGCTACATCGGCGAGTGGTCTCTAGCCTTCAATCCCTGGATTCTAAAGCCAATGAAGGACATTCTTTTTGATGAGAAGATCGCAGGCAGCTTTCATCTTACCCCTGGTCAGGCCTATGAAGAGGCGGATAACGGAAACCGATCGCAGATACATTGGGATATGGTCTGCATACAGCGGCCCGAATATGGAGGAGGCGAGATCTACTTTGATGATAAACTTATACGTAAAGATGGGCTGTTCGTTTTAGAGGAGCTCGCAGGTCTAAACCCAGATAGGCTCGTTATGTAGCTGAGCGATCGTGCCTAGGAGCGCGCGCTCCTAGGCACTTAACGCAAGGGATCACTTTTGTTGATTTTGGAGGAACTGCGGCCAGTTTGGGGCATCTTGTGCGAGCGCCAGGCCGCTGTAGACAGGGTCATAACCTACTGCATAGTCTACCGAGCTTGGTTCTTGGGGCCCGGGTAGATAGATGGACATGCCGCTGGCTTTGGCCTCGTTGGAAGAGCCGTGTCCAAAGGCGAGGATAGCACCCGAAGGGCCGTATAGGGCGTTTTCAACGTTGTAGGCTGCCTGAGCGAGGTCGGAAGGAACCCCAGGTGAGGTGCGGACGAGGTCGGCAAAATCGTAGAGGTCTTTATATTCGGGGAATTCAAAGTATTGGGCGTTATAGCGCGCGTTGTAGATAAGATTGGCCTGGTCGTTTACGTGCTGCAGCAGGCTGCCTCCGAAGGCGTTAATGGTCTGTGCCACATTGCCCATTTGTGAAAGGTCTACCATGGCTTGTGTGATGTCGGTATAGCTGGGGCTGGCGTAGGTGGAGAGGGTGTCTTGAATAAGAATATTGCCCATATCGCACGGATTGGTGCCACCACCGTTCTTAATGGCTTGTAACCAGGTATCATAGGGGTAACCAGTGCCCGGAGGGCTCTCTTCGCTCGCCACCATGACGCGCGCCACATTGCGGACTTGGTAGGCCACCTCCGCAGTGCATTGCAGCGAGGCGTCTATGATGAGATCGTCAATGGGACGAGGGGAGGCGGCAAGTGCCTGTGCAAGTTGCTGGGTTGTGATCTGATTGCCTGTATTTGCATCTTGAGAGACCGCCCGCGTGACGGCCTGACGCCCAGCGGAACGATTCAGCACCGGTAACGCGCCGGAGCCGTGATCCCAAATCACAACGGCGAGGTGGTCGGAGGGATAGTTTGTGGCACCCCATTGGATGAAGTTGGCAAGAACGTGCCAATCTCCCATATCCGAAGTGCCGTTGACATTGGTAGAAGGATCGGGAAGGCGCTCTTGAGGGTCTTCCAGAGAAGAGGTATCGCCGTTTTCTATGGCAGCCACGTCCGCCGCAGAGTGGTGCAGAATGTAGTAGCGGTGGGTTCCAACAAAAGAGGGGTTGCCACAGTTGTTGACAGAAGAGAAGTAGGGGCAGTTATTCGCCTGTTTCCATTGGATAACAATGTTGAGGTTTGTGCCATCGGAGCCGACAGAGGCCATCTGGCCCACATTCAGTAGGCTATCTGGTTGGAGATTGTTGGCGGCGTTGATGTAGACAAGTACTGTCCAACGCGCTCTTCCAGATTGGTGTGGATTCGGCTGGCAGGCCGCAGCCGTGGCCTGGCGAGAACTGGTGTAGGGACTGGTGCCAGGGGCCGGCAACCCAGAAGGAACGGGGCCTCCACCACCGCTGGAACTTCCTCCACCGCAACCAGAAAGCGAGGCACTGACTAGCCCTAAAACACCCACAAGCATGCTAAGACGAGAGAACTTGAAACGGATATTCATTGTTCACTTTTTTCCTATTGCCTAAATTGTGATTCTTGGCCGCGCTATGAACAAGGGGGTGGGGGATACGAGTATTTTAACATAGATTTGACGATAACGTGACAGGTCGCTCTTAGCGAAGAGAGACCGAAGGCACTTTTTTAGACTGGACTAGGACTAAAGAAGTTTTCTCTAATTTTCATCGAGGGTACGGCCTAAGGAGGCTGGGGGTACGATGCGTCCAACCACACTAAGCAGAGCGGCCACCGTCATAAGATAGGGTAGGGTATCGAGAATATAGGGATTGCTCCAGTCCACACCAAGGAAAGTAAGATGGATATTACTGATTTGGAGTTGGGTTTGGAGGGCATAGAAGAAGCCAAAGAAGAGTGCACCGAGGGCAGCTCCGATGGGATTCCATTTGCCAAAGATCACTGCGGCAAGAGCCACATAGCCTTTTCCAGCCGACATGTCGGTGGAGAAACTGTGGGCATCTGCCATGGAGAGGTATGCACCACCAAGTGCACCTAGGACGCCTGAAAGTGTAACGGCAGCATAGCGAATGGGAATAGGCTTCATACCGCTAAGAATCGCGTTTTCAGGGTTTTCACCGGAGGCTCGTAGGCGCAATCCGAAGCGGGTGCGGTAGAGAAGCCCGAAGATGAAGAGGGGCAGCGGCACTGCTAGATAGAGGAAGGAGGCTCTTGATAGGCCTGTTACCATTACTCCATTTGGATAGAGCGTGAGATAGGCATAGTGGGTTGCTCCTGCAGCAAGCAGATTGATGCCAAGGCCGCTTACCACGTGGTCCATCTTGGTATGCTGCGTGAAAAATGCATGCAAAAGACCGAGTAGGGCTCCAACGGCGACGACAAGGAGGATGCCTAGGAGGCTCGCAGCAAGAGCATGGAAGCCGTGATGCTCGGCGGCGGATTCGCCCCATATGCCTACAAAGGCACCGATGAGCATAAAGCCCTCAAGAGCGATATTAACGACACCAGAGCGTTCGGATAGCACACCGCCCATAGCGGCCAAGATGAGTGGAACAGCACTATAGAGCGTTGCGACGAGAAGCGCCTGGAGGCTTGATAAGGAGGTCATAGAGCTGTGGAATCCTGAACTGGCATCGTTTCGGAATGAGTTAGCGTCTGCTTTCTTTTGCGTTGATAAAGCAAGAAGCGCATACCAACGAAAAGAATGATGATAGCCTGGATGATGCGGCCTAAAGAGTCAGGGATATTTGTTTGGTCTTGCAGGTAGCCTGCCCCACCGGCAAGAGCGCCGAAAAAGAGGGCGCTATAAAACACGGAGGTACTATCAATGCCGGCCAGGAGAGCGACCGCAATACCATCGAACCCATAGGTGCCCGCTAGGTTCGGGAAGTAGCGATGTTGTGCCCCAAGTACCTGGATGGTACCTGCTAGGCCTGCCAGGGCGCCAGAGAGAGCCATGGTGATGACGATGGTATGCTTTACAGGAACCCCAGCGACGCGTGCGGCTTTTGCGTTTCGCCCTACCGCTCGAATTCGGAAGCCCAGCGCCGTGCGCTGGACAAGGAGGCCGAGCACGGGCACGGCAAGCAAGGCGAGGAAGAGCCCGGTAGAGAGGTTTGTATGCCTCACAAGAATCGGCAAGGTAGCACTTGGCGATACGGCGGCTGTTTGTGGAGCCTGATTGTGAGGGTCTTTGAGGCTATGCGTGATGAGGTAGTTCGCGATGTTGTCTGCCACGTAGTTGAGCATGATGGTAGAGACCACTTCGTTTACTTGGCGCCATGCTTTAAGAAGGCCGGCAAGCCCTCCCCAAACGGCACCGGCGAGCGTTCCGGTAAGCAGGGCAAGAGGGAGATGGAAAAACGAGGGCAGGGTAGGCCATGCGACGCCCACGGCGGCGGCAGTAACAGCACCCGCGATAAATTGGCCCTGACCGCCAATATTAAAAAGGCCGGCTTGCAGACCTACGGCGACAGCTAGGCCGCAAAGCAGTAGGGGGATAAACTGGGTAAGGGTTTGGGCGAGCTGGAAGAGATCGAGATGAAAAGACCCTAACGGAACCTGTTGGCTTCCATGAGCAGGCCCGGCAATAATACCGGTTGCTCCGCTCCAGAGGGTACCGAACGCCATAGCGACGTTATAGCCGGACAGTCCGAGAAGCAAAGCGGCCAGGAGTAGAGCGGCTGCAACACTTATAAGAGAGCGAAGGAGTCCAGGACGTGAGATAACTGTTGGAACCATATTTATGTGTTGCTTCCTGTCATGAGATGACCTATGCGTTCCACGCTAGCGTCGGAACGAGGTAGGATGCCAGCGATGTGCCCGTTGTAAAGCACGACGATTCGATGGGCGAGAAGCAGTATCTCATCCAAATCCAGGGAAAACAGGAGAATGGCCGCTCCTTTGGAGGCCGCTTCTTGCAGTGCGTTGTGGACAAATCGAGTAGCCCCTATGTCGAGGCCGCGCGTTGGTTGATAGGCAATGAGGAGACATGGTCGGCTTTCCAAAGCCCTAGCAATAACGATTTTCTGTTGATTGCCACCTGAAAGCGTTCTAACGGGGGCTTGTACACCCTGGCTCCCGAGACGAACATCGTAGCGGTTAGCGATATCGGTAGCTTGTTGATGAAGCACCTTGTAATTGAGAAAGTATCCTCCGCCCCACTGCGTTTGAAGCTCGTGCCCTAAGAGCAGATTCTCGGCCACACTGAAATCGAGTACTAAACCCTCTTGATGGCGATCCTCCGGGATGTAGGCGATGCCTCTGTTCCGTCTGCTTGCAACGGTCTGGCATGTGATCTCTTCGTTGTCGAGAAAGATACGCCCAGATTCCACGTCTCGTAGTCCAACAATGGCCTCCGCAAGTTCCTTCTGACCGCTGCCATCCACTCCGGCAACACCTACGATCTCTGCAGGAAAGAGTTGCAAAGAGATATCTTGGAGGCTTAAAGCGCCGTGATCGTTACGCACTGAGATATGTTCAAGCTTTAGCAGCGGGGGAAGAGCGCTGTCGGATGCGGTTGATTGAGGGGTAGTAACGGTAGAGACTGTTGCTCCAGAAAGGAGACGAGATTGGATGTCGCTTTCTGAGGAGCCCAGCATGGCTGCAAGAAGCTGCTCTGGTTGAACATGGCTCGTTTGAAAGTCACCGGCGTTCCGACCACGCCGTAGTACGGTGATATATTCGCTATGAGCCATGACCTCCCGCAGCTTATGAGTAACGAAAATGACCGTAGTTCCGGTTTCAACGAGCCGATGAAGGAGGCTAAAAAGCGCCTCGACTTCGGCAGGAGCGAGCGTAGCAGTAGGTTCGTCTAGGAGCAATATTTTGGCGTTGCGATAGAGCGCTTTCAGAATTTCGACCTTTTGCAGGGTAGCCAGCGAGAGCTGCTCAACGCGTTGTTTCAGAACTACTGGGGACAGACCGAGCTGCACGGCCAATTCTTGAATGTGTTCGAGTGCTTGAGACGGAGCAAGTAGGCCTCCGGCGAGGATTGGCTCAACACCTAGCAAGATGTTTTCGAGCACGGTAAGCGCCGGTATCAGCGCATGGTGTTGGCTAACGAGACCGATTCCGAGACGAATCGCATCAGCTGGAGAGCGAAGTTCTTGCGTTACATCGCGTTCATAGAGAAAGATGCGGCCCTCATCCGGCAGAATACGACCATACAGAATGCCAAGAAGGGTAGACTTGCCCGCGCCATTCTCCCCAATGAGAGCATGAAAAGTGGCTCTTTTAACGTAGAGATGCACGTCATCGTTTGCGATGACACCGGGGAAACGGCGAGTAATATGTTCCATTCTCACGATATAGTCAGAGTGGGAGCTTGGCTTTAGTTCAGGCGATGAAAGCACCATGGCAGATATTTTAGCGGAGCGAGGAAATCGAAGTCAATTGGAGTGGCAGAGACGGTGACACCTCCCTGTCACAGTCCCTGACAATTAGTTTGAATTGTTACTCCTCCCCCGGTGCTATCCAGGGGAGGAGTATGCGTCCTACCCAATCTCTGAAAATTGAGTTGGGCTGTTACGGCTGAAACTGCTCGTTGCCCGATGGATAGGGGGGAATGGTGGCCGGGCCGATGGCGTTTGGATTGTAGGTGCTTGCCCAAAAGTCGGGAGGCCCTTGGCTTGCCGGCACCTGATTGCTGACGGCCTTGATGCCGTGGTGGATATAAGCGACGATAGACCACAGATCATCATCGCTCAGGTGGCGGAACGAAGGCCAGGGCATGGGCGGGGCGAGGTAGTGCGGTGTGGACGGGAAGTTGCCTTGCCCAGGAGTTGTGGAGGTAATGACGACATCGGGTGTAAACATGGGATCAAGGCCATATTTGAGAGCATTGTAGATTTGTCGGTCGGTGAAGTTGCCTAGACCGGTGTTCGTATCCGGGGTGATGTTGGCGGCGTAAGTGGTGAAGGGACCAATCTGAAATTGGGCGGTAGGGCGTGAGCTCGTGTAGCCCGCAAGCCACTGAGGATCACTAGGATCGTCTTTTCCGCCGTTATGGCAGTCGGTGCAGCCATGTGAGGTAACAAGGTATTGACCGCGTGTGACCTGCGCTAAGGTCGTAGAGCCGCCTGGAAGACCACCGGAAGAGCTGCCTCCGCATCCAGCTGCAAGAAGCAGACCGACGATGGCGGGCCCCCAAAAAGGGAGGCCTACCAGTGCTGCATGTAGACGAGCAGATTTCATGGTTGTTTCCTCCTAATGGCAAGTTTATTATATAATTGGAAAATAACCATTGATTTAAATTCCTCAGGGAAAGCTATGAGTTACTTTTGAGTATAGTACCATTGAATATTGTATCATACTCTTATAACGGTGTCAAGCGAAAGGATGGTCTTGTATGTTTGAGGTTCGACGTACAGGGCATTTCTGAGGTATTCTTTGAGGCATATGAGACGCCAGCAACCAATGAGAACCTCACAATCTAGAAGGGGACGCACCCTACATCGGCTCCTATTTGCTAGCTTTCTGGTCTGTTTTGCGTTTGGATGTGGAGCGCTTGGCACTCTACTTGGATGGCACTATTGGATGCATCGTCGTCCACCTTCAATTCCCGGTATCGTACAAAGTGTTTCTGCTGCAACTTCCAACGTGCTTTCAAGTCTGGGCACGAACCCGAGCTCCGACACTCCAGGGCTGTTGACGTCTGGAACCCAGCCCATTCCGGTGATTATGTATCATGATGTGGTGCCCCGCAAGCAGGTTTGGTTCGATCTGACGACAGAGGAGTTTGCCCGTCAGATGCAGGAGTTAGCGGAAGCTGGGGCGCATCCGATAACGATTCAGCAGTTTTATGATCATCTCAGTGCAGGTAAACCCCTGCCCACGCATCCGATTCTGCTTACCTTTGACGATTGCACATTGGGGCAGTTTACGCAGGCACTACCGATTCTCGAAAAGTACCGTTTCCCCGCCGTCTTTTTTGTGCAGACCGGGTCGGTGGGAGTTACCACGGTAAAGCCCCATATGACGTGGGAGCAGCTGAAGGAGGCAGAAAGTACCGGATTGATCACCGTCGAATCTCATACCGTGACACATCCTGAAGATCTCACTAAGATCTCCGATCATCAACTTGAAGAGGAGATGGAGGTGTCCAAGCACTCAATCGAGTACCATTTGGGGCATCCGGCACTCTTTTTAGCTTATCCGAGTGGAAACTGTGATGCACGTGTGGCCTTGGCGGCCCAGCAGGCAGGTTATCTCGCTGCTTTTACCATGAACAGGGGGTGGGCTGCTAGCCCTGCTCCGCGCTATTTTCTACCGCGTTTGACACCGAAGCGCATAGAGGATGTATTGGCGGTTTGGCGAGGTCAACAGGCAATTGCACCGCCCTTACCGCGTCTGATGACTATTCGAGCGAGTCCTTTAGAGCGAGGCACCTTTACAGGAGGTACTTATCCTGTAGACTGGATTGCAGGGGGTAGCCTAACTACGGAAACGCTCGATCATCGCGACACCGTAGGAGATATGGCTCAGCAGGTGGGGGCGATAGCCGCCTTGAACGGCACTTTCTTTGCGGATGCCCGTATCGCAAGCAATGCAGGCGGGATGATCGGGCCTTGTCTGAGCAGCGTAAACGGTACCTACCAGCCTTCTGATCCTTCAGATGATCCGCGGCTGGAGGGGCGACCGCTTATCCTATTTAGCCCCACCCACTGTTTAGTGGTGCCTTATGCGGCCTGTTTTGGTAGCTCACAAGCCGTTCTGCAACAGCTCTTACCAGATGTCACCGATGCTTTTTTGGCAGGAGGCTGGATCGTTCACTATGGAAAGGCACTGCCGCCTGAAGAGATGCGACGTTGGTCCTCCTCTGATCTCAACGATCCGCGGCATCGTGCTTTTGTTGGGATTGATGCGCAGGGCCGTTATATGTTAGGTGCGACGCGAGATAGCATTAGTACAGAGGTGTTATCGCATCTGTTGGAGAAGATGGGGGTTCAGGAGGCTTGGCTCCTCGATTCGGGGTTTAGCACTAGCCTTATCTGGCAGAATCATGTACTGGTTTCTGGACATTCAGAGCCTGGAGTTCCAAGCCGTCCTGTACCGCATGCGCTGTTCCTCATCGGGAACGCCGCCCCGGACGCCCCACCGCCTCCGCCGGATACGCCGCTTGCAGCAGGAGAAGGGGCCGCGACCCTGCAGGATGCCCTTTCTGCCGATAGCACCGCTGGAGCAGCTAACTACTATCGGCGACATCGTAGACGACATAGGTAGAAGCTTTAGGGAGAAGTAACTTGCGACACAGCAGAGTCTGGTTGGCTTGCAGCCTCTTAGTTCTTTACGTGCTTGGGGCCTGTGATAATACAGAACAAGGAGCCAAAAAGGGCACAAACGTTCGTGCGCCCACTAGCGAAGTGACAAGTGCCGAGAATGCTTCGGGTTTACGGCCTGCCCTACCTCATGCTACAAAACCGACGGATTTGAATATGGGTGCGCTCAAAGAGGCTCAGCATACCATCGCGAACGTGCATGTCGTAGAACCGTTTCTCTTGCGGGGTGCTGCGCCAACAGCAAAAGGTGTTGCGTGTTTGAAGGCATTAGGGATAAGAACCGTAATAGATTTACGGATCGCTCCAAAACATGTGGCGGCAGAGCGCAAACTGGTGGAGTCTGCTGGAATGCACTACGTGAATCTGCCCATGAGCGCTGAACCACCGACGCAGAAAGAGATTGACACGTTTTTGACGATAGTGCGCGATCCTAACAAAGAGCCGGTCTATGTGCACTGTCAGTACGGAGCCGATCGAACAGGGTGTATGGTCGGCCTTTACCGAGAGATCTATGAGGGCTGGAACTACCAAAAAACCTACTCTGAGATGCGGCGATATGGCTTTAAACCCTATCTGCACAAGCTTGCTGCGACGGTGCAAAAGTACCAACCAGGTTCACCGGAGGCAAAGTCAGAAAGAGCGAAAGTGGACGCTCTGTTGGAGCATGAAACCATAAAACCTTAGCAAATTGGGGTTGGCTTATGCGCGCTTTTCGATATGCAGTACTTTGGGCAAGCATCTGTTGCCTGTTCGTAGGGCTCTGGCTTGAAGTTGGCGCGGTTAGGGGTGAGCTTCATCACGGTGTCCATCGGCGTGAGCTGGTCCAAAAGAAGACACCCTTACTCTCTGAGGGAATGTTGCCGAAGCCGGTACCAGGGGCAGCGAAACAGTTCGCTGCCGTATTGGTTTGGCATGATATCGTACCAAAAACCAAGCAGGTCTGGTTCGACACAACTTTATCTACCTTTCGTAGGCAGCTCGAGTTGATCCATCGAGGGGGTTTTCATGTCATTACGCTGCGTCAGTTATATGATCATCTCACGAAAGGTACACCACTTCCTCCGAAACCTATTGCGCTGACGTTTGACGATAACAATCAGGGCATCTACTACTATGCATTTCCGCTCCTACGTCGCTATGGCTATCCTGCGACCCTATTTGTGCATACTGGCTATGTGGGGGTAACGACTGACAAGCGTCATAACACTTGGGATATGCTTCGCACCATGGTGCAGAGCGGTCTGATTGATGTGCAGAGTTTAACCCAAAGCCACCCTGAAAACATTCTATTGCTATCGGACAAGCAGATCGTCAAAGAGTTAGTGAACTCTAGACGCTCTATTGAACTGCATCTAGGAATACCGGTTTACGCCTTTGTTTATCCTTGTGACAAACACGATCTGCGAGTTGCGGAAGACGTCTATCGTACAGGGTACGAGATCGCTTTCACGGAGGATAGGGGCAATGCTTGTGCCTCACCAAATCTCTACTTGGTACACCGATATGCTGCCATTCTCTGCTTTGACCAGGCGCTATCCGATGTCGCTCATGCCTGGCACTGAGTACAGGCAACGGGTAGGAGGCATCGCTCGTGCCTGTTTCTTTGCGAATTAGTTTAATTTTGCCAGCTTGAGCGTAGATCTTACTACTTAATAGTACATCATCGAAAAGAAGCATCTTTGGGGGATAGAAATGAACGAAGAGCGACATCTGTTTACTCTACATGGGGTTTGGAATGGAAACTCTGATGGCGACGGGATGCTTACCGCCCCACGGGGAACCAATCTGCCTTTTGGCGTGCCGGAGGCATTCGGGGGAAAGCCAGGGCGCACCAACCCGGAAGAGCTACTGTTAGGAGCTGTGATCGCTTGTTATAGCATTACGCTGTCTATCTTAGCAGAAAAGCGGCGTCTTCCGCTTGAACGCATCGTGGTGGATGCGGAGGGTGAGGTAATACGACAACCCAACCGAGTGCTAAAGTTTTCGGCGATCCGATTACATACGAAACTGTTCCTTGTAAATGCAGACGAGGCTCAACAGCAAACGGCGATCGAATGTGCGCACAAGGCAGAGGAGTATTGTATGATATCTTGTGCCTTGCGCGGCAATGTGGCGATAAGCGTAGAACCCGAGATCGTCAACGCTTAAAGTGGCGATGGAGTGCAGGTAGGTAAAGGAGACGCGAGTTAGGGCTTTGCGCCCTAACTTTTTTGTGCCTCGCGGGAAATCTGACATTTAGTGGAACCATTGAATATTCTCCGGTGTATTATTTACCGGTGAATAATTTCATGGTGCAAGCACAATCTTTTCTCCCAACTTGGCATCGAGGTATCAGTCATTATCAAGTGAAGCTAGGCATTGTGATGGGGCTGCTTGGCTTGCATCTATTCCCCGCCAAAGTGTGTTGGGCGGAGGAGGGATACTTCAATTCGGATGGGGTTCAAATACATTATGTTCAGGCGGGTTCTGGTCAGGCCGTTGTACTGATACATGGATGGATGGCAAGTGCCAAAATGTGGGGCACGGAACAAAGAGGTAACTCTATTTTCTGGAGCCTTTCAAAAAATTTTCATGTTATCGCTATGGATGGTCGGGGGCATGGTCTCAGTGACAAGCCACACGATCCTAAAGCTTATGGCTGTGCAATGCCCTTAGATGTTGTGAGGCTGCTAGATCACTTGCATATTCAACAAGCCTATCTTATCGGCTATTCTATGGGAGCGATTCTCACCGGGAAGATCGTCGCCTCTTATCCTCAACGTGTGCTTGGGGCGATCTTTGGAGGTGGTGCCCCAGTGGTTCGTTGGGGGCCTGAGGATTTAAAACAGAACGACGCCTTTTTAGAGAAATGGCAAAAAGATAGAGGACTTCAGGAATTGTCCGCTTTACTGTTTGGGGTACCGGATCGTACTGCTCTTGTCATGGCAAATCAAAGCCTTCGCGAGATTACTGTGAAAGAATCGGAATTGAGACGCTTTAAGGGGCCTATTTTATTCCTATACGGTGATAGGGACTCGGAGGCCACTAGGCACTATGTAGAGGCCGCTCGTCAAGCTTTTGGTCATGGGGATATCCGCGTCGTTCCTGGAGCGGATCATTTTAACACACCAATGAAACCCGAGTTTCTCAGGATGATTCTCAGTTTCCTTGATCGGGTGGAAACACCGAGCAAAGATCGCAATTATTAAAACACTATCTAATTTGTCCGAGAAATAGATGTAACAAAAACAAGGCAATGAGAAGCATGAAAACAAAGAGAAACCTTTTGCGGGACGAGGATCTTGCTCGTTCCATTCGCGAGCGCATGGAGGAAGATGATCTGTGCACACTCTTAGCTATCGAAAACCTTGTGCACCTGTTAAGAGCACACAAGGTGATCTATGAAGCGCTCGCCGCACGTTTGGTGGAATGGGAGCTTTCCCCAGCGCACTATAACTTTCTCGTCGTGCTTTACAAGGCGCCCGATAAGCAGCGCCAGATGTCGGATATTGGCGAACATATGAATGTTGCCGTCTCTCCATCCAATATCACGAAGCTGGCGGATGCGCTCGAGCGTCGCGGTCTGATTCGACGAAAGGCATGTGCACATGATCGTCGCGTGGTGCTTGCAGAGCTTACGGAGGAAGGGGAAGCGCTTATAAAGACGCTCATGCCAGAACAGTATCGTTGGATTCGGCATCTTTGGCGCGAACTGTCGGAAGAGGAACGACGGATGTTAACGCATCTTCTGCTCAAGTTACGTCAGAGCGTTGAAAAGACCCTATTGGAAACGGGCATCGAGAGGTCATTACCGATTTGTGAGGTGAGAACGGAGGAGTAAAGAAAATGAGTGACGAGAACCGCGATAGTCGCGTTTTGCTTGAGCCAGAGCAGAAAGTAGAGACCCCCTCAACCGTTTCCGATGGATTGGGGGCAGAAGAGGGAGAAGCACCAAAGCGAAAAGCCACGATAAAAGTTGTAGGTTTAGTGCTCCTGTTCTTTGCCCTCATCATTGGGGGCATCGTAGGCTATTCCTACTGGCGTTATGCCTCGACCCATGTCTCTACCGACGACGCCTATCTCACGACGGATGTCGTTCAGATAACGCCGCAAGTAAGCGGTAGTGTCGCAAAGGTTTATGTAACTGATAACCAGCATGTGCAAGCTGGACAATTGCTTGTTATGTTAGATGATTCGACCTACCGGGCGGCTGTAGAACAGGCGAAGGCAAATTTAAAGGCAGCTATTGCCGCCGCTCAAGGGGCATCTACTGGGGTTGGTCTGACCCAACAGACGACTCTGGCCCAGATTACGCAGGCAGAGGCAGGGGTGACCCAAGCACAGACCGGAGTTGAGACGGCCTCTGCAGACGTCAGCCGAGCTGAGGCTGCTTACGCAGCAGCACAAACGGGGGTGCAGACAGCTCTGCAGACTGCGAAGACCGCACAGGCAGGTGTTGTAGCGGCCGAAGCCGCTTATAGAAAGGCTTTGCAGGGTGTGCAGGCGGCTAAACAGAGACTCGCCGACGCAGAGGCTACCCTACAATCGGCGAAGGCCAATGTCGTAGCTGCTCAGGCCAAAGCAAAACAGGCGGCCACGGATGCCAAGCGTTATGATCAACTCTATCAAGAGGATGCCGTGAGTGCCCAGACGAGAGATGCCGCGGATACAGCGGCTATTGCTGCTCAAGCTGCTCTCGAAAGTGCTCAACAAGCTGTTAGCCAGGCGCAGGCTTTGGTGGGAGAGCAGCAGGCGGCCTTGAATTCTGCCCAACAAGAGGTGACAACCGCTCAGGCCAATTTACAGCAGGCTCGTGCACAGTACGCAGCAGCCCTCTATGGCATTAAGGTGGCAAAAGACAGCGCGAAGCAAGCCCAAGCCCAGTACTTAGCTGCTCAGAAGGGTGTAAACGCAGCGCGTGCGCGTGTTCAACAGGCTGAAGCTCAACTTCAGCAAGCAGAGACCGCCCCTGCCCAAGTAGCTGTGCAAAAATCAAACGCTCATACAGCTGCAGCACGTATCGCACAGGCGGCTGCTGCTTTGCATGAGGCGGAAATTCATCTGCAGGATACCCGTATCTATGCGCCAGTAACCGGCCGAGTCAATGCCAAGACCGTAGAGATCGGTGAGCAGGTTGCCCCCGGTCAGGCTCTTATGGCCGTTGTGCCAGATGATGACATCTGGGTTGTAGCGAACTTTAAAGAGACTCAAATCACCAATATGAGGCCTGGCCAACCCGCGGAGATCCACGTGGATGCGTTTCCTGGTATAACCTATCACGGACATGTGGACTCGTTAGCATCGGGTACGGGAGCGGTGTTTACCTTGCTACCACCCGATAATGCGACAGGGAATTTTACCAAGGTTGTGCAGCGAGTACCTGTAAAGATCGTATTCGATCCGAAACAACCAGGATTGGACAAGTTGCGTGCAGGACTTTCTGTAGAAGTTAGCGTGAAGGTAAAGTAGGGCTTCTCATTTATTTATAGGATCTGCTGGGGCGGGTTCGTGCTAAGAACCCGCCTTTGTGCTCTGTGGATGAAACGATAGGAACACTGGAAGTGGTGGCAGGGTATTATGAATCAGTAAGTATATTGAGGAAAGGAAACAAATTCTTCTTGATGAGAGTCCGCACAGCAATAGGAATGGGGAGTTTATTAGTCGTGCTTGCTGGGTGCCAAAGCGTTAATACGGCTCCGGCAAACAGTGGTTCAGCATCACGTGGCAATACACCTGATGCGTTTGCTGGAACGAACGTGGCTACGTCTCCTGCCGCTCCTTCTGAGGAAAAGAAGCCCACGCTATCTCAAGCACTCGCCGAGGCCCCGATGGACGATCCCTCTTTAAAGCCTTTGGCGCAGAAGTATGCGCAGGCAGAGGCTGCTCTTAAGGCACATCCCAATGACGCGAATGCAAAGAAAGCCTATGTCAATGCAGCCTATAACTACGCGCATACTATCGAGTATGTAAGCGACAAACTTGAGCCGGTGATCAAGTATCGTGCTGCGCTATTACTCTATCGCAAGGCACTTGCCGTAGACCCAAATAACGCGCCCTGCGAGCGGGAGAAAGACCAGATCGAGGCCATCTACCGCACTATGCCTGGGGGTGTTCCTCAGGAGTAAGGAGGCCGAGCATGAGGTTTTGGCAAAAAATATTTGGCATAAGCCTCTTTGTTCTTTTTGGGTTTGTTGGGAGCTGTACTCTTGGATTCGCTCAGGGAGACGGAAATGAGACGCCGATGCCTATGCCCTCAAACCCTTTGAAGCTAACATTGAAACTCGACAAACAGACCTATAGTCCCGATGAACCGATCGTGGTACAGTTTCGGGTAACCAACGTCTCTAAAACCTCACAGCGGCTGGCTTTTGCCACAACTCAGCATTACGATTTTGAGATTCATGCTGGAGATGTAAAAGGTCCTGTGATCTGGCGATGGTCGAAGGGAAGGTTGTTTGGGCAGGTGGTTCTACAGCAAACACTTGCGCCTGGACAGGAGATCCTCTACAAAGAGACGATCTATCCTCAAGATGCGAAACATCCGGAGGGCATTCCGCCTCTCAAACCAGGAAAATACACACTGTTGGCCATTCTGACAACGATGCCGCGCACGGCGCGCCCATCGGTTTCTTGCACGTTTGAGGTGAAAAAATAGTAGGCTATCCGCCCCGCGCCCAGCGGAGACCGGTGTAGAGGCGATATCCATAGCATTTTGCAAGATAGATCGTCGCAATAGGGTGCCTATAGAGTGGGCGTCGGTAGAGATGGACGGGCGGTAACCACTGAACCCGTGCAAAAACCTTATGCAGATCGGCATCGTTCGCTTTGCCCGCATTGATGAAGATCGAGTTTTCACCGATATGTCGTTTCAGTTGTTGGACGTAGGCCGCATACATATCGAGCCGATAGTGGAGGAAGAGATCGTAAGTGGGCGGATGGTCGGGCAAATAGAAGGCCATGAGGGCGATATATTGATAGCCATTGCCTGAAATGAAAACCTTATGCCCCTGCATCTCCATCTCCGAGCGAATTTGCTGTACTTTTTTGGCAAGCGTGCGCCATCCAAAAGCTGTATTTGTAATGTCGGACTTAGGTGGAATGTGGATGCCAACGGCCAGGCGCAGTCGAGGAAAGAAAAGAAGCAGCGTGAGAAATGCCGTGGAGATAGCAGCAAGGCTAAACCAAAAGATATTGGTGAACGGTTTGCGCTGCTTTTCAACGGAGAGGTAACGGCCGACCCAAAGAAGACAAAGAGAGGGATAGGCAAAAGGAACCCAGTTAGCCTGCACTTTGGTTTTGAAGGCCAGAAGGCAAAACAGGAGCAAGGAAGGCAGACCCATGAAGGCCAGAAATCGGTGTGGTAACGGCGCCTTTGTACACAAAGCAGAGAGGCTCGCACCGAAGCTACCCAAAAAAATAACTGGTCCTATAAACAGGGCTTGAGAGGCTAGAAAATCCCCAAAACGATGCAGTGGATTTCCTCCATGATGGTGGACTAAGAAAAAGAGATGCAAGAAGGTCCACCAATGATGCTGCGCGTTCCACCATAGGACGCCGCTATACATGACCAACATAATACCAAGGGCAGCGTAAGGTTCCCAGCGCCTTAACCAGAAACGCTGGGGCGGTGTAAGGAGAAGGTAGAGCAGAAGGCTTCCGGGCAGAAGAAGCAGGGTGTGTTTGCTTAGCAGTCCAAACCCGCAGAAGATGCCTGCGATGAGCCATGCTCGACGTTGTTGAGCGGAATAGGGGCTGTAGACAAAGAGGGCTTTTGCTATCTGAAGAAGGGTAAGTGTCCAGAAAAAAACAAGAGGAGGGTCGTAGGTGGCAATTTGACTGCCGACCGCAACTAGGGGAGATAGGGCTAATAAGACGAGGGTGAGGAAACCGACTTGTGGCGAGAAGAAAAGAAGGGCGAGCTGATAAACGCAGAGAAGCGTCCCAGCCGTTAGCAGGCAAACGCCAATACGAACGCCAAATTCATTTGTACCAAAGATCGCCGTGGTAAGGCGAATAAGATAGGCGATGAAGGGGCCCTGATCGTAGTAACCAAGTGCCAAATGTCGTGACCAATCCCAGTAGTAAGCCTCGTCGGGAACGAGATCAATGGCTTTAAGGAGGGGGAGGCGTAGCAGGGTGGTAATAAGCAGAAAGAGAAGCGCAGCAAGATGAATTTTTTTTGTTTGTAGTGGGCGATAGGAGGGGGTTTGCATTCTCAATTACCTGTAGCGAACAGTTCGTCGCTAAGCGGCTCGTCCACGCGAATTTTCTCAAGTTCCGTATCGGCTGCGATGTTGCCTTCAGCGTCGCGAACTTGAATGTGTGTAGGTATCCAGAGAGAAGGGGCCACTTGGCGCGGCATAAGATAGCAAAACGCTGCCTTTAGCTTGCCATCTGCCGAGTACCATTCTCGTTTGACGACAAAGTGTTTTTCCGGATCGAGCCAAATACGGTAGAAGGTACTATTGGGATGATGGATATAGTGCAATTCGAAGACAAGGAGCTGATGACCCTGCTTGTCATCTGTCTGAACAAAATGCGCTTGCATAAAATCTAATGTCTCGGAAGTGATCAATCCTACATATTCAAGAAGCGACTGACGCTGAACGGGGTGATCTGTTAGGTCCTCCTTTTTTCTTAGATGCAGTTTAGGCACGGCGTAGAAGCGGTAGGGGCCGTTATAGATCAGTACCGCATCTCCAAAGGCTGTGGATTGTCCGTCGAGTCGCAGCTTATCAGGCGCTTTGTAGAGTAAGAGCAGTTTATGAATAGCATAGTTGCGTGCAAAATCAGGGCCGATATGTGCTAACACCTCAGAATTGCTAGAGGTGATATGCAGGATCGCTTCGAGAGATTTAAGATCGGTAAGTTGGGAGACGAGGTCAGGGTCGTTAGGTGCTTTGCGAGTTATGATATGCTGTGCGCGCAGGGAAGAGCCAACAAAGCATAGGAACAGAATAAAGCACAGGAACGGCCATGGGGAGACATCTCCTTTCCGAGACTGCAGAGTGGCCCTCCTAGAGCCTGCTGAGATATGCAACTGTCCTATCTCCTGAATATA
The DNA here is from genome assembly GCF_000427095.1 of Chthonomonas calidirosea T49. Taxonomy (NCBI): domain Bacteria; kingdom Bacillati; phylum Armatimonadota; class Chthonomonadia; order Chthonomonadales; family Chthonomonadaceae; genus Chthonomonas; species Chthonomonas calidirosea. Next base: position 359,677 of record NC_021487.1, read on the forward strand.
GAATCGTGTCTATTTAACGTATAATTACAGGCACAAGGATTTTCAGTAGACAGCCTGTTCATCGTTAGTATAGCCTTTAGAGAGGCGGAATGTCAAAACAGTATTCGGAGGACTGGGGTGCGTCGTAATAATAAAGAAAGGGTGAGAATGAAGCAGACATCAAATTGGCGATATTGTTGGTGGTTATTCATCTCTCTATTTATTCTTGTAGCCTATGGGGCAGCCTATGGGGAGGATATGCGCCATGTTGCTACGAGCGGCCTGTTCGCTCATGGGGTGGACCCCTGGCTCTTGCCCTCTAAACCGCATACTTTATGGGAAGGCAACCATCTCATCGCTATTGTGCGAGGAAATCCACAAAGAAAAGAGATCGCACTAACCTTTGATGACGGTCCTCATCCACTGTTCACACTACGCCTCTTGGCGTTGCTCAAGATGCTTCATGTGCGCGCCACTTTTTTTGTGGTTGGATGGAAGGTCGATCAGGCACCATGGGTGCTACAGAGAATGCTTGAGGATGGGAACGAGATCGGCGACCACACCTATCATCACTTCGATCTGAAGTCAGGGCCGCCAGAGTTGACAGCAGCTGAGATCGAGATGTGTAACGATGCCATCTATCGGGCTTGTGGCTATACGCCGCTCTTTTTTAGGCCCTCTGGAGGGCAGTTCGATCCTGCTGTGATCCATGAAGCGGCGGCGCACCACATGATCACGGTGTTGTGGACAGACGACCCGGCCGACTATGAGAGTCCCCCTGCCGATGTCATCGAAGACAGGCTGCTTCATCATGTAAGTCCTGGAGCTATCATCCTATTGCATGATGGTATTGAGCAGACCTATGAGATGCTCCCTGATTTTATCGAGCGTATGCGCCGTGCGGGCTATACATTTGTTACCCTTCGTGAAATGATTGAACATTTGGATAACACTCCCCATGCCGAGAGAGTTCAACTTGCCTCCTTCCGAAGATTCAACACCAGAACCAAATAGACCGGAACTCGATACCGTTAATTGGGATGAGCCAAGGCAGCAACCCGTCTTCTATGATGCGGGACAGCGGCGTTGGCGAGTGGTGCGTCGCGTGCTGTTTCTGACATTCGGAGCAGTTTTTGCAGGTTTTGTTGTACTGGTAGTAAGCCTGTTTGCTAGGCCTTTAGTACCTTATACAGCTTTACCTAAGTTAGCACCCGTGCGCGATGTGGGAAATTTAGATCCTATTGCCACAGAGCATGCTGTCTTTAAACGACACGAGCTCGACGTGAAGTTGCAGCGAGACAAGCAAGCTTTACTGGCCATCCAGAAGGAACGGCGCATGTTGCGGTTGAGGCGTCATGAACGAGCTCAAGCCTATCTTCGTCTGTTGGCAGCGCAGGCACCGAGGATGTTAGACCGAGGTGGGCCTGTGGTCGCCGGTTTTTATGTGGATTGGGAGCATACTTCGATTGTCTCTGCTGAGCAGCACATAGATAATTTAACTCATCTCATTCCAGAATGGTTGCATCTGAAGCCCTCCGGCTTCGATTATGCGGATCCATCACAGGTTCCTTTTGTAGATGCGCGACCGAAATCGGATGGAGCCTTAATTCAGCTGGCGCGTGCACACCATGTAGCGATTCTTCCTCTCATTAACAATTATACGAGTAGGCCTGGACAAGAGCTAGGCGATGGGCAATGGGACACCAATGCCGTGGATGCATTGGTGACCGATGCGGACGCGCGGGCGAATTTTATCTCTCAATTGCGCCTTTGGCTGCTCGACCATCACATGCAAGGGATAAATATTGACTTTGAGCAAATAGATGTTGATGATCGAGAGGCGCTTGTCGAGTTCATGCGCGAGCTGTATCGTGCTCTACATCCTTATGGTCTCTTGGTTACACAGGAGGTAGAGCTAGAGAATCAAGCTTATGATATTCCAGCACTTGCGCGATGGTGCGATTGGATTGTGCCGATGTTCTATGACGAACATGCTGGAGGCACTTCTCCGGGGCCGATTGCCGGGATAGATTGGACACGGCATGATCTAAAGCTGTTGTTAGAGAAGGTCCCGCCGCAAAAGGTTGTGATGGGCATTGGGAACTATGCCTACAATTGGGTGGACGAGCCAGGGCAGACCGATGCGGTGTCGTTAAGTTATCAAGAGGCTGTCGAGACCGCGCGTGAAAGCCAGCCTGATGCTGTGGTACATCTCGATCCAAAGAGCTTAAACCCTGTATTTTCCTACTGGGAAGATGCTGTGGATGCCTCTGGCAATCGGTTTGCTCAGAAGCACGTGGTTTGGATGCTTGATGCGGTTAGCGCCTATGACCAACTCGTTATTGGACGAAAATACCATGTGCGCGGGGGCGCGCTATGGGTTTTAGGCGACGAAGACCCAACTATCTGGAGTTTCTATCACAAGGCGTTATGGCATGGCAATTGGGAACAGATCCTTGCAAAGGGTGCCCTAGACCGAATCGTTTTTGCCGGTGCAGGCTTAGTGGATTTTGATGGTGAGGGGGCTTTACTACAACCAAAGGCAGAACCGCATGTTGGTGAGAGGACAGTAACTCTGGATACACAAACGGGGCTAGCGGTAGCGGAGGCCTATCGCAAGGATGCGCAAGGGCACTTTCTTTTTCCTACATCGTATCTTATCCGGCGCTATGGAGGGGCCGACAATTTGCGACACAAAGAGGTGCTTCTCACTTTCGACGACGGTCCCGATCCCGAATGGACTCCCAAGATCTTAGATATTCTGAAGCGGTACCGGGTACCAGCGGTCTTTTTTGTTTGTGGTCGGAATGCGGAAGCATTTCCCTATCTCATAAAGCGAGAGTGGGAAGAGGGGCATTTAATAGGCAACCATACCTGGGATCATCCCGAACTTGACGAATTGCCTGCGGCGCAACAAATTGTGGAGTTAAACGCAACACAGCGTGTGATACAGGCGATCACGGGGCACTCTACAGTCCTTTTTCGACCTCCTTATGGAGGAGACGTTGAACCTACCACGGGAAGTGAAATACGCCCTCTGGTGCTGGCGGGAAAGCTTAACTATATCACGGTGGGAGAGATGGATGACCCGCAGGACTGGCGTTTATATGATCTAAAGCCGGGTACGGGCACTCCTGATCCCTCCCGGCCGCGCTCCGTTGAGTCCATAGTCAACGATGTTCTGAACCAGATCGGTTCAGGAAGTGTTGTGTTGCTTCACGATGCTGGAGGGGATAGAAGTCGAACGGTGGCAGCTTTGCCTCAAATTATCACCCGTCTGCGAGCACGTGGTTACCGATTTGTCGATCTTCCCCATCTTGTTTCTATTCCCCGAACACGACTTATGCCACCGGTTACAGGAAAAGATGTTGTCCTAGCTGGAACCGATCACTATGTCTTTTTGTTCTCTTACATCTTTCAACGCGTGCTCACCACACTGTTTCTGCTCTCCATCGTACTTGGAATAAGTCGCGTTCTGATTCTCATGCTTTTAGCTATTCCGCAGTACTTCAAAGAGAAAAGGCGGGTATTTCCTACGAGGTATCAGCCTACGGTCTCTGTGGTGATCGCTGCTTACAACGAGGAGAAAGTGATTTGCAAGACGGTGGAGGCATTGTTAGCTAGCGACTACCCAAATCTCGAGATCGTGGTCGTAGATGATGGTAGTAAAGATAAAACGGCAGCACTTGTACAAGAGCGTTTTGCCGGTGTGCCGAATGTGAAACTGATCCGTAAGCCGAATGGAGGCAAAGCTTCCGCCTTAAATCGGGGAATTCGAGAGGCATGTGGAGAGATTATCGTTTCGCTTGACGCGGATACATTGTTCGCGCCTGACACGATTTGGAGATTGGTTCGCCATTTTGCCGACCCACAGGTAGGAGCCGTTTCAGGAAACGTTCGGGTTGGCAACGCGCGAAATCTCATCACGAAGTGGCAATCCTTAGAGTACATAACAAGCCAGAATTTCGATAGACGTGCCTATGATCTTCTCAACTGCATTACTGTGGTGCCTGGTGCTGCTGGTGCGATAAGGCGATCTGCTTTAGTGGAGGTTGGCGGGTATACATCGGATACTTTAGCCGAAGATACCGACCTAACTTGGAAGTTGCGTCGAGCCGGTTGGCGTATTCGGAATGACAGCTCTGCGTGGGCCTACACAGAAGCTCCCGAGCATTTAAATGCTCTAGCAAGGCAGCGCTTTCGATGGGCTTTCGGTACCCTTCAGTGTCTATGGAAACATCGCCACGCGTTGTTCGAGGAAGGCACCTTTGGTTGGGTCGCACTGCCAAGCTTATGGGTCTATCAAATTCTCTTTCCCGCCGTATCACCCTTCATGGACATTGGAATTCTGTATGCGTTGATAGAACATAACTTTATCGCCTTCGGATCGCTTTTTGCGTTAATGACGGGCATTGAGATGCTAGCAGCTTGGATAGCGCTGTGCATGGATCATGGCAATCGGCGCTTGCTTTGGTACTTACCTCTGCAACGCTTTGTTTATCGTCAATTGATGTATTACGTGGTCTTGAAGTCGCTTTGGGTAGCCACGCGCGGTTCGGCTGTGGGGTGGAACAAGCTAGAGCGAAGCGGCACGGCTCAGTTGGGCATAAAAAAGCCTTTGCCTGTACCTGGGGTCAAAGAGACGGTTACGCCAGAGCTGATCGAACCACCAAAGGCCGGCAAGTTGTGAGAGCTAGCAATGGGCTAACCACTTAATTAGCAGATGACGGGTCGAAGCGCTGCCCCGCCATGTCCCATAGGGTGTTCTCCCACCCAGCGTTCATCTACCGGCTCTGAGGCGAGTTGGTAACGTGAGTCGGTAGACAGACGAATGCGCTTTGAGCGATTATCGAGGCTTGCATGCACGAGATACACGTTAAAAGCAAGGAGGTCGCCCATACGGAAGAGAGGCGACGTAAGCCAACGCCCTCCTAGATGGTCTCGAAGGCGCGATGGGTTCTTGGAAAGCATTCCAAAGGCGCCAGTGCCCGGCCTCTTATCGGGGCGGTTTTCACACCAGGTATCCACATCTTTTTGGCAATAGACCTCTCTAAGGCGGGAGTGTTTGTGGGAGTTTTCCAGTATCATAAGGCCGCCTTCCATAAGGTCTATATCGTCTATAGGTGTCCAGGAAGTAAAGAGGTTATGGGTGCCTCGTCCCATATAGACGATATCGCAATGAGGGGGTGTAGAGTTTCCAGGGCTTACGGCGCGGACCCAGGTGTAGTCGAAGTGACGGACTTCACCGCCAAGAAGTTGCTCGTAAAACTTCATCATGCGCCCCGAGTAGAGAACCTGCCAGAGCGAAGGGTTATCATGAGCTAGTTCTGGCATGAAGCCAACGTTGATGCCCTCTTTGGCAATGGCTTCCATTGGGTCGGTGTCCGGCTGAAGCAGTCCTTTTTCTGCAAGGCGTTTCGTTAGTTCACGGCGTGCTTCTATCACCTGTTGGCGATCAAGGTAGCCGGGGAGATAGAGATAGCCCTCTTCTGCCATACGCTGGCGCAATGCTTCTGGGTCGTCGGCGATATCCGAAGAGTCGCGAAGCCAGCCAAATTTGTGAGGCGAGGTATCTATCGGTTTGTGTAGGCATGTGAGCGCAGGAAGCGATGCAGTAGACATTTTTATCCTCCGTACTATTACTGATCGTTATCCTCTGCTGTATTGGAAGAATCGTCGTCAGTGTCCTGACTAGGGGCTGCAGGTTGAGCTGAAGCTTGGTCGGTAGCTGCGTCAGGATTATCTGCCTTAGGTTTTAGTCCAAAGTAGCTAAGGGCTTGGTCAGCTAACTCTTTCGCCTTATCACCAAAATGCGATTCGGCCTCGGTTTCAACTTCGTCAGCGAGAAGCTTTTTAATTTCGTCGTCCATAGCGAACTCCTCTCGGTATGTTATACCTCTTTTGAGTCTTGTAAGTTATCTATTGCTAGTTCAGCTCGTACAAGTTCATAGGTATTTGGTGGGGCGATAATGAAGGGTTCTCGTGTTTTGCCTTGCGTGAGAAGGGGTTTAAGTTCAACCGGCTGACCGGAAAAGTAGCGAGCTACGCATCCTGCTTCCTTCGCCACAAGGAGAGCTGCTGCCATATCGTAAGCGCCTTCGCTCCATCCAACGAGGCAGGCGAGGCTGCCGCGCCCCACATAGGCGATATCAGCAGCGATGGAGCCGAGACAGCGTATCCGGCCATGGAGCGCTTTCGTGCGAAGGTTTTTGGCTGCCGCACTAGTGAATCCGATGGTATCTTCAAGATGGAGCACTGTACGATCTGGGGAATGAAGGCGTATGCCATTGCAGTAGCTGCCTTGCCCCAATTGCGCATAGAAGAGTTCATCGAGGCGAGGGATGTAGAACACACCGGCGACGGGCTCACCGTCAAGAAGTAAGGCAATAGAGACCCCCCAAATGGGGATATTGTAGACCATGTTTGTGGTACCGTCAATAGGGTCTACAGCCCAAAGAGGCCCGTCGGTAGAGCCATGCCAGCCCGTTTCTTCTCCAAGAAAGGCAAAATGTGGGTATCGGTTTTTGAGTTGCTCATAAAGGAACCGTTCGATCTCACGGTCTACGCGAGTGACAAAGGTTTGATCGGGCTTAAGTTCGGCATGGAGGTTTTCTGCCATATCAAGGGCGTGACTGCCGGCTTCACGGGCGAGGGCGCATAAAAAATCGCTATCTATGTCTACCACTGGACAAGGTTCCTCTCGTTTTAAGATACGGAATCATCTTACCAGGATCCCGCAATTAGCTAGGTAAGTTCCGGATTCGGGAGGTTCGAACGGTTATCTACATGGCGAAAAAGCAGGAAGTAGAGCACGAGGTAAAAGCCTTGAAGGCACGCAGCACAGTAGAAGGGAAGGGCGAGCTCGTCGGCTTGGAGCATCCATCCGCTGAGAGAGGGGCCCACTGCGGATGGGAAGCTAGAGGAGATATTGTTGATGCTGATACCTAGCGCCCTCCAACGCTCCGGAATCAGACCGATAGCTACGGCTTGGCGGGCACCGACGGTGCCGCGATTGAAGGCAGAGCGGAGAATGTAGAGAAGAGCGGCGAGTGGATAGGTAGGTGCCAACGGTAGAAGCACTAGCAAGAGAAGGCCTATGCTGCGGGGGATAACGACGGAGCGTATGAGCCCAACCCGTTGGGTAAGGTGTCCTGTGAGTAAGGCGGAGATGCCGGTCAGAAGAAAAGTAAATAGAAAAGCCGAACCGATGCGTTCAGGCCCAACATGATAGCGAACAGCAAACCAATAAGAGATAAGGGGGCTTGTCATCCCGATGGCAAAGCCGTTGAAGGCGTTCGTAAGAGAGAGCAAAATCAGCATGCGAAAGTCGCGTAGCCCCTCTTGTATGCGGATGCGGATAGAGGGACTTGTGGAGTGAGGAGATTGGATGGGCGGTTTGGGCGCGATATCGGGCACGGTAGAGAGCACACCAACGGCGAAGATGGCGGCGAGGATAGGAAGCAGGAAGAGCGGTCGAAACGCACTATCCCCATGAAACAAGGGTTGCCATAGAGGTTGGAGAGCAGCTAGGAGCGAGCCCACAGCCATGCCAAAAAAGCCGGCAGCGGAGTTTAAACTGAAGGCGTTTCCGCGCTCTTGGGAGTGTAAGAAACCGGCGAGCCAGGCTGTCTCTACGGCCGAAAACGGTCCGGCTGCTCCGTTTTGTCCACGCCCTAGATTCCCCACAAAGGCTGCAACGGTAATGAGAAAGCGGCCGGAATAGAACAGCATCGGGAGTAGAATGAGGCCGACGAGCGACTGGTGGAGAAGAAGCAACCGTTTTGGCCCCATTTTATCGCCGAGGGCACCGAAGAAAAGGCTAAGCGCGGCGTTAATAAGGCCAATTGCACTTAGCAGCAGCCCAATAGCGGCAGCGCTCCAGCCTAGCTCACGTAGATAAAGGGTAAAGGAGACGATCATAGCTCCTTGTCCAACAGCTCTTACCCCACGCACGAGAATGAGACGTCGCGCATAAGGGGAAGAAGGACAAAAAGCTTGCAGCGCGCCAAGCATTGCCTTTAGTGCATGGCCTCCGCCGCCGCGTTGGTGGAGGGCTTACGGCGCACGCGCATGATCAGCACGAGTGGTGAGACGCATAGAGTAGAGATCCCGATGAGGAGGAAGGCGTTGTTGAAAGCCATAGTGGCCGCCTGACTTTGGACCGTGTAGGAGATAAGCGCCAAGGCCATTTTGTGGGCTTGGACGGCGTCATGCCCTCGTGTCATGAGATAGTGTTGTAGCATGGTAAGGCGGCTTTGAAAGTAAGGATTTTCGGGATAGAGGTGGGTACTTAGCATCGTGGCATGGAAGCGTTCCATGTTATCAAGATAGGTGCTTAGGATAGCGATCCCGAACGAGCCGCCGAGCTGACGGCACAGGTTCAGAAGGGAGGCGCCTTGGGCGATCTCCACTCCTTTAAGGCTGTTGAAGGCCACGAGGTTAATAGGAGTAAACAGGAGGCCTAGCCCAAGCCCACGAATAATAAGGGCGAGACGTACGGCCGGCTCACCACTTTGGGGGGTAAGGTGGGCTAGGGACCACATCGAGTAGATAAATAGGGTAAGACCAGTCCAAATGAAGATGCGTGGGTCAGCCCGCATCACTTTTCCGTTTAGCATTCTGCCACAGAACATAGCGGCGATACCGGTTGCGATGCCACCGGGCATAAGCACCAAACCTGTAAGGGTCGCCGTAAAGCCGAGAACGTTTTGTGCGAAAAGGGGATAGAGGAAAACACCCCCATAAAGGCCAAAACCAAGGATAAGAAAGAGAATGAGCGCGGCGCTGAGATCGCGATTTCGGGTGACACGAAAGTTAACAACAGGCGATGTATTACGCGGTGAAAGCTCCCATATGACCATAGCGATGAGAGCTATGGCCGAAAGAATCGTTAGTCGCGTGATAACGGGATCATCAAACCAGTTGTTACGATTGCCCTCTTCCAGAACATATTGCAGTGAGCCAAGCCCAACCGCTAAAAGACTTATGCCGAGCCAGTCCACCTTTTCGATCTGCATTTTATGCTTGGCTTCTGTTAGGAAGAGTCCTATGATGAGGGCCGCTACAATTCCGATAGGAACGTTAACAAAGAATATCCACGGCCAGGTGTAGTTGTCGGTAATCCAGCCTCCGATGGTGGGGCCGAGAGTTGGAGCGATGATGACTCCCATTACGTAGATGGCCTGCACGGTGCCCTGTTGTTCTCGAGGAAATATCTCACGAATGGTGGCCTGAACGGTCGAAATGAACGCCGCTCCGCCGGCTCCTTGAACGATTCGCCACAAGACGATCTCTCCGAGAGTGCGTGAGGTGCCGCACATAAAGGAGGCAGAGATGAAGAGGATAATAGAGCTGACAAGATAGCGCTTTCGCCCAAAGCGTGAGGCAAGCCAAGCGGTAAGCGGAAGGACGATCACGTTAGAGAGGATATATCCGGTAGCGACCCAGCTGATCTCCTCTGTCGTTGCCCCCACGTTTCCGGCCATTTGCGGCAGAGAGACGTTAACGATGGTGGTATCCAAAACCTCGAGAATGGCTGTAGTGATCAGCCCCACGAGAATAATCCAGCGATACGGCGACAGCTCTTCACCCGTATCGGTCAAAACAACACGACGCCCGTTCTTAGCAGCAAGGTTAGAGGCTGTCATAGGTGATTAACTTTCTCATTTTTGGCATATTTTGAGGTATTTCCCTAAGGATATACGAAGGAGTTAACCAAGTTGCTGCTTTATCCGCTTACGAAAGGCATAAACAGATGAGGTTCTTCTGAGGCTGCGTCGAGCAGGATCGAAAAGAGACGAGTGTGAAACGTAGTTTTGAGCAGAGACGGAGGTAAGCGTATGAGCGTCGGGAGAGTGGAAGAGCGCACCTACTATTCTCAAGCGTTAAAGCGCACTCAACCTTTTAGTGTCTACTTGCCGGAGCTGAATAGAAATGAACAGCTGCCCTTGCTCATCCTACTGCATGGAAGGGGTGGGAGCCACAGAGATTGGTTCGAGCAGACCCGTGCGATTCGATATTTGGCCGGTTACTACCTCTGTGTGGTTTGTCCTCAAGGGGACGATGGGTGGTATACGGATGCATTCGATGGTTCAGGGGCTTATGAGACCGACCTGATCGCCTGTCTGATACCTCATTTGCAGGCCACACTTCCAATAGCCCCGCCTGGGAAGGCTTGGGCGATTGAGGGGTTGTCGATGGGCGGATATGGGGCCATTAAGCTTGCATTGAGGCACTACAAGCTCTTTGGTACTGCTGTGAGTCATAGTGGCGCTTTCGACATTACACAAAGTACTCACCCTCACCCGGTTTTCGGCGATCTGCAGACATGTAGACGCTTTCGTCGGCAGCACAACGTCTATGCTTTAGCTGAAGAGGCTCTTTGTCGTTACCCCTACGAACGGGCAGCTCTTTGGATCGATTGTGGCTTGCAGGATGAGTTGTTAGCAAGCACACGACGTTTTCATAACCATCTCCATTTCATCGGTTATGGGCATGAGTATAAGGAAGAGCCTGGTTATCATACCTGGCCTTACTGGGACCGAGCCTTTCGTGCGGCATTACCGTGGGTTGCGCAGCGTGTGGGGGCAAAATCGGTTGGTGGGCGCTTTAAGTAGGAGAATCATGCTAGAAGGTCGAAGTTAATAAAATAATACGACAGGATGGAGGAGTTCGGAGGCCATGTGGAGCAAGAGGACAAAGCGACTTGTTTTTTGTGCTGTAACGGGAGCTTGCATAACTATTGGCTCGCGACTGCTGGCACAATCGTGGCCTGATCTCATGGTGAATCCTGAGACTCATGAGACAAAGGCACAGTTTGCTAAGCGAACGGCCTGGTGGCGGGAGGCCAAATTTGGGATGTTCATTCACTGGGGCATCTACGCCGTTCCTGCCGATTCCTCGCAAGGTGCGGCGGAATGGTATTTCTCCAATCACACCACAATTGACCCAGCAACCGGCAAGCCGAGGCATCTGCAAGTTGCGGAGTACGAAAAGTTTGCAAAACAGTTCGACCCAGTGAAATTCAACGCAGAACAGTGGGTTTCTATCGCAAAACGGGCTGGTATGAGATATATCGTCATTACGAGCAAGCATCATGATGGATTCTGTATGTTTCGTACGCGCTTAACTTCCTACAATATCGTGGATGCCACTCCCTATCACCATGATCCGATGGCCGACTTGGCTCGCGCATGTCGGGAACAAGGTCTGCATTTTGGGTTTTACTACTCCTTTATGGATTGGCATGCTCCAGACTATCTTCCGCGTCGTCCATGGGATACGCGCCCGACGGAGGGAGCAAGTTTGGAGCGTTACGTGGAGTATGTAAAAGGACAGCTTCGTGAGCTGTTAACGCAATACGGCCCCATTAGCGTTTTGTGGTTTGATGGCGGTTGGGAGCATACGGCGCAGGAAGAGCACGCTCTCGAGATCGTCCAACTTATCCGCTCTCTTCAGCCTAACATCATTATCAACGATCGTTTGAATTTGCCGGAGGATTACTCTACCCCGGAACAGACCATTCCATCGGCACCGCTCCCTAACGGTAGGTTATGGGAAACTTGTATGACGATCAACAACACATGGGGCTACTCGAAGAACGACACGGATTTCAAATCGGCGACACAACTAATTCGCGATCTTTGCTTGATCGTGGGAAGGGGCGGCAATTTTCTCCTAAACGTAGGGCCGACGGCGGAGGGCATCATTCCCCAACCAGAGGTGGATCGCCTCCTCGCCATAGGGGATTGGCTGCGTGTGAATGGAGCTTCTATTTATGGCACCGAGGCTGGGCCGTTTCGTCGTCTACCGTTTGATGGAAGCTGCACGAAAAAAGGCAACAGACTCTATTTGCAAGTATTTAACTGGCCACAGGATGGGATGCTACGCCTGCCAGGCCTCAAAACAAGGGTTTTGGAGGCGAGATGCCTGTTGAATAACCAGCGACTTCCGGTGACGACAGGCGCAGATGGTGTTATGATCGGCAAACCGGATAGGCTTGATCCTGCAGCGACCGTTATTGCCCTTAAGCTTGCAGGAGCACCGGAAGTAGAGAACGTACCCATCGTGGAAAAGCCTGGTGGGGATGGTCGTTTTTGGCTACCGGCGACAGATGCCGATATTCATGGCGAGCACGCTCAGCTGGAGACTAAGGGAGGCCAACCGAACATCGGATATTGGACGGATGTGCATGATACGGTGAGTTGGCTTTTGAAGGTTCCTCAGAGCGGGGACTACGAGGTACGGCTTATCTATGCTTGTGAGCCAGCAAGCGCAGGTAGCACATTTCAAGTGGTAGTCGCATCAAAAGACGCGCCGGAGTCTCGACTAAGTGGAGAGGTCACAGCGACGGGAGGATGGGATGATTTCCGTTCAATGGCGCTAGAGGGGCATCTGCACCTGCAGGCTGGTGTCGTTACCTTGAAGGTAATACCCATAACGATGCCTCATGGAGCAGTGATGAATCTGCGTGCTATAGAGCTGATCCCTCAGTCTTAAGCCTCTACAAGCCGTAGCCGATAATCAGGAGACACATCTTGAGAGGGTTGGGAGGCCGTAACGGTTTGTGTGAGGTGTGCGAAGGAGAAGAGAGATTTATGTCGGCAGAAAGAATCCCACGGATGACCGATTCAGGGCAGCCTAGCAGCAGCGCAGCGTCGTTTGTCCATCGGTTTCGGAACGGACTATATGAACTTCAGTTAAGCCCAGGGATATTTCGGCGTATTGAAGGGTTGCTAGAAGAGTTTGCACAATCGCATCCGAATCTGCGCGGTTCCTATCTTTCCCATGAGGTAGATCCGAGCTATTTCAGCGACGGGTCGTATGGATGGGAGGCGGTGCATCGTCCACACTTACAAGGGTTGGCAATAGAGGGAGAGACGCTTTTCGAGTTTTTAGCCTTTGCAAACGGTTTTCGCATGCACTCCACCCCTCTAGAGAGTATTGTGAACATTGAGGAGCTGTGGATGGAACTGGCTTCTGATAAGCCTTTCATTTTGCGAGTTTGCATTTACCACAGCTTTCCGGCAGCAACCCTGCTCTATGCACCCACTGGCGAGACGCAAGAGGCTGCGGCCGCTTTTGTATCTCGTCTGAAGTACTTACGAGGATTTTAGGCATGCCAAAACCAATGGCGCCTCTCCGCAACGGGCTCGTTGTGCCGAATTGGCGTCCTTATTCCTCTACAAGTGCTGCGGAGAGTGAAAAGGCCTCTTTAGAGGCGTTATTGCAGGAGAATGAGCGGTTGCGGGCTGAAAACGAACGTCTGCGCGCCATGCGCCGGTTATCGAAACCGTTGTGGGAGTCGCATCTTCTGGCATGGGGCGCGATTCTGCTGTGTTTGGCCGCGCTCGCTTTTGCTGGGCTAGCTCTCTATCTTCGTGGCTAAGTAGAGACAAAACGGTAGAGCGCTCGATGTGTTATACTTCCCTAAACTACGTATAGCAGATAGGGATGGGCGCCTATGAAAATCGGGATGTACACCACCGTTGGCGATCGCTGTGGCATCGCAGCCTATACACAAGCTTTGGTCAATGCGTTGCGTTTGTTGCCTGAAACGGAAGTAGAAATTGTGCCCATTACCGAGGGAAAGCAGTCGAGGGGGCACTATTTAGCGATTGCGGAGCGGCTTAACGCGGACGATATTGATGTGGTACATGTGCAGCACGAGCACAGTTTTTGGGGCGGGATTTTGCCTGGGCATTCGGCATATTGGGAGTTTCGGTATCTCATCACGAAGCCGATCGTGCTGACGGCCCATACGACCTACACTGCAGAGGAGATGCTGCGTTACCGCACGGAGCGGCGCCTATTGAAAAAGCTGGCGAAGTGGGTTCTACTACGTAATCATGCATGGGTAGATAGTGTACAGGTAGCCCCCTTTGTCACAGCGGTTACCATCGTTCACACGGAAGAGGCCAAGCAGCAGCTAGTGGGGCGAGGGGCCGATCCGAAGTTCATACACGTCTTGCCGGCAGGTGTGCCGGAAGTTGTTGCGGCCACTACGGGTGGCGAAGCTTTTCGACGCCGTTTTGGGCTGGAGGGCTATCGTTTGATCACCATTTTTGGTTATACAGCTCCTAATAAGGGCTATGAGTTGACATTAAAGCTGCTCCCCTCTTTACCGGAGGACGTTAAGCTTGTTATTGCCGGTGGGCCTCGAAACGCTGCGATGGAACCCTATTTCGCCCAGTTGGTAAGGGCTATAGAGTCATCGGGGGAACGGCATAGGGTGATCGTAACAGGTTATCTACCGGATGAGGAAGTGGCTGAGGCGATGGCAGCAAGCACGGTGGTGCTGGCTCCTCATACCGAAGCAACCGGTTCTTACTCCGTCACAATTCCGTTGGCTTACGGAAAGGCCGTGTTAGCGTCGGATTTGGCCTGTTTTCGAGAGATCGTGGGCCGTATTGCCTGTTTAGAGCTATTTCGCTCAGGAGATGTGGAGGACTGCCGCAGGCATCTGCACCGGTTGTTGAACGATGAATCGAGGAGGGCAACTTTAGAGCGGTTGGCAAAGGAGTATGCAGAGCGTTACTCTTGGCCGCGTATTGCCCAACAGACGCGGTGCATCTACGAGGAGGCAATACAGGTTTATGCGCCTGTTTATCGAAGGCCATACACCCTGGTAGGTAAGAGGGGCCCCTCTTAGTGATAGCTGAGCATGAGGTTATTGAGGAGCAAGAGCGCTAGAAGGAGCACGAATATGCCCATGCAGCCTGAGGAAGCTACTGGTAGCGGAACAGGCAGACCGGAGAGACGTTTAGCGAGCGACTGCTCGTCGGCGATGGGGGTCTGATGAGAGCGTTCATAGACAGCCCAGCCGAAGCGACGAGCGATGTTAAAAGCGAACTCTGCAAGGGGTTCTATCAGAGAATTGGGTGGGTCATTGGGAATGCGGATGAGAATTGCATTACATTGCTGATAGGGGTTGGGGCCGGGGTGGAAGCTTTCCCCATCGAGATTTCCTATTTGCACAACAACATAGAGGCCCTGTTCCTCATCGCAGAAGACAAAATCATCTCCTTCAGGTACCGCGTTTGGCAAACCGCTTAAATAGGCTTTCAGGTCTTGATAGGATTGTCCTTCGGATGTAGTTGCTTTGTGCAGAATGAGTTCAATGGGCATGCTGCTCTCCTCATGATTTGATGTTGGTTTGCCGCCAGAGTCAAAAAGGCGCCGCAGTATATACGTAATTCAACGGTGCATATCTCTCAGGTTTCCAACGCGCTCGAGTCACGAGCTCCCAGATTTGCGTAGATTTCACGTGTGGCGGAAGACTGATTTAGGGTGTAGAAGTGGATGCCTCGCACGTGGTTGTCAAGGAGATCACGACACTGCTCTGTTGCCCACTGAATCCCCACACGGCGCACATACTCTTCATTGTCTCCGCAACGACGGACGGCACGGAGCAGCCCGGCGGGAATGCGGGAGCCACGAGCGAGCTCTGCGATGCGCTCCATATTACTAATGGAGGTTATAGGCATAATGCCGGCGATGATCGGAACATGAATACCTGCTAGCTCACAACGTTCACGAAAATCGTAGAAATCACGATTGTCGAAGAAGAGTTGGGTTACTATATAGTTAGCGCCCGCATCCACTTTAGCCTTCAGGTAGTCCATCTCTTTAAGGCGATTTGGGGTATCGGGGTGTCCTTCTGGATAGCCTGCAACGCCGATGCCGAAGCCACGCGGATCTGGGTGGAGGCCACTTTCGTTAAATTTTCGAATGAAACGAACAAGTTCAGCAGCGTAACGAAAGGCATCTTTAGTGCGGTCGTGATGAGGCTTATCACGGGGGATATCCCCCGAGAGCGCCATGATATTGGAGATGCCGTGTGCGGCATAGCGTTGGAGGATCGCGTGTATCTCTTCTTCCGTATGACAAACGCAGGTAAGATGCGGTATAGGTTCGCAGCCGATTTGCTCTTTAATACGCACCACCAGTTCGTGGGTTTTTTCTCGGGTAGACCCACCTGCTCCGTAGGTAACCGAAACAAAAGAGGGACGCAGGGGCATTAGGTCTTCGATTGTTTTGAAAAGCTGCTCCCAACCTTTTGGGGTATGCGGTGGAAAGAACTCAAAACTAAAGGTTGTGCGATGTGCGGCAAAGATGTCGCAGATGTGCATTTCGTGTCTCCTCAATGTTTATGATACCTCAGCATTCGAGAGACGGCATGCTATAATAAGACCGTAGATAATCGAATCCTCGGTAGCAAATAGGACTCTATGGATCAAAGTCATATTCGTAACTTTTGTATTATTGCGCATGTTGACCACGGCAAATCCACCTTGGCGGATCGCATTCTCGAGGCGACCGGTGCGGTGAGCCCACGAGAGATGCAGGAGCAGTTGCTTGACACCATGGAGTTGGAGCGGGAGCGAGGCATCACCATCAAGATGACCGCGGTCCGGCTGTATTATAAGGCAAAGGATGGGCAGGTTTATCAGTTCAATCTCATTGATACTCCTGGGCATGTGGACTTTACGTATGAAGTTTCACGTTCGCTAGCGGCTTGTGAGGGGGCCTTGCTTGTCGTGGATGCAGCCCAAGGAGTGGAGGCGCAAACTTTGGCGAATGTAAACCTTGCTTATCAAAATAACTTGGAGATCGTGCCCATTATTAATAAGATCGACCTGCCCGCGGCCGATCCAGAGCGTGTGAAAGAGGAGATCGAAAACGTTCTGGCTATAGATGCTTCTGAGGCAATTTTGGCGAGCGCCAAGACCGGAGTGGGGATAGAGCAGATTATGGAGGCGATAGTCCAGCGGATTCCTCCGCCCTCAGGCGACCCTAACGCGCCTCTACGTGCTCTTATTTTCGACAGCAAGTTCGATACTTATCTTGGCGTCATCTGTTATGTGCGCGTTGTGGACGGGCAGATCAAGCCAGGGCAGCGCATACGTTTCATGTCTACTGGCAAGGAGTTTGAGGTTTTGGAGGTAGGGACTTTTACTCCAGAGCGGCAGCCCGGAGAGATGCTGGCAACGGGTGAGGTCGGCTATTTAGCGGCAGGTATTAAGACCATTGGAGATGCTCGCGTCGGGGACACCATAACCGATGCCACACGACCCGCCCAGGAGCCTCTGCCAGGGTATCGAACGGCGAAACCGATGGTTTTCTGTGGGCTTTATCCTGTAGATGGGGCAGACTACACTGACCTGAGAGATGCTCTGGCCAAGCTTCAATTGAACGATGCCGCACTCTCTTTTGAGCCAGAAACTTCTGCAGCGCTTGGTTTTGGATTTCGGTGTGGTTTTTTAGGGTTGCTGCACATGGATGTGGTGCAGGAGCGGTTGGAGCGTGAATTTAACCTTAATCTCATTGCGACCTCCCCGTCGGTAGTTTATAAGGTCTATCGAACGGACGGAACCGTAGTGGATGTAGATAACCCGGCTCATATGCCTCCACCGACGACGATCGATCATATCGAAGAGCCCTATGTCGCGGCCACTATTTTGACGCCGAAGGAGTATGTGGGACCTATTATGGAGTTGTGTCGGGAGCGGCGGGGCGAGTTTGTGCACATGGAGTATCCGGCCCCAGATAGGGTGCTGTTGAAGTACGATATTCCCCTTGGCGAGATTTTGATGGATTTCTTTGACCAGCTCAAATCGCGCACGCGGGGGTATGCGAGTTTCGATTATGAGCTGGCGGGCTATCGCGAATCGAAATTGGTAAAGATTGATATTCTGATGAACGGAGACCCCGTAGATGCCTTATCGTTCATAACGCATCGAGACAAAGCTTACGAGCGCGCACGTCAGATTGTGGAAAAATTAAAGGAGGTCGTGCCGCGCCAGCAGTTTGAGGTGCGCATCCAAGCGGCAATTGGGGGCAAGATCATCGCGGCTGAGTCGGTGAAACCGCTGCGTAAGAACGTGACAGCGAAGTGTTATGGTGGTGACATCACACGAAAGCGCAAACTTCTGGAGAAGCAGAAAGAGGGTAAGAAACGTATGAAGCAGGTGGGCAGCATCGAGTTGCCGCAAGAAGCCTTCTTGAGCGTTCTAAAGATCGGGGATTAGATGAGGAGGATGGGAGCGACCGCAACACGTTCTGCATAACTCGGATGGAGCGTACATGTTGAGGCTAGAGGAGTTTCTTCTACAGTTTGCTTGTGGTGTATTCCTATCCTTCAGTGTTCTTACGCTGGGGTTTTTAGGAATAGATTTTGTTGGGAGAGACCTTTTTGCTTGGTTACAAAGGCGGAGATGTTGGCGACAGCCCTGCAGCGCTCTCGTGCACGAATTGGCCCCTCTATTGCTCTCGGAAGATAGTCGTGTTGCCATTGACGCTGCAATGCGTTTGGCCGATGCGGGGGATTGCAGCGCGGTGCCTCACCTTGTTCATGCGCTGCGAGTCACCGTAGAGATGCAGCATCCAGGCTGGCGGGAACGGGGCGAGGTATTTACTGAGGCGCTGGCCAAGCTAGGCGATGGGCGTGCGCTCCCTCTGCTGCGTGAGCTTGAGGATGTACGCGGTATCGGATTTATACCCTCGATACGGCGAGCTATCCTCTATTTAGAGCCTCGTTCCTTGCTGTTGCGGGCTGGCACCTTGCCCTCCGATCCACCTGCACTTTTGTTACAGCCCGTTGGTAGGCACGTAGAGGAGTTAAAGACGCTTCTTCATATTCTTCCAAAAGACAGAGGCGTGCCATATGAGCGATTCTCAATGCATTTTGGTGAGGAGGAGAACGTTTCTCTGTTATCGAATGAACGGGCAGAACCCCCTCAAGGAGACTAAAATGGAATGGGAAGCGCTTTTGCCGTCCGCTGAGGATGTGGCTTTCTACCGTGAGAACGGCTATTGGTTGGCACCGTGTATCCTTTCGGACACGGAGTTGGAGACGTTGCGCGAGCACCATGCGCGTGTGGTAGCAGGGTGCTATGAAACGACGCGTAGCCCTTGGTCTCACGACCCACCACCAGGACAGCCCATTGACCGTATTGTGAAGATAGATAATTCTCACTGGGCTGACGCCACCATGGCCAAGTTGGCGCTACATCCGCTGATTGGGGCGATGGCATGTCGCTTGACAGGTGCTAGTGCCATAAGGCTTTGGCATGACCAGCTCTTGTTAAAGCCCCCGGACAGCGGTACAAAGGGCAACGTGGGATGGCACCAGGACTATCATTATTGGCAGTGCACCGACCCTCCGGAGTTGTTGACAGCTTGGGTAGCTCTTGACGATGTGACCGAGGAGAATGGATGTATGCAAGTGGTTCCGGGTAGTCATAAGTGGGGACTACTGCCGGAAGGTGACTTTTTTGCCAAAGATCTCGATGCATTGCGGGCACGAATTGAGGCGGTAAGTGGTCGGAGTTTTCGTACGGTCTCATGCATTTTACCGGCTGGGGCGCTCAGTTTTCACCACTGTCTAACTATTCACGGCAGCGGCCCGAACCGCAGTTCTCGACCACGCCGTTCTCTTGTGGTGCATCTTATGCCAGAAGGAACGCGGTATCGTGCTGGTACACCCGGCGATGGACATATGAATGTGCGCTTGCTAAGCGGTAAGGATGGCGACTATTTCGCTGGCCCCTACTTTCCGGTGCTCTATCGTGAGGGAACAGGTGAAAACTCTTGGCGTGTTTGGTAACCCTCACGTTGTCGGGAGCTTCCGAGAAGCAAGTGCCAGAAGGGATCTTAGCGTTTCTCCATCGCGGTGAGGAAGGCAGCATATTTTTCTGCCACAAATCGGCGTTTGACTTTGAGGGTGGGTGTGAGTTCTCCTCCTTCGATGGAAAAAGCGTTGGGCACAAGTTGAAAGCTACGCACTTTCTCAAAGTCGGCTAGGTCGGTGGTATAGGCATCTATTTCGTTGCGGTAGAGTTTTTGGACTTCCGGGCTCTTCAGTAAGGTTTCACGATTATCGGTAGGGAGGCCTGTTTCGTTGGCCCAGGCTTCCAGCCTCTCAAAGTCTGGCACAATCAGAGCGGATACAAGAGATTGTTGATCACCGAAGAGCACCGCCTCAGCAATAAAGCGGCTTTGCTTTAGCAGAGCTTCTATGCTTTGGGGGGCTACCTTTTTACCGTTGCTGAGTACAAGGATATCCTTTTTGCGGTCGGTAATTTTAAGATAGCCATCGGCAGAAAGCTCGCCAATGTCGCCAGTATGGAGCCAGCCTTCCTCATCAATGGTCTCTTGGGTATCTTGTGGCTTATTATAGTAGCCCTTCATACAACCAGGGCTACGTACAAGAATTTCGCCATCTTGAGAGAGTTTGAGTTCGACGTGAGGGAGTCGTGTGCCCACCGTTCCGATGCGCTGTTGACCAGGACGATTGATGGTGATCACTCCTGCTTCTGAAAGTCCATAGCCCTCCATGATGGGCACTCCCAGCCCTAGAAAGATTTCAGCGAGGTGGGGAGCCAAAGGCGCACCTCCGGAAACACAGTAGCGAAGCCTTCCTCCAGTTACCCGCTCTCGAATTTTACGAAGCACCAGGCGCTCTGCGATAGCGTACTGCAATGCTAGCAAGGGGTCAAGATGTTGGAAGCCTTCAGCGCCATAGCGTTTACGAGCTACCTTTCGCGCGATAGCAAGTGCCCACTCAGCTACACGACGTTTTTGGGGCGGGGTTTTTTTGATGGTATCCTCAACTTTTTCGTAGATGGCCTCCCAAAGTCGAGGCACACAGAGCAAAGCGGTCGGCCGGACCAGCCTTTGAAGTTCATCTATGAAGGTCATTAGCCCTAAAGAGTAGACGATGCAAGCGCCGACTCGGAGAGGAAGGTAGTAGCCTCCAACACGTTCAGTGATGTGGCTGAGTGGAAGGAAAGAGAGGAAGACATCTCCGGGGCCGAGCTGAGCGATCGGCTCTTCTACGACAGCATCGGGAGTATGAAGGAGGCTGGCGTGGGTAAGCATGGCACCTTTTGGCTCTCCGGTAGTCCCCGAGGTATAGATGAGGGTTGCCAGATCATCCGGTTGTACCTGAGCGCTCAGGGCGTCGAGTTCAGCCTCCGACTTCCCCGTTCGAATACCGAGGGCCTTCACCTCATTAAAGGCTAAAGCTTCTGCCGATTCTAGATCCGCTTGGGTCTCTGTCATGCTAACTAAGAACTCAAGCGAGGGCAATTCGGCACGATGGGCTTGAATTTTCTGGCGCTGCTTCTGATCAGCCACGATGGCCATACGCGCTCCAGAATCCCGTAGGTAGTAGGCCACCTGGGTAGCGGTAAGCGTGCCGTAGATAGGCACGGTAACAATGCCGAGAGATTGAGCGGCCAGGTCGGCAATAGCCCACTCCACGCGATTTTCGTGGGACATAAGGGCGAGGCGATCGCCTTTGCGAAGTCCTAAGGCGTCAAGCCCACGTCGAAAAGCGCGGACCTCGGCATCGAGCTGTTGGTAGGTCCAAAAAGTGTAGTCCTGGTTGCGTGAGGAGCGAAATCCTACTGCGTTAGCGTTGGGGTAGGTTTGTACCGTCTGTTGGAACATGGTGTAGAGACTGCGGGGTTGCATAGCGCTGTCCTTCTTTTTATAAATTATAGATTTGGGAGCACAAAACCAGAAACCTGGGAATTCAGAATGCTACGCAAACATTATACCGCATAAAATATAGCAAATACAGTAATCATTAGACATCTTAACAAGCGCCCCTAAAGCCATTTGGGACGTACTGGCGGGTCGGTTCATGGAGAAGCATAGATCTGCAGTGGCCTGAGTTGCGCGATAAGTCCATGTTCAACGCACTTTCTTTGAAAGGTTTTTAGTCCTTCGAGCTGGTCATCGGTAAGATCGTAATTCATGACGCAGTGCAGATAGTCCCAACAGCGGTCGAAGGGGATATGCATCTTTTGAGACCACTTGATGGCGAGCTGGTCGAGATGTTGAATCCCCCAATTCTTTGCCTGTTGGAGAAGGGAGAGCATTTGAGCCGAGACACGTTTTTGGGGAGCGATCCAACAGGCATAGACGAAGGGAAGTCCTGTGAGCTCAAGCCAGCCACTGCCCAGATCGTAGACGAAGGTGTCGGGTAGCAGCTCGAAGAGGCGAAGGTCACCAATGATTAAGGCGGCATCGTACTGCACCAACATGGTTCTGAGATCTGGGGCATGGGGAGCAAAGGACGGGTGTACGCCAAACTGCTCGGCCAGCAGGATGCGGGTAAGAGCCGAAGAGGTAAGTGAGGAGGAATCCAAGGCCACGCTAGCCAGCTTGTGAAGAGGCTTTTTGGCAAACAGTCGAACGCTTTTAACAGCACCGTAGGCCGAGATGGAGATGTTAGGTAGGATCGTTAAATCGGGATTGCGTAAGGCCTCAAAGACCGAGACGTTAGCCACGTCTAGGATGCCGTTTTCCAGCATCGTGGCAAGAGCAGAGGGTACGGCGTAGACGATCTCGACATCGACGCGACAGTCTGGGCTATGGAACCAGTCTACAAGCGGTTTCGCATTGAGATAGGGCACACTACCGATTCGCAACGTCATGTTGGAGTTTGTCCTCTAAATGAAATACGTTCCACATTAGCACGATATAGCGGTAGAAAGTACCGGCTTAGGTAACGAGGGCGGTGAGTTAGGATGAGAGAGATTTTACCATCCAGACTATTGAGTCGGCGCCTGTAGAGGGACGCACAATGGCATCAATTTCGAAGCCATGTCGGCGATAGAGGGCGATGTTTTTCGGCAGGCTAAGTCGAGTCCCTAGACGGAGCTGAGGTCTGTCTAGTAGACGGGCAATATACTCCATGTAATTGAGAACGGCGGAAGCGATACCGCGCCCGCGGCAGGTAGGGAGTACCGAAAGCCGTCCAATATAGAGATGATCGGGTCGTACGCGGAATTGGGCAGAAGCGACTGGCTGTTTCTCAATGCGGCCGAGCACCGCCCCGCCTTCCTGTATCGTTTTTTGCACATCCTGCAGAGTAGCCAGTGTGGCACCGGAAGGAGGATCGAGCTTCCCGGTGTATTCTGCAAATGCGATACGCATAATGTCGTACACGATGGGAATCTCTTCTGGGGTGGCGATGGCCACGCAAAGTTGAGCGTCGGGTTTGCGAATAGGGTAGGCGATAGGCTTAGCTTCCTTGATGCGTTCGAGTAGACGTGACCTCTCCGCCAACCAGGGGTCTTCCGCGATCATAGATTTATTATACCTGCGTAGAAGGGATGGCACTTCTAATGAGGGTGACCGCTTAGCCTCGAGGGGCTTTCAGAAGGCAGAGCATGCAGCATTGCCATATGGAGGAGCGCAGGCGGCATGCAGGGTCTAAGGGGATAATCGCATTTCCTGTTGGGCTAGCAACTTGTAGGCTGAGAAGATGCAGATAAGTAGTAAGGTGATGTTGGCAAGAGATATCTACCCTCACATCCTTCGGAGTCAGTACATAGGGTTGTCCGATTGGGGAATAGTTAAAAGCTGCTCGTGGTGGGAGATGGGTAACGATGTCGAGACGGTTGACAATGCGGAAGGTGTTAGGCACTTTTGCGTCATAGGTTTTTGCGAACTGCGAATTACCTACATAGGGGCTTGCAAAGGTATAGACCACAGTACACGAAGGCAACACGCTATTGCCCACGGCATCGAGTGCAAAAAGAGATGCAACAGCTGCACCTAAGCTGTGGCCGCAGACGATAATGCTTGTGTCGGAGACGCGGTCACCTAAAAGGGACGGGATAGAATCGACAAGCCGCTGTGAGGGAGCGGTGGGATTCGTACAGAGAGACGCGTAGACATCGGTAAAGCCGTCGTCTGTTTCTCCTGCGTTGGACACAAAGCCATAGGGAGTTGTAAGAAACTCAGCATCATGAATCCACTCCCAAATCGTCTCAGTACCTCGAAACGCAATAACCACATGCGAATCAGAACACGCTATGAATCCGAATGGGACGTAGTTTTGTCTTTGCATCAGGTCCGTAGAGAGCTCTTTCGCATAAATAGTGGCGATAACAGAAAAAGTCGCGTTGTTAATCGTTAGCTTACGGCCATTGAAGCCATCTGTAGACGGCATCGCTTCGGCTTCCCTTGTCAGTAGTCCAGCGAGAATCGCCTCACGAAGATTGATATTTGTCATGATCGTCAGCTCTTTATTGTATGAGATTGGGAGGTTAATGATTGGGCATCGAGCACACCGTACCTTACTATTCAAATTTACTTATTATAGCATAATATATTCCCAAATGTGTTTCTCGAGCCGTAGTTGAATGCAATGAAGGAAGCGATTGAGTGTTTGGAGGGGGGTGTTCAGGAACTATGTGTTAAGATAGGCGTCGGGCTGCAACAGACAACTGTTGCAGCCCGATGATTTTCATATTTTAAGGACGGGTAGCGATCCACTGATAATCTTGTGTCCCGCCGGTATAGAGACCATTTTGAAGGGCGCGTCGCTGCCAATGTGCGTGGCCGTCTGTGAGGACGTAAACAAAACCTTCTGAGTGACGCGGGTATCCATCTTGAGCAGCACCGTTCACTTGGAGGTAGCGGTTGTCTCGATGGCCGAGTTGCCAACCGATCTCATGACGATTATGGGCGATATCGTTAGGATTTTGCGTAGCCCCGCGCGAGACATCTTCTTCACCTGTATCACCGGATGCAGGGACATTGTCGGTTATGAGGATGGTATCGGATGGGTAGGTGATTGCGGCGAGAGGATGGCCTGCTACGCCGATATGAGCACAGGCGGGACTATCTGGGCCGCCGCTACCATTTGGAGTGCAGGCATCTGAGCTGTCCAGAATGTCATTGATCGCATAGTTATACGACCACTCTTCGCTATAGCCTGTTGCGGATTTGAACTTCAGGGGTGAACTGGCACTAGGGCATACGAGCATCTGCCAGTTTTTGAGGTAAGGCTGGAGCATGTCGCCCCAGTAGTACTCGTGGGCATCGTCTATATCGCCGCCGAGTTCGGTATGAACGATATTCTCATCATAGTCTTGGGCATACATTTGTACCGCTAAGCCAACTTGTCGAAGATTAGAAAGGCAGGCTGCTTGCCTAGCCTTCTCGCGGGCTTGAGCAAAGACCGGGAAAAGAATCGCCGCCAATATCGCTATTATCGCGATCACGACAAGCAACTCTATGAGGGTGAATCCTTTATTGGAATGTTGTGTATGGTGTTTCATGTTGGAACTCCTTTGGACTAAGAGGTTTTAAGTTTTTTGACCGCCAACATGCGTAAATACCGCCAACATGCGTAAATGAGGCGAGTCTCAAACGTGAATCTACCACTAAAAAACTTACAAGTCAAGATATAGTCAAAAAAAATATTTGTCAAGTCTAAAAATACAAGAATATCCAAATAGAACTAAGAGTCGAAAATTTTGTTTTGAAGGAATTCTTTTGGATGTTTCGGAGGTAAAATAGAGTAAGAGGAGATAATTGAGATGGCCAGCAAGGAAGTGAGGGAGGTTACCTTAAGGGTACCTGCCAGCTGTCGTCCGGCAGCAAGAGACAGGGCACGTCAGGAGTTAACCGAGAGTATTGAAGAGTATACGGAGGGCATTTACCGCCTCCAAGAGGAGCTAGATGTGGTGAGCACAGGGGACATCGCGCGATATATGTGTGTTTCCCCTGCGTCAGTAACCACTATGTTGAAACGCCTTGTGGAGTTAGGGCTTGCAGAGCATACGCCGTACCATGGCGTTCGGCTTACGTCTCAGGGTGAGGAGCTTTCGCTAAAACTTTTGCGCAAGCATCGGCTGGTGGAGTGCATGTTGGTGGATTTCTTGGAGTTGCCCTGGGATGATGTGCATGAGCTTGCCTGTAAGCTGGAGCACTATCTCAGTGAGGAGGTAGCCGATAGGATCGAGCACGCCATGGGCTATCCGAAAACCTGTCCGCACGGCAACCCAATAGATGCGCGCGTACGGGATGGTTCCGTGCGACTTTCAACATGTCTCACCGGGGATAAGCTATGTGTGGTGCGCATTACAGATGAAAGGGCGGAGTTTTTGGCGTATCTACTGGAGATCGGTCTCGTTCCGCGCACAAAAATAGAGGTTATGAACCGGACTCCGTTCGGCGATGTGATGACTTTACATGTAGAGGGGCGCGAAATGCCCGTAGCTGTGGGACGTGAGGTGGCAGATAGTGTATGGGTTTGTCGGCAAGAGGAGATTCAAAGTTCTCCTACGACGACGGACTCCCAATGAAACTTTATGCTAAGTGTTGCGTCAGAGTGAGTACGTAGGTATGGAATAAACAAGGGTGGAGCAACGAAAAAGAATGAGGGCAGACCCACATCGTCATAAGGGAAAAAAGCCAGGATGCTGGTTTTCTCGGTGGCTTTATCGCATGCAGGAGGCGCAAGGGGCTCTGGAACGCGCAGAGGCTTTTCAAGATGGAAAAGGGCCTCGTAGTTTGGCAGATCTGCGTCCTGGGGAGTGTGCGGATGTGCTGTTTTTGACCGGGACGGCGCGTGAGCGCTTGCGGTTGATGGAGATGGGCCTAACGCCTGGAGTACATGTAAAGGTCTTGCGTGTGGCCGCATTTGGTGGGCCTTTAGATGTGCTCGTTCGTGGTTATCAGCTATCTTTACGAAGGGAAGAGGCAGCAGCAGTGCTGTTAGCCGATTTCGAGGAAGGGTCATGAGCTCTCTGTCGGTGGAGACGCGCCTAACAGGAGCGCGAATCTTTACCGTTGCTATTATTGGCAACCCGAATAGTGGGAAGACAACGTTGTTCAACGCGCTTACCGGCTTGCGTCAAAAGGTAGGCAACTATCCGGGCGTGACCGTAGAACGTAAAGAGGGGCGTGTTACCTTGGAGGATGGAACGCAGCTTGTACTTTTTGACCTTCCTGGCCTCTACTCCCTCACGCCACATTCTCCTGATGAACTTATCGCCCGTGAGGTGCTTCTGGGCCTTCGAGCCGATACTCCACCTCCTGACGTCGTTCTTAACGTGGTAGATGCCTCTAATTTAGAGCGCAACCTCTACCTTACCAGTCAGCTCTTGGATCTAGGTGTGCCCGTAGTCATCGCCCTCACCATGACCGATATGGTGCGAAAGGAGGGCAAGCAGTTAGATACCGACGCCTTGGAACGTGCTACTGGTGTGCCGGTAGTTGCTGTGGTAGCTGCTAAAAAAGAGGGCTTACCACAACTTTTAGAGGCCTTGAAGCAGAGTGCCGGAATGCCAGCACCTTCTTTAGCGTGGGAAGTACCTGAGGAGATTCGGCAGGGAATCTCTGGTCTGCAGGAGGCTCTACAACAAGAGCATGCTTTAGATGCACGAAAGGCGTTCGCCGAGGCCGTAACCCTCTTGATGCAGGAGAGCGACTTAGTCCCCATGGAGAAGATGAGGCCGTCGGTACGGCAGCGCATACGTTCCACGCGAGAGCAGCTAGCCAAGGAGGGAATAGACTTTGCCACCCAGGTTATTGAGGCACGATATCGCTGGATCGCAGGAGTTTGCGACAAGGTTTTATTGGTTCCGAAGAGTGTCGCCCAGCATAGTCCCCTCTCTTTCAACGAGCGCATAGATAAGGTGCTGATGCATCCGTTTTGGGGGTATGTTATTTTCTTTGGCCTTATGGCGGTAGTTTTTCAGCTTATCTTTGCTTTAGGGCAGGCGCCTGCCGACGCGATAAAGGATGGTATCGCCAAACTCGGTAGCTTGCTCACACGGTATGTGCCTGCAGGAGATCTGCGTGATCTGTTAAATGATGGCGTTTTGGGTGGGGTGGGCACAACACTCTCTTTCCTACCGCAGATTTTGCTGCTGTTCTTCTTCATTAGTTTGCTGGAAGATACAGGCTACATGGCACGTGCCGCCTTTTTAATGGATCGACTGATGAGCCGTGTAGGGCTTCATGGGAAGTCGTTTATCCCTTTACTATCCTCCTTTGCTTGTGCTATTCCAGGAATTCTCGCCACACGTACCATTGGGGATCGAAAGGCACGACTGATCACCATCCTTGTTGCGCCTTTAATGTCATGTTCAGCACGCTTGCCGGTATATCTATTGATGACAAGCGCTTTCATTCCCAATCGGCGTGTGTTCGGCATTGGATCTGTCACGCTCTTAACCCTGCCGGCAGCAACATTTATCGCTCTCTACTTTTTGGGGATGGCGGCAGCTTTTGGCATGGCTTGGCTGTTTCATAAAACCCTTTTGAAGGGGGTATCGCCCACCTTCCTCATGGAGTTACCACCCTATCGCCTGCCGAGCGTAAAAGCAGCTGTCATCCAAATGGTGGAACGCGCAGGGCTGTTCGTACGCAGGGCAGGCACGGTGATACTTTCCGTAGCGATCGTGGTTTGGTTCCTTTCAAGCTATCCTAAGTACCCACATCTCACACCGGATCAGGCGCTTCAAAAAAGTTATCTGGGGCAACTTGGCCGTCTGATCGAGCCGACGATACGACCTCTAGGTTTCAATTGGAAGATGGGGGCTGGCATCGTCTCCTCGTTTATCGCACGAGAGGTGTTTGTTTCGACGATGGGCACCATCTACAACGTGGCCGACACGGATTCAAGGGCAGGACAGGCCGATCTTGGAAAACGCATGCAGGCCGATATTGACCCCGCAACGGGCCAACACGTTTTTACCCCGTTGGTGGCGGTGTGTTTGATGATCTACTATGTGCTCGCAATGCAGTGCATGTCTACGGTTGCAGTTGTAAGGAAGGAAACAAACGGCTGGAAATGGCCTCTCTTCCAAATCGCTTATATGACAGCATTGGCATGGATAGTTACGTTTGCTGTATACCATGTAGGGTTGTTGTTCGGTTGGGGGATGCATTAGATGAATTGGCAACAGATTACTACATTTGGGATGGTTGGAGCCGCAGCACTCTATCTAGTCTGCTATATCTGGCGCATGGTGCAGTCTTTTTGGAGAGAGGGGAGTATCTGCAAGGTTTGTCAAGGATGCGCGCTCGTCAAGTTAAAGCAGGCAGCCGATAAGAAGCAAAAGCGAGTTAGTTCGATCCGACCTAATGAGATAGTTCCTATCTCTACTATTTACACTTACTCGCGCCCAGCGAAGAGAGAGGATAGACAAGGGTTAGACTAGTTGCGGTTTTTTGGCATAACGTTGACGTAGACAGGAATGTCCATCTGCTCCCGATCGATCGCTTGTACGAAAACGTGAAGAGTAAGCGCTCCGGCGGGTGCGCTAGGGGTTAGTTGAACCTGCAGAATGCGTGTTAACGATGAATTGGATGAAGCGACGGTCGTTGGAGCGGGCAGAAGAAAAGCTTTAAGGTAGGGAGCGGAGGTACGGATGGTAAGGTCGTGCCATAGATCTGGGCGAGTAGTTTTTAAGGTGACTCTATCGTAAGCCGTACGTCCCTGAAAGACGGAACCTAACACGAGGACATGCGGATCGCATTGGAAGGCGCCAACGACGTTGGCTTTGAAGTAGGCTATATCATGTGCTATGGTATTTGACGGATAGGGGACAGTGGGGTAGAGGGTTCCCTGAAGCGGTCCTAGGGGCGCAAAAGGCTCTAGGGTCACTTGGTAGGCCGCTTCAATGGCGGTGCGTGAATGCCATTGAACCGTATGCGGTTTTGAGATTAAAACGGTTTTGATAAATGGTAAACTCCGTTGTCGATCCGAAGGCTGGGGAGCGGACAAAGGTGTCATGCCTAGCCGTAGCGGTTGGTGGAAGTTTTTCAGTAAACGAGCGTCTATGCGAACCTTGAGCATTTGGGAATGAGACTGCCCAAAAGGAACCGTGCCGAAATCCACCACCTGTGGATCGAATTCGATAAGAGGCAACACCGTACCCTTCATCTCCAAAGACACTGCCGGGGACAGATCGCCTTTCGTGAACACATAGATGTATTTGGTGAAATCGCCTGGTTTGAGGTGGTCTACTTGGATGTCGGCATCAAGCGTAACGGTTTCGTTCGGGGCGATGATCGTCTGCCCGTTGGACTCTATAGAGGGGGAGAGAAGGAGGGAAGTGCAGCCGCAGGAGGGTTGAATCTGTTCGATGGTAATGGGGTTGGTCGTATTGTTGTGCAGGTGAAAACTACATTTCAGCGTTTTGGTCTGGAGTGGGTCTACGATACCAAAGTCATATACTGAGACACTAGCGGGAGGATGTTTGGAAGATAGCACAACGAGACCGGACGGTTGAGCTAATGCGATGGAAGCCGACGTTATGAGGAGGAATGTCAATAGCGGAGAGACTTGTAAGAGGCGCATTAGTGGGTCTCCGATGTTTTATTGGTTAACTGCTGAATTGCCTGGACGGCATTTAATGTAATTGTTATGCCTGTGGCTTTTTGAGGGGCATCGGCAGCATGATCGTTGGTGTAGATGATCTGTTGTTCCGTATTGAGAATAAAAACACGCGGGCATACCGGTGTTTTGTAGAGTAAGGCCACCCGCATGGACGGATCGGACAAGAGTAGGGTGTTTTTGATGTCGAGTTGCGTTTCCTGAAGGAATGTTTTTGCATCGTTTGCCGAACCGGTGAAGACGATAAGGGTAAGGCAGGTAGATGGTAACTTCCCGCTTTGTTGAACGGCCGCCCACGCGCGTGCACATTCTTGGCACCATGGACATCCACAAAAGAAGAAAAGCGCTAAAGGACGGTGAATATAGTCGCGTAGAGTGTGTAAACGGCCTTGCGTGTCCTTGAGCTGAAAGTTGGGAGCTGGGTCGGCTTTAGTGTCGGTGGTAAGCGGAGTCAACAAAAAGACATGGGTTTCTCCATCCAAGCGCCCGATACCAACGATCTGTCCGCGATTATTAATGCGAAAAGCGCGTTGGAGTATCCAACCGGAGTTTGAGGGGATGCAATGGTTTAGGTCTTCCATGTGCCCATTTTCCCATAGGAAAGCATGTTGGTGCTGATAACGGTCGGCGGAGGAGCCTACGATCTGCCCTTGTGCATTGATGCCCCATGCTGTAGAGGGAGAGTCACCAAGAGTTCCAAGGTCAACAATTTTATGATTTTTCCAAAGACAGGCATGGATATCTCCGTCTGCTGTGTTGGCCCAACCGACAACCACCCCTGCGTCGTTGATAGCATGGGCGTGGCTAAAAGAGCCACCCGGAAGCAGACCAAGATCACTCATCTTTCCTTGGACATATACAAAGGCTCGGCTTACCGCTTTCGGGGCATTATTAGATATCCCCACAACGGCATCCTTGTTGTTGATCCCCTCGGCAATGCTAAAATCCCCGTTGGGCAGGGTACCGAGATCGCGTATCTTACCATTATGATAGAGAAAGGCATGTGTGAAACCGGAGGCAAGCTGGCTAAACCCGACGATATCCCCCTGTGCGTTGATGTCCAAAGCGGCACCAAACGAACCGCCTAGCCCGCCCAGGTCGTGCATAGATTCCTTTTCCCATAGAAAGGGATGCATAAAACGGACATCTTGGGCAGAGCGGGCGATACCTACAACCTGCAGTTTGTCGTTGAGCGCCGTCGCGTAAGTATCGGGATAGTTGGGCAGTCCATGCAATATTTTAAGCTGCCCTTCATGCCAAAGCCAGGCAGTGGGGTGCTCATTAAGTTTAGCAGGATGCCAACCGGTTACTGCTCCCTCTTGATTGATTGCTGGACCGATGTTGTCTGTTGGTGTTGAGATAAGACCTAAATCGGCCACGCGGTAGCGTATCTTATTAGTCAAATTATGGGGAGGGGTTTCGATGCCTTCCTGTGGCTCTTGAAAAACCAGTAGGATGGGAAGGAAGAGAATGAGTAGCACTTTTGAACGCAGCATGGGTTTCTCTTTGGACTAGGAGTAGGTGCGATAACTTATTATATTCTTCATTTCATCTTGGGGCAATAGCGACTGACGAGACTCTTGCAGCTGTCGTTCAAGAAGAGGATGATGGGGAGAGAGAACACAGACGGGATCGGTTACCGAGGGATCGCCTGTGAGTAGCGCGGCTTGGCAACGAC
This sequence comes from Chthonomonas calidirosea T49, assembly GCF_000427095.1. NCBI lineage: Bacteria > Bacillati > Armatimonadota > Chthonomonadia > Chthonomonadales > Chthonomonadaceae > Chthonomonas > Chthonomonas calidirosea. Next base: position 391,488 of record NC_021487.1, read on the forward strand.
ACCCTCCGAAGTCTATCTCTTTATAGGGGCAGCTACTGCAAGGCTCTTGCATCCATTCGGTGCCTCGGAAGCGGTTGAATGCCTCAGAGTGTTCCCAGATCCACTGCAGGGAGCGCTCTCGTACGCTGTCAAAAGTTAGATTAGGTATTTCATAAGCTGTAGGGCATGGGAGAACATCACCTATAGGATTTACGCAGAGATAGCGTCGTCCCCAGCCGTTCATGCAGGGTTTTGGACGCAGACTGTGGTAATCGGAAAGGACATAGAGTATCTCGATGCGATTTTTGTATGTTTTTCGCGCTTCTGCCACCGCTTTCGCGGCGTCCTCGATCTGTTGAGCGGAAGGCAACAAGGCTCTCCTATTTTTGAAAGCCCAACCGTAGTATTGCGTATTTGCCAGCTCTAAGCGTTTGGCTTTGAGGTTAACGGCAAATTCGATGATTTGAGGGATACGATGAATGTTGAAACGGTGAATCACCACATTTATGGTTAGTGGAAGGTTTATTTCTTGAACAGCTTGAACTGCTAGGAGTTTTGAACGAAAGGCATTTGTACCGGCGATACTAAGGGCGAGAGCCGGCTCGTCGGCCTGGAAGCTAATTTGAACGCTATCAAGCCCTGCCTTTTTAAGGCGTTTTGCACGGGAGAGAGTAAGTCCTACTCCACTCGTGATAAGATTGGTGTAGAGACCAGCATCGTGGGCCGCTTCAATGAGCATCTCGATGTCTTTACGTTGTAGGGGCTCCCCTCCGGAGAGTAGGGCATGAAGAACGCCGAGATCGGCAGCTTGTCGGAAGACATGTGTCCATTCGTCCGTATTTAGCTCAGCATGCCCTTGCGGATAGCGCACAGGATTAGAGCAGTAAAGACAGCGGAGAGGGCATCGGTAGGTAAGTTCGGCTAGAAGACCAAAGGGACGGGTGTTCATTGTCGGTTTTGATCGGACGATGGAGGTTCGTCTTCGAAAATAATAAGATTGCGTTGGTGAAGGCGATGGAGATAGGCCTGCACGTCAGCGATAAGGCTTTCGGCAGAGGCAGAGTACTGCTCACATAGCTTTGAGCAGATCGTGGCCAGATCGGTATAGCCGTCGCAGAGTTTGAGAACAGCGGAAGCTGTCTCGTTTAAAAGAAGCACACCTTCTGGGTACACAAGGACCATTTTGCCAGTGACCCGATCTTGTTGGAGACGGGCGTAAGAAGAGAGGATAGGAATAGCATTTAGAGGTAGGGAGTTAGAACTCATTATTTTGTTTCCTCTTTTGACGGTTGTGTTGCGCCGCCATAGGCGAGTTGAATAGCATCTAACATAGCCCAGAGCAGATCGCATTTGAATGCGAGGGCCTCGACGGCCTTTTCTTGCAATTCACGTGTGTTACAATAGGTAAGCGTTAGCTCGAGACCTTCGTTCGAGTCACGCCGGGCTTGCATAAGTCGCGCACGGAAATACTGCAGCCCGTCTGGAACGATCCAGGTATAGTGTTTCTCAAAGGCAGCAAGTCGCTCGCGCATAAGGTCGGGAGCGAAAAGCTCTGTAAGAGAGGCTGCAATGGCGATAGGCCAAGGCTGTGTACGGCAGAAGTTGACGTAGGCATCCACGGCGAAACGCACCCCTGGCAAGAGGTAGCGATGGCTCCAAACATCATCACGTGATAGACCGGCTGCTTCAGCCAGTCGAAGCCAGGCTTCAATACCCCCTTCTCCTTGAGCTTGACCATCGTGATCGAGAATTCGGTGAATCCAGATGCGACGAACTTCCGGCCGTGGGCAGTTGGAAAGAATGGCAGCATCCTTTATAGGAATGTTCTGTTGATAGTAGAAGCGGTTGGCTATCCAGCCGCGAATCTGATTTTGAGAGAGTCGTCCGGCGTTCATCGCGATATGAAAAGGATGAAGATGGTGATAGCGATCCTTGCCAACGTCGCGTAAGCGCTGTAGAAATGTTTCTCTATCCCAGATTTCTGTCATTCTTTTTTCCTTTCTCGTTTAGAGAACGAACTCCATACCATCTTCTCCTACAAGGCATCCAGCCGTTTCGACGATTCGGCGTTGATAGGAGTCGGGTATAAGGATAGGGTTGGTGTTGTTGATATGCACGTAGACTTTGCAACAGGTGCGAATAGCCATGAGATGGGACAGACTGCCGTTATGACCTGAAATAGGAAGATGGCCGATTTGTGTCGCGGTGCGGTTACTGAAGCCGAGTGCAATCATCTCCTGTTCTTCCCAGAAAGTTCCATCTATGAGTAGAAGATCGCAACGAGCACACTCTGCCGTTAATGAGTCAGGCCAACACGGAAGGTCTGGGAGATAGAGGAGGCTTTTACCGGTTTTGGCATCGGTTAGAGAGAGGGCAACGATATGCTCCGTCGAAGCGTCTCTTGATTGAAGCCTATAGCGAGGGGGATTTCCAGGTAGGTCGATGGCTTGGACAAGCAGACCGGATGGCGACTCGTCTGCTAGCAGAAGCGGCTGCGGTATGTGAGGAAGAAGACGCCATATGAGCTGGGTGTAGGGACTAAGGATACGTTCTATGCCGAGCCCTTCGATGAGTGTCTGGCGCGTGGTTGGGGTGGTGTAGAGAACGAGCGGTGAGTGCTCGCGCAGCAGGAAGAGACCTAGGGCATGGTCGAGATCGGCATTCGTGATCAACACAGCTTGAATAGGAGTATGCCTCGCCGGATGGGGGTGAAGCCTTGGGAAGGCTTCGATCTGGAGAGTGATATCCGGCGAAGCATTCAAAATGAACCAGTTCTGTCCATCAGCGCTTACAACCACTGAAGATTGTGTTCGTGGCTTGACGGTATTCGGATCGGAACGAGCCTTAGAGCAGCAGAGACAGGCACAGTTCCATTGTGGGAAACCGCCACCTGCTGCGGTCCCTAATAGGCGTACGTACATGGTTTTTATAGGTGTGAGTAGGGGCAGATAAGGAAGCGGTAGTTACTTGAAAGTACCCTGCTTCCTCGTACGCAACAAGACGCTAATTCTCGTCACACAGTACGTAGGCTGAGCACTCTGCGTTGACGCTGATCTCTTCAAAGTCAGGAGTCGTCCACTCTTGCATCTTTTTGTTACCTCCTTGATGAGCTATAGATTTATGGAGTGTGGTTTTTATGGAACGGTATAGGTCCAGGTGAGTATCTCCTGGGTAGCAGTAAGTCCGCCGGTTCCTCCAGTAAAGCCGACATAGCCTATAGGGCTTCCGATGGTGTTAGGAATGTCTATTTGATAAGACTGTGTAGCCGTTGCAGAAGTTTGGGTGTCGCGTATGGTAACCTGGAGGGTAGTGCCATCGTAGACCATATCTACGGCGAAGATATGGCCACTATGGAGATCAATCCCAGTGTTGGAGAGGTCAATGGCAGGGACGGTAGGGGGTGCTCCATTCGTATAGAGGCCTGTAGAGTCGGTGCCTTCCCCGCTATTGTTGTACAGATCGAACTTTATGGCGACGCTGTTATTAATGCCTTCATAGCCCAGCGACCCGCCGGCAGCACCTAGCGCCGTCGGCCCATCACTTTGGATGGTGAAGGTAAAGCCGTCGGCTTGTGCATTTTGGATTTGGAAAGTGAAGTGGTTGTGGAACTTTCGTACGTCTACGAGATATTTAAAGAAGGCGCTGCTCGCTTCAAAGTAGGTGGCACTGTTGGTGAGTTGCAGACGGGTATCGTCGAAAGTGGCACCGCCATTCAGCACGATATTGCCTGAGCTGCTGAAGCCCGAGGGGTAGTTCGGTAGTATTTTTGGAAGCGGCGTTGCGCTCGCCTCGTTGGAAAGCACACTTTGACCAAAGCTGTTGACGGCAGCAACTCGATAATAGTAAGTTGAATTTGCTTGCACGCCTGTATCGGAGAAAGAAGGTGAGGTGATACCGGTTTTGTAGAGAGTTTCAGCTCCTGAGGCGGTGGCACGATAGATGTTGTAGCTAGAGGCTCCTCCGATGGGGTCCCATTGGAGGTTGACTTGCAAGATATCGGGGTTGGCTACCAGCTCGGTTGGTGCCGCCGGAGGACCGCCGGGGCTACAGACAGTGAGAAACGGTGGGTGGACACCAGCTTCACGGGAGTAGAAATTGGTCATAACATCCTTAAGCCCACGATAGGGTGTGAGAGCGACGGAAAACTGTTTATTTGTAGTGGCTATCTGTTTTAGGAAGTAGAGACTAACATCCCAGCGATAGTATTGATCGTTTGGTGAGATTCGTGTATTTGCAAAGGGATAGAGCAGCGACGGCATGTTATTCCAAGTTATTGTTCTCTCATCCCATGTACTGTTCGACACGGCTTGTGCAGTTACTAGAGTTACGCGGCCGTTTTGACTAGAGCCGAAGAGAGCGAGAAAGGCCCCACTCAGCGGAGATGATAGTCCAGAGAGGTCGAATTTGAGAAATGTATAGCAGGTATCATTTAGAGAGTCGTTGCTGACTCTCAAATTTTGAGCCGCGCCAAAATTCTGATTCGCATAGATTCCTGCACAAGTATAGGCGTCGGAAGTAGGGGAGAGAGTTTTAGTGCCCCCACGTCCGAGCTGTGGACTTGCAGCCACTTCGTTAGAAGGGGGGCTTTCGCCTCCGTTATTCTGTGCGGTAACACGATAATAGTAGATAATTCCGTCTTGGAGGCCGGTATCGGTGAAGTAGTTTTGAGAGACATTTTGTTTATACAATGTCTCCTGCCCACTTATCGTTCCTCGGTAGATGTTGTAGCTATCGGCATTGGAGACGGGTGTCCACGAGAGGGCAACTTGCTGATCGCCTACGGAAGCAGTTAAGGAGGATGGAGCGGTGGGGCGGACGGAATCGAGCAGGCCATAGACAACAAGTTGTCCAGCTCCGATGGGGTCATTAGGCGCACCGAAGCTAGCCATATAGACTTTGCCGTTAGCGATTGTGGGGCAACAAAACTTAGCAAATTTGCCAATATCATCTCGGCTGACGTTCATCCTACTATTCCACAGCTCTTTAAGACGAGGGATACCTTGGCTATCCACCGAAATGCTGTTGGCATCGAAAGCCTGAAGAATACCCGGTACCACGGCATTATTGGCGTTACCTTGATAGGGATGAGATGCCCAAATAATCGCAGTACCTGGCTTTTGGCCGTTTGCAGAGATGGAAAGCATGGCTCCAGGCATGCCATCGGGAACCCTGTTGGGACTATATGCGATGGGAGTTGCGTTGAAGTAGGTGCCTTTAAATGCAAAGACTTTCAGATAGTCCTCTTCAGACCAGACATAGATGCAAGGGCCATTCACCGGGCTATTATAGTAGACGGGAGAGCCGTGTATGTGCCCGTTGCCTGCTTGGAAGCTCTGTACGATTTGGGTATCTCCACCTGGATTAAAGTGGCCAAGGTTATGGATATTTAATAGGTAAAAGACGCCTTGTTTTCCTCCACCGATGATATAAGGGGTATTGGGGATAACGAGTACGCCGGAGGAACCTAGGTCCAGATCGGCCGCATTGAGACTGTCCACGTTGTAGGGCGTAAACCAGTCAAGTACTTTAAGGCCACCCTGATTAGGGATAGCGGGGCTAAGCTTTATGAAGCTACAGCCTAGGTCAGGGCCGCCCGTGTTCGCATCGAATGTGCCATTGCCCGTCATGATATAGATATTGCCATCTTGCCCAACAGTGGGTCCCTCACCGGACTGCCATATGCCCCCTTCTGTTCCATTGAGGGTATCGCAATAAGTGGCAATTTGGTGCAGATTCGAGGCATCGTAAGCAACGATCCATCCATGATAGGGGCCGCAATCGTTATGAGATGCCCACGAAATGTAGACGGCGCCACGATAGAGGAGGAGAGCTGGACGCTGGTTTTGAATCTTTGGATCGAAGGTTAGATTGCCATAGGAGGCGGTGATCTCGACCGGCCCGTTTAGCCGTTCTTGGCCGGTGGTGATATCAAGTGCATGCAGCCATTGATGATAGGTACCATCCGGGTTTTTATTACGACTAACTAAGTACATCAGATTAGTACTTGGATCGATGACGGGTGTGCTGAGAATGCCGACGCGGACAGAGATATCGGTGCAGCAGCACTGAACATCGGAGGCCGGAACAGGAGGGCCGAAATTATCTTGCCAAAGTGGTGCTGACTGGTTGGGGTCGTCCGCGTCGAAGGCATAGACGCTGTTATTCATTGTTGCGACAAAAACAACATTATGGATGCCTTTTCCTGGAACGAGTAGATGGGGCACATAGAGCGGTTGTGCATAGATTTCAGCGTCTACGTGACGGGTGAAGAGCTTACCAAATTTCTGAACGTTTACATTGGAAGTATTAAGGATGGTCTCGTTTAGGTTTGCGCCGGAACGATAGATATCGTTATGTTGGGTAAGTACAGAGACCTGAGCGGACAGGGGCAGTGCTAGAACGAGCCAGACAATGAGGCCAATAACTGCAGTGCGTATCGAGCAGGTGCGATCACGAAGCCGGCGCATAGTATCTTCTCCTTTGAATAAAAGTCGCTAGTCACCTTGGGCTACCGTAGTCAGGGCCATGGTATGATATGGGCATTTTTATAATAAGAACACAGGAACTCACTAAAAAGTTCCTGTGTTTTCAATCGTGATAGAAGATAACCTACACCCCAGACCTAGGGCGGCGCTTGGAACCTCAGCCGGGTTTTATGGAGGGGGCGTCGTCTTCTGGAAGAACAACGGGAGTATAGGGTTTATTTGTCGCTTCGGCAGCACGTTTTGCGATCTCATTAAAGCCGGTCTGATTAAAGTGACCAGGAATTGCATAAAGGATAGTTTCCTGGCTACCTAAAAGATAGAGATCGGGCACTCCGATGAGGTTATACCACTCAGCAACGTCGAGATTGCTGTCGAGGACAATGGGAAAAGTGAGATTTCCATACTCCTTTGCAAAAGCTTCGGTAGCCGCTGCGTCGTCTTGGGAAACGCCGAGAACGGTGAATTTACCGTCGGAGCCTTCTGCATATTGGCGATGTAGCCTCTGAATGAAAGGAGCAGAGTATTTGCAGGTACCGCAACCAACTTTAAAGATAAAGAGGAGCAGCAGACCTTTCTTTCTTAGCTCGGCCGTGGAGTAGAGCCGTCCATGGGCATCTTGCAGTTCGAAGTCTATAATCTTATCTCCTGTTTGTAGCGGTTGGGGCATCGCATCTGCGCTCATTTTTGTCCTTCCTCCTAAGCGTTTTTACCGTGGCATTTTTTGTATTTTAGGCCGCTTCCGCACCAGCAGGGGTCATTTCGTCCGCCCTTCCAACCTGGTGGTGGCGTGTCTTTCGTAGCACGGAGGTTTCCGTTGCTCCCCGTGACATTGTCTGCGATGTTGGTGATGCCGCTGTATTTAGGCTTTGGAAGCTCTTCTGGCAGGGGAATAATGGGTACAACGGGAGCGAAAGTTGGCTGCTGGGGTTCGACGACCACTTGGATACGAAGGATATTGCGGACGATGTCGTCTTGAATGGCCTGCTGCATTCGCTCGAACTCCTCAAAAGCCTCTTTCTGATAGATAAGGAGAGGATCGATCTGTTCGTAGCCTCGAAGTCCGATGCCTTCACGGAGGTAATCCATATTCGCGAGGTGCTCCATCCAGCGATCGTTGATGGCTCGCAGCGCGAGGAAGCGTTCAAGTTGACGCATGGCGTTCGGGTCGCCCTGAAGTTCGGCCAACTCTTTTTCACGAGCCTCGTACACGCCGACGACGTGATTATAGATCAGCTCAATGATCTCGTCCTGTCGTTTCCCACGAAGCTGTTCTTCCGTAATTTCCGGATAGAGCATGAAATATTCGTTCAGCTCGTTATAGAGAGTTTCAATGTCCCACTCTTGGGCAGGGGCCTCTGGCGAGCAGTAGGCATATACGGCATCTTCAATATTGGTGCGGATATAGTGGAGAATGGTCTCTTTTAGATCGACCCCCTCAAGGATGCGGCGACGCTCCTTGTAGATAACGTCGCGCTGTCGGTTCATGACATCGTCGTAGTTCAGCGTGTTCTTACGAATCTCGAAATAGTGCTCCTCGACCTTCTTTTGTGTACGCTCAATGAGTTTCGAGAAGACCTTTGCATCCATCGGAAGATGCTCTTCCCACCCGCGGAGGAGGGGCGAATTGAAGCGATCGCCAAAGAGGCGCCAGAGTTCATCTTCGAGGGAGACATAGAAGCGACTTTCACCTGGGTCTCCTTGGCGTCCGGCGCGGCCACGCAGCTGGTTGTCTATTCGCCGGCTCTCATGGCGTTCTGTGCCGAGTATGAACAGGCCACCTAAGGCGCGTACCTCATCGGCGGCACGTTTATGCTCCTCATCAGTAAGCGCACCCGTAGTCACCGCTTCAAGGACGGCTGGCTTTCCATATCGGCGATAGCTTTGCTCCCCTTCTGTGGCTTCCGAAGTCTCCGTTGGTTGTTCTGAATCGGCCAGCTTGTCGGCCTGTGTGAGCGATCGGAGGCTGCCATCTACGGTGGGGAGAGGTTGATGGATATGCTTACCACCCAGTAGGATGTCCACCCCACGCCCTGCCATATTCGTGGCGATAGTGACGGCACCTTTGCGTCCGGCCTCTGCGATGATGAGGGCCTCTTTTTCGTGATATTTTGCGTTCAGGATGTTGTGGCCGATGCCATGTGTCAGCGCTTCTTCTAGGCGTTCAAGGCCTGAATCCTCGATTTGAAAGAGTCTGGCGATGGTATTCATATTTTCTGGTGTGAGAGGATCTTCGTTAATTCCCAGCTCTTTCAAGAGAGGTTTAAGGCGCGCCATGGAAAGCTGGGGGAGGGGAGTATTGAGTAGGGCGACATAGCTGCGCTTTTTCTCGGCATCTATTGTCTTGTTCTTTTCAAGCGCCTCACGAGCCACCTCGATCATGCAAAGTATGGAGAGGCTGGATGGGCTTATACGCTGACTGACACGCTCGCTCATCTCAATGGAGCGTGTACCGACCAGAATGGGCTGTTGTTTGCAGTAGACCCGTAAGATCTCTGCGGCAATGCCACGTAACTTATGTTCCTCAGTCTTATAGATGACATCGGGATGGTCTATACGGATCATGGGGCGATTTGTGGGGACGACGACCACGTCGAGACCGTAGACCTTGCGGAACTCCTCTTCCTCTGTTTTGGCGGTGCCCGTCATTCCGGCAAGTTTGGAGTAGAGGCGGAAGTAGTTTTGGAAGGTGATGGTAGCTAAGGTTTGACTCTCGCTTTTTACCTTCACACCCTCTTTGGCCTCAATGGCCTGATGGAGCCCATCGGAATAGCGGCGTCCGAACATAAGACGACCCGTGTTTTCATCCACGATGATGATTTCAGGGCCATCCTCTTCGTTGATGGTTTTCACCACATAGTCAACATCTCTTCGGAAGACGCCATGGGCTTTCAGTGCCGCCTGAAGATAGTGCATGATCTCGTGATGTTCGGAGAGGTTTTTAATTCCAAGCTCGCGCTCAACAAAGGCGACACCGGCATCTGTAAGGGTTGCCGTTTTTTGCTTTTCGTCTACAACGTAATGGATATTGGGATTGTGCTTATCGGCATTTGGGTTATCCTTATCGCGTTTGGGGTCATCAATACCGCGATTCATTTTGCGCACAATGCTATCTATCTTGTAGTACATTTCGGTTGGTTGCTGAACCATACCCGAAATGATCAGAGGGGTGCGCGCCTCATCAATCAGGATAGAGTCGACCTCATCCACGATAGCATAGTGAAGCTCTCGTTGACGCAGTTCCTCCTTGCTAAATGCCATATTATCGCGGAGGTAGTCGAAGCCGAACTCGTTGTTGGTTCCGTAGGTGATATCGCAAAGATAGGCTTCAGCGCGGGTTATAGGTCGGCAGTACTTATAGCGCGGATCGGGGTCATCGTAATCGGGGTCGTAGAGAAACGAGCCGCCCTCTTCACCGGTTTCGGGAGATTGCCCTTGAATAATGCCGACGCTTAGGCCTAGGAGATGATAGATAGGGCCATTCCAAACGGCATCTCGCCGGGAGAGATAGTCGTTTACGGTAACGAGATGGACGCCCTTACCGAGCAGAGCATTCAGAGTAAGGGGAAGAGTAGCAACAAGTGTTTTTCCCTCCCCTGTTTTCATTTCCGCGATACGACCGTCGTGAAGCACCATTCCCCCAATCAGCTGGACATCGAAGTGGCGCATGCCGAGAGTTCGCTTAGAGGCCTCACGTACGATGGCAAAAACATCGGGGAGTATCTCGTCGAGAATCGGATCGTAGATTTTCCGATCGGCTTCACGAATCTGCTGGTCGGTAAGGTTTCGCCAGCTAGGCTCGGCTGCAGCGCGTTTCTTTCGATACTCTTCTTGAACCTGTTGACGGAACTCGTCAATTTTGGCGCGAAGCTCTTCATTCGTGTATTTCTCATAGACAGGTTCGAGAGCGTTTATCTGTTCAACGACTTTCCAATAGCGTGCAATCTCACGCTCGTTATTATCTATTAATCTTTTCAGAAAACCAGGCAATGCCATTGTTTTGCTATTTCCTCACAAGGGTAGATTGATGGGGTGGGGCACACCGCGTTGTTTCCGCGTTCGACCTCACGGTACGATGCCACGTGGTTAATGGAAAACGAGATGTAGTTGACGGGCATAACACGGTATAATCAACTTTCTAGTATACCCTATACGTGATTCGGCGATCTAAGGTGCCATTCTCTCTAGAATAAGGGCTCATGAAGATAGAGGAAGATTCTTTTCGATGCGTGGGAGCACATGCCAGAAATCGCGCAGCTGTTGATAGTTTTGTAGGGCCGCCTGACGGTGAACATGAGGCGAGCGAACAGCGCGGATGAGAAGATTTTTGGGTGTATGTTCGGTTTCGATGAACTCTAGAAGCTGCACGGCATACCCTGCAGCTTCTAGGCGTGCTGCGCGCAAAACGTCGGTTACCAGACTAGTGAGGCGTTCCCGAATCACACCATAACGCAGCATGGCCTGCAGCGCTTCGGCGTTAAGCTGTTGGTAGAGTTCCTTTTGACAACAGGGAGCGGCGAGAATGACCTTTGCATTCCACTGCACCGCTTTAGCGATGGCGTCGTCTGTGGCGGTATCACAGGCATGAAGGCTAACGGCAAGGTCTATGGGAGAGTCCAGCTTAAACGCTTCTATGGAACTACAAACGAACGATAGTCCTGTCCACTGCAGCTTTTCGGCGAGTTGTTGGCAGAAAGCAACCAAGTCAGACTTTTGTTCAACACCGTATAAACGCACTTCACGCCCTAAGACCGAATGAAAATAGTGATAGAGGGCAAAAGAAAGATAGGCCTTTCCTGCCCCAAAATCCACGATATGGAGCGGCCCTTGTTTAGGGAGGTGTTTGACGATATCGTGGACGATTTCGAGAAAGCGATTGATTTGACGGAATTTGTCGTAGCGAGAGGGTACCACCTGCCCGGTCTGGGTCATGATGCCAAGTGCATGGAGAAACGGCAGATATTGGCCCTCTTGTAGGATATAGTTTTTGACGCGGTCATGCGTTAACGGGGCCGGGCGACGCTTTGTTGGGCGCGTAGTGAGCTTTAGGGTGCCATTCGGAAGGAGTACAACCTGCTCGTCACTTTGCGTGGTACGAATATTCAGCCGACCATTTGAGGCATGAAGCAGTTCAATGAGGTGCTCAACTGCGTCAAATAGGGGCAGATTACGATGGGTTACTTTTTGAAAGTTATGATAGGCGAATTGGAAGTACTTTTGAGCTTTAATCCGCACCGGGTGGATGAGGACGGAGCCGTTTGGGTCGGTGACGTTGGTACCGTCTTTCCCTCTGAGCGTAGCTGCAACAAAGAGGGCATCGTCTTCAAGCAGATTTGTGAGGTAGGTTCTGAACTCTGAGAGGGATAAGGTACGTGTGTTAGGAGGCATCTTTATCCTTTCGGAGGGCCTTAATTTGAGCAAGTTCCTCTTTCCCTCGTGCTTCTAGCTGTTTTAACCATTCCTGGCGTAGAGGGCGCAACGTTTCCACCAATATTTCGGCAATCGCTAGATTGCGAAACCACTTATGATTAGAAGGCACGACGTACCAAGGGGCGAAGGGGGTTGCGCAGTGGTTTAGGGCATCTTCAAACGCTTTTTGGTAATCGTCCCAAAGTTCCCTCTCCTTCCAATCGGCTACGGAGAGCTTCCATGCCTTTGTGGGATCTTTTTCTCGCTCGCGCAGACGTTGTTCTTGTTCTTCTTTGCTGATGTGGAGAAGGAATTTGAGAATAAGCGTGCCATTTGTAGCAAGAAGTTGTTCGAAGGCGTTTATCTGCTCATAGCGTGCACGCCATACGGTTTCCGGCACAAGCTTATGGACTCGAACGACAAGCACGTCTTCGTAGTGGGAACGATTAAAAATAACCATTGAACCTTTTGCTGGCGTCTGTTTATGAATTCGCCATAGAAAATCGTGGGCTGCCTCTTCAGGCGTCGGTACTTTGAAGGAGGCAACACGACAGCTTTGGGGGCTAACGCTTGAGAAGACGTGACGGATGGTTCCATCTTTTCCTGCGGTGTCTATCCCTTGTAATACGATGAGCACTGCGTGCGTGCTGGCGGCATAGAGCAGTTCTTGGAGTTCAGCGAGTTCTGCAAGCAGTTCGGCCGAGCGTTTTTCCCCCTCCTCTTTATCCAGTCCAGCATGGTAGGAAGGGTCTATGTCATGCAGTTGAATCTTTTTTGTTCCGTCAAGCGGTTTTAGGTAGGTCATGTGTTGTTCTCCTTTATCTGAAAGATCTCATTGAGAGCGACGGCCACACCGTCTTCATCGCAGGAGGGTACGGTGCGTTTTGCTACCGCTTTCACTTCTGGTTTCGCGTTGTCAACGGCGACTCCAAGTCCAGCCCACTGTAACATAGAGATGTCGTTCCAGCTGTCCCCGATAGCGATCGTCTCTTCGGCGGGGATCTGGAAGCGCTCGGCTACGATGGCGAGAGCTTTTCCTTTGCTTGCATTGAGTGGTAAAAACTCGAGATATTCGACGTTGCTGCGCATAACGGTGAGGCGCCCTTGGTAACGTTGCTGCATAATAGGTAGCAGCTCTTGAACGGTGGCGGGGTGGGTCACGATGATCAGTTTAGTGGGAGCGGTTCCTTTGAGTCTCTCGTAGAAGTCCGGAAGAATCTCGAAGTGGGCACCTGTTCGTTGTTGGTACAGCTCCATCCAAGGGGTATGTTCGGCCGAATAGATATGGTCGTCAAGATAGTAGTTTAGTTGAAAACGGTTTTCCCTTGCAAATGCCCGTATTTCGTCGGCGAGTTCGGGGGGGACGGTTTCATTAAGCCAGGTCTCACCGGTAATAGGATTTCGAATCATGGCTCCATTGTAGCTAATAACCGGCGTTTGTAGTCCTAGAGCCTGAACAGTTGGCAAGGTGGTTTCGTGCATTCGTCCAGAAGCGATTATGACGATAACCCCCATTTGTGCGACTTTCTGTACCACCTTTCGATTTGCATCGGACAAGACGTGGTGTGAATTCAGAAGAGTATCATCGAGGTCTATAGCGCAGAGCCGGTAGGTTGTGTTCAAAGGGTACTCCTTTCGGATGGATTAGGTAATGGAAAAAGTGGTCGTAGCAGGTCGGCCTGATGAGCCTTTGAGGCTCGTAGTAGGGAGGCTTGAGCAAATTGTTCTTCATCTATAGGGCGAAGCAGCACGAACGGATCGGACTCTTGTGAGTTAAGAAAGCGAATGAGGTTCTGCGCATCTTCGCGGACGGGACTAGAGGGATCCCGCGCAATGGGGTAGAGCGCGTTGATCGCGTGAGCCAGTCTTAAGAGCTTTAGCCCAAACATAGCGGTAAGCTGCACTGCGGGATTTGGGTGAAGAAGGCAGTTGATAAAGACTTGCATAGCCTGTTCTTTCGTGGTTGAGCCAATGAGGAGCGTTGCAGAATCTCTTCGAACAAGGCTGATGTGTTCCAGATTCGGTTCACATACTTCCTCTAAAATTAAGCGGACGACAGATAGATTTTCGCCTCCGATAGCACGCACCAAGAGCGCACGGTTTAGGAGAGGAAGTGGCAGCTCCGAGCGCAGGAATAGAAGGATTTGTGCATTGTGATGAAAGTGAGCAAGCGGTCGAGGAAGATCGGGGCGCTGTTCTAGCTGTGCGAGAGCTGAGGCCAGTTTTTGAAGGAAAGGCACAGGACTAACTGTTTTCAAGACGGCATGACGAAGCAGGGGGGCGCAACTGCCTTCACGACTAGAGGGACGATCAATAAGACGTACAAGCTGTTGGCCGCCTTCCGGATACCCAAGTTGATGGAGAAGAAGTGCTGCATAGATAGCACGAGGGCTAGGTGTTGTTGCGGATGCAGCTGTTATCAGCAAGGGGTAGGCTAGATGGTCGGCATGTTGTAGCACGTCGGTAGCCCAGGTATGAGCATGCCAGTTCTCACTTCCGAGTAGGCGAATTGCGGTTTTAAGCTTACGTGGTGTTATTGGCATCATAGAACCCAACATCCCTTTGATATGGGGTGATAACACTGTACCGCATGGTGGTCAAGAAAGCCAATAGAGAGTCAATCTATTTGCCGACACAGAAGTCTTGGAAAATACGATGGATGATCTCATCATCTACTGTTTCTCCAGTGATTTTGCCAAGAGCGTGAAGAGCCTCACGCAGGTCTAGGGCAATGAAATCGCCTGGAAGTCGTTGTCGTGTGGTAGCAAGGGCTTCTTGTAAGTGATGAACAGCCTCTTGAATCGCTTGAGAATGGCGAGCTGACGTGATCAAGACACCTTCTATGTCGGCACTCGCGGTTGTTAACTGTAGCAGTTTATCTCGAAGCAGCCCAATGTTCTCCCCTGTGAGTGCGGAGATTGAGATAATATCGGTGCAATGGGGAAACCGTTGGCGCACCTGGCTGGCAGCTTGTTCGAGGGCTTGGTTGGTAATAAGGTCTTTTTTGTTGAGGATAAAGAGAGTCGGCCGGCCTGTATGCTCCATGACGGGCAGCGGCGAGAGGGTATCGAGGGAAGAGAGATCGGAAGCATCCACGATAAAAAGCAGCAGATCAGCATGTTCTGCGGTTTTTAAGGTAAGGTCTACTCCAATGCGTTCTACAGGGTCGGCTGTAACTCGAAGGCCGGCTGTGTCGGTAAGCACAATAGGGATGCCGTTAATGGATAGCGATTCCTCTATGAGGTCTCGCGTTGTGCCAGGAATGGGAGTTACAATGGCGCGTTCCGTTTGGAGCAGTTGGTTTAAGAGAGAAGATTTTCCTGCATTCGGAGGGCCGATGAGGGCTACGCGCATGCCTTCCCGCAGAATACGCCCGAAGCGTGCGGTGTTGGCAAGGCAGATAGCTTGTTGGCAGATAGGGGCTAAACGACTCTCAAGTTCATGATAGTTGAGCTCTCCTACCTCATCACTGTAGTCAATGGTTACCTCAACGGCCGCTAAAGCACCGATGATGTCGGAACGCAAACCATGAATGACTTCAGACAGCCTGCCTTCGAGTTGATTTAGGGCTACACGACGCGCACGTTCCGTTTTCGCCTTCACGAGATCGGCAACGGCCTCTGCTTGGGCTAAATCTAATTTGCCATTAAGGAAGGCTCGCTGGGTAAATTCTCCTGGTTCTGCCAAGCGTGCACCATGCTGAGTTAGAGTTTCTAGGATGCGACTAACAATGGCACGTCCACCATGGCAAGACAGTTCCACCATATCCTCGCCCGTATAGGAGTGGGGAGCACGGAAGAGAGTCAACAGTCCCTGGTCTATGGTCTCATCTTGCGGATCAACGAAGCGTCCAAAGCGAACTGTATAGCCCGGAAGTAGAGTAATATCCTCCTTCCTCTTTCCGCGAAAAACTTTCTGCGCAATAGGTAGGGCTGTAGGTCCAGACAGGCGAACAACGGCGATGGCCGATTCGCCGATCGCTGTGGCAACAGCTACGATAGTGTCTTCTCGGTTCATTGAGAGCTTGTAACTTGTGGTTTGCAGGAATATTTACGGCTCGTGCTGAAATATAAATACGTTTTTGAGGAAGGAAGTGCATCATGCTCATTGCGCGAGGTAAGAGAGGGGTTCGTAGATTCTGGCTGATAACGTGCCTCAGTGTGTTTTTCACTCCTTCTTTCAAGAAATTGGATGTTCAGGAGACCGCTGCTGCTGATCCAGAATTAGTGTTGGTGGCATCGGGGTTCAAGTTTCCCGAGGGACCCGCTTACGATGGACAAGGAAATATCTACTGTTCAAACTGTGCGGCGGATTATATCACCAAAGTAGGCCCAGATGGGCGAGTTGAGATCGCCTATAGGGCAAACCGCACGGGTGATAAGCCTTTCACATTTCTCAAGACGAACGGTATGACGTTTTATAGAGACGGCTCTCTTTTTGTGTGTGATTTTGAAAGAAATGCAATTATACGCATCTATCCTGACGGACACCAGGTACTCGTCGTAGATCGGTGTGATGGACAGCCTTTTCGAGGGCCGAACGATCTAGCTTTTGATTCAAAGGGCTATCTTTACTTTACAGACCCTACCGGTTCTGACGCTGCGCATCGCATCGGGGCTATCTATAGAGTGGATATTGTTGCCCGAAAGGCGATAAAAGTAGCAGATGGGTTGGCTTTCCCTAACGGTTTGGCGTTTAGTGGCGATGGCAAATGGCTTTATGTTTGTGAGGATAACTTAAACCGAATTATTCGTTTTCGGGTTCTCAAGGATGGCCATCTCAGTTTACCGGAAGTGTTCATTGTACTCGACGCAGATGGGCCTGGACATCCCGATGGGTTAGCTATAGATAGGCAGGGGCACCTATGGATCGCTCACTATGGGCAGCATCGGGTATTAGAGGTTGATGGGAATGGACAGATTGTTCGTCGAGTTCAGTTGCCGATAAATCAGGGAGAGGAGGCTGCGGGACCGACGAATCTAGAGTTTGCGGGCAGCGATATGCGGACGCTTTATATAACCGATCCGGGCACCAATTCCCTTTACAAAATCCGTGTGAAAGTGCCTGGGTTAACGCTTTTTTGTGCGCCACCACATAGAGCAAAGGGAGGTTGAGAGAGATGTTTACCTGTTTGTCACCGGGGGCTATCGGAGTTCGGGTTACCAATTTAAAAGAAGCCATTGAAGCCGCTCGGATCGGTGGCTTTGAGGGGGTTGAATTTAACCCCTTCGAGGTGGCCGATCTTGAGGAAAAGCAGGGGGTGGATTACGTAAATAGCCTATTTGCCCACGCAGCTATCCGCCCCGGCGCGTTTGGGTTGCCGGTAGACTGGCGAGGTGAGGAGGCGAAATGGCGTGAAGGTTTAGCGCAGCTACCGCGCTTAGCACGAGCTGCTGCTGCGATTGGCTGCTATCGTACTGCGACATGGGTGCCTCCTGCATCGAACGAGCTAACATTTGTAGAGAACTGGCGATTTCATGTGGAGCGCTTCAAACCCATTGCCCAGATCTTGGCCGATGTAGGATGTTCTTTAGGGTTAGAGTTTATTGGTCCGGCAACTTCACGGAGAAATTACCTTTATCCCTTCATTTACACCATGGAGAAGATGCTTGAGTTGGCCGAAGCCATTGGGCCGAATGTGGGGCTGCTATTAGATAGTTGGCATTGGTATACCTCTGGTGGAACTGTTGAGGGGATACTTAAGCTGCGCAAAAAAGATGTCGTCTATGTTCACATTAACGATGCCCCCGATGGAATACCTCGTGAGAAACAAATTGATAACCGACGTGCGCTGCCTGGAGAGACAGGGGTTATTGACATTGCCAACTTTCTGCGTGCACTGCGGCATATTGGATATGACGGACCGGTAACCCCAGAGCCTTTCAAAGCCGAGTTGGCGTACCTTGCTTCGGATGAGGAGCGATTACGTACGGTTGGCGCTGCTACACGCAGCGTGATGCATCGGGCGTTCGGTGAGGAATAGGTGCTTGGGCTAGCATTTGGCGGAGCATGCCCAATGATGATAAGTGGTCTGGGGGATAGAATGGTCAGAAGGATAGATCAGATAGACCGTTTTGTGGGAGTGGTTCCAAGCTCGTAGAAAGTTGATGCGTGGAAAAACCCGCCGGCACGTTTCGCCATGCTCTGGGCGATAGTAGGGGTCGTTAAAGACTGGGTCTCCTGTTTTCGTAAAGCCGATGCATACCATAAGATGGCCGGCATCGTGGGCTTCTGCTTTGCCTTTAAGCAGATCATAGGAGACGGAAACAATTGGAGGAACGCCTGCCAGAATCCATTGTTCAAGTTCATAGATATCATGTTCAAGTTCATAGATATCACTAAAGCGAGTTACATAAGCACGGATACCAGCATGCGCCCCGGCGAAGGCGGTATTAAACGACCAGTTGCCGGTGCCGTTCCATGTTGGGTCGTAGACAGCTGCGGCTACTTCCGGCACATCGTAGGTGAGATCGGAGCGGTGCAGCTTTTTGGCCCAATAGGCTAACACCATTGCTGTACTCGTTGGACTGCACCATCCCGTGCCGCCTTCCCAACCAAGCTGTGTTTTTTCGGGTACGACCAGTTCACGGCCCCAGGCTTTTGCACAAGGTGGAAGCTCATCAAAGGAAGCCTGCGTATCAGTGGCACAAAGCGCGAGGAATGTCCATTGAGGGGGGATTACTCCCCGGTAGGTAAGGCGAAGTTGAGCTTTTGATGCCGGTTTATGCAGTCTAAGAATGTCCGTATCCATCATTCCATCGTTGTCTTGTTGACCGGCAACGCTCTGGCGAGGAAAGTATTGCGGGCTGGGTGACCAATGAGCTGCAGTGTAATAGGATGTCCAACGGTCGTGGCAGAAGGCTCGTATTTCTAGGGTTATACCTGTTTGCTGCGATATAATAGCATTCCAAGAGAGGATAAGCTGATCAGCAAGAATGGGAAGTTGTATCTGCGGTGAGACCCAACTGTTCGGTCCTGAAAGAGTAAGTTGCTGTCTCTCTACCTCAACGAAGACGGTGCCACGATATTCAGGGCTCATGTTTTTACATTATTCTCCAGCATCTTAAGAGTAGATAGACTACCACACCAGTGTGTTTGCGTCGAAGACAGGGCCTTCCCAGCATGCACGTACATAGTGAGTCCCCTGGGGTGTGTTTTGTGCGACAACGCAGCCGTTGCAGAACCCGATGCCGCATGGCATCGAAGTTTCGACGGATACCTGACAGGGAACCCTGAATTCGTTTGCGATGGTGGCAACGGTTTTCAGCATAGGGTTGGGGCCGCAAGCGTAGAGAGTACGCGGTAGGTGACAGGGCTGTTCGAGAAGGAAGCGCAACCTGTCGGTAACGAGCCCTTTTTCCCCGTGGGTTCCATCGTCGGTCATCGTATAAAGGTGAACATTAAGACGGCTAAATTCGACAATTCCGATCAGAAGGCTACGGGTACGGGCACCATTTAGCACAACAATATCGCCAACATCACGATAGGCGCGTGCGTTATGCAGCGTTTCGGCTAGAAAGTAGAGAGGAGGGGCTCCGATACCACCGGCCACAAGAATATGTTGTCTGGGTTGAACAGTATCCCACTGAAACGGGCGACCTAACGGGCCGATGATGGAGATAAAGCTACCCCTACGTTTTTGAGAAAGTCCGGAGGTAAAAGAGCCACGGGCAAGAAAAAGAATGCTAAAGGTCTCTTGAGCGCGGTCGACTCGGTAGATGCTGAAAGGTCTTCTAAGAAGCGGGGCGTAGTCTTGACCGTAGAGGATTTCGACATATTGCCCAGCTTGTGCCGTATGAGCGATCGAAGGGGCGTGGAATACCATTTCAAAAACGTTCTGCGCGATACGTCGCTTCGTCACAATCTTGGCCATGATCTCTTGCCGTGCGAGAGGGGGCACTATCGCTGATTCTTGAGTAGAGTACATGCGTTTAGTTTACCTTGATGGGAGCGTGCGAGTCAGCGTAATTAGAGAGGGCAATGTCGTAAAGTGAATCGCGTACCAACCCGATTGCGGAACAAAGAGAGTATGATTTTTGATGACCAGCTTGTCATTGACGACTTGCCAAGCTATATTACTCGGTATGTGCCAGAGGCCTGACGGAAGATAGAGGAGCAGGCGATGTAAGGGATGGGGGATTAGGGGTATTGAAAGGGTGATAGATGAGAGATTCTGCATGGCTTTGTAAAAGCCGTTCAGGAAGTCTGGCGCGGTGACTAACGGACTATTCGAGGAGGGTTCGGTAAAGGCCATCGCTTCAAGGAGAGTATGGCTGCCGTAGATGTCATCAATGTAGAGACAGATAGCCGTGTAGTTGTCCATACCGACGGCGTCCTGACGAGAGAGCCAGGATGAGGAAAAGCGTTGGGCGAGCGCAATGCGAGAGATAAGGGGAAAAATTTGAAGGTTGAGATACGCTTCGAGGTCCGCAGGAGTACAGAACGGAAGACTCGAGGCAGGAATTGTACCGTCTGTTACATCATGAGAAAGCCAGTAAAGGAAGAGGCGTTCACCGAGGACGCCATTCGCCCATGGCTCTGGGGCTGTGTAGCCGGTTACCCCAGGGAGAATATAGTGGCCGTATTCATGAGCAAGCTCACGGCACCATTCAATAGAAGAGCGTTTGGCATAGATATTGTAAATGTAAATTTGGTCTCGGAACTGTTCCCCTCCAACATCGGCATTTGTATAGTTGGTTGGTGAGAGCCAAACGGAAATCGGTTGCTGAGCTGGATGATCGAGATGGAGGTGTTTGTGGATTTCATGGTAGAGAAGTAAATAAAAAAGCCCTACTTTTTCCGCAAGTTCAGCATCAGAGCGTTCGGGAGCATAGATGCGAAAGCGAAGTGAACTATCTTCAGAGGGGGCGACATAGCCGAGAAGTTCAACATGGTACATCTGCCGATCATGGGGGTTAAAAATAGATATAGGTTTGTCGAGAGAAACTAATTTCCCAAAATCTTTTACTGTCAGTGTTTTGTCTGTTTGAAGCGAAGCACTACAGATGGAACGGTTCATGAGGCTATGGGTTGAGGAAATGGGCGGGACAGATTGTGCGTGCGTAGGTTGGGTGAGTAGAAAACAGAACCCAAGTTTAAGTAAAAATAGTCTCATTTGATGACGAAAGGATGCCGAAAATAGAGTATGAAATCGAGATAAGGTTTGAACCATGGAGCTTTCCCAACTCGAAATACGGATTGCGCGAACGCCATCCTTTCCCTTGCTGTCGAGCGCAGCAACTGAGATCATGGGATTGGCAGATCACTATAAAAATATTCGCGAGTACGAACGCATTATCCTACGTGATCCGGCTTTAGCGGCAAATATTCTCCGTGCGGCGAATTCTGCGTATTATGGGGGTGATGGAAGCCTAACCAACCTGTCGCAGGCTATCGCTCGGCTTGGAATTAACACAGTACGCTCCATATGTATTACAGCCGCCTTCCATAGTTCCCTAAATGGCAAACGCCTTCATAAACTCTTCAATCCGCAATCGTTTTGGCAGCACTCACTGGCAGTTGCTTGTAGCTGCAAAGTGCTTGCTGCGATGATTCACTATTCCGATCCGGAACTAGCTTTCATCGCGGGGCTGTTACATGATATTGGGAAACCGGCTCTCTATATGTTTTTTCCTTTACAGATGAATCTGGTTCATGAGACGGTGCAATCGGAGATCCTAACCCAATTTCAGGCAGAGTATTCCATTATGCAGTTTACGCATCAAGAATGTGGGCGGTTGGTTGCAAGCCGTTGGCAATTACCTACTGTATATCATGAAGCGATAGGGAATCACCATAACCCACTGTCCTCTGCTCATGAGCCTGATATGCTTGCCTTACTTGTGCATGTAGGCAACGCCTTAGCGCACCGTGCCGGGATAACCTGCATTCTTGGCGAACCCGACTCAGGGTACGATGAAGCGGTAGTGGCCGAACTAGATCTAGATGTAGAACAGTTCGACGCACTAGCAAGAATCATAGCGACGGAGGTTGCGAAGCTGAGCTTTTAATGGTAGAGCTATCGGTTTACATTTAAGCATCACATCAGTATACATGAGTATACATGTCAGATGTTGGTGGAAGAAAAAGCTCTAAGGGATATGAGGAGGACGAAAGGTTTTCAGCTGTGCGAGGGAGGTTGGTGGAACGATTTTGCCTTCGATAATCATCTGTTGTATGATCGCTAGTTTTTTGAGCACGCCTGGTGGAATAAGCTGTTTGGTATATCGCATTTCGCTAAGGCCAACACCACCCTCTTTCAGGCCATAAATATGCTCTCCGGGTGTGAAGCGGTTTGCTACCACGCGTTGTATGGTGTCACACACGGCTCGATCGACATGTTTGACCATGCTAGTAAGGACACGGCCAGGAGCAAGATAGTCTTGGTCTTGATCAACTCCAATGGCGAAGTAGCCTGGCCCTCGCGCTTTAGCAGCCTCAATAACACCTAGTCCAGCTTTTCCTGCGGCGTGATAGATAATATCGTCACCAGCAGCAAACTGCTGCTCGGCTTGGCTACGTCCTTTGAGAACATCGTTCCAATCACCTGTATAGGTTGCGGTAACTTTCACCGAGGGGTCTGCAGTTTCTGCGCCTGCGCGGTAGCCTGCCTCGAACTTCTCGATGAGCGGGATCTGTTGTCCCCCTACAAATCCGATTTTCTTCGTTCTACTGACAGATGCAGCGAGAAAGCCGGCAAGGAATGAGCCTTCTTGTTCTTTGAAAACGAGGCCGGCACAGTTCGGAAGATGAGGGCCAGGGTCATCTATGATGGCAAATTTCGTGTTAGGAAACTGGGGAGCCACCTGTTTTAGGGCGTCTTCCATGGCGTAGCCCACGGCAAAAACCACTTTATAGCCTTGCCGGGCCATGTTGGTAAGATTGGTCTGGTAGTCAGAAGGGCTGTGAGATTCGACCCATTTCAGAGAATCTGGAGAGAGATGCAGCTTTTGTTGAGCGCATTTAAGACCGTTAATAGCGCTCTGGTTGAAGGAGCGATCATCAGGGCCACCAACATCAAGAACCAAGGCCGCGATTTTGGGGGCAGTTGGGCTATTTGCACATCCTATACCGAGAAGGGTGCCAAGGAGGAGGAGACCGGTAAAAAGGAGATGACGATGTTGCATCGGACTATGGCCTCAATTTATGAATGGCAATGCCCTGTGTATCTAGAGCAGCTTCGCCCATGGCTTCGGAAAGCGTCGGGTGGGCATGGATGGTTGACATCAGCTCCTCGACTGTAGACTCTAGCTTGATGGCGACTACGGCCTCGTGAATAAGCTCCGTGGCATACGGGCCAACGATGTGTACACCAAGCACCTCTCCATATCTTCTCTCCGAGACCACTTTGATCATGCCTTCTTGTTCATTAATGGCCATTGCGCGGCCGAGGGGACGAAACGGAAAACGACCGGTTACCACATCATATCCTTTGTTACGTGCCTCTTCTTCAGTGAGACCGACAGAGGCCACTTCGGGTGAGGTAAAAATGGGGGCGGGCACGGCGCGATAGTCCATTTTAACCTTATGTCCCATTGCGTTTTCGGCTGCAACGATGCCCATATGCGATGCAAGATGAGCGAGTAGCTGCTTGCCTGTTACATCACCGATGGCGTATACATGAGGAACATTGGTCTGTAAGTACTCATCTACTACGATGCCACGCTGTGAGAGAGGGCCGTCGGTTACCGTTTGAACACCGATGGCTTCAAGGCCGATATCGGCTATACGGGGGCGTCGCCCGGTGCCAACGAGAACGACATCGGTTTCTATTTCGGTTTGCTTGCCATTTGCATCCTCAATGGTGACCATTCTGGAGGAGCGCTGATGATGCACCTGAGTTACTTTTGAATTGATGAAGAAAGCAATACCTTGTCGCGACAAGGCTTTTCGAAGTTCCGCCGCGATCTCCCTATCACCGGTAGGAAGTATCTCTGGAGCAATTTCTACCACAGTGACCTCGGCTCCCAAACCACGGAAGGTATAGGCAAACTCAAGCCCAACAGCACCGGCACCAAGAATGACCATGCGTTTTGGGCATTCTTTGGCGGAAACCGCCTCATCGCTTGTCCAGATGCCGTTACTGCTTTCCCCGCGTTTGTCTTTAGGATTCCGTTCAAGGCCAGGAATAGGAGGGAAGATCGGTTCTGAGCCGGTAGCGATAATCGTATTTTGGGTAGTAATGACCTCCGTAGAGCCGTCGGGCTTGGTAATTTCAATTGTATGGGCATCCTTGAAACGACCGGTTCCGATGATGCTTCGCACGTGATTGCTTTTGAGAAGAGATTGCACACCTTTACGGAGCGTGGTAACGACCTTCTGTTTGCGCTGCATCATCACATTGAAATCGAAGGTGATAGGCCCTTGAATCTGAACACCCATGACGTCGGCCTGTTTAACGTGATGTAGGCGCTCGACGCTAGCGATCATGGTTTTGGTGGGGATGCAGCCCCAGTTGAGACAGGTTCCACCCCATTCGGTGTCTTCTTTTTCTATACAAACGGTGCGGGCACCGAGTTGAGCGGCGCGAATGGCGCAAACGTAGCCACCTGGGCCGGAGCCGATCACGACTACGTCGGCATCAAAGGAGGATTGCGACGTCATAAGCTATTTGTTCTCCGAAGATTGTTTTTCTGAAAGCGGTGTGCAAAGGAAGTGGAAGAGTCGGTTATAAGAGCGAAGAGGGTCACTATAGGAACACGTTAGCCTCATGTAGGAAGTATAGCACACCGGGTCTAGTAAGGTCAACGTTGGGGGAAGGGGAAAACGTTTGCTGTTTATGGCATCAGCTAGCGGCTTGTAGGATCGGTTCTACTTCGCGAATGTGGGTAACACGATTGCGGCCGTTCTGCTTGGAGTGATAGAGCGCCCGATCCGCTTTTTCTATGAGCTCTGCACGGCATTGAATTTCAGGTGTAAGGGAGGCCGCACCAATGCTTATAGTGATAGGTCGCAAAGACCAATTCTCCGAAGCAATGGTCGTTCGATATCTTTCCGCAAGCGCCAAGGCTCCATCGGCCGGAGTGTTAGGGAGAATGACAGCGAACTCCTCACCCCCATATCGGCAGACGAAATCGGTCTGTCGCGCTACCAAAGTTAACAGGCGAGCAACATGCTGCAGGACTTCATCTCCGGCGAGGTGGCCGTAGGTATCGTTATAAAGTTTGAAGTGATCAACATCGAGCATCAGTAAGGAGAGCGGCAGTTGGTAGCGACGTGCGCGGCGGAACTCGATTTCAAGCTGTTCCTGAAAGGCGCGATGGTTTTTCAATCCGGTAAGTCCATCTATAGTGGCAAGTGTAGAAAGACGCGCGTTCGCGCGCTCGAGTTCGCGCTTTTGTCGAGTTAGCTCTTTACGGCTGGCATTAAGTTTAGCCAGCAGATTTTCGCGTTCGGTGACATCACGAGAGGCACAAAGGATAGCCACTGGACGTCCCTCGTCATCCAAAAGAAGTGTAGCCTTTGTTTCGAGGTAGAGGAAGTGGCCGGTCTTATGCCGACATCGCCACAGGATCGTACGCGTTTTATGGTGGTTCTGCTGCATCAGTGCCAGAGGGCGCAGACGTTTAGTGTCAGACGGGTGTGTTAAGTCAGTAATGGAACTGTAGATCAGTTCGGCAGGTGTATAGCCCAAAACTTTTTGTACCGAAGGACTGACGAACAGAAAGGCGCCATTGAGTGTATGCAGGCTCACAACGTCGTCTATTGCGGTAGCGACTAGCTCATAGATATCGGCGATATTGGCGAAGTGTGGCGTAGGCGTACTAGGTTTCTCTGCGGACGTGATCATTTGTAGCACCGGTTCACCGGTGTTTCCGGCGTTTTTCTTCATTATTTTAGTTGGCTCTGTATCCCCGAAAGGGTTCTGTTTGTAGACTGCGGTCACCGAAGCTATTCCTATTAACCGAAGCTATTCCTATTAGAGGTCACTCTACAGATATTGACCGATTCAAAGCCCGATAAGTTCAGTGAGGCATCCTAAGTTCTATACGGCCAAGGAAACCCTATTTTCGCACAATACTTTGCAAGGCAAACCAGAGGTTGGCTGGGCGTTCGGCCAGACGGCGCATGGTGTAGGGGTACCAATGATCACCAAAGGGGGTATAGATGCGGATGTTATAGCCTTCCTTAGCGATTTGCTGCTGGAGAGGGCGTCGAACTCCGTAGAGCATTTGAAATTCGAAACGATCTTTAGAGATGTTATGCTCGTTAGCAAAGAGTTTTGCCGCGTTAATCAGCTGAAGGTCGTGTGTTGCAAGGGCCGGGTAGTTTCCTTCTAATAAGAGGCGTTGCATGAGTTTGAGGTAGTTAGCGCGAATATCGTCCGGTTTCTGAAAAGCAATAGAGGGAGGCTCTTTATAGGCTCCTTTGCACAATCTGACACGCGCTTTCAGGCGGATCAGCTCCTCAATATCGGCCTCACTGCGGTAGAGGTAGGCCTGAATAACCACGCCAAGGTGATTTCGGTATTCCGGTCGTTTTTTGAGGATCGTGTAGAAAATATCGAGGGTTGTTTGCGTATAGGCCGAGCCTTCCATATCTATACGAATGAAGATATCTGGCAAGGCTACCTCTACAAGGTGCTCGAGATTCTGTTGGGCAAGTTTGGGGTCCATGTCGAGGCCAAGCGACGTGAGCTTTAAGGAGATGCTCGCTTTCAACTGTTCGCGACGGATAAGGCTCATGAGATCAAGGTAGGTTATAACCATCCGTTCCATATCTTTTGCGGAGGTAAGGCTCTCGCCAAGGTAATTAAGCGTAACGGTCATACCGGCCTGATTGAGCATACGAACAGGTGTTACGATCTCTTCAAGGGTTTCACCGGCGATGAAGCGTCGAGCAAGGCGAGCCGCAAGGGAGTTTTTGCGGGCGAAGGTTTCGAGGCTACGATTTTGTGCCATTTGCAATAGAAGGGTACGGGTCAACATAGGAAACTCTCCTCATTGAGAAGTTTCGGCAAAGCAGTTGTTAATCTTAAGCATAAGGTGTCATTTGAACCCCTTCATTTCGGTTTACGTATGGAGACACCTAGGAGGTTTCAAAGAAGGAGATACGGATAGAATGGAGAAATTAAACCAAAAATGTTGTCAGGAAGTGGCAGGTGAAATATCACGCACTTGATACGCCGGCACTGCTTGTTGACCGAGATCGGTTGGAAGCCAACCTCCATAACATGGCGGAGCTAACCCGCTGTCATGGTAAGATGTTGCGACCTCATGCAAAGACCCATAAGACGCCAGAGATCGCGCAGATGCAGCTTGCCGCTGGTGCGGTAGGCTTGACTGTTGCGAAGTTAGGTGAGGCAGAGGTTTTTGCTGAAGCTGGATGCACGGATATATTTATTGCGAACCAGATTGTAGGAGAGCAGAAGTTAGAACGCCTGGTAAGACTTGCACGCCAATGTACGTTGAGGGTTGGGGTAGATAGTCTGGAGGTAGCTGTCCCTTTGAGCGAGGCAGCTAGGCGTGCTGGAGTAAGAGTCGGTGTGCGGTTGGAGGTGGACACAGGGCTGCACCGTGCCGGTGTGCGCACGAAGGAGGAGGCGATAGCGTTGGCACATGCCCTCGCTAAACTGCCGAATCTGGAGTTGGACGGAATTTTCACCTATGAGGGGCATCTTTATCAGGCCAACAGCGATCAGGAGCGTGCGATAGCGATCGCTAGGATGTCAGAGACATTGGCCGATTTGAGGGAAAGCCTCGTAAGGCAGGGGTTTGCGATTTCTGTTACAAGCGTTGGGTCTACGCCGGGGGCACGCTTTACTGCACCGGTTCCAGGGCTTGACGAGTTACGTTGTGGGGTCTACGTTTTCAACGATCGCATGCAGGTAGCGCGGGGTGCGCCCAAGGAGAGCTGTGCTTTAACGGTGCTTACCACGGTGATAAGCGTGCGACCGGACGGCCGTGTTATTGTGGATGCTGGCACCA
This sequence comes from Chthonomonas calidirosea T49, assembly GCF_000427095.1. Taxonomy (NCBI): domain Bacteria; kingdom Bacillati; phylum Armatimonadota; class Chthonomonadia; order Chthonomonadales; family Chthonomonadaceae; genus Chthonomonas; species Chthonomonas calidirosea. The sequence continues at coordinate 419,284 of NC_021487.1, forward strand.
AAGCCTTAGCTAGCGACAAGCCATTCGCAGACCAGACGATGGGTGAGGTTTTGGAAGACACCTCTCTACGTTTTGTGGCAGCCAGTGAGGAACATGGACATTTGCAGGCTGAGGGAGGCACTCGGTTACGTGTTGGAGATAAAGTGAGAATCGTGCCGAATCATGCTTGCACCTGCGTGAACCTGCATGAGCGCATGTATGTAGTGAAGGGAGAAGAGGTGGAGGATGTTTGGGAGATCCGAGCGAGAGGGAAGTTTCTGTAGAGAGCGAAAAGAAGGTTACCTTTGAAAAAACTAGCAAGGGATGAAAGCAATGAAAAACTTTTCAGCTACTCTCATGACGATCTATTTCGGCATGCTTTGTGGGGGTGTCGTAGCAAGCGCTAACCCGACGAAGCATTCCTATACGGGAAGGGCAAACCAAGCAATAGTTGTAAAGGTCGTAACAGCGAAAGCTCTGCGTGAAGAGCTACGCGCGCTACGTGGGCATGTGGTGTTGATCAACTTCTGGGCTACGTGGTGTGGGCCGTGCGTCGCCGAGTTCCCGGAGCTTGTGACGCTCGCCAAGAAGTATGCGCCTTACGGGCTTCGCTTCATTACGGTATCGGTGGATGTGCCTACCGAAAAGAGGCAGGTTGTTACCTTCTTAAAAAAGCACGATGCACCGATGCCAGCCTATATCACTTCAACTAACGACGCACTTCAATTTTTAAAACCCTATGATCCGAAGATGGATGGCGCCATACCTCGGACGTATGTTTTTGACAAAAATGGAAAACTAAGAGCACGCATTGTGGGGCAAATTGACCCTGATAAGCTTGACTCAGAGATACGCGATTTATTAGGCGTGAGGAGCCGCCAATCAAAGAAGTAGATGTAAGAGGATAAAGTTATGCCAACAGGAGTCCAACTTCTCGACCCCGCCTTTCTCAGAAAGCTTGAGCGACTATCGTTGGTGTGTAGGAAGCCGTTTCCAGGCCAAATGAAGGGTGAAAAGCGTTCCACACGCCGTGGAAGCAGTGTCGAGTTCACTGATTATCGCGAGTATATACCCGGTGACGATTTGCGTTACGTGGATTGGAATATGGCGGCTAGAAGCGAGCGTTTCTATCTTAAGTTATTTGTGGAAGAGGAAGACCTTTTCTTAGCATTACTGGTGGATAGTAGCCGTTCGATGGGATTTGGTGAGCCGCGTAAAATAGACTGTGCGATACGGCTAGCAGCAGCAGTAGGGTATATCGGACTTGTCAATTACGACAGAGTGATGGTGCAGCCCTACTCATCCTCACTGCGGAAACCTTTGCCAGTTCAGCGAGGAAGAGTTGGCATCGCACCTTTCTTTGCCTATCTGCAGCAGTTAGAACCTGCGGAGCGCACTGATTTTGCGGTAGCGCTCCATCGTTTTGCGGCTGGGGCGCAAAGTAGGGGGCTTGCCATGGTCATTTCTGACTTCTTCGATCCAAATTGGCAAGAGGGCTTAAAAGCGCTGTTTGCCCGGGGGTTTCAAGTAACGGTGCTCCACCTATTGGCGCCCGACGAAATGGAACCTACATTAAGAGGTGATCTGAGAATTATTGACAGCGAAACCAGTGAGAACCGCGAACTGAGTATAACGCCTCAGCTCTTGCAACGTTACCGACAAACGTTGGAGGGGTTTTGTAACGAGATTGCGACTTACTGCCGTCGGTATGGTGCAGACTATCTGCGCGTCTCTTCCGACCTGTCGTTGGAGGAAGTTGCTTTACGTTCCTTGCGGAAGATGGGGTTGTTGCGTTAATCGCGTGTATGAGAGAAGGATATAATGCAGTACGGGTATAAATTTTTGGAAACGACTTGCAAAATAAAATGCGATCTGGTATACTAGAAAAGAACTCAAACGAACAGGTATATGATAGTTTCGTTTGAGGAATAAAAGGCATGGAAGTTGGAACCCATGCGAAACATATTTAAACTCGTTTATAGGTAGGTACCTGGATCATGTCTCGAATTAAACATTTCGCGGGCGACCTAGAGGAGTGGGAGCGCTCGCCGGTAACGACGCAGGAACTGTCTGCATTAACTCCTCAAAGTGATGATCTTTCGTTACGGGAACAGGCGGAGCGATTAGAGGAGCTTCTACCCTATTTCGTGCGCTGGCTTTATGCGCTATCTCTAGACCATCCTACCAGCGAGATGCCACTAGCTCAGCTACGGATGTGTACGCTTTTGCAGTACGGTCCGAGGAATCTATCTTCACTGAGCGAGGAGATGGGCATTACGGTTAGTGCCGTTACACAGCTCGCGGACCGCTTGGAGCAGGCTGGTCTTGTTGTTCGGATGGTAGGCAACCAGGACAAGCGCACACGCATGCTGCAGCTTTCTGAAAAAGGACGCCAATTAATGGAGGAGCGAAAGGCTCTGCGAGTACAGCGTGCTGAGGCTGCTCTCGCGCAACTGCCTCAGGCGAGACGTCGGGCCCTTTTACAGTCGCTGCAGATGCTTTTGCGGACGGCGCCGACAGTGCCAGACTGGTATATGCCCGCTCATCGCTACGGAGCGCGACGAAAGGGCGGGCCGATCAGCTAGAGGGCTTCTCCGCATAAACGCCTTTAGAGACGATTAGGATGTGCGATAGACACGAGGTAGCGGTAGCCTACGCACGTCGCTGAGAAGGTAGTACCGCTTTAGCCGGTCGTTCCTTGCATTTGTGGGACGACCTTTTGTTTTTGGTATAATTTGGTGGGGGTCTACAGAGTATTCTCCCTCTATGCCTTGTGAGCCTAAGATAATTGAAAAGGAGGGGAGCGTGCCTTTTTCAGAAACTGTTGTAGGAGTACATCGGCGCTCACTGGCTACCGGAGCAGGAGCAGTATGGCGTTTTCGTGAGGTTCCCCGCCAGAATATCTCTCCATCCTCCCAGCTTGATTGGATGCCGGCGTCGGTGCCGGGGTTTGTGCATCTTGACCTGTTGCGACAGAAGGCTATACCGCATCCCTACACCGATCTTCAAGAACGCAGTGTGCGGTGGGTGGATGAGCGCGATTGGGAGTATGAGGGCGTATTCTATCTAGAATGCCTTCCAGATGGAATGGCCTATCTTTGTTTTGAAGGACTCGATACGGTCGCCGAAATCGAGCTGAACGGCCAGCCCTTAGGGGCGGTAGATAATATGTTTAGTCCCCATGAATTCGAAGTGAGAGAGCTTTTGAACTGTGGGACCGGTGAGATAGGGCGGAACGTGTTGCGTGTTCGCTTCTACTCTGCCCTACGGGTTGGCCGTGAGCGTTTGCGCGCGTGGGGCGAGTCCGGTAATGTTACCCTACCGGAACATTGGTTTCTTTGGGGGCCACGAGCCTTTGTGCGTAAAGCACAATACATGTTTGGTTGGGATTGGGGCCCTGAGTTGGTCTCTTGTGGAATTTGGAAAGATGTGAGACTACTGTTTGTGCCGATAGCGCGTCTATTGCATCTGCAATACCAGGTGCTCTCCTTATCGGAAGAGCGTGCTGTAGTACGCTTCCGAGCAGAGGTCGAGCGTAATCCGCAGCAGAGTCCGCATTCTCTGACGCTAAAGGTAAAAATGATTGGAAAGAATGGAACGATCGTTGGCCAAACAGAGGTTCCATCGGGTCCACGATATGTGCAGGCTAGTCTAGACTTGACGGTTGAGAACCCTCAATTGTGGTGGCCGAATGGGTGTGCTGATGATCGGGAAAGGGGGACAAGCTATAGAACAGAATGGATGCTGGAGTGCGATGGGCAAACGGTGGACGTTGCTTGCTGCCAAACAGGTTTACGAAAGATAGAGCTTGTACGTCAGTCGGACGAATATGGTGAGAGCTTTGAATTTCTAATCAACGGTAGGAAGCTATTCGTTAAGGGAGCAAACTGGATTCCGGCAAGTTCTTTTCCTGAACATCTGCCCTCCGTCAATTCCAGTGCAAAATCTAACAAGGTGTACAGCGACAAGGTGTACAACCTTTTACGTCAAGCGGCCGATGCCGGTGTAAATATGTTACGAGTATGGGGTGGTGGGCTTTACGAGTCCGAGCAGTTTTACTCATTGTGTGACCAGTTTGGCATTCTGGTGTGGCAAGATTTTCCTTATGCCTGTTCCTACTATCCAGATACCGGAGAGTACGAGGTAAAAGCTATCGCCGAAGCGCGAGCGGCCGTTCGGCGTTTACGCTTACATCCCTCTCTGGCTTTGTGGTGTGGGAATAACGAGAACCAGCAGATGCATCATGATGGCTGGGTTGGAAGATCAAATCTGCCTGTCCGATTTTTGGGTGAGAGGCTTTACGAAGAGATACTTCCCAAGATTGTGGCGGAGGAGGACCCCGATCGGCCTTACTGGCCTGGCTCTCCTTATGGGGGGGAGAACCCCAACAGCGAAGAGATGGGTGACCGACATAATTGGAACGTATGGCATGGTGCTGGTGACTGGGTGCACTATCGCGAGGATAAAGGCCGCTTTATTTCCGAGTTTGGATTCGCTTCTTCTTGTAGCTTAACTTGTTGGGAGCGGTGGCTTTCTTCCGAAATGCGCTGGGCGCATTCCCCTGCAGTGCGTTGGCATGATAAGACTCGGAAAGGATACGAGACCTATTTAGGACTTATTGCCCTGCATTTTCCGTACCCGCGTCAGTTAGAGGAGCTTGTCTACTATTCGCAACTGAATCAAGCAGAGGCGTTGCGATGCGGCATTGAGCACTGGCGGCGAAGTAAGCAGCGATGCCGTGGTACTCTCTTTTGGCAATGGAACGATTGTTGGCCTGTGCAGTCTTGGTCTGTGATAGATTATGAGGGCGTGCCGAAAGCGGCCTACTATGCCATCAAGCGTGCCTACGCCCCACTTGTGATATCCTTATTTTTAGAAGATAATGTCCTTGTGGCCTGGATCGTTCAGGACTCTGCAAAACCCCTACAGGGTGTTTTAAATGTGGAGATCTGTAATTTTAGTGGACAGGTTCTTCTACAGAGGTCGTACGAAGTACGCGTAGCTGCCGATGATGCCATGGAGGTGGGTCGCTTTGCTTTGGATTTGTCTGAAGCCGCTCGTCGAGAAAGTTTTGCGTGGGGTTATTTCGAGGGAACTGATGGTGAGCATTCTGAAGCTCTCATCCTCCTTTGCGAGCCAAAGGATATCGTTCGCGCCGATCCCGGACTAGAGTGGGAGCTTGCCGGGAGTGATAATCTATGGACTCTTGCACTTCGTTCTCAGCGCTTTGCCCCCTATGTCTGGCTGCGTTTGGGAAATGGAGCCCATGGGAGATTCAGCGATAACTTTTTCTGTTTACGTCCTGGTGAGCAAAAGCAGGTTTCGCTCGAGCTGGAGGGAGTGCCGGTTTCGGAGGAAGTCATTCGTCAATTACTACACATTCGAACGTTTTAATATATGGGATGAGAAAGGGTAGATGTGTTTATGAGAGAGTATGAGGCATGCATCGGCATGGAATGCCATGCTGAGCTGCTAACAGAGAGCAAGATGTTTTGCGGCTGTAAGAACGAATTCGGTGGAGAGCCGAACACGCGTTGCTGCCCGGTATGTGCAGGGATGCCGGGAAGTTTGCCTGTGGCAAACAGACAGGCGGTGGAGCATGTAATTCGGGCGGCGCTTGCTCTCAACTGTGAAATCAATCCGAAGGCCAAGTTCGACCGTAAAAACTATTTCTATCCCGATTTGCCGAAAGGTTACCAAATCAGCGAATATGATGAGCCGATTGGCCGTAACGGGTATTTGGATATTGAGGTCAACGGAGAGATTAAGCGCGTACGCATTCGTAGGGTTCATTTAGAGGAGGATACCGGCAAGCTGTTTCATATGGCCGGAAACGAGAGCTACATTGACCTGAATCGTAGCGGTGTTCCTCTGATGGAGATCGTAACCGATTTTCCACCTGATATCCATACGCCTGAGGAGGCGAGGGCTTACTTGGTAAAGCTACGTGCTATTCTGACCTACATCGGGGTATGCGACGGCAAAATGGAGCAGGGGTCTCTACGTTGTGAGCCAAACGTTTCCGTGCGGGTGAAGGGAACTGAGGAGTACGGCACAAAGACCGAGATAAAGAACTTGAACTCTTTCCGCTCTGTCCAGAAGGGAATAGAGTATGAGATCGCACGCCAGATCGCGTTGCTTGAACGAGGCGAAAGAGTCGTGCAAGAGACTCGTGGGTGGAACGAGGCGCGACAGGCCACTTTTCCTCAGCGATCTAAAGAGGTCGAACAAGAGTATCGTTATTTCCCTGAACCAGATCTTGTGCCGCTGCAGATCACCCCGGAATGGATTGAGGCGATAAAGGCCACGATGCCAGAACTTCCTGATGCAAAGAAGGCACGTTTCATGAGTGAGTATGGACTTTCAGATTATGATGCCTCTTATCTGACGGAAACAAGAGCGCTTGCCGACTATTTTGAGGAGACCGCCAAGCATGCAGGAGACGCCAAAGCTGCTGCAAACTGGATTATGGGCGATTTGAGTCGGCTTTTAAATGCGGAAGGGAAAGAGATAGATGCCTGCCCCATAACGCCGCGTCAGCTCGGGAGCATGATTCGGATGATTGCCGATGGTACTATCAGTGGCAAGATCGCAAAAATGCTTATTGAGCACATGTATCAGAGTGGAGAAGACCCTGACAAAATTGCTGCGCGTGAAGGGCTTGTCACATTGCGTGACGAATCGGCAATCAGGCAGATGGTTCAGCAGGTGTTTGCTGAGAACCCGAAAATCGTTGCCGATATCTTGGAAAAAGGTCTCGTACAGAAAAAAGGCTTTCTTGTAGGACAAGTGATGAAGCTCTCCCAAGGCAAGGCCGATCCAACAAAGGTGAACCGCTTAATAGATGAGATGTTGGCAGAAGAGCAAAAAGTTCGTTAAACCTATTTTCCTCAGAAACGCTTGCAAGGCGTTGAAGGGGCTATGGGGCGTTTGCCTCTTGGCGATTGCTCTTTGGGCAACGGAAGCCAAAGCCGATCGGACAGACGATTTGATACGGGCGCTCGCTTCGCCGCAGGTCTCGCAGCGTGTGGATGCTGCGCAATCGTTAGCCGTGTTAAAAGATCCGCGTACAATCCCCGCTCTGCTGAAGGCCATGGGTGATCCCGTAGCCTCCGTCCGTGCCAATGCCTTACGCGGACTAGCAAATATTCTAAAACCAAAAGATGTGCCGATACTTATACCCTATCTTAAAGACAAGGACGTATACCGTCGTGCAGGAGCGGCAGAACTTCTAGGTATTCTAGGTGATCGAAGGGCACTACCTGCTCTTGAATCCGCCATGGATGATGCTTCCACTCTCGTTCGAGTGGAAGTTGTAACAGCACTTGGAGAGATCGGTGATCCTGCAGCAGCAAAGGTCTTATGGAGACGGCTAACGGATGTCAGCCCGCGGGTAAGGTTGGAGACGGCTGTGGCCTTGGGGCGATTACGTGACCCCACATCCGCCGACAAACTATTGTCTCTTCTACAAGATTCCAACGAAAACGTGAGAATCGCTGCCGCAGTTTCTATTGCCCAGATCGGCAATCGTAGTGTGGTACCTGCTTTACTGCGGCGGATGCAGATGACAACCACCGATTCAGATTTGAAGTATTATGCTGCCTATGCTTTAGGGCGCTTAGGGGATAGGCGGGCAGAGGCCACCCTCATAAATGCGCTGAAGGATGGCAAGAATCGCTATTTGCGAGCACAAGCCGCAGCCGCGCTAGGTGGGTTGGGCCAAAAAAGTGCGGTGCCGGCATTGATCTTAGGCCTGCACGATCGCTTTGTGCTGGTGCGATTCGCTTCTGCTCAAGCGTTAGGACGGTTGCGCGACAGGTTAGCGGTTCCTGCGCTAATACGTTCTTTACACGACTCTAATGAGGATGTGCGGGAGCAGAGTGCCAAGGCGTTAGGGCTTATTGGAGACAGAACTGCTGTGCCTGCATTGATCTATGCTGCATTTCATGATACAGACGACGCGATTCCAAAGGCGGCAGCGCTCGCGCTTGGGCGTATAAAGGATAGACGCGCATTGCCGGCTCTCAAGAAACTCTCTCGAAATTCGGACCCTACCGTTCGTGAGGCGGCAAAATGGGCACTAACCCAATTTGGGAGGTAGCCCATTCTTATGGGGAAATCATAGTAGACAAAAATAGAGTTATTGGAACGTGTTAATTTTACCGTATACTTAGTTTGGATGGATTTCGCGGCCATGCAAGATTTTAACAGGGATGTACAGGCTATGTACCAGAAGCGAATCGAGCGATTAAGAAGTATTGTCAGACAATATAGTGGTTGGATAATGATGCTTATGCTACCTGTCTTTATGACAGGAGCGGCAATGGCGGATGGGCCTACAGGGAATAAAAAACCGCACCCGGTCTCCTTTTCAAACGCCAAAACGCCAGAGCAGGTAGATTCTCCTGGTAGCAACATATTAAGAGACGTTGCTGCCGAACCAGCTACAGCAGATGCCATCACTGCAGAGGTGTTACGCTATCTATATGAACAAGCCGACTCGCATTTCGATGCGGGCGAGTATAATCACTGTATCAACCTCAACCAGATTGTAGCACAGGGTGACCCTCATAATGTCGAAACCTATGCTAACAATGCGTGGCTTTTATGGTCTACCGATCGAGCACAAGAGGGGATCGCGACTCTGAAACGGGGTATTGAGGCGAATCCTGATACCTACTATATGTATGATGAGATGGGAGATTTCTACTGGCTTTATTTGAAGGATCCAAAGTCGGCCATTCCCTATTACGAAAAAGCCGTTCAGTTTAAGTGTCCTTGGTTTACGTGGCATAATCTCGCGCACTGTTACGAACAGTTAGGGGAGTGGAGCAAAGCCGAAGCGGCCTGGGAGCATGCTGCTCAGTATCCAGACGACCCTATTGCGAGCATTCATTTAAAGCGAATAAAAGAGAAGCTCGTTCAACAACGTTCAGGAGGGTAGAAGAATGTATTTCGGGGAACCCGTTGGTATCGGCGGAATCATTTTGTGGCTGTTGAACCTATTGAACTTTCTGCTGCTGGTCTATGTAATTATCTCATGGCTGCAAGTTTTTCGCGTGGATCTAGGGCCATTTCGTTCAGTGGCACGTTTTTTAGATTCGATTTTTGAACCGATGCTGGCACCTATACGTCGCCTCGTTCCACCTGAGAAGCTGGGTGGTATAGACATATCCCCTCTGATTTTGATCATTGCGGTGCAAGTTGTTGCCCAGTTTGTAGCTCATCAGATCGGCCCCTAGAACGACGCGAGGCATAGATAATTTCCCTAAATCTCTATAAAAAAACCGCCCCGGAGCTGCTAACGGGGCGGTTTGCTCAGGAGTGAGCAATTAAGGATGAGTTGGAGCTGCTTGCTGTTGTGTTTGGTTCAACATTTTCTGTCGGGCCTCTTCGTTGAGTTTTTGAATCATTTTCAGTGCTTCTGGGGGTGGTCCTCCGGGAGGTGGCTTAGTTTCCATACGCTTTATGTCCTCAGGCGACATGGTATTATCCACATTGCAACCCGTGAAGCTAACCAACCCAGCTAGCACCACTAGCAGACCAAGGGCGATCCGTGTATATCGGGTTTTAGGCATTTTTATCTCAGACCTTTCTTTGAGTTAGTGGTGGTACTGAACTTACTGCCGAGTTGCGTCCCACATATTATTCTGCGGTTGATTAACCGGATCGGGATTAGTAGCTGTTGGCGTCATGGCTTTTACGTGACCATCTGCGAAGGCAAAGTTGGCCTTTTGGGCGTGGACCGCCGTCACGGCACCGTTTGGTCCATTTGGATCGTAAGGATTGGTCACAGAAGTAGCCGGTATAGTTCCATTAGGAATCTCACCGGGTGAGAAACTATCCCACCAGTTTACTCCAGTGAACATGCAGCCGGGGCCGAAATCGAGCAGGTTCCCCGGAATCGTGTTGATATTAGGTTGCAGAGCGTCCTTTTCTGTAAAGAGAATAGTTTCAGCAGGGCGTCCGATACGAGCTTGTGAAGTGGTGGTCGTGCCCATCCAGCTTTGCGACATACCCATGACACCAAAAACGCTCCAGTTGGAACCGTCCCATTTCATATAGCCATTGGAAGCGTAGGAGAGGCGGATGCCGCCCCAAGGTTGGGTCCAGGAGGGGGGAGTTCCAATAGGATCGTCGGGGCAGCGAAAGACCTGCAAGTTTTGCACGTAAGGTTGCACAAGAACGTACCACGTGTTTGCGTACCAGCTTTGCTGCAGACCGGTGGGGAAAACCTCATCATAGTCTTGGGTATACATCAGGATCGAGGTTGCAAGCTGCTTCTCGTTAGAGACGCAGGAGATTGCCCTTGCTTTTTCGCGTGCCTGTGCGAACACAGGGAAGAGAATGGCTGCCAGAATCGCTATAATCGCGATCACGACAAGCAGTTCGATGAGTGTAAAAGCTTTTCGTTGCATTTACATATCTCCCAGTAGGTTGTGTAACATCAGTCGAGTTTAGTTCAAAGTGTGGAGAACAAGAGCCAATGATTGAAAGGGTTCGATGGCTGAATTATCGTTTCATTCACCTTAAAGTCAGGCTCTCATTCCATTAATCGAACTGTTTCGATTATACACCATTCACGGTCGGCTTGTCAATAGACATTCTACTAGTTTTATTCTGTCGCTAGGGATATGCGCGGAGTACAGGGAATTCAGATTAGATTTTCAGGCTTTGTGGGCTCAAGCTATAGAGGGGGAATAACAGGAGATCATGCATTAAGTGTCGAAGTTAAGCATCAAACTGTCTATAGAAAGGGGTTTTGATGGAAAGGCCTGTACGTATCGGCATTATCGGTTGTGGGCAGATCGCCCAGATTCATCTTCAGAACTACTCACGCATTTCAGGGGTCGAGATTGTGGCCTGTGCCGACATTGATGCTGCAGCGGCGGATAGCACTGCGGCGATATTTTCTATCCCCAACGTATATTATCGGACGCAAGAGCTACTTCAACGAGACGACCTTGATGCTGTAGATGTGTGTCTTCATAACAATCTCCACATGCCTGCAACCGTGGCTGCTTTGGAGCGGGGCTTCCATGTCTATTGTGAAAAGCCGATGGCTGGTTCCTACCGCGATGCAGTAACTATGCTAGAGTGCGCACGCGAGAAGGGGAAGATGCTCCATATCCAACTCGGTTTTCTCTACTCCGATGAGACGCGCGCAGCTAAAGAGCTCATTGATAGTGGTTTGCTAGGTGAAATATATCATGCACGTTCTACTGGTTTTCGCAGAAGAGGAAGGCCCTATGTGGATGGCTACGGGAAAGCGCCCTTTGTACAAAAAGCCATCGCAGGTGGGGGAGCGCTCTATGATATGGGGGTGTACCATATCTCACAACTCCTTTATCTGCTCGGCAACCCGAAGGTAGAGCGTATTACCGGCAAGACCTATCAGAAGCTGCCGATGGATGAGGAGCGACGACGGACGGCTGGTTACAGCGTGGAAGAGCTGGCTATGGGGTTTGTGCGATTTGAAGGAGATTTGACAATGGATATCATTGAGGCTTGGGCGATTGAGTTAGATGGCTTTGAGGGTTCATCGCTGGTTGGGACCAAAGGTGGTATACGGCTACAGCCATTCGGATACTATCATAGTGTAGGCGATCTTGACCTAAACGCAACCGCGAATTTGAGTGGAGCTCGATTTCGCTGGAATAGCTTGCGCGGAGAAGGTGAGCTGTTTGGCAGCTCACAGCAGCACTGGATAGCTGCTTTACAGGGGCGCGTTTCGCTGTTGCCTACGGCAGAGATCGCCTTAAATACTATGCTGATTTCAGAAGGTATCTATCTTTCGGCAGAGCGTGGCGAAGAGGTAACGGCGGAAGAGGTAAAGGCGTTGTCTAAATCTACGGCCCTCCCGCTGTAGGCTAGATGTTTTGCATTTTTGCCGTTTGCTTGATGCCGAGGAGATAAAAGCTGCCACTTACTAGTAGCCCAGGTATCAGGGGTGGAAGGCCCCAGAGATCTCGGTAATTGCCGTGGTAGTAATACCAACCAAGCCCGAGATCTAAGAAGGCAACAAGGGAGCCATAGAGCATCGCCCGAAAGGCGTAACGGGCTGGGATTTTCCATTTTGGAGGACAGAGGTATGCCCCGACTAATGGCAGTAGTAGACCTGATACGATGAGATTTCCAAAAAGGTACCACTGTTCTACAACAGAGCGTACCATCAAAGCGATACCGATAGAGATAGAGGACGTAAGTACCAGTCCGATGCGAGTATAGCGAGGCACATTCTGAGGCCCGTTTTCGTTCCGAAGGCGCCATATAAAATCTCGCCCAATGGTCATGGCTGAGATAAAAGTATAGGAAACAGTCGCGGCCATGATGGGGGCTAGCATCCCGACGTAGAAAAAGCCACGAAGGCCGTGCGGCAAAACCTTGGCAGCAATAGTTGGAAAAGCTAAGGTAGGATCGCTTAGATTGGGAAAAAGAACACGTGTGAACAGCCCAGTGAGAAAAGTAAGGGAGTCAAAAGTGAACCAGCAGACAACAGCAACGAGAATGCCTAGGGAAGCGACGTACGGAGTTTTCGCGGCGTAGCATCGCTGATGAAACCCTGGATCGGTAAATGTTTGGAGTGCGATGACACTCCATGCCAGAAGCCATAGCACGTTATGGGTACCAAGCACAGTGAAGTAACGCGGTGGGAGGTGATCGGCATGAAGAAGCTGCCGGACACCACCGAATTTCGCTAAGCAAAAGGCCACCGTTAAAATAAAACCAGAAAACATTAACAGAAACTGTAACGTATTAACGCGTACATCGGCAAGAAAACCGCCCATAAGCGCATAGATGATCGAGAAGAGCGTTCCGATTAGCATCGCCAGCCAGAGCGGCCATCCAAAGAGGAGTTGCAGGAGAATTCCGAGCATCAGCACATACTGCGATGGGGTAGCGTAAAGAAAGGCAAGAAAGGCCCCTAGCAGGGCTGTTTTCCTGTCGTACTCTATTTCCAATCGATCGGGAATGGTATAGAGGTTCGTGCCCGCTTGACGAACGCGTTTTGCTAAGAAGAGCGCGAAGAGGATGGCGAACAGATAGTAGGGTACGCCGTTCGCCATCCACGCCGCAAGGCCGTCGGTATAGACGAACTCCCCAGCACCCAAGATTCCACCGTACCATGTAGCCACGAGAGTGGCAACGAATATGGGCAAGCTAAGGTTGCGGTCTGCGATTAAGTAGCTTTCAGTAGTAATGTGGTTTCTCCGTAGCCCAACCCATAGCAGAAAAGCCAAGTAGACAATTAAAAACAACCAGTCGTATAGGGAAAAATGAGGATTGGTCATGGGGCTGGTGTTTCCCTGATGGAGGAGCTTAGTAAGCAGAGAAAAACCGTACCCTGCACTAACTCGATTTCTACATTCCGTCCGAGCGCTTTATTGCTCACCGCCCGCGTGCCAGGTTGCAACAATAGGTGATCTGCCTCCCACTGCACCCCATGAATAGAAAGGATAGCAGGTTCAATTGCGATAACGGAGATGATATCGTCTGGCTGAGTGGGCAGTATGCGTTTGCTCGGGGAGTTCCTGTTCGCAGAGAGGCACCACAAGAAGGTGTTTGCTTCCTGAATACATAGAGTCATTGTTCGATGCCAGGATAGTAAGAGAGCGAGATTTGCAAGCGTGTGATCGAGCCTGCCACCTGTAGCTCCCAACACAGTGACTTGAGTCGCACCGCGATCTCTGGCCAGTTGAAGCGACTTTTCTAAGTCTGCGTAGTCCTGATTGGGTGCGACGACGATTTCTGCTGCTGGAAACAGTTGACTCGCGTGAGCTTTATCTATAGAATCGAAATCGCCACAAATAAGATGAGGCTGAAGTCCAAGATCATACGCTTTCATAGCAGCGCCATCGGTAGCGATAATCAGATCGGCTGTAGCAGCAACACGTTGAGCTAGATCGCGAGGGGGTGGCGAGCCGTTAGCAAGGATCAGTACGTGCATGTTCTTAATCGCAGAGCCAATAGTAAGTAGGTGGGTTTCCAGGATTGCCGTCGGTGGCTGCATTGGGGTCGAGTTGTCCGCTGCGCTCACCTCCTGGGCACACGACTTCATTGTCGAAGGCTGCACTTGAGACGATGAACTTGCCGTGTCCATCTGCGAACACGATTCCTCCTCCGCGCGGATGCCACTGTTGAAAATAGCCGGGAATGTAGCCATAGCTTGGATTTGTTCCAAACCAAGGCATCATCTCATCTCGCATGAGGCGTGTTTCTGCTGGCAGTGCTAGTGAGGCTAAAGTGACCACTTGTGTCGTGGTATAGAGAATGTTATCTTGGCTCGATTCATTTGCGATGGTGGTAAAGATGCCGTGATCGAAGCGATAGCTTGAACCATAGCAGTCAAAATAGGTGTTTGTATTTGGGCAGCCGTCATTTTGATAGGTAGTATAGAGTGAGGGGCCGCCCTGATCATCCGGACACTTGAAAATAAGATGATTTTTGACGTAAGGCATCAACTCAACTTCTACCCCTTTGTGAGCGGGTGTTCCAGAAGGCGCGGGGACATTGTGGATAGGGTCCCAGGTATTGTAGGCATAGAAGATGGGAAACGTTTCATCGTAATCCTGAAGGTACATCTGCACCGCCATGCTTAGCTGTCGGACATTCGAAGTACAGACGGCTTGGCGGGCTTGCTCACGTGCTTGAGCAAAAACAGGAAAGAGGATAGCTGCAAGAACAGCTATTATCGCGATAACTACTAGAAGCTCAATGAGCGTAAATGCTTTTTTGAGGTAGATTGGTAGAACCATTACTTTCTCCTTGTGGTCCAACGCGGTGTCGTTCCAAAAGTCAAATCGTGGGCGAAAAGCAGAAAGCCACCGCTCCGAGCTTTGGGAGCGATGGCTGCATAAATGAGTCATTGCTTCCCTCCGTCGGCATTACCCGAATCAGGTTCATAGGGTTGGGCTAGGTAGCCCTCTCAGCTTTACAGCACCCCTAGCATAGAATGAGGATATAGTCAGACTCTACCTGCATTTGGAAGCATTTGTCAACTTACTTACGTTAGAGTTCATGACAACATGGCTTTACTCAGCCATGACATAGGCAGACTCGCCGTGCTGGGTAAGGTCGAGACCTATGTTTTCATCTTCCACGTTGACGCGCAGGCCCATGGTGGCGCTAAGAATTTTCGTAAGTATCCAAGTGCCTATAGCTGCATATGCAACAGCGCTGGCAACGGCAATAGTCTGTTTGATGAACAGAGTAAGGCCGCCACCGTAGAAAAGGCCGTTACTTCCGGAGCCGTTCACGAGGACGGAAGCGAAGAGGCCTGTTGCGAGCGCTCCCCATATCCCTCCCATACCGTGCACTCCAAACACGTCGAGAGCGTCATCGTAGTGAAATCGGTGTTTAAGTTTGATAGCATAGAAGGAGATGAAGGCCACTCCAACGCCGATGAGCAAAGCCGGAATGGGGCCGACATAGCCTGAGGCCGGTGTAATGGCTACAAGACCTGCGACCGCACCCGTGGCAAAGCCTAGCGCTGTAGGTTTTTTGTAGATACTCCATTCAATGAGTATCCATGTAAGTCCGGCGATAGACGCAGCTATGTGGGTGGCGACGAAGGCGGAGGAGGCAAGTCCGCCTGAGGCCAAGGCACTGCCGGCATTAAAGCCGAACCATCCGAACCACAGTAATGCGGTTCCTACCAGGGTCATAGTGAGGTTATGGGGACGCATCTCTTCTCCGGTATGTAGCGTATCTGTGTAGCGTCTGCCAAGTGCGATAGCGAGGACCAGCGCCGAAACCCCGCTGCTGATGTGCACAACAGTACCACCTGCAAAATCCAGTGCTCCGAGGCTATTGAGCCAACCGTTGTGTCCCCAAACCCAGTGGGCAAGTGGACAGTAGATGAAGGTGCTCCAGAGGGTAATAAAGACCACATAGGTCGAAAATTTCATGCGTTCGGCGATCGCCCCGCTGATGAGCGCTGGGGTGATGATGGCGAACATCAGTTGGTAGATCATGTAAACCTGGTGCGGGACGGTAGGAGCGTAGTAAGGGGAAGGGGTTTCACCTACATGGTTAAGTCCAAACCATTGCAGACTACCTATGAAAGGGTTCCCTGGCGCAAAAGCGAGGGAGTAGCCCCAGAGAAGCCATACAAAGGTCACGATGCCGAGCGCCACGAAGCTTTGCATAAGCATATTAAGTACATTTTTAGAACGCACCATACCGCCGTAGAAGAAAGCGAGGCCTGGCGTCATTAGCATCACGAAGGCAGCAGCGACGAGCATCCAGGCGGTGTCACCCGTGTTAATAGCAGGAGAAGAGGGTGTGGGGGGCTGGGCACAGGCGTTTGCATTGGCAAGCAGAATGATAAGAAGCGTTGTTGCTGCGGTTAGAGCTATTTGGGTGTTCGATTTGATAAATTTGTGAAACATGCTTTGTTAGGTTCCTCCTGTGGTAGATAGGCTGCATTGCGGATAGATTCAAACACTGAGTGAACGTAAAAGAACGCCACCGCCTGAAGGAGGAACCTCGTTCCTCAGACAGACGGCTAGCCGAGACACATCCTTGTCGTGGGCAGCCTGCCCTCTTGTGATAAGGTTTGATGGTCCTTATGACTAGGACTGCTCGGCCACTAGGCGGCTCTAATGCCGACTGCGCCGTCGGTCTGATAAGAGGATCATGAGACGCTCACAGCTGTGTGAGCGTGATAATTCCATTTTGGCACGCGTTGCGGTCGCGAGTCAATATCAAAGAATGAGTGAGGTCAGAGGAATAGAGGAGATATTATCATCTGCTTTCGCCTCTTTTTATTTCCTTGCTACTTTGCGTCTTCTCTACCATACCTGTAGGAGGGGCCTCGCACCGCAATTTTTTACGAGATAGAGGGTAAGATAGGCAGAGAAAAATATTTAGCGAGAAAGGAGCGCCTATGCCGCGATTTGATGGACGTGGGAGTGCTCAGTTGCGCCCGACAAAGATCACACGAGGATTTATGCCCAATGCAGAAGGTTCGTGCCTTATTGAAATGGGGAATACGAAAGTAATCTGTACGGCGTCTGTAGAGGATAAGCTACCACCTTTTAGGAAGCTAGAAGGGGAGCTGGGGTGGGTTACCGCGGAGTATGGGATGCTGCCACGTTCAACCAACGTTCGTACGCCTCGGGAAGGTCGAAACGGGCCCTCGGGTAGAACGGTTGAGATTCAACGATTGATCGGAAGGAGTCTAAGGGCTGTTGTTGAGATGCCGGTTTTGGAAGAGCGGACGATTTTGATAGACTGTGATGTGCTGCAAGCGGATGGCGGAACGCGCTGTGCTGCCATTACAGGCTCTTTTGTGGCGCTTGCGGAGGCCTGCAGAAAATTAGTGGATGAGGGTGCTATTACAAGAATGCCTCTGACGGGCATGGTGGCCGCAGTAAGTGTAGGTGTCGTTGGCAGTGACGAGTTGCTCGATCTTTGCTATGAAGAGGATCATCGTTGTGCCGTGGACATGAACGTAGTCATGACCGACAAAGGTCGTTACGTTGAAATACAGGGGACTGCCGAGATGACTCCGTTTGACCGAAATCGGCTTTTACGTCTTCTTGATCTCGCCCAGGTTGGCCTGGAACAGCTGTTCAAGATGCAGCGTGCCGCTCTGGAGGGGATTCTGTAGGCTATGAATAGAGAGTTGCTTGTTGCGACCACGAATCCCAAGAAGGGGCGCGAAATGCTTCAGATTCTTGGAAGCTATTGCCCTGAGTTAACATTATTGACTTTAAATGATGTAGAACCCATGCCTATTGTGGAAGAGGCGGGGGAGACGTTTTATGAGAACGCCCATTTAAAGGCGGTATCCGCTGCAAAGCACACAGGTAGGATTGCCATCGCTGATGATGGGGGATTGGTAATAGATGCATTAAATGGAGCACCTGGCGTGCATTCCCATCGTTTTTTAGGTGTGGATGCCTCCTTTGATGAAAAGATGGACAAAATTCTCGAGCTCATGAGGCATGTTCCAGATGCAGAGCGCACCTGTCGATTTCAATGTGTTGTCGTGGTTGCAACTCCGGATGGACAAGAGTTCGTTAGTGAGGGTGTATGTGAGGGTTTAGTCGCCTATGAAAAACGTGGTCACTATGGTTTTGGATACGATCCTATCTTTTATTTACCCCAGCTTCAACGACATATGGCGGAGCTAACCCCCGACGAGAAGCATCGCATAAGTCATCGTGGAATGGCTTTACAGGGAGTAATTCCAATTCTAAGAAGCCTATTTCGACTCGATGAAAGAGAACGCTAATGGATAAGTTGGAACGGTACCGTAGGGTTTTAGGAACTATTCCTACGAAGATGTTACGATGGAATTTGTATGGAGCTGGTCTAGAGAACTTTGGACGTAGCGGCGCTCCTGAAGTGGAGGAGATACCCCAATGCGGCCCTCATGAACTGTTGGTGCGCCATGATGCGTGTGGTCTATGCTATTCCGACACGAAGGTGGTCTCGCTTGGCTCGCAACATCCGCGACTAATAGGACGTGACCTTACGAGAGAGCCTGTGACGCTAGGTCATGAGGTTTGTTGCACCGTGGTGGATGTAGGGAGCGAGTTAGAGGGACACTTCGAACGCGGAGAACGCTACGTTATTCAGGCCGACGTATTCCATAACGGCAAATCTATGGCATATGGCTACGTGTTTCGGGGAGGTCTATCCGAGTACGGCATCATTCCGCGAGAGATGATCGAGGGGGATGAGGGCTGCTATCTATTGCCGATTCAAGCAGCAATAGGCTATGCAGAGGCTGCGTTGGTAGAGCCGTGGGCCTGCGTGGTTGCCTCTTACGCAATCGCCCACCGCTCACACCCTAAGCCTGGGGGCAGCTTCTTGCTTGTGGTAGGAAAAGATGGCGAGAATATTGAGATCGGGGACGTGATTGGGGCGACGCTCACGTCGCCCGTGCCGCGAGAAGTAGTTCTCATAACGGCTGAAGGACTTGATGTTACTCCTATTATAAGGCAGATCGAGGCAACAAATGTAAAGATGACTCGTCGCTCTGTAAGCGATCTCATGGAAGGCCGCATCGGAAATTTTGATGATATTATTATTGCCGGTTGTTGGGATGCGGAGCTTGTAGAGAAAGTCTGTGATATGCCGGCCGATGATGGGGTCGTGGTACTTGCCTTAACTGAGCCTCTTCCGCCGAAGATTGCCCTTGACATCGGACGAGTCCATTATAACCGTCGTTTTTATATGGGGGCTAAAGGAAATAGGGTGGCAGATGCCTATAAAGAGCCGCGTACCGCAGAATTGCGTGCTGGAGGATGTGCATGGTTCATTGGCGCGGCTGGGCCTATGGGACAGATGCATGTGCAGCGAGCCTTGCAGTTGCCAGAACCTCCCGAGCTTATTGTTGTAACTGACAGACATGATGATAGGTTGGAGAGCTTAAATAAGCGCTTTGGAGGATTAGCGAGACAGCGTCAAATAGAGCTGATTACGCGCAACGTGCGTGGGATGGATACTGACCAGCAGGCAGAAATGCTGATGGAGCTCACGCGTGGCAGAGCATTTGATGATATCGTTAGTATGGTGGCTGATGCAGCTGCGATCGAAGCGGCAGTAGAGCTTCTAGCAAATGGAGGTTGGTTTAATATCTTTGCTGGGGTTGCTAGAGGAACAAAAATCGGCGTACCTTGCACGCGTATCGTGCGGGATGGTTGTCGGTTTATTGGCAGCAGTGGCTCTTCCCTGGCCGCCATGAGGGAAACTTTGGCGCGTGTAGAGCAGGCCACGCTCAATACAAATGCCTCTCTAGCAGCAATTGGTGGGATGGAAGCTGCCCGTGACGGCCTTCAGGCCGTGAAGGAAGGGAGATTTCCAGGAAAGACTCTTATTTTCCCTCACCTTCACCAGCTGCCACTAACTGCTTTACCCGATTTGAAAGATGTCCTGCCTTCTGTATATGGACTGCTAG
Source organism: Chthonomonas calidirosea T49 (assembly GCF_000427095.1). Lineage (NCBI taxonomy): Bacteria > Bacillati > Armatimonadota > Chthonomonadia > Chthonomonadales > Chthonomonadaceae > Chthonomonas > Chthonomonas calidirosea. Next base: position 439,175 of record NC_021487.1, read on the forward strand.
AAGATGGCCAGTTTTGGACAAGAGCGGCCGAGGAAGAACTTTTTCGGCTATTGCTTTAAAGGTGATCTTAGTGATCTGTTTTAAATTGATAAATTGTTGTTTGCCGATAAACGCTGTTGGGTGTAAGCAGAATCGAAGGAAAGTGCGCTTGGTGAAGCGAGTCAGGAAAATGCTGGGCTTCTAGGCAGAGCGCTGCATGGGGTGAATAGGGTTTACCATCACGACTATACAGGTTATCGGGAATCCGATTCATTGTATAGAGTTGTATCCCAGGCTCTGTTGTGTAGACCTCCATAATGCGCCCTGTTTTGGGTGCATATACCCGTGCCGCGAAAGTGAGCGCTACGGCTGCTTCATTTGATTTGTGAAGGACAAAGTTGTGATCATACCCTCCGATCACCGCAGGCAGTTCATGAAGATGGGCTCCGATCCTCGTTGGTTGAGTAAAGTCGAGTGGGGTATTCTTAACGCTCCAAATTTCTCCTGTAGGGATAAGCTCGTCGTCTGTAGGTGTATACAGATAGGCGTTGAGCGTAAGCTCATGGTCAAGGATATCTCCTTCTCCCGATAGGTAAAATAGGCATGGTTTGTAAGATTGATAGGAGTATCCATGTCGGTGGTTGCCAAATAGTCGAGGCGGAGGGCATTGTCTTCAGTGAGGGTGAAAGTGACTTCTACACGAAGATTCCCTGGGAACCCTTCTTCCCCATCGGGGCTGAGGCGAGAGAAGGTAACGGCATTGTTTTCGCTTTGCGGCGTTGCTTGCCAAAGCTGCTTGTCAAACCCCATTTTGCCGCCATGAAGTGTATGTGTGCCATGGTTGGCCGCTAGGACATACTGTTTCCCATGGAGAGTGAACTCCGCGTTGGCGATACGATTGGCAACTCGGCCAATCGTGGCACCGAAGTGAGGGTGTGGATTAAGATAGTCTTCAAGCCGATCAAAACCAAGGGTGACCTCACCGATATTCCCATTGCGATCGGGTACGGCCAAGGAGGTGAGAATAGCTCCATAGTTAGTGACGCGTGCCGTGGAGCCGTGAGAGTTAGTTAGCGTAAAAATCGAAACAGGCTCTTCATTGGGCAGCTTTCCAAATATCTCTTGTTTAATCAACTTACACTCCCTATTGTGTCCGACTTTGGCGGACAATTATTTAAAGTATTGATGATGGCAATGTTTTGAGTGTGATGCTTGCTTGGGGCGAGTCCTGCTGAGGTTGCTAGGATAATATAAGTGAGGCCGGAATGTTCACCGGTACTATGAGAAGTGATAGGTGTCTCCTCCTCAAGGCCGGCACCCTCCCCTCAATCCTAGAGGATCCACGATTCCTCCGAAGTTTAGGTGGCGCGCATGTGATATGATAATAAAGCCGAATTAGAGTTCGACGCTATGAAAGGTAGTTCCTGCTAAGTGTACAAATCTATTCAGGAGCGATGAGAGAATGGAACGTTTGAAAGGCCAGGTGGCTATTGTTACCGGTGGTGCACAGGGTCTAGGCGAGGCAATAGCTCATCGTCTAGCCCGAGAGGGATGTCGTGCCATTACTATCGCTGACATTAAAGTTGAGAAGGCGCGTGAGACAGCAGAGGAGATAACGCGAGCTACTGGGGCCGAGACGCTTGCCGTACAGGTAGATGTAACCAACGAGGAGCAGGTAGAGGAGATGACACGGGAAACCGTGCGTAGATTCGGGGCGCTTGATCTCCTCGTGGCCAACGCCGGCATCTTGATTGCTTATGACATCACCGAATTTCCCGCTGAGGCTTGGCGAAGGGTTATAGATGTGAACCTGTTTGGCTATTTTTTGTGTGCTCGCGCAGCGGCAAGGGTAATGGTAAATCAGCGGAAAGGGAATATCATTCAAATCAATTCAAAATCGGGGAAGAAAGGGAGTTTTCGAAACAGTGCTTATTCAGCAAGCAAGTTTGGAGGAATAGGGCTTACCCAGTCTATTGCTCTTGATCTGGCACCTTATGGGATCCGTGTAAATGCCGTGTGCCCAGGTAATCTTTTAGATGGCACTCTGTGGCAGGAAAGCCTTTATGAGCAATATGCCCGCACGCAAGGACTTACCAAGGAGGAAGTTCGTCTCAAGTATGAAGCCCAGGTACCTTTAGGTCGTGGATGTACTTATGAGGATGTATGTAATGTGGTGGTGTTTTTAGCCTCTGATGAAGCTAGTTATATGACGGGACAGGCAATCAACGTTACTGGCGGCCAGGAGATGCGCTAGCATTGTCAAAAGTACGGAAAATGACGGAGGATTCTCCTACAAATGGGGTAGATGAAGAGGAGTGGCCCCCTCTTGTATTGGTGGCCACTCCTATTGGGAATTTAGAGGATATAAGCTTACGTGCCCTCAGGATATTGAAAAGTGTAGATATTATCGCAAGTGAAGATACTCGAAAGACCGGTCTTTTGCTGAAGCGCTACGCTATCGAAAAGCGTCAAATTTCCCTTCACGAGCACAATGAGGAACGAGCTATTCAGCAGATACTGGCATTTATTCGGCAAGGGAAGCATGTGGCGGTAGTGACGGATGCGGGAACTCCGGGAATTGCAGATCCTGGCTATCTCCTTGTTAGAAAGGCTCTTGAAGAGAACATTCCACTTACGATGGTGCCCGGCCCAGCTGCTTTTGTCATGGCGCTAGTCTTGTCGGGATTACCGAGTCATAGCTTCACGTTTCGTGGTTTTCCTCCACGTAAAGCAGGGCCTCGACGGCGTTTTTTTGAAATGGATAGAGACTCGCCCCATACACTTATCTACTATGAAAGCCCTTATCGCCTTATTGAGAGTCTAGAAATGGCCTTGGAAGTCTTTGGGGATAGACCGGCGGCACTTGCCAACGACTTGACTAAGAGATTTGAAAGGGTAGATCGAGGTCTGCTATCGGAAATTCTAGCGGTTGTTCGGGGGCTGACTCTGCGGGGTGAATTTGTGTTGCTAATAGCCGGTTGTGAACGATCTGATAGATCTGAAGGAAAAAAATAGACAGGCTTTCGTCGCTCTACATAGAGCGACGAAAGCCTTTGAGGGAGCGTATCGGTTAGAGATCGTATTGGCGAAGCAGGTGCTCAATTTCCGTTATTTCTTGTTCTGAAAGTCGAAAAGTAAGAGCACCGAGCATTTCGTGAACCTGATCGGGGCGTCGGAAGCCAACAATGGCGCCGGTGACCGCGGGGTGATGAAGTGTCCAGGCAATAGCGACGACCCCGGGGGGTTGATGGTGACGCGCCCCGATCTGTCGTAATCGCTCTACGAAGCTAAGGATACGTGAAAGGCGTGGCTCTTGAAAATCTGGACTTCGCTTTCGCCAGTCGTCATCTGGAAGGGATGCGACGCGTTCAGGAGTCATCTTCCCACTAAGAAGTCCCGACTGAAGGGGAGAGTAGACAATCACACCAATATTATGTTGCTGGCAATAGGGAAGGATTTCTGCTTCGATATCACGTCGTACGAGCGAGTAGGGAGGTTGTAAAGAGGTTATGGGGGCGATAGGCCGTATGCGTTCCATTTGGGAGACGTTAAAATTGGATACACCAATATAACGAACTTTTCCTTCCTCTTTAAGTTGCGCTAGGGTACTCCATCCCTCTTCGATATCTTCATCTGGAATCGGCCAGTGAATTTGATAAAGATCGATAACGTCGGTCTGAAGACGGCGCAAGCTGTCTTCAACCTCCTTACGGATCGATTGAGATTTAAGATTGTGGTAAACCTTTCCCTTTTCGTCCCATAGAAGGGAGCACTTGGTGAAGACGTAGGGACGGTGGGAGCTCGTGCGGATCGCTTTTGCAACAATCTCTTCCGAGTGCCCCATGCCGTAGACGGCTGCCGTATCAATCCAGTTGATGCCGGCATCGAGTGCGGCATGAATGGCGGCAATGGAATCGCGATCGTCTTGATATCCCCATCCGAACTCCCATCCTGCTCCTCCAATGGCCCATGCACCAAAACCGATAGGGGTGATTTCGAGATCGCTATTCCCTAGTCGGCGTTTTTCCAGTGTTGTCATCTCTGTTATCTCCTTTCTGGTGGTTGGTTCGAAATCAGCGCCTAACATCCTCCTTTTGTACGAATCGGTGTCGCTGAAAGTCTTCAAAGATACTGCTCTCTGGACTTGAGGGAGCGACGGTATAATAGTATTTCGAGCTAGTGGTGGGAAGGATTCAGCGATACCAAGAGGGTTCGAAGAGATAAGTTGACTCAAGAATGGACGACCCCCACATTTATGATCACATCGCCTTCGCGAGAGGAGGGTGTGCTAGGGCGGTGTGGCTTGCTGTATCTACCTCATGCAACGGTAGAAACTCCTGTGTTTATGCCTGTGGGCACGCAGGCCACAGTGAAGGCGATGACTCCAGACGAGTTAGAGGAGATCGGATTTGGTTTAATTTTGGGAAATGTATACCACCTTCATCTTCGGCCTGGTGAGCAACTGATAGCGCGTGCAGGGGGACTGCATCGTTTTGAGGGATGGAGTGGCGCTCTTCTTACGGACAGTGGAGGCTATCAGGTTTTTAGTTTATCGGGCTTGCGCCGCATTGGAGAGGAGGGAGTAGAGTTTCAGTCTCATATAGATGGGAGCCGTCATCTCTTCACTCCACAAATCGTTATTGAAATCGAGCGTCAGCTAGGGGCCGACATCATCATGGCCTTTGATGAATGTCCGGCATCCACGGTCTCGGAAGAGTATATTCGACAGGCGATGGAGCGGACGCATCGGTGGGCAAAGATTTGCCTAGAGGAGCATATACGTCATGGGCGTATGGCCGTAGGTGGGTGGCCTCAGGCACTTTTTGGTATTGTTCAGGGTGGCATAAGCTATGAGCTACGGGCTGAGAGTGCGAGGGTACTGACGGAATTAGATTTCGATGGTTTTGCCATCGGCGGCCTTGCCGTTGGGGAAGAAGCCGCAGTTAGAAATGAGATCGTGGCTTGGACGGTGCGTTTTTTGCCTGAGAATAAGCCTCGCTACTTAATGGGTGTGGGGACGCCGGTAGATATTTTGGAGGCTGTTCGGCGTGGGGTAGATATGTTTGATTGTGTTTTACCTACACGCAACGCACGTAACGCACAAGCATTTATCTCGGAGGGTGTTATCAATCTAAGGAATGCCCGTTATGAGCAGGATTTTACACCGCTTGACCCGAAATGTGAATGTCGAGTCTGTCGGCGTCATACGCGGGCCTATATAAGGCATCTATTCAAGGCAAAGGAGATTTTAGGGCCCCGACTCGTGACGTACCACAACTTAGCATTCTATCATCGATTGATGAGAAGCATTCGCCATCATCTGCGTGAGGGAACTTTTGAGGTTTTTTACAAGAGCTTTCGAAGCACCTATCAGACTGAGGAAGAGACGATAGATGAGTGACTCCAGAGAAGTCATTGCACAAAATCGGGTGGCATCGCCGCCCCCAAGTAAAACAGCTTCCCCTGCCGAAAAATCACCGGCCATAAAAGAGGTGGAAGAGCCGATTTTGGCAGCTCAGGAAAAGGCAGCAGAGGTCATTACTTTACGGGATATACGAAACAACGAACGAATTCGCGCCTACATTGATGCCGCCAACCGGCAAATGGCAGCGATAGGCTATTCGGAACACGGCCTGCGACATGCTGGATTGGTGGCCTCAATCGCACGCAATATCCTACTGGGGTTGGGAGCGGAGGCACGGACAGCAGAGCTTGCCGCTATCGCCGGCTTCTTACACGATATTGGCAACTGTATCCACCGAGTCTATCATCCGCAGATCGGGGCCACGATGGCTTTCCAAATCCTTGAGAAGATGAATATGCCGGCCGCCGAAATCGCTCTTGTAGTGGGAGCTATTGGAAATCATGAGGAGCCGGAAGGTGTGCCGATCAATGCGGTGACAGCAGCCGTGATCATTGCAGATAAGTCCGACGTGCACTATACTAGGGTCCAAAATCCAGATCCATCTACCTATGATATCCATGATCGTGTAAACAATGCCGTGCAAAAGTCGCATATACTTATAGATGCTGTCCAGAAGATCATTTCGCTCGAGCTAGTTGTAGACACGGAAAAAGCAACCGTCATGGAGTATTTCGAGATTTTTGCCGAACGAATGGTCATGTGCCGGAAGGCTGCCGGTGTATTAGGTTGTCGCTTTCGGCTTGTGATCAATGACGTTCAAATGTAGGCGTTGCTTTCAAAAACATACACATCAAGGAGTATGATGATGGCTTCGGTGAAGAAAAGTTCATGGTTGTTCGCTCTCTTGGCGTTCGTTCTCGTCGGGATGGGAGTAGCTATATCTCCGTCCTCCTGCTGGGCAGAGCCTCGGTTCGAGCCGCTATTCGATGGGAAGGATTTAAATGGGTGGGTTTATGTTGGACAGGCCCCCGGCTATGAGGTTCGTGATGGGACGATCATCTGTCCAGCCGGGTGCTCTGGGAATCTCTTTACCGAGAAAGAGTATTCCGATTTTGTGTTGGATGTTGATTTCCGTCTATCTCAAAATGCTAACAATGGTATCGGTATACGTGCTCCCTTACAAGGAGATGCTGCCTATATGGGCATGGAGATACAGATACTCGACGACAGCGGCCCCATGTACCAACATCTCCAACCGTGGCAGTATTGTGGTTCTATTTATAATGTTGTTCCTGCGAAGAGAGGGGCGTTGAAACCGGTTGGAGAGTGGAACCACGAAGAGATCACGGCGATCGGACGACATATCAGGGTAGTGATCAATGGTAGGATGGTGGTTGATGCCGATCTGAACAAAATTGTTGATCCGACCATACTGATGCATCATCCTGGAATGTTGCGAGACACAGGTCATATCGGGTTGTTGGGGCATGAGCCCACGGAGGTAGATTTCAAAAATATCTACATCAAGGACCTAAGTCATCCGCGACCTGACAACGTTCCTCCGCATGGCTTTAAAGCGCTGTTTGATGGTAAGGACTTGAGAGGTTGGCGTGGATGGGCTGGTGACCCACCTACGCGAGCCAAAATGACTGAAGCCGAGTGGGCTGCCGCGGTAAAACGTGCCACCGCAGAGGCTCTTAAGCACTGGAAAGTGGTAGATGGAGTTATAACCTATGATGGTAAGAATAATAATCTATGTACAGTGAGAGACTATGGAAATTTCGAGCTGCTTGTAGACTGGAAAATTCCGCCGCATGGGGATAGTGGAATCTATTTACGCGGCAGTCCGCAGGTACAGATATGGGATAATCCAATCGGCTCTGGTGGATTGTACAACAATCAAAAGAATCCAAGCAACCCCATCGTATTCGCGGATAATCCCATTGGAGAATGGAACCGTTTTCGAATCCTGATGATCGGCGACAAAGTGACCGTCTACCTGAATAACAAGCTGGTTGTATGGAATGTAACCTTAGAAAACTATTGGGAGCGAGACAAGCCCATCTATCCTATCGGCCCTATTGAGCTGCAGCACCACTGGACACCCCTATGGTTTAAAAACATCTATATTCGCGAACTACCACTGCTACCAGAGCAGCGGGCGGCTATCCAACAGCTGCATTGGCCAGGATTACCACATGATTTGGCTAAACGATAGGGTATAGAGTAGAATATAGGCGCACAATTTTCTAGTAAGTAGGAAGGGCGCCATTTTGTACTCGGGGGTGATCGCACGATATAGAGAGTGGCTGCCGGTAAGTGCAGCCACTCCTATTGTGACGCTAATGGAGGGGGATACGCCTCTTGTTCCTTTGCCACGTCTTGCAGCAGCCATAAGTCCGTATATTACTCTCTACGCCAAATGTGAAGGCCTCAATCCAACAGGCTCTTTCAAAGATCGAGGTATGACAGTGGCAGTAAGCAAGGCTGTGGAGGCTGGGCAGAATATTGTGATGTGCGCCTCGACTGGCAATACTTCTGCCTCGGCGGCAGCCTATGCGGCTCGCGCTGGGCTTGAATGCGCTGTGCTTATTCCCGGAGGGAAGATCGCGTTGGGGAAGCTTTCGCAGGCGCTGATGCATGGAGCAAAAGTGTTAGCCATAGACGGCAATTTCGATGAGGCCCTCGCTCTTGTCCGTTCCATTTGTGAGGAGTATCCCATTGCGCTCGTCAATTCGGTTAATCCGTATCGTTTACAGGGACAGAAGACCGTGGCCTTTGAGATTGTGGACGCCTTAGGAGATGCTCCAGATTATCATGCTATGCCGGTGGGTAATGCGGGCAATATCACGGCGGCATGGATGGGTTACTGCGAGTATCATCATTCAGGGCGAAGTAAGAAACTACCGAAAATGCTCGGTTTTCAGGCGGCGGGGGCGGCACCATTGGTGGAGGGCAGGCCGATTACCAAACCAGAGACGGTGGCGACTGCCATTCGAATAGGCAACCCGGCAAGTTGGAACGGAGCGATCGCGGCGAAAGAAGAGTCAGGGGGTGTGATCGAGGCCGTTACCGATGAGGAGATTTTGGAAGCTTATCGTCTATTGCCTACGCTTGAGGGCATTTTTGCCGAGCCTGCAAGTGTCGCCCCTATAGCGGGGCTTAAGAAACTAGCCACGAGTGGGTTTTTCTCTGAGCCATCTACGGTTGTGGTTACTCTAACTGGTCACGGATTAAAGGATCCCGATACAGCCATGCATCTTGCTTCTCAGCAGATCGTTTGCATTCCGCCCAAACGGGAGGCTGTGTTACAGGCTTTAGGTGTATAGCCATGAGCGATCAGATTCGCCAATTCGTTCCAAATTTTAGCTATTTGAAGCTAGCCTTATTGCTCCATCACGTGCCCTACATTGGAGCAAAGCAGCTCGAACACGCTCTCAGTCGCCTCCTCGTAGAGCAAGTGACGCTAGGAGAATTTCTAAACTTTTCTTCGGTGGAACTTAAAGAACGCTTTGGTTTGGCTTCTCGTGCTATTGCATATCTTATGGGCAAAAAGGAGCCCTTGATGGAAAAGGCGGAGGCTCTTGTACGTGTAGTTCGCTTTTACAATTTGCATTGTGTAACACGTACCCAGCTAACCTATCCAAGTCGGTTGGAGACCTATGATCCCTCTCCACCGCCCATTCTCTATGGGTTAGGACGCTATCAATTGCTAGATGACTCTACAGAAGGCTTTACGTTTACTATTTTGGTTTCGAATGGTGCTACTGAAGAGACTTATACGAATTTGGAGAAGATCGCTTCAGAGCTTATAGCCTGTAAGGGCATTCCAGTAACAGGACATGATCGGCTTCCTTATCAAAGGCTAGCACTAACCGCGCAGCGCAGCATTCACCCCGTGATCTATGTTCTGGATAGAGGGCTTCGTGAGGCTATGGGAGAGCGTTTTGATCAAGCTCTCTTCCCTGCTGCCCGCATTCACGCAATAGATTTCTGTGGTGATCGGGACCTTGTGCTCTCTCCGTTCCGTTTAGACGATCACTGTTTAGGGCAGAACAATCGTCGCCGTGATCAGCTAATTATCGCTCTCTCTGACATCATTGTTGCACTTGATATACGCGAAAATGGGATTCTACATCAGGAGTGCCTGCGGGCGATCCAGCGGGGCCAACATGTTTTCATCACGGAGACAGGTCGGGAGGGTAATCGGCGGCTTCATGAGGCCGGTGCTGAGCTTATATCGTCCGATTTTCGCTCATGGCTGCAATCAAGCCAGGAGGAGTAGTGAAGAACAGAGATGATGGACGTAGGGTCTGACAACCAAGCCAATACTTATGGCTATAGTGGGCTATCCGCTGTTTCGGGCGTGCCACTCGAGCCAGACGAGTTACACAAAATCGTACGGCATACCGTGGAAGATGCGGCCAAAATGCTGGAGTGTAGCCATATGGCAGCCCTATCGCATGTACCAGCTGAGGGACGGGTTTGTGGGGTGCTAACAGTAGGTTATACTGATGAGAACTTTCGGCTATGGGGAGTCTCATTGGAGGAGGCTGGAGCCATTGCTACAGTCGTTCGGACGGGAGAATATCAGCTCATAGAAGACTCGGAGTTGTTACCATATCCGTTATCAGAGCGTTTTTGTGAACGAATTTTGATAGTGCCTCTTTCTTTTGAAAAGCATGTCTTGTCGGTGCTTGTTGGACAGGTAGACCCAAGGGCAGATGTCGAATCGCCGGAATGGCATGAACGAGTGCGTGCTGTCGCCCAAAGAGTAGGGCTTTTTGTGGAACTACAACGCCTTGCAAACGCTTATCAGGAAGAAGTCCAGCGACGTCAATATTTACGTGACGTGATCGCGGCTATTCTTGAAGAGCGATCGCTGCAAGATATTGGCCAGATGCTTCTAGAGATGGTGGCCAGTCGGTTTCGTGCCGAGATAGTAGGGCTGTTCTTGAAGGACGGGGAGGAGATTAAGCCCATAGCTCTAAGAAACATTTCGGCGGAGTTTGGGAGAGACATTGCACGCATTGCAAGTAAAAGTATCAGGCCTCGCGCTTTCGCCTCTACGATGCCGATCTACCGAACTGTGAATGATCGTTCTGTTTTGACCAAGGAGATGCGAGAGCGCTTAGCGCGAGAGGGCATCCGTGCTGTTTGGATGGCGATGTTACAGCTGCACGATCAGATCGGTGGTGCACTTGTGATCTATTTGAAAGATGAACGCGTGTTTGCTCCTGCAGACGTTGCAGCCTTTCAGGGATTAGCCGACATCGCCACCCTAGGTATTGCGATGTCGCGGCTTCTTGAAGATCAGCGAAGATACGCCACCATTCAAGAGCGCACTAGGTTAGGTAGAGAGATGCACGATACGGTGGCAAGATCGCTAGGAGCTTTGGTTTTAACGTTAGAAACAGCACAGAGTTTCTTACGGCAAGAGAATACTATAGAGACAGAGAAGCTTTTGAACGCCGCGCTAGAGTTAACGCGAGAAGCGCTTAATGATACACGACGTGCCATTGAAGCTCTCTCACCGCCTGAACTAGAGACGATGACGCCTGCGCAAGTGATCGCCCAAGAACTCCAAGCGCTTGAACGAGCAGGGATCGCGACTCAGTTTGTAATCTCAGGCAATGAGATACCTTTATCAAAAGAGCAAAGTCTTGCGCTTTTGAGAATCGCACAAGAAGCTCTCAACAATGCCCTACGCCATTCTCAAGCAAGTCGAGTACGTGTTGGATTGCTTTATGAGTCGGAAGCCATAATCATGCGAATTGAAGACGATGGCGTAGGGTTTGACCCTACTCTGCCGATGGCGCCAAATCGGCAAGGCGGCTATGGGATTTTTGGTATGAAAGAGAGAGCGCGCGCTTTAGGGGGAGAAGTGGAGATTGAGAGTACTCCAGGTTGGGGCACACAGATCTCCGTTCGGTTGCCTTATGAAATGCCGTCGGGCTTGCCGCCAAGTCAGGTGCTCCCTGAGAGAGCTAGCAACATAAGCGCAGAGGCATTACCCCCAAAGCAGGATATTGCTGGTGAGGCGTTACCCCTAGAGAAACCACTACAGCAGCTTCGTCTGCTCATTGTAGACGATCATCCCTTAACAAGGCAGGGTATGCGTGCGGTGCTTGAACAGACGGGGCCTTTTCTTGTGGTAGGTGAGGCAGGAGACGTAGATGAGGCCATTATAAAAGCACAGCAACTTCGCCCAGATGTTGTTTTGCTCGATCTACAGATGCCTGGAGGGGGAGGCATCGCTGCGCTCAAGCAGCTCGCAAGTTTGGAGCCACGCCCAACTGCGATCTTAATTGCAAGCATCCCTACTGAAGACTCTGTGACCGCAGCACTACGTTTAGGTGCCAGAGGATTTCTTCTGAAGGATGCCACCCCATCGGAGCTTGTATCCTCCATTGAAGCGGCACATCGTGGTGAGATCGTGTTGTCACCTGGGGTAAGTGCGTGGCTTACCGAGTTGAATGCTCATCGGCGCGATAGTAGGGAGGATGTTGAACTCAATGAAAGGGAGTTGGAAGTCCTCCGGTTAGTTGCCAAAGGAGCGCGTAACAAGGATATAGCCCAAGAGCTTTTCATCGCACCAAAAACCGTAGAACATCATCTGTCGAACATCTTTGCAAAGCTGGGTGCTGCTAACCGAACGGAAGCCGTTCGACTGGCTATTGAAAAAGGGCTTATTTAAGGATTACGGAGAGAGCGCCGCCCAAAAAGATCGTTCCTCGCCGATGCCTTGATGAAGTGCTTTTTTATAGATATGTGTGGCCACAGCAACATCTTCTAACGCAATGCCAAGCGATTTGAAGAGAGTGATCTGGTCTGGATGTGTTCGGCCGGGGTGCTGCCCACTAACAATTTGCGCTAACTCCACGGCCTGTTCCCATCGGAAATAGCCTCTCTCAAAAGCCGGTAATAGGTCGCCCGCTTCGAGGCGCGCCTGCTCGATGGAGTCGACGACGATAAGGTCGGCTCGGCGTATGGCCTCTACATCCAACTCCTGACGTATGAGCATATTGCTGCCGATAGCGTTGATATGTGTGCCGGGGGAGAGCCATTCCCCTTGTAGCACGGGACTTATCGAGTTGGTGGCAGTAATGATTACATTGCTGTTGCGTACGACTTCTTCTGGAGATTCTGCAGGGCTTATATCCAGAGACAGGAGAGCGTTGATCTTTTTACAAAAGGTCTCTCGTCGTTCAGGGCTACGGCTATAAACACGCACTTGTTGGGTTGTACAGGCTGTGCAGACAGCTTCTATTTGGGTTTCAGCCTGCCAACCAGCCCCGAATACGCCAACACGTAGTGGCTCGGAATGATTGGCGAGGAGCTTTGTGGCGATGCCCGAGGCAGCTCCGGTACGCACTTGACCAAGTTTATCGGCTTCTATAATGGCCAGCAGATCCCCATTTTGCGATGAGTAGAGCAGAAACAGGAAACGCGTACGAGGAGGGAAAGAGGTATAAAGCTTGATTCCAAACGTTTCCGTTCGCAGATCGGCTGCAGACATCACATGATAGATTCCCCGCGGCATGATGAGCCGGCGTCGTGGATGTTGCAGCACCTCTCCGTCGGCGGCATGCCGAAAGGCCTCTTCAAGGACCTGGAGAGCATCCGACATAGTTAGCAGTTCAGAAACCTGTTTTTCGGAAAGGAAAAGCGCCATTTTACTAGCTCCGTAGTAGCCTCTAGCGAATCATATTGTATCTTAATTTTTAAGTAGCGCGTTAAAGCGGCAGACGTTGACAGAATCGGTCTTGTTATGAGAAAATAAAATCGAATCTGCCGTCGTAGCTCAGTGGATAGAGCGCCTCCGTCCTAAGGAGGGCGTCGGGGGTTCGATTCCCTCCGACGGCGCTACTGCTCTCTTTTGAGACGGCAGGATATACTAGGAGAGATGTCCGAGTGGTTTAAGGTGCGGCTCTCGAAAAGCCGTGGGCCTAAACAGCCCCGTGGGTTCGAATCCCACTCTCTCCGCTAGGTTGAGGAGTAAGTCACTGATCTTAAACGGCGCCTGCTTATGATGATGGCAGGCGCCGTTTTATTAAATTCAGCAGGTAGCCACCACGCTTTGCAATCGTGAGGCTGACGCGGAATGAGGACTGATGTGGACTATGGACGATCCAAACCGTCTCCCATACGTTGCCTCCCCAAAGGAGATAAGGTGCTATGGCGAGACGAAGGGAGGCACCTCGCGGAATGAGATGTAACGTCTCAAGGATATTAGCGCTTGCAAAAGCAGCTTGCGTCTTGTTTGGGACGGTAACAGGCACTGTTGAATCCTCTACCACCTGACAGTTTTCGCGATTGAAGTAGGTCAGATCGTTGGAGTGAGCGTCGAAGATCATTTGAACAGGGCCGGAATCGGTAATGCCTGTTGTTTCCCATACGTCGTAAGGTTGGCTACGGGGGCCTGCCCAGTAGTACTTGGAGTGATAGATAGGCTGGGTTAGCGCTGTGCAGTGAAGGAAACTTTCTGAGCAGATTTCATCGGCCTGGCGTACGATTGTTGCAGCTCCATTGGCCGCATGCAGTTGCTTGAGAGAGTGACTTGGGGCAAGTAGGAGAATAAGCCCTACTCCCAAGATGGTTCCTAGAGCAACATAGATGGTCGTATATTTTTCTACACACTTGCCCATGAGGTGTCTCTATCCTTTCCTGAAGGGTTCTATTCATAAGTGCAGTCCACCTCATTGTGTACGGGCGAGTCGCAGATGCTGCTCTATTCTGCAGGTACTAACATAGTACGAGAGCAGATGCATCTATATACTTTAACAAGCGAACTCTGAAAAAAGTTTCACTATAAGTCATCTCCTGTCACTATCTTAGTCGCTCAGAACGAGCAAAAGTTGCAGGATCGCCTCTTTCTAGGGTATGTTCCGCTTAGGAGGAATCAGGAGGAGAGATTTGGAAAAGAGGGTGTACACTATCCTCAAAGAGGATGTTGGAGAACGACTTGATAGGTTCGTTGCACGGATGGTCCCTCAGACTTCTCGTTCCTCAGTTACCCGCTGGATTGAACAGACATCGTTAGGCTGGGGAGGTGTTTGGGTAAATGGCCAGGCATCGCGCCCTAGCTATCGTTTACGGGAAGGGGATGAAGTTGCTGTTCAAATTCCACCACCTCAACCTATCACGCTCCTTCCGGAGGCGCTACCTTTAACGATCCTCTATGAGGATGAAGACCTACTTGTCGTCAACAAAGCACAGGGAATGGTGGTGCATCCAGCTCCTGGCTCTCCACATGGAACACTCGTTAACGCGGTATTAGCTCATACCGAGAAGGTTTCAGAGGTTGGTGAAGACGAGCGTCCTGGTATCGTACATCGTCTTGATAAAGATACAAGTGGTCTTCTCGTAGTTGCAAAAACCGATTACGCCCTTCGCCAATTACAGTTGCAGTTACAGGCGAGGCAGATGGAACGACGGTATCTTGCGCTGGTGTGGGGAGCGCCTCGATTTAATGAGGCTGTTATTGATGCGCCCATAGGGCGGCATCCTGTAGATCGTAAGAAGATGGCTGTCATTGAAGACACACGGCATAAGGCGCGGGAGGCAAGGACCGAGCTAAAGGTTCAAAAGCGGTTCGGCTCTCTATTTACCCTGCTCGAAGCGAAGTTGCACACAGGAAGAACTCATCAAATTCGCGTTCACTGTGCTTACATTCATCATCCTGTTGTGGGAGACCCTGTGTATGGGGGCGACCGAAACTTGCCGCAGACGAAACTCGCCTTCGAGGTGCGCAAGAAACTAGAGGAGTTGCTGGATAGACTGCCAGGTCAGGCTTTGCACGCCTATTTCTTAGCGTTTCTTCATCCGGTTACTGGAGAGCGGCTGTATTTTCACACCGAACCACCCGAACCCATGCAAGCGTTGATCTCGGCTCTAGAAGAGATATGTGTGAATGGAGACGAGACGGCACCATGCTGACGATGGAACAGCGCAGACGACTCGTAGAAGGAGCCAAACAGTTTGGCATATCTCTGGAAGAGTGGCATTGTGATCAGTTTGCGACTTTTGGAGCTCTTCTATATGAGACAAACAAATTTGTAAATCTTACCCGTATACCTGTGGATCAGATGGTTGAACTTCATTTCTTGGATTCTCTGGCAATTTCCAAGGTCTTGCAGTTGTCTGCTGGATCGAGCCTACTTGACGTAGGAACTGGTGCTGGATTTCCAGGTATTCCGCTAGCCATCGCCTTTCCGCGTGTCCACTTTGTGCTGATCGATGGGACGCGTAAAAAAGTTGAGTTCGTGCGCATGGTCATTGAAAGTCTCGCTCTCAGAAATGTGAGTGTTTTTCACTACAGGGCCGAAGATTTTGCTAAAATTCCTTCTAATCGCAGTGTATTTGACTTTGCCGTTGCCAGGGCGGTTGCTCCTATGGAACGCCTGCTGCCGTGGCTTCTACCGTTTGTCAAGGCCGGGGGATATGCTGTTGCCTATAAGGGGAGCAGTGTAGATGCAGAGCTAGATAAGTTGAGAATAGCGATTAAGACCTTTAACGGCTCTATAGAACGTGTCGTCTCTGTTGCGCTACCATTCATCGAAATTGAAAGGAAGTTTGTCCTTGTGCGAAAGCAGAGTAGCTCTTAAGCAGGAAAGCTGCGCGGCTGTGTGGAACAAGCAGATGAACAACTTCTCTGTAGAGCCCTGAACTCGGAGGTAAGTATGCGTAGAAAGCGTCTGACATTTTTTCTGATAGTAGCTATCGGTTTTAGTGGACTTTTCACTGTGTTGGGGCATCGAGAGGCTTTCGCCCGCGCCGAACATTTCGGTATACTGCTTGCTGTATCCTCTGGGGGGCAGAGTGTTCAGGCGTTCACTGACGAAACGCCGCCAGAGGGGGGCCTGAATAAGCGGCCCGTTCTCACGGTAATGGCAGGAAGCGAAATACAGGTTCACTGGCGCATGGAGTGCGAATATCCCCATGGTGTGCTTAAGAATGTAGGCGTTCACTTTTTTGTAGTGCACGAACAAAAGGCTGGCCAGAAGCCGGTGCCCGATCCGAGTGGATCCGCTGGGGTTGTGGATAACAGTTTCACCATGGATTTTAAGCCTCATACCGTGGCCACTGGTATGATTCGTTTCCGGATTACGGACCCCGGCACCTACCTAATTCGCATCCAGAGCGAAAATACCTATCAGATAGCCGGCCATGAGCACTTTTCTGCCGTTGACCTCGTAGTGCAATAGATGCGTGTGTTGAGTTATACCGCGGGGTCCGTATACTCACCACGTTGTTGTGCACGCATCTCTTTCAAGATGCTGTTACCAGCTAAAATAAACAGGATCGCCGACGGTAGTAGCTTAATGGGGAGTAGCAACGGTTCGAGGAAGCCTGGGAAAAAGGGGATAAGCCGACCTAGAGGCAGTGCCCAAAGCAGAAGTAGCCAAAAGCCCCAGCCCAGGTAGCGGAAAGCTTGCTGAGCGTTCCTGCCACGGCATTTACTTGATACCCATTGTGCTCCGATGCCAAGCAAAATGGGCAGTACCCACAGAAGAAAGAAGCTAAGCATAGAAAGTCTCCTTCAGCAAAGCGAACTTTTGAGTGTCTGTCAACCTTGACGTACCGCTATTTACTCATATACTACTACGTAAAGGATGAGCTTAGGTTGCAGCATCTTGATGGATGTATTCTCTGCGTGAGGATGGGCTTGCTTCTGTGATTGGAGCCTTTTGACCGGATTAGCGGGTAAGCTGAAACAGAGCCGTTTTAAGAGAGGGAATACAGATGTTTCGGAGGCCACTGAGAATATCAAAGGTTATCTGCATTGGAATAGCTATTGTCGCACTATGTGCTTTGGAAGGGTGTTTTGCGCCCGAAGTGCCGCCTGGCAAGATAAAGTTGGTTGTGTGGGGTATGCAGCTTGGAGAAGAGACGGCCGGGCTGGAGGCACGTATCGCTGCATTTGAAAAGATGCATCCCAACATCGTTGTGAGCGTGCTCGGTATGGGGGCAGGAAACATGGACCCTCAGAAGCTGATGACCTCCATCGTTGGCAATGTGCCCCCAGATGTTATTCACCAAGACAGGTTTACCATAGGGGATTGGGCTTCAAGGGATACTTTTCTCCCTTTAGACAATCTCATTGCGCGGGACAGAAACAAGCCCTTTGGGGTTAGGCCGGAAGATTACTATCCAGCTTGTTGGCGAGAGGCAACCTATACAAATCCCAAGACCGGGGAGAAACATGTGTTCGCAATACCGGATTCCACGGACGATAGAGCTTTATTTTACAACAAAGCGCTGTTTCGTGAAGCGGGGATAGTAGATGCGAAAGGGAATCCTATGCCGCCGCGCACTTGGGATGAGCTTCTACAAGACGCTGTTAAGCTCACAAAGTACAATCCCGACGGTACTATCAACCGTATTGGTTTTATTCCGAATTATGGAAACTCTTGGCTCTATCTTTACGCTTGGCAGAACGATGGCGAGTTTATGTCTCCAGATGGAAAGCATTGCACAATGAATGCCAAACCCAACGTCGAGGCGCTGGCCTACATGGTGAAAGTCTATGACGCCTTGGGCGGGATTAACAAGATCAGTGCATTCCAATCGGGATTTCAGCCTAATGAGCTTGATCCCTTTCTGACAGGCAAAGTCGCGATGAAGATAGACGGTTCGTGGGTACCCGCATCTATTGCGCGGTACAAACCAGACCTTGATTTCGGCGTTGCCCCAGCTCCGGTGCCCGCAGATCGGTACTATCATCGTGGCCGTTTTGCACACGATAAGGATACTTTCGTAACTTGGGCAGGAGGCTTCTCCTACGCTATTCCTCGAGGGGCTCGTCATGTCGAGGCTGCTTGGGAGTTCATTAAATGGATGACTAGCCCTCAGGCCGCTTTAATTGATGCAGAAGCTACCAAAGCTTACGATGCATCTAAAGGACGTCCCTTTGTACCGAGTCTTTCGGCAAATCGCATGACGAATCGGGTTGTGTTTGCTAAATACGGTCCTAAAGATCCGAAGTTTAAAAAAGCCATGGAACTTTTTATCTCCATGATGGATCACGCGAGGTTTCGGCCGGTGACCTTTGTGGGACAGAGGCTGTGGGACGAGCAAGTAAGAGCCATGGATGTTGCGACACATCATCAAAAATCACCACAAGCGGCTCTAGATGAAGCGACACGTGTTGTCCAACACGAGCTTGATAAGGTTTTTGAGGAGGACACCTATCCTTTGATTCCACCTGTCGTGCCTATCGTCTTAAGTGTCATAGCAGGATGCGTTGTGCTCGGCATAGCCCTATGGCGAGTATTCCAGATTCTACGTATGCGTCAGCTGGGCAGAGCGGAGGCAATTGCGGGGTATGTCTTCATCGCACCTTGGCTTGTAGGCTTTTTGATATTTACAGCAGGACCTATGATCGCCTCTCTCTACTTTAGCTTTTGCGACTACGATGTGCTTCATCCGGCTCGATGGGTTGGTTTGCATAATTATGTCGAGATGTTTGGTCGTGACGATGGGTACTATCTGCGTGTTTCTCTATTTAATGCAATGTATGTAGCTGTTATAGGCATCCCTCTTGGAATCGTTACGAGCCTTTCGGTGGCCCTGCTGCTCAACGCGAAGGTAAAGGGCATGAGCTTCTACCGAACTGCATTTTACTTACCCTCTATTGTGCCCGTGGTCGCTAGTGCTGTCTTATGGATATGGCTCCTCAATGGCGACCCAAATCGAGGTCTAATTGATGCCGCATGGAAGGCGACGCTCGATCGGTGGTTTGGATGGGCACCTCCGGGATGGTTAGCTGACGCTGCGTGGGCGAAACCTGCCCTTATTTTACAAGGATTATGGGGAGCAGGTTCTGGCATGATCCTGTGGCTTGCTGGTTTGCAGGGTATCCCGCAACATCTCTATGAGGCCGCTGAAATAGACGGCGCTGGTTGGTGGGCAAAATTTCGCAACGTCACCGTGCCCATGCTTTCACCCTACATTTTCTTCAACGTGATTATGGGCATCATAGGCACCCTACAACAGTTTGACAGTGTTTATGTATTATCCGGGGGAGATTTGAGCCAGCCGGCCGGTCCGCTGGACAGTCTTCTTATGCCTGTACTCTATCTCTTTAAGAACGCCTTTCAGTACTTCAAGATGGGCTTTGCCTCTGCGCTTGCCTGGTTTTTATTTGTGATCATCCTTCTGCTCACGCTCATTCAACTGAAGCTAGCACCTAGATGGGTCTACTACGAGGCAGAGAAACGATGAATGATCGTTCGGATTCCCTTGATCTACCAGAAAAGAGCGACACCGACCTCTTGAAGACCCGGCAGTTCATTCAAGATGACATCGTGGGCCTGCTGCTTGCTGACCGCAGAAGTGAAAATACGCGGCGCGCTTATGCAGCCGATCTCAACGATTTCTTTCGATTTGCCTTTCGAGTTCTTCCGACGCCAGAGGGCGTAAGGCGGTTTTTAAGCCTGACAGCAGCTGAAATGACTGCGCTGTTGTTCCGTTATAAAGCCCACCTCATGGAGCGAGGGCTGGCAGAGGCGACCGTAAATCGGAGATTAGCGGCGATAAAAAGCCTCGTCCGCTTTGCAAGACGCTTAGGCCTTACCGATGTAGTTTTAGAGGGACGCATTGTTGGGGAGCGAGTGAGACCTTATCGTGACACCACAGGGGTTGATGGTGTAACGGCTCGTGAACTAGTAAGTTCCATAGATACGACAACCCTTGTCGGGAAGCGCGATACCGTATTAATGTTGCTCCTTCTAGAGAATGCGTTGCGTCGCGCCGAAATTGTGGCTTTGCGTGTTGGAGACTATGATGCGGTCTCGGGGACGCTTTCAATAACAGGTAAAGGACGGGGGACACAAAAAGAGTGCATCCGCCTCTCTGCCCGATTGCAAGAGGCATTGCGGACTTATCTAGAAGCTAGTGGACATGGGGGTAGCGATTCTGCACCTCTATTGATCAGCCTCAGTAACTGTCGCCGGGGGCAGGCTCTTACGGCAGATGGTGTTTACAAGATTGTGCGCACGCGTGCGAAAGCATGCGGTATTGGCAAGCCCGTCAGTCCTCACCGTTTACGACACACCGCTATCACTTTGGCTCTCGATCTTTCCAAAGGCGATATTCGCCGGGTTCAGCGTCTTTCACGACACGCACGTTTAGAGACGCTTCAAGTATATGACGATAACCGTCAGGACTTACAGGGTGAGATAAGCGACATGCTCTCCAGATATCTGTCTGATGAGGCCTCATCGAAGTCTGTATAATACTCATTATCAAGCCTAAGTTGGACACCATATCAAGGACGCTCAAATGGATACGACTGAGCAACACATAGAGAACACCGTTCGTGGGGTAACCATTTCTGAGGCAGCTCGTCGGCTAGGTGTATCAGAACGAACGATCTATCGGTATGTCAAAAATGGCAGACTAAAGACAGACAACACATCGGGTAAAATTCGAGTATTACTCCAGAATATAATCTCGGATGAAGAGGGTTTGTCTAAAGAAGTCAGACAATTATCTGAAAGATTCAGACAATACGACGAACGATTTAATCGCGTTATTGCCTTGCTGGATGGGCTGCGTCATGAGCAGGGGCGTCTACAACACGAAATAGATAGAATTTACCTACTGCTTAAGGATGCCCTCCAGTCTAATGAGAGACTTCAGCAAGCTCTCGTGGACTTGCTGAAAGCAAAGGAGGAGAACAAACTTGATCGGGCAAACGCCCGCAATGGAGACGGTCACAGCTTTCCGGCGTTACTAGGGCGAATTCTAAAACGTAAGGGTGACAGTGAGTAAGAATAGCTAAGGGGAGAGGATATGAATAGTTCTGTATTGGCACCCATATGGGTTGTATTAGCCGTCTTTTGCGCGGTTGTATTTGTGGGAGCGTGGATTCCTCTTGTGTTGGGAGCGTTTCACGCACGCGCAAAGTCCATCGTATTTATTCTAGCTTGTCTACTACCTCTTTGGGTACTGATAATGGCCATACTACCTTTTACTCCTGTGTGGAAGACTCTAGTGAGTTCGATCCCCTGTCTTGGAGTGGAAGTATGGCTCTACCGATTTTTCATTCGGCGCACTTTCCCTTGGCAAAGCTTGAAGTACATCAGGGAATCGGCTCGTCAAACGACTTTACATATGATTCTTATCGCCGGCTCAATCCTTTTTCTGGTTCCTTTTGCATGGCTCGTTTCCACATCATTGAAAGATGATTCTCAGATGAGTCGATTTCCGCCGGTTTGGATACCTACTCAGCAAGATCATGTACGTCTACATGGCGTAGATTATCCGGTCTACTGGACCGAATATCGGGGGAATAAACTCCTTGTTGCAGCTCTCGGTGATGTTACCCATGGCATGCGGCCTGTGGAGGTAATTTCGAAGGGGATTTATCGTGGACAGCGGTTATGGATTTCGGGCGCTGCGATGCATGAGGTAAGGCATTTTGCACCAAAATGGCAGAACTATGTGGATGCCTTACGTTTTCTTCCACCTGAAACCCATTACGGGCTGGTTTTTCTCATCAATACAGTAGAGATAACAGTGCTATCTATTTTAGGAGCTCTATTTTCTGCATCAACCGTTGCCTATGGTTTTGCTCGTCTGAGGTTTCCCGGTCGTGACGCTCTTTTTATGCTGGTGCTTGCGACGATGATGTTACCTTCAGCGGTCACGATGATGCCGGTTTTCCTGATCTTTCGTTGGCTTGGCTGGATCGATACTCTTAAACCTTTGTGGGTGCCCGCCTTTTTCGGCTCGGCCTTCTATATCTTTATGTTGCGACAGTTCTTTCTTAGTATCCCCAACGAGTTAGAAGATGCGGCGAAGATAGATGGTTGTTCGTTTTACATGACCTATTGGCGCATTATGCTGCCGCAGATTAAGCCTGCTTTGGCTGCAGTTACCATTATGACGTTTATGGGAGCCTGGAACGACTTTCGAGGGCCGCTGATATACATCAGTTCTCCTGCCCATGAAACGTTAGCCTATGCTTTACAGCTTTTTCAGAATGCGCACGGTGGAGAGCCGGGGATGATGATGGCCGCCTCCACCATGGTGATGCTGCCAGTATTAGTGATATTCTTCTTCACACAACGTTACTTTATTGAAGGAGTGACACTCACGGGTATCAAAGGATGAAGATCGGCTATAATGGCAGTGAACGTTTTAGGGAGACGAAGTGAGATGCCGTTTCAGCTGTTTCAAAAGATACGGAATACCATAGAGCAGGTTGTCGGTGGAGGTAGGGGGGTTGATGAGGAGCTTTATGAGGAGCTTGAGGCTTCCCTCATTCAGGCAGATATTAACGTGCAGACGACGCAGCGTCTGATAGGTGCTCTCCGAAGAGCCGTAGAAGAAGAGGGAATACGCTCTATTCAACAGGCTGTGGAAGCTTTAAAGCGAGAGATGGTGGCTATCTTAGAGGTTGGCGATCCTTCTACAATGGGTCTCAAGGAGGCCTCTTTGCCTCCAACGCTTTATCTAGTCGTTGGGGTAAATGGAGTAGGGAAGACGACCACGATCGCGAAGATCGCGCATATGCTGCAGAGCCGCGGTAAGCGTGTGATACTAGCAGCCGGAGATACCTTTCGCGCGGCAGCCATTGACCAGCTAGCGGAGTGGGCGCAGCGTACAGGAACCGATTTGGTTCGTCATCGGGAGGGGGCCGATCCCTCTGCTGTTATTTACGACGCGATTCGGGCGGCTCGAGCGAGGAGCGTTGATTATGTTATTGCTGATACGGCCGGTCGTCTACACACTCGCTCGAACTTGATGGAGGAGTTAAGGAAAATCCACCGAGTTGCGGAGCGGGAGCTCGAGCGTGTTCCGGACGAGGTGCTTTTAGTTCTCGATGCGACTACGGGGCAGAACGCAATAAGTCAAGCAAAACTGTTCATGAAGTATATCCCTATCACAGGGATAGTTTTGACGAAGTTAGATGGGACGGCGCGAGGGGGTATTGTCCTTAGCATAGCGGATGATTTGAAGTTGCCGATAAAGTTAGTAGGGACTGGAGAGCGATTAGAAGCGTTAGAGGAGTTTAACGCTCGTCGTTTTGTGGATAGGTTGTTAGAGGTTTAGAGGGTGGGCGGCGCCGTTGGCGCCGCCCGCGTGTTTTTTGATGCCCCATGGGGCATCAAAAAACATATTTAACATTATCGGACATTGCGATTCCATTCCGAACACCTGTACTTTCTGAACAGATTCCATCAATCAGGAACCACCGCGATGGCCTCGATCTCTACATCTACATCCAGCGGCAAACCAGCAGCCTGAATACAGGTGCGAGCCGGTTTGACAAGCCCAAAATACTCTACGTATACTTTGTTAAGCCTCTCGAAGTTGTTCATGTCTTTCAGGAAGACCGTTACTTTCACGCAGTGTTCCAATCCTGTACCAGCATGGGAGAGAACACGCTGTACGTTCTCGATACATTGGCGCACCGCCCGCTCGAAATCGTCGCGCACGATCTGTTGCGTGGAGGGATCAAGAGGTATCTGTCCAGACACAAAGACCAGGTTACCTACGCGTATTCCCGGAGTATAGGGCGCCGTTAGCTGAATTGCCCCAGTATAGACTGGAATTTTCTCCATTACCACCTCACTACAGCCTATGAAATTACCTCAACAGAATACCCTCTAGATGGTCTTTCCTTCAAACTATTTTTAGCAGAGGAGGTGTGCTGCCTGAAAGAGCATCTCTCGAATCGTAGGGATATGATCTCGCATCATTTTAGAAACCGCCTCATGATCGATGGGCTCCAAACTTAAACCGGCTGCATAGTTTGTCACAAGACATACTGTGCCATATTCGAGCCCAGCCTCACGCGAGAGTATGGCCTCTTGAACGCCTGTCATCCCCACAACGTCACCGCCTAAAAGTGCAAACATACGCACTTCCGCAGGCGTTTCAAACCGAGGGCCATCCACAGCGACGTAGATCCCTCGTGATACGACAGGTACATCAAGCTCTTCCGCTGCACGCAGTAGGGCGTTCCTGATAACAGGACTATATGGCTCGGAAAAATCGGTATGTCGCCATTCTGAACCAACAAAGTAAGTCAACGGTCGTTTGCGAGTAAAGTCTATGAAGTCATGGGGAATGAGCAGCGTGCCAGGAGTAAGATCGCCTCGCAGGCTGCCAACGGCATTAGTTGCTAAAATCTTTTTCACCCCTAGCTTGACCAAGGCCTCGATGTTTGCTCGATAGTCTATCTGATGAGGTGCCAGATGATGACCACGCCCATGGCGCGAAAGAAAGTAGATAGACCGTGGTTCGATATAGTTATCCGCAATACTCATGACCTCTACTTCCGTATTGGCAACATCTACCGATATCGTCTCTCCAAAGAATTCGGGCGGCAGCTTTTCAAATCCGGTGCCTCCTATGATCGCTAAATTGCCCATACTCCTTCTCCGCTCATTTCATTACAAGTAGAGTCTGTTGACGCAATGTTCGGATCCGTGCTAAACTCCCTACATTACACACGTGCCATTAGGGATAATGTTCTTCAGCTCTCCTTCAGAACGTCGAAAACTATGGTTTCCCCAGTACAGTAGAATACCTCAGTGCTTCCGAAGATTGACCGTTCCCATCATGCTGCTCGCCTATACTCTGCTGCTTTATCGCGAGTTTTTTGAAGGCAAAACGCTCTATTGGGGAGATATTCTCTACTATTTTCAACCCATGGCCCTTTTTGCTGCAAAGGAGATACAACGGGGACGCTTGCCTCTTTGGAACCCTTTTTTGCTATGTGGACAGCCTTATGTAGGAAACCCGCAGATTGGCCTATTTTATCCTTTTTCCGCACTATTGCTTTGGCTTTCGGCTTGGCAATACATCACGTTAGCTGCGCTGATTCACACTTACCTTGCTGCTCTGTTTTGTTACGGTTTTTTAAAGCTGAGAACACAAAGTACCTCCGCAGCTCTCCTCGGAGCAATCGTCTTTAGTGGAAGCGGCGCCTTCTTGGGAAAAGCCCAATTCCCGCCGATGCTCTTTAGCCTGTGCTACCTTCCCTGTGTGTTCTATAGCGTAGAGAATGCGATCCAGAGGGGCTCCTTTATAAGTAAAATCCAAATTGCGATCGCTGTTTGTCTCTTAATTTTAGCCGCACATCCCCAGGTTGCTTATCTTACTTTCCTGTTACTGTTCGCCTATCTTCCTTTTCGCCTGCATAGTCTTAGACGTCCAACAAGAACAGTGCAAAAGAAGTCATCAGGTCCTCTCAAGGCGTTTTACGGCTGCGTTGCCGGAATCATTTGGGGGATATTCCTTAGCAGTTGTCAGCTATTTCCTGTTCTACAACTGGCGCTGGATAGCTCACGTGAACATCTCACTCCATGGCAAGCCAATCGTTTTGTGCTTCATCCTCTTGATCTGCTAGGCCTCCTATTCCCTCATTTCTTCGGGAGCCCCGCCTATGCGAACTACTGGGGTGCAGGTAACGCTTGGGAGATTGCCGTTTTTATTGGTTGGATACCTCTAATATTTATAGGATATGCGCTCTTGTCGTGGAGGTACTCGCCGGATGTTCGCTTCTGGTGTACAGTTTTGCTTTTCGCACTGTGGCTGAGCTTCGGCATTTCTATGGGGCTCTATTGGATCGCTTTCTACGTACTGCCCGGGATCGCGCTCTTCCATGATCCGGCTCGATTTTTGATTGTTTTCCATTTCGCCGCATGTGTCCTAGCCGCTCACGGCTATGGCATCTTTAGAAAACAGCTACCGCAAAGAGGAGCAATCTACGTAACCTGCTCTGCTGTGATACTTACAGCACTTCCTCTCGTATATTACACAACGGATTGGTTGCCTATGGTTTCTCCAGATCGCCTAACACTTACCCAGACACCGATTCGGCTGTCTTTCGCTTCCCGAATATACACGCCAGAACACTCGACCTACTGGAGTCGCTTCGTGACCGAGGGCTATGCTGACTATGGTGAGAGCTCGCGGCGATTCCTGCAACTGCGGCTACATACACTTCTTCCGAACCTCAATATGAACGCAGACCTGCCCTCCGCCTCTGCCTACGAGCCTGTCCCTATTGCTGCCGCAGCCCGGGTTGATGGCATGACTCGCCTAGCGATCTCCCTGGGCGAACCTAATGCCATCCGCCTTATATCGCTGATGAATGTTTCCGCTTTGCTATTGCCACGCATATATCATTTTTCCAATCCGTGGCTTAACGAAATACGAAGTACGTATGGGCCCTTGAGAACCTACTTGAACTTCTACCCACACGCACAGGTTTGGACAGTGGAGCAGCTCATTGCCGTCGACAATCTCATGCGACAAGAAGACATTATGGCTTCCCCACATTTCGACCCGTTAAAGCAGGCCGTCCTAAAAAGACTACCTCCTCATTCTCATTGGGTCTATAACCCTTTGATGCCTGCAAAGTCGGTTGTCGCTAAGGCCGTATGGAAGTCGCCAGATACCCTGTCGATATTTGTACAGACATCGCACCCTACATTCGTTGTCTGTTCTGTAACTGCACAACCCGGATGGCATGCCAGAGAAAACGGACATGATATACCCCTCTATTCCACGGACATGGCATTTATGGGGTTTCCGCTCAGTCCAGGAACACACCGCCTGTCTCTCTTCTACTGCCCGGCCGCTTTTGCCATTGGAAGCTACATGTCTTTATCAACCCTATCTGTATTGATCGGTATGCTTCTCTCTCAATACATGTGCAAGTGGAGGTGCCATTTTCGTGCAGCAAGGAACTAACCACTGGAAAAAGCCTCTGTTCTTCCTTTTGGTACTTGTAGCCCTTGGACTTATGATTTTCTTTCGTGTCTACGCTTTAGACAGCGATGCATATCCTCGCCTCTCCTGGAGCAGCGCCCTCCTCACCGATGAAGGCTTCTACCTCCATAACGCCAGAAACCAACTCCTCTTCCATCACCCCATCACCGATGACTTCAATAATGAGCTCATCATGCCCTACCTCCACTACGCCCAAATCGCTACCTTCCACCTCCTCGGTACCGGCCTCCTCCAAGACCGCCTCCTCAGCGTCCTTTTCTCCCTCCTGACCCTCCCCCTCCTCTTCTTCCCAACCCAACGCCTCTTCGATACCCCTACCGCCCTCCTCGCTACCCTCCTGTGGGGACTGAGCCATGCCAACTTCCTCTACAACCGCCTCGCCCTCATGGACACTCCCGGAGCTTTCTTCCTTAGCTTAGGGTGGGCGTTGTGGGTGGAAGGACTGCTCGCGGCAGAGAGAGGTCGAGGCGGGGTGTGGATGGGGCTGAGTGGGTCCGGTGTTGGGAGCGGTGTATGGGGTTCGAGGGCTTGGGGCGCTGGTGTGGGGGGGTGCCGTTGGGGGGTGTTGGGATGGACAAGACGATGGGCGCTTGTTGGGCTGGTGGAGTGGAGGGCTCCTCGCTTCCCTCCTCTTCTATCTCCTCTGGTGGTATCTCCCACATGCCGCCCAAATTGAGCACATGGATCACTACTATATCGCGGTACAACTTGAGCCTCATAGCATAACTCAGCTCTGGCACAATGTGAGGGAAGCTTTCTTTAGCTGGGGTAGGGGACTTTGGCCATATCTCATAAAACATATGCCAATCGAGGTTCTCATGACCATCTATCTACTTGCAACTACGTTAAGACCAATAGTGAGACATTTACAAAAGAGATATCTCAACATACAAGAAATGAGTATCCTCTACCTAGTCGGATGGATTTGTGTCTTTACGCTTTTTCTATGCGTCGTAAACTATGCGCCATCTCGCTATTATGTGCTTTTCTATCCGGCACTGTCCATACTTGCGGCTGTAGGACTAAAGCAGATAACAGAGAACTTACGTCGTGGCAAAGCAGTGCTTGCGGGCCTACTTCTTCTATGGGGGCTGGTCAATACCTACTGGGTTAGTGATTGGCTTACCCACCTCACTTATCGCCAAGAGGCGGCCGACAGATGGCTCGGTGAACATCTTCCACAAAATGCGGTTGTGTTTGGCGCGGTAGCGCCAGGATTGTGCATCAACAACCACCTTCTCCCCATTTGCATGATCGCTGGTCTGTGCAATGATCATCATCCTGTAGAACGGTTTGCAGGAAGACCAAGATATATTCTCATCCTTGATAATAACGGCAAAGACCATCGCTGGAGAGAACGATGGTGGGTTCAACACTACCCTGATCTTGTTGACCCGAAACGGCGCATTCATGCATTTAGACATATACTACGCCCGTTTTTTACTATTGGTCTTTATGAGGTTCCACCGAATTGGCCAGGAGAAAGCAGTTCTCCTAAAACGAAACCGCTGCACTCCCAAAGAGGGTAAAACGCCTTAAAACGTCTTAACAAAAAAGGAGTTTTGTGCTATGCTGATAGGGTATGTACGTGCGCGAACTCATACGAACTCATATCCCAACCGCTAGTCCAGAGATGAGTCTGCAAGAGGTTCTGGACATAATGGATATACACCAACTCGTCCTGGTTCCAATTGTGCGCCACGATGGTACCTTACTCGGAACCTTCGGGGAAGAGAACATCGAGCGACTACTTAAAGAGCCATCCGATACTTCTGCCCAGCAAAATGATATTGCTTTGCTAATAAACCGTGACATTCCTGTTTTAAAAGAGGAGAGCAGTGTCGAGGAAGCGATCGGCTACGTGCAACGTCATGGTTGTCATCGCCTTGTCGTAGTAGATGACAAAGGAAAAGTAGTAGGTCTCGTATCTATAGTGGATATCTACCGCGCCAAGCTAGGAGAGAAGAATGCTCGTGAGTAGTGCCACTCTTCGCCAAAGATTGCTTGAAGGCAGGAAGCTGCTGGGCGATGGCGCAATAGGCACAGAACTTATTGCCCTCAATGTTTCACCAGATGAGATACTTTTGCAAAACTGCGTGGCGCCCGACCGGGTACGCTTCCTCCACCAAAGATATCTCCATGCAGGAGTGGATCTCATCACAACGAATACGTTTGGATTGCGACAGGATGGATACTGGCACAAAGCCGTAGAAGCTGGGGTAAGCCATGCTCTCCAGTGTGCCCAACTGACGGAGCGGCCGGTAGGTGTGATGCTTTCCTTGATATCGAGCCTAGTGCCCTTGGAGATCGATTTTATTGGAGAGCTCATCGAGCGTCACAAAAGCGACATTGCCATTATTCTTCTAGAGACCAATACCGATATCACTCAGGCTGTGAGAGCGGTAAGCAAACTTCGCAGCCTATGGAATGGTCTTATCGCTGTTACTTCTCATTTTGACGTAAGACTGCGAATGCTCGATGGAACTTCTGTGGAGGAGGCAGTGACGATCCTGAACGCAAACGATGTAGATATTTTAGGTGCAAATTGCGGTGACGCTTTAGATCTATTTCCTGAGATTGCTAGCTTGATGCGGCAACGCACAAGAAAATGGCTCCTCTTCCAGCCAGGAACAGGTATAAAACGACAGGATAGGACACCGGAAAGCGTGGCGCCACAAGACTTCGTAAGAGTAGGAATACAGCTTTATGAGAATGGAGCTGATATCGTAGGGGGGTGCTGTGGTATCGGCCCAAGACATATCGAACTTCTTTATCAAACCTATTTTTACTCTAAAGGAGGACGCTAGCTTGTCAAAAGTAAAGCTCGGGAGACTGGTTCTGGCGTTTGGGCTCACTGCAGCCACACTGATACCGATAGGATGTAAGAATAACTCAACCGCAACGAACGGTGCCACAGGTAGTACTATACTGGTTGGTGAGTATGGCTCCCTGACGGGTGCCCAGGCATCGTTCGGTATCTCTACTAACGATGCTATCCAGTTAGCTACAGATCAGATCAATGCAAAGGGAGGCATTAAGGGAAAGAAAGTCGTTGTTAAAGTTGAGGATGATATGGGACAGCCGGCTCAGGCGGCAACAGATGTCAATCATCTGATAGATGATGGTGCTATCGCCATCCTCGGGGAAGTCGCTAGTAGCTGCAGTCTCGCAGGTGGCCGAGTTTGCCAGCAGCGCCATATCCCGATGATCTCCCCGTCGTCTACGAACACCGCCGTTACCGAGCTAGGGGACTATATCTTTCGCGTCTGCTTCATTGATCCATTCCAAGCTGCTGTTGTTGCTCGCTTCGCACACGATGGCCTTCATGCGACGCGAGTGGCCATTTTCACGAATAAGGATCAAGCATACAGCACAGGGTTTAGTGAGAACTTTAAAAAAGCATTCACAGCAATGGGTGGGCAGATCGTCATTGAAAAATCTTATAGTTCTACCGATACAGACTTCCGCGGCGCATTGACAGCAATAAAGCAAGCTAACCCTCAGGCCATCTTAATCCCAGGCTACTACAACGATGCGGGCAGTATTGCACGACAAGCCCGCGCACTTGGCATCACGTGCCCTCTTTTAGGAGGCGACGGGTGGGATTCCCAAGATCTCTTTAAGACGGGCGGCAGCGCGGTGAACGGCTGCTACTTCTCTGACCATCTTTCCATAGACGATCCAAGCCCAAGGGTTCGGGCATTTGTGACTGCTTTTGAGGCGAAGTATCATCATAAGCCAGACGCTCTTGCGGCGCTAGGCTACGATGCGGCCAATCTGCTCTTTAATGCAATGGAGCGCGCTCCTTCGCTTAAACCAGAAGATATTCGAAACGCCATCGCAGCCACAAAGAACTTTCCGGGCGTTACCGGCAACATCACGATCAACGCGCAAAGAAATGCGGATAAACCGGCGGTGATCATTAAAGTGGAAAACGGCAAATTTCGTTTAGCGGCAACGATAACGAACCCATATGCACCTCTGCCACCCGGCAGCGTAAAGCTTTGAGGAGCAAACACCGTTGAGCGCTGTCCAAGGGTTTCTCCAACAACTCATCAATGGCATCCAGATAGGAAGCGTCTACGCTCTCATTGCCGTGGGCTATACCATGGTCTATGGGGTGCTCAAATTTATTAACTTCGCCCATGGCGACGTCTACATGGTGGGCGCTTACATAGGATTCTTCGCAGCGAGTGTGTTGCTTGTACACACCTCGCCGGTTGTGCAGGGGGGTATATCGCTGTTGCTAAGCATGCTAGGGTGTGCCCTCCTTGGCGTCTTTATCGAGCGTCTTGCTTACCGTCCTTTGCGTAATGGGCTTAGCGACAAAGATGCAGTGCCGTGGGCGCTGTTCTGGAGCCTTTATGTGGCTCTCTTCGGCAGTATAGCCATTCGGAAACATGCTCCGCAGATACCTTCGTGGGCTGACTTTGTGATTCTTACATTAATTGCTTTCCTTATTCTCATTCCAATTCTTCGCAGGCTGCTCTCAAGTATTAGCCCTTTCATTAAACCGGCGAAAGGGCGCTTGGCGGCGCTGATAACGGCCATTGGCGTGTCACTATTGCTAGAAAATCAGGGACTCGCCATTTTTGGAGCCGATCCTAGAGCCTATCAGATACGCGGCGTTTCCGGAGAGACGCGCATCGTTTTGTGGAAAGGGACTACACCTGCAAATCGGCTTACTCTTCATATTAGTGAGGGGGAGCTGCTCGTACTGCTCGCTGCCGTTTTGCTGACAATCCTTCTGGTATATCTCATTCATGAGACGCGCTTAGGGCGCGCCATCCGAGCGGTCTCCTACGATCCAGATGCTGCAGCTCTTATGGGTATCCCTACCGATCGCACCATCGCAATAACCTTTCTTATTGGATCGGCCCTAGCCGGCGCGGCTGGTTTTTTGAATCATCTGCTTACGCATCTTACGTTTGATACAAACGTTGGCATTGAGCTAGGCCTTAAAGCTTTCATTGCGGCCGTACTTGGTGGGATCGGCAATATAGAGGGGGCCGTATTAGGAGCGCTCTTAATGGGCATTGCGGAGACTTTTACTGGAGGTTCTGTGCTCTCGTCTTTTCGTGATGCTGTCGCTTTCTCTATCTTGATTATCGTACTGCTGTTTCGACCGACTGGCCTTTTAGGCAAGGGATACATAGAGAAGGTCTGAGAATGAGAAGAGAAGGAGTCATCATTCGCCCAGTATATAGAGCGCTCGCGAGAGTCGGGATCGTCCTTCTGATCTTAATAACCGCTTATTGCTTTAATCTCGTGGTTAGCAATACCATCAATGATTATGTGACAGAGATCATTAAGCAGTGCGGTATTGCCATTATTCTAGCCGTCAGCCTCAACATCGTTAACGGACTTACTGGGCAGTTCTCGATTGGACATGCTGGATTCATGTCCGTAGGCGCTTATACGGGGGCGAGCATTACCTATTGGGTAGAAATGGCCTATTTTCATGGCCAAAACCAAAATCTAGGACTTCAATGGCTTCTCGTTGCGATGTTGGGCGGAGGCATCGCAGCGGGTATCTGCGGCTACTTGGTTGGAGTACCTAGCCTTCGCTTGCGAGGAGATTATCTCGCTATTGTAACTCTTGGGTTTGGTGAGATTATTCGAGTGCTTATTGAAAACTCTGCGGAGATCAGCCCATCCCTCAAGTTTTTAGGAGGCGCGGTTGGGTTTGTAGGCGCTAGTGGTTATTACCAGGTTCCTCTCATATCGAACGTGTTCATCATCTATGCTACGGCAGCCTTTGTCATTTTGCTGTGCTGGAACCTCAAATTCACTGCCCATGGGCTTGCGTTTATGGCAATTCGAGAGGATGAGGTGGCTGCCGAGGCCATGGGTATTCCAACTACCTACACCAAAGTCATCGCCTTTGTGCTCAGTTCCTTTTTTGCAGGTGTTGGTGGCGCTCTCTATGCACATGCTGAGTTCTTTCAGCCGATTACATTTAACTTTATTCTTTCAATGAACTACGTCATCATGGTTGTCTTAGGAGGTTCTGGAAGCATTACCGGCACCACCCTAGCAGCGATCTTCCTTGTTGTTCTACCAGAGTTTCTGAAGCCAGTGCAGCATCGTTTTGGGCTGCCCGATGCCTATCGGGTTGTGATTTATGCGCTTTTGCTGATTTTAACAATGCTCCTACGTCCCCAGGGCGCCTTTGGGATGGGAGAGTTAAGCCTTAAGCCGTTGGTGGAACGTTTAAAAAGCAGGAGAGGCCGAACTCCAACCTCTTCCTCCGTCCAACAGACTACCTCCGTATCATGGGCCCAAGATCAGGAGGTTGGGAATGCTGTCGCAGAGAGGGAGGGCGTCCGTCCCACCGAACAGGTGCTAGTCGTGGAGAATCTCTCCAAGAAGTTTGCAGGTTTGTCCGCTCTATCGGAGGTGAATCTTTACCTACGCAAAGGCGAACTCGTGGGATTAATCGGCCCTAATGGTGCCGGCAAGACAACCGTCTTCAATATTCTTACCGGCGTCTACGAGCCCACAGAGGGACATATTCTCTTCTGCGGAAAAACGATTGCAGGGAAACGACCCACTCCCTTCGCTCCGCATCTCGTTCGTGCGCTACGTGACACGCTTTTTGGGGGCGCTGGAGGTTGGATTCTGGGCACAATTTTGGCTACCTCGATTTTACCATCTTCACACCGCAATGTTCACACGTTGGAAGTGGAACACGTTCTGGAATGGATTATTACACTGAGTTTTGCAGCTTATGCGTTCATAGTAAGCTGGCGTGCCAACCGCTACTTGCCCGGTCTGCAACCTCACCAAATGGCAGAGTTAGGAATTTCCAGAACGTTTCAGAACATTCGTCTATTTGCTAACCTTTCGGTGCTCGATAACGTGCGGCTAGGCGCCTACCTGCGAAGGAGCACGAACCTGTTTGATGCACTGTTTCGCTCGGAGCGATTGCAGAAGGAGGAGCAAGAAAGCGTTCGAAAAGCGAGAGAGCTGTTAAATCGGTTCAACCTGCTACGCTTTGAAAAGGAACTTGCCTGCAATCTGCCTTACGGTGACCAACGCCGCCTCGAAATCGTGCGGGCGCTGGCCACTCAACCAAAGTTGCTGTTGCTCGATGAGCCCGCTGCAGGAATGAACCCGCAAGAGAAGATGCAGCTAATGGAACTGATTCGACGTATCCGTGAGGAATTTGAGTTGACGGTTCTTTTGATCGAACACGATATGAAACTTGTTATGGGCATTTGCGAGCGGATTTACGTCTTGGATTATGGGCGTATCATTGCAGAAGGTAAGCCAGAAGAGATTCGAAACAATCCAGAGGTGATAGCGGCTTATTTAGGTGAGGAGCATCTCAGCAAGCCGACGGCAGATGACAGTTGGAATCGTGTAAGCATTCAAGACGCCGAGGAGGCTTTGTAAAATGCTGACCGTTTCAAATCTCTCGGTTTATTACGGGGCGGTGCGCGCGCTCGATGGAGTGTCCCTCGAGGTTATGCCCGGCGAAATCGTTGCGATGATAGGGGCTAACGGAGCAGGGAAAAGCACAACCATGCGCTCCATCTCTGGTTTGGTAAAGCCTCGATCAGGGGAAATAACCTTCCTAGGTAAAGCCATACACCGTTTGGCCCCCCATGAGATCGTACAATTAGGCATATCCCACGCCCCAGAGGGCAGGCGCGTTTTTGCTGAAATGACCGTCATGGAGAATCTGCGCTTAGGAGCCTATGTTCGTGAGCATAGTAAAGCCTCCGTGCGAGAGGATTTAGAACGGATGTTTACCATCTTTCCGCGCCTGAAGGAACGCCAAACTCAGCTGGCAGGCACGTTGTCGGGCGGCGAGCAACAGATGCTGGCCATCGCACGGGCATTGATGGCTCGGCCACAACTGCTTCTGCTTGATGAACCTTCCTTGGGGCTAGCCCCCAATCTGGTGCAAACGATTTTTCGAGTTATCCAGGAGATCAATGCAAGCGGGGTCACCATCCTTCTGGTGGAGCAAAATGCAAATCAGGCTCTTCGTATCGCACATCGTGGCTATGTTATCGAAACCGGCCGTATCGTGCTAGAAGACAAGGCTGCCAATCTATTGAATAACCCTATGGTACGAAGCGCCTATCTAGGAGAGACATCGTAGCGCAGACCTAGGAACACAGGAATAGCGAGGAGAAGGCGTTGGTCTTGAAGCAAAGAAAGGAGTGCGCTCCTTTCTAAATCGTTATAAGAGGGGATGCGCGCTGTATCTCTATGAACGATACCTTCTTAGATATTAGCATGGTGCTCATTGCTCTGGCAATGATTCATATCGGTCTGGGACGTCAGGCCTATATGAATGTTCAACGACAGGCTGCGCTGCTTTTTAACGGTAGTGCCCCAATTCATGTAGATATTGAGCCACGAGGCTTCTTTGGGTTTGAGGTCAACGATCTCGAATCCATCTCTATAGAAACCTCACACGTCGTGCTAAATCGTCCACCACTGTACCGCTTTCCTAAATCGGGATGGAAAGGCTCGATCCATCACCTTATCGTAAAGTTACATGACCTAACGGTTTCCGGCTATCCGGTCAAAGAGTTCGCTGCAGATATTCCTTCACTGACCTATGATCTAGGATATGCCTACTACCAGGGGCGACTCGTGGTGCGAGATGCCGGATGCGGAACTGGAGAGATCGTTCTCTCTTCAGCCGATCTCCACGATTTTATTGCCAAGAAATATCGAGGGCTCTTCTCAGATTTTTCTGTTACCATTCTGCCTAATCAAGAGATTCACCTAAGAGGCCAACTAAATTTTCTTGGTGAGCAACTGCCTGTGGATATTCGCTCGAAACTTACCATCGTCACACCTACTGCGATTGGTCTTACTGGGGCAGTTGTCAGACTTAATGGACGCCTCCTCGATCCATCACAAACGGCCCTACTTCTCACACGGATAAATCCGGTGGTAGATCTAGCCTCTGATCTAGGAGTAGGGGATTTTTTCATGATAGATGATCTACAGTGTCGAAGTGAAATGTTGATAGTTAGAGGAAGCTGCTTGCTGCCGGAGGCGTCGGCAGGCCAGCGCCCTTAGAAAGGCGGTACCCCCAATGAACCAAATGCTTTATAGGACTCCTCTCCACGAAGCTCATGTGAGACTAGGAGCTCGGCTTACCCCGTTTGCGGGATGGGAGATGCCCTTATCTTATAGGTCGATTCTCGAGGAAGCACGGAGTGTACGTCATCATGTGGGTATTTTCGATATATCGCACATGGGACGCCTTAAAATTGTAGGTCGAGATGCTGCCTCTCTTCTACAGTTTTTGACCACGAACGATGTTAAGGCTCTGTCCAGCGGTATGGCGCATTACTCTCTATTGGCTAATCAACAGGGAGGGATCAAAGACGATATCATTGTTTATAAAATGAATGAGGATGAATTTTTGGTTGTAGTCAACGCCTCTAATACCGCTAAAGATATCGCATGGATAGAATCTTTCTCACTGCAAACGGAGGGGGAGGGCGTCGGCGAAGAGCTCCACATAGAGAACATAACGCCGCACACAGCCATGATCGCCGTGCAAGGTCCCAAGGCGGAAACTGTTCTCGCAACGGCACTTGACACCTCAGAATTAAAAGAGATAGAACGATTTGCGCATCGGACTATTGTGGTTAAAAAGGGGGGAGTCAGTACGGAACTTTTATGTTGCCGTACTGGCTATACAGGTGAGGATGGCTTCGAATTGATCGTTCCTAACGCGTACGCGCAGGTTATATGGGAGAGCTTGCTGGCTGTAGGAGCGATTCCGTGCGGGTTAGGAGCACGCGACACGTTACGTATTGAGGCCGGCTATCCGCTCTATGGGCACGAGATTGATGAAGATATTTCGCCCGTGGAAGCGGGGCTTATGTGGGTTGTTAAGCTAGAAAAGGGCGATTTTATTGGCCGTGAAGCTATTATCGAGGTGAAGCGGTTAGGCCCTCGGCGCCGGCTAATGGGGCTTCTTGTACAGGGGAGGGCGCTCCCTCGGCAGGGGTATACTATATACCACGAGGATCAAGAAGTAGGAGTTGTGACGAGCGGTACGTTCTCTCCACACCGAGAGGCTAGCATCGCTCTAGGCTTTCTCAATGCCGAAGTGGCGCGTCCCCACCTAACCGTGGAGATAGATATTCGTGGTCAAAGACACACGGCTACGGTTGTGCCCAAGAAAGAGCTGCTTCAGAAACCGCACATGGAGGAAAAAAGTTGAGCCTTATTCCTGAAGACCTAAAGTATAGCAAAACGCACGAGTGGGTGCGTGTGGAAAACGGCATCGCGGTGATTGGTATCACCGATCACGCGCAGTCGGAACTTGGCGATGTGGTCTATCTAAGTTTGCCCGAAGTGGGGCGCATTCTCAAATACGATGAACCCTTTGGCGAGGTAGAGTCGGTTAAAGCGGTTTCGGAGCTCTACTCGCCCGTGAGTGGTGAAGTTGTTGAAGTGAACACAGCTATTATAGATAGCACTGAAGTCATTAACGAGGATCCATTTGGGCGAGGATGGCTGATAAAGGTGGAGATGAGCGACCCAAGCGAGCTTGATAGATTGATGGATGCCAGCGCCTACGCAAAGTATTGCGAGGAGAGCTAGATGAGCTATATTAGCAATACCGATAATGAGCGCAAGGAGATGCTCGCCGCCATCGGAGTGGACCGTATAGAAGATCTGTTTGCTCCGGTACCCGAGGCAGTCCGACTCAAACGTCTGCTTAATCTCCCCGGCCCCAGTGACGAGCTAGCACTTCTGCGCCATTGCGAGAAGATGGCTGCACTTAACAAGGATATCTCCTCGTCGCTTTCATTCTTAGGGGCAGGCATCTATGATCACTTTCGACCGGCGATCATTGAAGTGCTCGTAGAACGTGGGGAGTTTCTGACATCCTATACGCCGTATCAGCCGGAGATGAGCCAGGGTATGCTGCAGGTTCTCTATGAGTACCAGACGCTCATCTGTGCACTGACCGGTATGGATATCGCGAACGCCTCGATGTACGATGGTGCCACGGCGCTTGCCGAGGCCGCCATGATGACAACGGATATTACCAATCGCGATGAGGTTGTCGTTTTATCCACAGTGCATCCTCACTATCGGCAGGTCTTGCAAACGTATCTTCACTGGGCGCAATTCGTTTACAAGGAGGTTGCGCCCAACTTGGAAGCCATCTCTGCAGCGCTTTCAGAGAGAACCGCTTGTGTTGTCCTGCAACAACCAGACTTTTTAGGGTATGTAGCGTCCGACATTGCAAATACGATTGAGATCGTTCACGCCGTAGGAGCTTTGGCAGTCACCATTGTGGACCCCATCTCTTTAGGGATTCTATGCACACCGGCAGATGTGGGGGCGGATATCGCCGTAGGAGAAGGGCAGGGACTTGGTATCTCTCCTGGGTATGGGGGCCCGCTGCTAGGTTTC
Source organism: Chthonomonas calidirosea T49 (assembly GCF_000427095.1). NCBI lineage: Bacteria > Bacillati > Armatimonadota > Chthonomonadia > Chthonomonadales > Chthonomonadaceae > Chthonomonas > Chthonomonas calidirosea. The sequence continues at coordinate 477,687 of NC_021487.1, forward strand.
TTCGCCTGCCGGAAGGAGTATACGAGGTACCTTCCCGGACGGATCGTTGGAGCGACAACGGATCAGCTAGGACGGCGAGGGTATACCATGACCCTTCGTACTCGTGAGCAGGATATCCGCAGGGAAAAGGCGACGAGCAATATCTGCACCAACCAAACGCTTCTGGCTTTGGCTGCAACGATATACCTCTGCGCTTTGGGTAAGAACGGCCTTCGGAAAGTCGCTGAACTCGTTATCCGCAAGGCGCACTATGCACGAGAGGCGCTTTGCAGCATTCCAGATATCACCGATCCCTTCCCTGGAAGGCCTTTCTTCAAAGAGTTTGTCATTCAACTCCCTATTCCCGCCCAAGACGTTTGTGACAAGCTGCTTGAGAAAGGCATTATGGGAGGGCTTCCTCTACAGCCCTATTATCCAGAACTCGGTAATGCGTTGCTGGTATGCGTTACGGAGACAAAGACACGAGAGCAGATCGATCGTTATGCTGAGACACTGCAGAGTGTAGTTACGGAAATGACTGCCTATGCTAAATAACAATCTCCAAACGAGTAATCCAACCCCTTTAGATAGTCATGAGCCGCTCATCTTTGAGCTTAGCCGTCCAGGAAAGATCGGTGCCAACCTGCCCGAGGAAGACGTACCGCACTACGAGCTGCAGGAGATGCTGCCAGCCCATCTGATTCGAGACGATTTGCCGCTTCCGGAGGTCTCCGAGCTAGATGTCGTCCGTCACTTTACCCGTCTCTCTCAGCGCAACTACGGTATAGATGTCGGCTTTTATCCTTTGGGCTCTTGTACCATGAAATACAACCCAAAGGTACACGAAAAGATCGCTAGCATGCCGGGGTTCGCGCTGTTGCATCCTCTTCAACCGGAGAAAACAGTGCAGGGTGCGCTCTCCATCATATGGAGGCTGCAAAACTTTCTAACCGAAATCAGCGGTATGGATGCAACGACCCTACAGCCAGCAGCAGGTGCCCACGGGGAACTGCTCGCCATGATGATGACACGGGCTTACCATTTAGAGAGGGGAGACTATCAGAGGAATGAGATCGTCATTCCCGACTCGGCCCATGGCACGAATCCAGCGAGCGCAGCGCGCTGTGGGTTTACCGTGCGTTCTATTCCATCCGGTAGTGACGGCTGTGTCGCGCTGGAAGAGCTAAAGAAGGTGCTTAGCGAGCGCACGGCAGCTCTTATGCTGACCAATCCGAATACACTTGGGCTATTTGAAACGGAGGTCGTCGAGATATGTGCTCTGGTGCATGAGGTAGGAGGGCTCGTCTACTGTGATGGAGCAAACATGAACGCCTTACTTGGCATCGCTCGGCCAGGAGATATGGGTTTTGATATCATGCATTTTAACTTGCACAAGACTTTTAGTACGCCTCACGGGGGTGGTGGCCCTGGGGGTGGGGCAGTCAGCGTAAAGAAGCATCTAGATCCCTTCCTGCCAGTGCCCGTGGTCGAGCGACAAACGGAGGGAGAGAGGGAAATCTATCGGCTGAACTACGAGCGTCCGCGTTCCATTGGGCGTATACACTCGTTTTACGGTGCCTTTCTTGTCGCGTTGAGAGCTTACGCTTACATCCTTACTTTAGGCCCGAAAGGACTGCGTGAGGTCGCCGAAAACGCCATACTCAACGCCAATTACGTGCGTGCACTGCTGAAAGAACACTACGACGTAGCCTACAACTCACCTGTATGTATGCATGAGGTGGTGCTATCGGCAAAACGCCAGAAGCAGGAGTCAGGTGTACGCGCGCTCGATATCTCGAAAAGGTTGATGGATTACGGTTTCCATCCCCCGACAAACTACTTTCCTCTGATCGTACCGGAGGCTCTAATGATCGAGCCGACGGAGACGGAGAGTAAACAGACTCTAGATAGGTTCATAGCGGCCATGATCCAAATTGCCGAGGAGGCAAAGGAAAACCCTGAACTCGTGAAATCGGCTCCGCATGGAACTCCGGTATCTCGCCTTGATGAAGCGAAAGCGGTAAAGCAACTGGACGTGAGGTACGAACCTCTGTTCGCGAAGAAGGGTACCTGACTTAGTACCGTTTCTAATTCTAAAGGGGTTCTTGACTTGAAGCGGTTTCTGAGATATAATGAAGCCAAATGAAGCGCTGCTAGATAGCGGCGTTGAGATGAGGAAGTTGAGGATATGCCCAAGAAGATACTAGCGGTAGATGATGAGCGGGCCATTGTGCGCCTTGTACAGATTAATCTTGAACGGCAGGGTTACCAGGTGGTAACGGCTTACGATGGTAAAGAGGCACTTGAAAAGGTGGCTTCGGAAAAGCCAGACCTCGTTGTTCTTGACGTAATGATGCCCTACATGGACGGTTTTGAGGTATTGCAACAGTTGAGGAAGAACCCGGAAACACGCGATCTGCCGGTCATCATGCTAACCGCCAAAGCACAAGATACGGACGTGTTCCGCGGGTACACCAGTGGAGTTGACCTCTATCTTACCAAACCCTTTAACCCCATGGAGCTTGTTTCTTTCGTGAAGCGTATTTTTAGCTCTATGGAGTCGAATGAGGGTGGTAATGTGCTTGATCTCGGTTAGTTAGTTGTTGGGAGTTAGATAACGTTGAGTGAGACAAGCTTGAGCCGGCGAAATACCGCGATCCTTCTCGCCAGCACCGCTGCTTCTATCGGCGGTGCTATAACGATTTACGCGATCTGGCGCTGGCGTATGCGCCAACAAGCTGCACACGATGTGGCGCATCATTTGCGCGATGCGAATTCAATTCTTCAGGCTTGCTATGAGAAAATCCGTGAGATCGAATCGCAGTTACCGGAAATTGGAGTTGTTTTAAACGAAAAGCCGTCACGTGAGAAAAGAGGTCGCGGTCGGCGTCGTACTTCGTCGCGCGTTAAGGACGATGTATAAGGACATTTTGTGTTAAAAACGAATGTCCGATAAGACAAGGTATGTAAAAAAAATTAGATCTTGCAGCCACAACGGCCACGAAAACATAACCCAGAACACGAAACGCCGACTAATCCGACTGCACTGCCTCTAGCACCGACTCGGCCACATAAATCGGCGCATCAAAACGCAAAGCCAGCGCGATCGCATCGCTTGAACGCGAATCGATCTCAATCAGCTTTCCCTCATGAGATAGCACGATCTTGGCATAAAAGATCGATTGATAGAGATCGTCAATGATCACGTGATCAAGCGTGGCCCCTAAACGCTCGATGACTACTTTCAGCAGATCATGCGTGCCAGGCCGATCGGGGGTAGCCCCCTGCAGAGCAAAGGCAATGGCAAATGCAACCCCTTTTTCGATATGAATGCGGAGACGCCTTCCAAGATTGTCTTTTAGGAGAACAAAGATCGAATCCGACCCAACATCGGGAAACATACTGTGGGTCTCTTGAAATACATTGACAACCTGTACCTGACGAGCTTCAAGGGGCCGATCGGGGGAACGAGCGGGAAGCTCTGCGCTCTCATCATCGAGATTCCACTTGCGAAAAAGCTCCCGCATAGCTTCCTCAATGGACTCCTTATCGGGCTCCGATGAAGGCTCGGATTGCTCCTTTCCTTCTTGAGGCTCATCACCATATCGATCTCTGTAATCGCTCTCTCCCATACGATCGCCTCCTAACGCCCTAAAGCGCTAGTCCACATCCTTCTTCAAAGTGCGCTCCACCATCGCCAGAAACTCTTTATTTGACTTTGTATGTTGCAAACGATCTCGCAGTAACTCAAGAGCCTCTGCCGGATCGAGGCTGTAGAGCAGCCGACGCAGTTTTGTAATCTGGCGATAGGTCTCTTCGTCGTAGAGGAGTTCATCGTGTCGCGTACCTGATTTAACGATGGAGATAGCTGGAAAGATCCGGCGGTCTGCTAGGCTTCTGTCAAGCTCAACTTCCATGTTGCCGGTTCCCTTGTACTCCTCGAAAATCAGGTCGTCCATGCGGCTACCGGTATCTACCAAAGCGGTAGCCAATATGGTTAAGCTACCTCCCTCTTCTATGTTACGTGCTGCTCCAAAAAATCGTTTCGGCCTGTAGAGAGCTGCGGGGTCAAGTCCACCCGCTAACGTGCGTCCACTTGGGTTCACCGTAAGATTCGATGCCCGTGTGTAGCGCGTCAAGCTGTCCATAAGGACAACCACATCCCGCTTACCCTCTGCCAGTCGCTTGGCCTGCTCAAGCACCATATCGGCCACGCGCATATGGTTTTCCGGTGTTTCATCAAACGTGGAGCTAATAACCTCACCCCGAACGCTACGCCGAATATCCGTTACCTCCTCAGGGCGTTCATCGATCAGCAACACGATCAGAACGCACTCAGGATGGTTCGTGGTGATGGCATTGGCAATGGTTTTCAGGAGGGTTGTTTTTCCGGCCTTCGGTTGGGCGACGATAAGACCGCGCTGTCCCTTCCCTATCGGGCAAATGAGGTCCATAATTCGCCCGGTCATTTCGGTACGGCTCGTTTCAAGCACTAACCGCTCATTGGGATAGATCGGGGTAAGGTCATCGAAGTTAACGCGATTACGAGCGACTTCCGGGTCTACGCCGTTCACCGTCTCTACGCGTAAAAGCCCATAGTACTTCTCCGTGTCCTTAGGTGGGCGGATCATACCCGCCACCTCGTCGCCGGTTTTTAGGCCAAAACGCTTGATCTGCGCTTGGGCCACATAGATGTCCTCAGCGTTCGGGGAGAAGTTGCTGCGGCGTAAAAACCCCCACCCCTCCGGCATGATCTCGAGGATGCCTTTCGCGAAGATCATGATATTTCTTTCAGACTGAACCTGAAGTATCTTGCTGATCAGCTCGTCCTTGCGAACGCCGTTTGAGCTAGGCGGAATGCCGAGTTCCTTAGCTAGCTCCTGAAGCTCAGCAAGGCTCTTATTTTCGAGCATGGATAGGTCGAAGCTGGTGGTTGTTGTGTCTTCCATAGATACTAAATCACCTCGTTACTAAAAGAAGATAAGTCATGGATTTGATTTTTTGAAAAACGCTGGTTGATATAGGTGTTTATCATTGTGCTGCAAGCACAATGATGCAACAGTTCTTGCAATAGACGCATGGATGAGAGTATTGTTCTATCACTCCATCGGGGTGCCGAAAGTACTTATGGAAATTTTGGGAGAAATTCGGTAGCTTCGAGAATAACCGACCGAGGAGCTTACGAAAGTATTGTCTGTTGAGTGTGGGTAGACTTTAACTGCTTGGCGCAAACTTATCGCCAAAAGAGTTTACCTTGTACCGTTCCTAATACTATTATATCATACCTTCATATTTTTTCGCTCTCCACCGAGCGTGTCTCTGCTATCTCTCGTATGTTATTCACTTATTTCTACGATTCCTATGTAAGGAAGGTTTCTGTACTGCTCGGCATAGTCCATGCCGTAACCTACCACAAAATGGTTATCAATTCGAAACCCGCAATAGCGCACCTCAATCGGAACTCGCCTCCTTGAGGGTTTGTCAAGCAGTACACATACGGATACGCTGGCAGCATGCCGATTGCGTATGTTCTCCATCAGATAGCTAAACCTCAGAGTTAACCCCGTGTCTAGAATATCCTCTACAATGATCACATCCTTGCCCGCTACTGAGGCGTCAAGATCTTTCAGAATACGCACCTCGCCGGAAGTGTGAGTTGCTTTTCCATAAGATGAGATGGCTACAAAGTCGAATTCCACAGGGCGTGAGATGCTGCGTACAAGGTCCGCCAAAAAGATGGCAGCGCCTTTTAAGACCCCTACCAACAGCAATGGGCGATGGACATCTCGATAGTCCTCGGTGATCTGCTTGCCCAACTGTTGTAACCGATGCTGTATCTGCTCCTCGGTGATAAAGGGCACCACTCGATGAGGTGGTAGAGCTTCGGTAATGTCAGACATACGGTTCATTCCCACTCGATAGTTGCCGGCGGCTTGGTGCTGATGTCATAAACGACACGATTGACTCCGACGACCTCGTTGACGATACGACGACTCACTTTTTCGAGAAATTCATAGGGCAGACGTGCCCACTGGGCTGTCATAAAGTCCTCCGTTGTCACCGCTCTGAGCACAATAGGATAGGCGTAAGTTCGCTGATCACCCATCACCCCTACGCTGTAGATAGAGGTAAGAACAGCAAACGCTTGACTGAGCGTACGATACAGGCCGGCCTTCTGCAGCTCCTCAACAAAGATGGCGTCAGCCTCGCGAAGAATGTGCAGCTTCTCAGGGGTCACTTCGCCAATAATGCGAATCGCTAGGCCGGGACCAGGAAACGGATGACGCCACACAATGCTTTCCGGCAGACCCATGGAGAGAGCTAAGGCACGCACTTCATCTTTGAATAGCATGCGCAAGGGCTCGATGACCTCAAGCTGCATGTCCTTAGGGAGTCCGCCGACGTTGTGATGGGTCTTGATAACATGGGCTTTGCTGCTAGCGCCACTCTCAATAACGTCGGGATAAAGCGTACCCTGTGCAAGAAACCTGGCCCCTCCAACTTCTGAGGCACATTCCTCAAAAACTCGCACGAACTCCTCCCCAACGATCTTCCGCTTCTGCTCCGGGTCCGTTACGCCTTTAAGTCGTGCCAGGAAGCGATCTTGTGCGTCTACATATATCAAATGGATGCCGGAGGCCTCTGCGAAATCCCTACGTACCTGCTCGGCCTCCCCCTTGCGCAGAAGACCATGATCCACAAAAATACAGGTCAACTGCTTTCCAATAGCCCGATGAAGCAAGGCAGCCACACAGCAGCTATCCACACCGCCCGACACACCACACACGACACGGCCGTCACCAACGCGTTCACATATTTCACGAATTGCTTGATCCAGAATGGATTGCGTGTTCCACCCACCCCTGCACCGACAGATCTCATACAGAAACGTGCGAATTAGCTCCTTCCCGAAGGGAGTGTGCTCAACCTCTGGATGGAACTGAACCCCATAAAAGTGCCGACGTCTGTCGGCCATCGCGGCCACAGGGGTAGCCGATGTCATAGCCAGCAGTTCGAAGCCGGCGGGTGGGCTAAGCACTTTATCTCCATGGCTCATCCAGCAGGAGAGACGAGAGCCTTCCTGACCGATCGCCTGAAACAAAGGACTTGCCTTCAACAGTGTTATCTCCGCAGGCCCGAACTCCCGATGCGAAGCAGGCTCTACTTGCCCTCCAAGTTGATAAGCCATCAGCTGCAGCCCGTAGCAGATGCCGAGAATCGGCACACCGAGGGCATATATTCCCGTGTCGGCCTTAGGAGCTTGCGGCTCATAGACACTGCTCGGGCCGCCAGACAAAATAAGCCCTTTTGGGTGGCGGGCCGCGAGACGTTCCGCCGAAATGTCACCAGGAACGATCTCACAATAAACCCCACACTCGCGCACTCGACGCGCGATAAGCTGGGTATACTGAGCCCCAAAATCAAGGACTAAAACCAGCTCATTGGCGCTACTCATCCTCTTCCACTTCCTCCAAGCCATCCTCACCCTGCATGAGCCCGGCCCGCTCATCACGCTCCGCTAAAATGACCTCGATGGGAGACTGGTTCTCTAGTCGTTCCTGCGGTGTTCGAACCCAGTTCGTGTAGGCCGAGAGAAGTGCCTCACGAACATCAGATTCGCTTAGGGTTGCATCGGCTAACAACTCCTCACGCAGTCGAAGCCATAGCCTCGAGGCTTGCCGATACAAAGCCGCCTCACGCCAGCCGGCCGGTTCGTTCCACAAAACCCCTTCCACAAGCTCTTTCGGAAGCAGAAGGAGACGATTATCCAAATCTTCCAAAAGTTCTTGATTCCAGCGTACATAGGCCAATTCGGCGGCTTCGAGATCGAGAGCAGAGAGCTTTCGATAATCTATCAACCGTTTCTCAAACCAAGCCTGATTTCGGAGCGCATCCAGTATCCATTGCGGCGTCTTCCATCCCCTCTCCTCATCAAGAAACTGAAAAAAGAGCCCTAACGAAGCTGGGAGGATATGCGCGGCCGCTTCTTCCACGTAACTACTATCATGACGAATGTAGTAGTGGAACAAAAACCATCTCAGGTCGAATTCATTCAGGTTGAACACTGTCGTCTGAGCGACGGTGGAGAGATATTCTAGAAAGGCCTCCACGTTCGCATAATGCCATGTTACTTGAGTTGATGTATGGTCTGTCAAATCTGTCATCCAGTTAAGAAACGCTTCAAGCACGAGATCGTTCTGCTCAATAACGTCCTCTGTACTGTCCAACGATTCCTCATCAACAAAGGAATAGTGGACTGCATGCCGCTCGTCCGTCATCTCATGAAGTAGCGTGGAACCTCCTGCGCATAAACGCAGGGAGGAAGCACGGCTTAGCGCTGGCTTCCTTCCACGCCTCCCTCCTTTCTAGTTTTTTGCGATTTTCGATGAACGGAATCGTTCTTACCCTTTATGCTACCCGATAAGTCCTTAAAATGTCGGCGCGTTTGCCGACTGAATGGCGCCAAGGAGAATGAGAGAAAGCGCACCTAGTAGCGCTAAGAGAAGATAGCACGCTACTTTCAAGTAACGCTCCGGAAGGATGTCTCTCCAAATCCCCCACCAGCCTAGGCTCATCAGAATCCCCAAGGGCAGTATCACCGGATACATGTATCGTCCTTGAACTTGAAAATAGTGAGACAGAAAGACAATAAACGCGATACCGACAATCCCCACGGACGCCATTAGCAGCCAAATACCGTGAATCTGGTAGGTCGCAAATCCCTTGCGCTGTCGATGAACCCTTGCTAGTCCAACGGCCATCATTAGGCTAATAAGCGCCGTCAGCAGGTAGACGGTTCCGGGCAGGTAGGCGGGTATACCCTGTGCAGCAAGCTTAGGGGTGCCAAAAACAGCCCAGAAACTCATAAAGCTCCATAACAGGCTGTGCCACCAGTAGCTGCCCCATCCTCCAAGATGCTGTGCCACTACAGACGCCTGTGCTGTTCCAGCAAAAGTCTGCGAAAACTCCTTGAGCGGAAACAGCTCGCCATACACAATGACGTTCCTTATATACCACCAACCTGCCACCAAAAGGCTCATACAGCTAACCACTGCCGCTGAGATCACCAGTTTTCTCGTTTGCTGACCAGAAAGATACATAAGCCATAAGAAGAAGAGAAAAACTGGGATGAGGAGGATAGCAGTTACTTTTGTTATGAGCCCCAGCCCTAGGCTCAAACCTATCCAGCAACTACGAGAGAGAGTAAGCCCCTCTCTCAAGCTGACCACCATCGCGAGGAAAGCGGCAGCAAACCAAACCTCAAGGAGCGCATCGTTGTTGATGACGGAGGTCAGCATGATGTGACCTGGGAGCAAAGCCACAATGCCCGCCCCCAGAAAAGCGAGTAAGTCCCTGTCGGGAAACAGGTTTCTGCCAACGAGATAGGTCAGCACAATCACGATTGCGCCACAAAAGATGGAGAGGAGCCGAACGGCTCTATACCCCATGCGATAAAATGGCAGCGCTAGAAGGTAGTAAAGCGGTGGCTGGTGCCACTCATAATTTTGTTTTGTGGCATCGTTCTGCCAGTCGCGGAACGAGGGCAGATGCCCTAGTGACAAGGTGCGAACATACTGGGCGTGAGCGTTTTCATCGGGGGCGTCCTGATAGCCCGTCTGGCCTATCGGAACGAGCCAAGCGTGGATCAAAGCCCCACAGAGGTAGATAAAAAGCAAGATCAACAAGGGCAGATGCAACGCAACGCGATGACTTAACAGAGGACGACTAGTGGTCATTTCCAAGCCTCAGCACCACGCATCCATGGCTGACATAGACGGGAACCCAGAAGTGTTGACTGATCGCAAGCCCAATGAGCTTTCTCCAGTACGTCAAACTATCCGAAGGAGATGTATACCACTGAAAAAGCAGCGACAGCGCACTATCGGAAGGAATAGGGACGTGTTGGGTATTCATTGGAGACCAGTTGAGATTGATGATTGCATAATGATACCCGTGCATCAGGAACCACGAGGTCAGTTGAGCGGCATTCGAAAACCGACTATACGGAATATACGCGGAGTGCTCTGCATCACCCCACAGGTAAGGCCTGTTGAGATAGTACCCCCTGTCTTCCTCATAGAGCAGAACGCCATCCCGTGGCTTTGTGTGATGATTCACCCAATCCTCACAATTGTAGACATCTATCGTATCTTCCAAAAACTTCTGCTCATTCGCCTTACTCGACAGGACATGGAGCACTTGTAAAACATTCAGATCGCTGGCCGGCAAGCCGGTCTGCTGCATAAAAGCAACCGCGCTCTGGCCGCCATAAGGAAACAGAGTCAATCCACAGAGCAAGTAGACCACCTGACCGGCGATCAGCAAAGCTACCACGACCTTAATGAGGATATCCAGTCTTGCCCTTGATGATCGACGCAAAAGCTGCCATGCCCCATACCCGCCTCCGATAGCAAAGAGAGGCATCATCTGAATGAGATAGCGACCTATCTGAGCTAGAAAAAACCAAATGACCAGTTGGCAGATGCCCAGGAGAAGCACGATTTTCACAGTACGGGGTAGGCGCCGAACAAGAAGGAGGGGGAAACAGAACGCCTGGTACAAGCCACCTATCAAAGCACCAAAGTTATACTCCCCCCCATTGAAATATCTTGGCACGCTTACCAGCAGTTGCCAGGGCGCTAGCAGCAGATTGATCAAAGCCTCATGAGGATCGCGCAGCAGCGCGTGGGGAAATCCGAACCGATTCTGTTCGGAGTTATAGGCCTTCTCCCGTGCAAGACTCCAGTACAAACTGTGCGGAAATAGCCGAAAGTAGAAAGGATAGACAGGGTTATGCAACAGGATCGCGTTCTTGATGTACCATGGGGAACCGACCAGGAGCGCAGCGATAAAATAGATCAGAGCATATCGCAGCAACGCTTTCCGCATGAGCAGCAAGCCGCCGAGCAGCCCGAAAGGAATGAGCCCCAAATATTTGATTCCCAGGTTGAACCCCATGAGTATCCCTGCAAGCAAGCAACACTGAAAACAACTTCGTGGGGCGAAGAGCCTATTATCTAAAACAGGCAGCAGAACAAGCACTGCCAACGTGGAATAGCAGGCGCCGGCTATGTCCACATAGGCCGTCGTCGCCTCCCATACGATAAGAGGTGTAGTAGCAAGGATGAGAGCCGCAATAAACCCAACCGGCGCCTCATAGTGCCGGGAACAGGCAGCGATAATCCCTAAAACAAGCAAGAGGAGGGTCATCCAATGAAAATAGTTCGCCAAAGTAGAGCCGCCAAACAGTAGACCTATTACATAGAGCATCTCCATAAGCATCGGAAAGTTGCTATGATGATCGGTCGGCAGAGGGACCACACGATGGTTGGCAATAAAAACTTTGGGATCAGCAAGATGATATGCCAGCACGTCCCACTCCATCGCCGAAGGAGGACGCATGGCCAAAACAGCGCTCACAATGGCAATTAAGCCCAATGAGAGCAGACAAAACCGGATGACGATCGTGTCCACGGAGAAGTTGTTCGTACGAACAGGGCGCCATGTGGTCAGCCATCGCCTGAGCTCTCCACTTTGGAGGATAGTCCCCGGCAGCCCCACGATGGCCAATACAAGCAACCAAGCGACCACAAAGTGCACATAGAGAAAACCGGCAAGACCAAGGAAGAAGACTCCGTAGCCGATAATGCCCAGGCCAAGAGCGGTGGCGTAGACAAAACGCTCCAAGGGGTAGGGCTTCAGCGCATCAAACCATTGTAAGAGTGTCTGGCCAACTCCTGAGGCGATAACGAACAACAGCAGAGCCAGAAGGAGAGACAGGAGTTGCTGCGCTATCATAAAGCCTCAACCCTGGCGGTGAGACGCCCCTTCTCCCCTCTACCCCGCTGAAAATCCCACTCGACATACCCAATGTGCCTCGCATAGCAGCCCGCCTGAACGATGAGCGTGTCCCCTACCCACTCTCCCTGCGGGAGCAGCTCGTGAGTATGCCCTCCAATGATAAGATCGAGGGTGGGCACCGACTCCGCCAACCTCCTATCCATTGCAACGCCGATATGAGTTAATGCAATGGTGAGATCGGGCTGAACCCACGCTTGAAGACGCGGGATCATCTCTGTGGCAACTTTGAGGGGATTTTCAAACAGATAGGCGGAGATGGAACGGCTCGCCATACGGGCGGTGATCATCGGAACCGTGAGGCCAACCACCAGAACTTTCTGCTGGAGTGGCGCTGTTCGGATGAAGGCGGGCTGCAGAGGCAAGCTTGGCGATGAAGCGAAATAGGTGTCCATCGGTCGGGAATATGTGAAAGAGCTGTCCTTCTCATATAGATTAGCACAAAGGATAGGAAACGTCGCACGACCAATTTTACAGCGTAGCCCCACCTTCGTAAAATGAAACTCGCGGTTCCCCAGGGTCATCGCGTCGTAGCCGCAGGCATTCATTAGATCGAGGATCGGCTCGCCCCGAAGATGGTAGTTAAGATTACCTGCAGAGATGGCATCCCCGGCATCTAAAAGCAGCAAGCAACGATCTCCCAGCGATTGCTTCAGTTCCCGGATCCGCTCGGCCTTTTCGGAAGTCAGTTTGTTATGGAAGTCGTTGGTATGTAAAATAAAAAAACTCATGATCCGATAAGGTTTGATTCGGATGAAAAAGTTCGAAAGTAGGCGTTCTCTAAGTAACTATAGGCCTCACGCAACGAAACGCTCTTCGAATCGCGCGACATAGCATGGTAAATATCCGACAAGGCCGAGGTTATATCCGTTCGGGAGGCCACAGCTAAACCAGCATCGTAAGCGCGTTTCGCACGCGCCCAATCTCCCTTTACCGCGTAGATAAGCCCAAGGTTGAACTGTACATACGCCAGCGTCTTGTCGAGCTGAAGCGCTTTCTCACTGGAAGCGATCGCGGCATCATAATCGCCCGCATTGTACTGCGCCCAACCTAAATTGCCCCACAAAATCGCGTCCTTTGGGTTGAGAGCCAAAGCTTGCTGGTACGTCTCAATCGCTTGCTGATGCTTCCCTTCCGTGTCGTACACCTCTGCAAGAGTCGCGAGAGCGTCCGCATTTTTGGGGTCTTGCGCGATAAGCTGCTTTACGAGGTTCTCAGCCTGCAGATAACGCCCTGTCCCTGCCAGCGCGTTCGCCAGCCCCATCTGTATCTGTCGGCCAAGCTGCTGGCCGGGCTGCGTTTTCGCTAGTGGGCTTTGATTCAGTAAATGGAGGGCCGCCTCATACTCCAACACGGCTCGATCATGCTCATTTAACTGCTCGTACACATCCCCTAAGGCCGCATGGGCCTCCAAACTATCCGGCGATAACCCAAGGGCATCTAAGTAAGCCTGCGCCGCCTCATGATAGTTCTTCGTCTGTACGTAGGTATTGCCAAGCTGTAGCCATAGAGAGGCATCCGAAGGCTCAAGAGCGATCGCCCTTCGCAGCGCCTGCTCGGCGGCTGCGTACTTCTTTTGACCCGACAAGGCCTCTGCCAACAGCTCATAGGGAGCGGGCTGATTCTCCGCTAATGTAATGGCCTTCTGCGCTTCCGTCTCCGCCTCTGTGTAGTTCTTGAGTTGCAAATCGATAGAAGCTAATAGTTCATGCGGAGGCAGCTGATCGGGATAAAGTTGCGTAGCTTGTCGTAGCACATTCGCTGCATCCTGCAGCTTGTTTTGGGAATACGCCTGACGCGCCGCGTTCATTAGGGACTCAAAAGAAGGCTTAACAGGAGCCATGGGTGGAGATGGCTTCGTTACGGTCCCCTGAGATTGGCAAAAGCCCCGCAACCCTACCAACAGAAGAGCGCTCACAATGGTTGCTGTCAAGAAAAAGGAACGCATTAAATACTCCTTCTGTTTATTTTGTGGCTAATCTACATAAGTACGAGCCGCTTTGTCAAGATTTGAGAAGTAGGATTTTTTCGACTCATTGGTGAATAGATAGATTATGAAAGAAAAAAGCGGTTTTCATGCTGCCCGCCGTTGCAACGTCTGCCTTCTCGTTCTAGCCTGCCTCAGCCTGTCCACGGTCTTTGGATATGCACAGAATAGCGACAACTCCGACATACCCCTAGCCAAGACCATAGATTCCATTCTTGATGCCCCTGCTTTTCATACGGCGTTCGAGGGAGTATTTATTCAACGGCTTAGAGACCGGCGTGTGCTCTATGAACGTAATGCCGACAGGGTCTTTCTGCCCGCCTCGAATAACAAGATTTTGACATCCCTCGCCGCTCTCGTAGAGCTCGGACCCACCTATACCTATCATACAACCCTGCTCGCTGCCGGACACCTTACCCGCGACGGTGTGCTGCACGGAAACCTCATCATTAAAGGATCGGGAGACCCCACTCTGACCGATGCAGACCTGCAGAAGATGGCAGAGGAAGCGCGGAAACAGGGTTTAAGGCGGGTGCTCGGCACGCTCCTCTATGACGATAGCCTCTTTGATCGGCAATGGCTCGGAGACGTCTGGGCGTGGGACGATGAACCCTACTACTACTCTGCAGAGATCAGTGCATTGAATGTGGATGGTAATCTTATTACCGTGCATCTAATGCCCGGGAAAAAGGTCGGTGCTCCTGTACGCGTTGAAATAAGCCCGATAGCGAACTATGTGCGCGTTGAGAACCTCGGTGTAACAGGCCCATCGAAATCTCAAAACACTCTTTTTTGCACCCGATTAGAAGGACGCAACGTCCTCCTGATCACCGGTCAGCTACCACGAGACATCAAATCGAGTGATGAACCCACCGTTCGACTCACTATAGTAGACCCAGCACGATATACAGCGACTATCCTATTGAATGACCTACAAAAAGAGGGAATCCACTTTGACCATACGCGCCTAGTTGACATCTCTCAGGAGCCAAATGACGCCGTGACTCTCGCCGACCATACCTCTGCACCCCTCTCAACCATTCTCCGCCTCATGAACAAACCAAGCAATAACCTCATTGCCGAGTGCCTTCTAAAGACGGTAGGTGCTAAAGCCACCGGTAAAGGAACCGGTGGCATAGACGGCAGCGCCGTGCAAACGGCACGGCATATCTTCCAACAGGCAGGGCTTATTATGGATGAGATACGCCAAGCCGACGGTTCGGGCCTCTCGCGCATCAACTTCGTCTCACCTCACGATCTTGTCCTTGCGCTCTCCTATCTTGCGGAACAACCCTATTTCGACGTGTTCTACGACTCGCTTCCTATCGCTGGCGTAGATGGTAGTCTCTATTATCGCATGAAGGGAACGGCGGCTGCCGAGAACTGTCATGCCAAAACAGGCTATGTCTCTCAAGTCAATACCCTAAGCGGCTATGTCACGGATAAAGACGGGGATCGCATCGTATTCTCGATCATGTTCAATAACTGCCTAGCCCCCTACTCAACTTGCACCGCCGCTCAAGACCAGATCGTGGAGACACTAGCCAACTGGTCGGATACAAAAACGGCTCTCAAGAGGCCTTAAACCGATGTCACGACGATACGCACGCGCCCTTGTTTACCCAGCGCCCAATCATCCTCCTGAAATAAGGCGCTACCCTATTCCCGATTTGGAGCCTGGCGCCGTTCTTTTACGTGTGCTTGCATCGGAGATATGTGGAACGGACGTCCATCTGTTTCATGGACGCTTGCAAGGAGTCCCCTACCCGCTTATTCCTGGACATGTCTCCGTTGGCATTGTGGAAGAAAAAAACGGGGCTGTGTATGATGTAGAAGGTCGCCCGATCAATCTAGGCGATCGGGTAACCTTTCTAGATGTGCACGCAACGTGCAACAACTGCTGGTACTGTCTTGTTGCCAAGGCCACCACCCGTTGCCCTCATCGCAGGGTCTATGGGATCACCTATGGGGCAGAAGATCCCCCCGGTCTTGCGGGCGGTTGGTCGGAATATCTATATCTTCGCCCCAACACGAAGCTCCTTCATCTGCCCACGGAAGTCTCCGCAGCCACATGGATGGGCGGTGGGTGCGGCTTGCCGACGGCCACGCATGCCATCGAACTAGCCCAGATTCGCCTCGCCGATCGCGTTCTCATCCAAGGGAGCGGCCCTGTCGGCCTCTCCTGTGCCGCTTTGGCGCTGCTCTCCGGCGCTGGGTGGGTTGGAGTCGTCGGCGCGCCCGAGTTGCGGCTTCAGCTCGCGCGCCGTTTCGGGGTAGATGCGACCTTCAACATCCAAACAACAACGTTACAAGAGCGCCAGAACGCTATCAAAAGCCTGACCGGTAATCGCGGGCCCGATGTCGTTATTGAGGCTAGCGGCAACCCACAAGCTATTCTTGAGGGCTGCGAGCTTGTACGCGATGGTGGGCGGTACGTTATCGTGGGGCAGTACACCGACAACGGCGATGTATTGATCAATCCGCATCTTCACATCAACCGCAAACATCTCGAGATAAGGGGATGCTGGGGCTCGGATTTCTCGCACTTTTATCGCGCCATTGAGATATTAAAGCGCTTTGAAAGCCGAATTCACTGGTCGCACTTCATCTCCAGATCCTACCAACTCGACGAAGTGCCAAACGCCCTCGAGGATGTGGAGCAGCAGCGCGTGATCAAAGCCCTCATCACCCCTAACGGTCCTATAGACTCTTAGCGCGAGCAGGCTCGTAGCCGAGCACGGGCGCCAACCACTGCTCCACCTCCTCAACGGACATTCCTTTACGCTCGGCGTACTCTACCACCTGATCATGCCCAATTTTGCCAACCGGGAAATAGCGGGAGGCCGGATGGGCGAAGTAAAGCCCTGCGACGGAACTCCCCGGCCGCATCGCGAAACTTTCAGTGAGGCAGATGCCCGTGTTTCTTTCGGCATCGAGCAGATCGAACAGGATGCGCTTCTCGGTGTGATCGGGACAAGCCGGATAGCCGGGGGCCGGCCGGATGCCGCGATATCGTTCGCGAATCAGGTCTTCATTGGTCAAGTTTTCGTCTTTGCCATAGCCCCATTCCGCTCGCACACGCTTATGCAGATATTCTGCGAAGGCCTCCACAAGTCGGTCGGCCAACGCCTCCGCCATGATGGCACTATAGTCATCATGCTCCGCCTTAAAGCGTGCCACAAGCCTATCTAAGCCATGCCCAGCGGTCACGGCGAAGGCGCCGATGTGATCGGGCAAACCGGTCTCCGCGGGGGCCACAAAGTCGGCAAGACAGTAGTTGATGGTCCCCTCCTCGTCATCGCCTCCCTTATCTACTTGCTGACGCAGGAAGTGGAATCGAGCGATCTCCTGACGGCGCGTCTCATCGGCATAAATGGCCACATCATCCCCGAATCGCCAGGCCGGAAAAAGTCCATAAACCCCATGTGCGGTCAACCACCTATTTCGGACGATCTCATCAAGAAGACGACGCGCATCTTCATAGAGCTTCCGTGCGGCTTCGCCGACCACAGGGTCCTCGAAGATGGCAGGGAAGCGCCCCCGCAACTCCCAAGCATGGAAGAAGGGGGACCAGTCAATATAGTCCACTAACTCCTCTAAAGGCAGATCGCGCAGCACACGCACTCCAATAAATTCAGGGGTGGGAATATCCTCCGCTTTCCAAACGATCGGAACGGCCCTTCTACGCGCCTCCTCAAGGGGCAGCAGCCGCTTCTCCGTCTGGCGGGCGGCGTATTGATTGCGCAGCTGCTCCTGCTCAGCGCGCACCTGCTGCAGAAAACTGTCTCGTTGCTCTTTGGACAGCAAGCTGCTTACCACACCCACAGCGCGAGAGGCATCGAGCACGTGAATAACAGGGCCATGATATACGGGGGCGATCTTCAAGGCCGTATGTGTCCGGCTTGTCGTCGCACCGCCAATCAGCAGCGGTATCTCAAACCCCTCACGCTCCATCTCTTTCGCCACATGCACCATCTCATCTAAAGAGGGGGTAATGAGGCCGCTCAGCCCGATTATGTCCGCATTGGTCTCTCTAGCGACCCGCAGAATCGTCTCGGATGGCACCATCACGCCGAGGTCAATCACCTCATAGTTGTTGCAACTCAGCACAACGCCCACAATATTCTTCCCGATGTCATGAACATCTCCTTTCACCGTCGCCATCACGATCTTGCCCTGGGGCTCGACATTGCCGCCCTGCGCTCTCAAAGCCTCCTTCTCGGCCTCCATATAGGGCATCAAAACGGCAACGGCTTTTTTCATGACACGGGCGCTCTTCACTACCTGAGGCAAAAACATCTTTCCAGCCCCAAACAGGTCGCCCACCACATTCATCCCATCCATCAGGGGCCCTTCGATCACGGCGAGCGGACGCTGATACTTTTCAAGAGCCTCTAAAACGTCCGCTTCGATATAGTCTGTTACCCCTTTCAGCAGCGCGTAGGCGAGGCGCTCTTCCACACTTCCCTGCCGCCAAGCCTCTTCCTTATCCAGGCTCTTCGATTTTTGTCCTTTTACCTCTTCAGCGTACGCCAGCAGCCGTTCGGTTGCATCGGGCCGACGATTGAACAGCACATCCTCTACCCTTTCGAGCAGCTCTGAAGGTATCTCCTCATAGACGGCAAGCTGGCCCGCGTTCACGATGCCCATATCCAGCCCGGCTTTGATGGCATGATACAGAAAGGCACTATGCATCGCCTCGCGAACGATGTTGTTACCACGAAACGAGAACGAGATGTTGCTGATGCCTCCAGAAACCTTGCATCCAGGCAGATTCGCTTTTATCCAGCGAGTGGCCTCAATGAAATCGATCGCGTAGCGGTTGTGCTCCTCGATCCCCGTGGCAATCGTCAGTACATTCGGGTCGAAGATGATATCCTGGGGTGGGAAACCCACCTCCTGTGTCAGAATCCGATAGGCACGGGCGCAGATCTCGATCTTGCGCTCAAACGTGTCCGCTTGTCCCCGCTCATCAAAAGCCATAACCACGACTGCGGCCCCATAGCGGCGCACGAGGCGCGCCTGCTCCTTAAACTTCTCTTCGCCTTCCTTCAAGCTCAACGAGTTGACAACGCTCTTCCCCGGTGTGCACTTTAACCCGGCCTCAATCACAGAGAACTTAGAGCTATCAATCATGATCGGCACCACGTTAATATCCGGCTCTCCCTGTATGAGCGTAAGGAAGGTGCGCATGGCCTGCTCGCCGTCAAGCAGCCCCTCATCCATGTTGACGTCGAGCATCTGGGCTCCGTTCTCAACTTGCTGGCGAGCCACGCCCAAGGCCTCCTCAAACTGCCCTCCCAAAATGAGTTTGGCAAACTTCGGAGAGCCCGTTACATTGGTGCGCTCACCGATGTTAACAAAATTGGTCTCGGGCCGAATAACGAGCGGGCGAGTGCCGCTGAGACAGGTGTAGGGCGATGGGGAGGCTGGTTGACGAGGCGCGAGCCCCTGCATGGCCTCAGCGATAGCCCGAATATGCTCCGGCGTTGTTCCACAGCATCCTCCAACAATGTTAAGCCATCCGTTCTCTGCCCACTCTCTCAGCATGGCCGCCATCGCATCCGGGGCGAGATCATAGCCTCCCAAGGCGTTCGGCAGGCCCGCGTTGGGATAGGCGCTCACATAGATATGCGCCAAACCCGATAGCTCTTCAATGAAAGGCCGCATGAGGTCTGGCCCAAACGAGCAGTTCAAGCCCACGCTTAGCAAGGGAGCATGCATAATGGAGTACCAGACCGCTTCCAGGGTCTGACCGGAGAGATTGCCGCCCGCCAAGTCCACAAACAACGAGGCCATCACCGGAACACGACGAAGCCCCTCATCGAAAAGCTCTTGGATGGCAAACAACGCTGCCTTCAGATTCAAAGTGTCGAAGGTCGTCTCGCAGAGGAGGATATCCACCCCGGCATCCACGAGGGCGCGCGCCTGCTCTTTATAGGCAACAACCAGCTCATCCCACGTAACGGCACGATACTCAGGACGCTCGGCATCTACCACGACGGAAGCGCTACGCGTTGTTGGGCCTATGGCGCCGGCAATAAAGCAGGCGCGATCCGGGTTCTGATGCTTTGCCCTCTCCACGGCGCTACGGGCGATCGCCACCGCAACATGGTTGATCTCCGTGGTTAGGTCTTCGAGCTGAAAATCGGCCAGACTAATGCGATTAGCGTTAAATGTGTTCGTCTCGATAATGTCCGCGCCGGCCTGCAGATACTGCCAATGAATCTCCTCGATCACATCAGGCCGCACCAGCATCAGGGCCTCATTGCAGTTCTTTAGATCAACAGGATGATGGGCAAAACGCTCACCTCTATAGTCTCGCTCCTCAAAACCATGGCGCTGTATCATGGTGCCCATCGCACCGTCAAGAATAAGGATACGCTGTTTCAAAAGAGCATGCAACTGTTCTTCGGTTGTCATATCGATGTCCTCTGCTCCTACAACAAAGATCGCCTCTAAAGCCCTACCTGAGTCACACGCCCGCCCGTCACGGGGATGTAGGCACCGGTAATATAGCTAGCCAAGTCGCTCATCAAAAAGGCACACGCGTTTCCTATCTCCTCGGCGCTGCCATGACGGCGTAAAGGCAAAGAGCGCGCGAAGTTTTTTGAGCCCTCCGACTCCGTATCCACCTTCTCATCCGCCATCCAACCAGGGGCCACCATGTTCACGGTTATATTGTCTGGCCCTAGCTCGCGTGCTAGGGAGCGCGAAATGCCCACCATGGCTCCCTTGCCCGCCATGTAGACCGACCACTCCTCCGGTGCTAGGTTCCACAGCTCGGTCACAATATTGATAATCCGCCCACCTCCCTGCTCGCGCATCACGGGGCGCACGGCTCGTATCATGTGAATAATGGCCATGCAGCCGAAATCAAACGCCGTCCGGAAATCCTCATCGCTCGCCTCCGTCAACGCCCCGTGCTGTCGGCCGGCAATGGCGTTGTTCACCACGGCATCTAGGCGGCCGAAGTCGTCCCGAATTTGAGCGATCATGCGTCGCACGGCCTCCGCATCACGAACATCGGCGGCATAAGGGAGGGCCTTTCCTCCTCCCTCAACGATGCGCTGTGCCAACGCTTTCGCCTGCTCGCCACTATGCGCATAGTTGATGGCCACCGCCGCCCCCTCCCGGGCTAAAACGCGCACAATGGCCGCGCCAATCCCGCGCGCACCTCCGGTGACTAAAGCCACCTTACCCTCTAATAACATTTACGAAACTCTCCTGCTCCTTATGCTCGTTTAAACTGTGTCTCTATCTCTCGAAGGGTCACCATCACGATAATAGGCCGGCCGTGAGGACATAAATAGGGGTTCTCGGTCTCCGCCAGTTGGTTCAGGAGGGCCGTCATCTCCTCCATCGTAAGAGGATCTCCCGCCTTGACCGCCATTTTACACGCGTTCGTTATCGTGACATGGTCTTGTTGGACAAGCAGCCGCTTCGAAATAGACTGATTTACCAACTCATCTATCATATCTCTTAAAATCTGCTCGTAGGGCTTTCGTGCCAGCAGAGCGGGTATGGCGCGCACCACGAAACTCTCTTTGCCAAACGGCTCGATCTCCCAGCCGGCCGGTGCAAACGAACGATAGTGTTCGGCGAGCAGCAAGGCCTCACGACGCCCTAACTGCAGCGTTAAAGGCGGCTCAAGGCGCTGCATAGGCATCCCTTCCGACTTATGTTGAACGGTAAGACGCTCATAAAGAACGCGTTCATGGGCCACATGTTGATCGACAATGGCAATGCCGTCTGGGGTTGCCGCAATAATGTAAGTATTCACGTATTGTCCCAGAACCCGAAACTCGCGTAACTGTTCGGCGAAGGGCTTGGGACGCTCGGGAAGTTGGGGAACAAACGCCTCCTCAACACCCGCGCCATCCTTTTCATTGCCAAACGGGATGCTGGCAAAAGGATCGTTTTCATCGGCCTGCTGCGATCTCCCACCCTGTGCCACCGCCTCCCTCGATTCTGAGGGCAGGAAGGAGAAGTTTCCAAAAAGCGACTTCCCGAACACCTGAGGCCCGGTTTGCGGTGGAACCGAGATTCTCGGATGAGGTTTGATTCCATAGGCCTTTAGCGCCCCCTTAACGCTTTGGCTCACGGCATGGTGAACCTCTCCCTCCCGACGGAACTTCACCTCGGCTTTTGTGGGATGGACGTTCACATCCACCAAACTAGGGTCTAGTTCAATAAAAATGGCGGCGATAGGAAAACGCGATTCGGGCGTGAGCGTGCGCATCGCTTCCTCCAGCGCATGGCCGATGATACGGCTTTTAACAGGACGGCGGTTCACAAAGAAAAGCTCGTGGCTCCGGCCAGGACGCGTGCAGTCCGGTGTGGCGACAAAGCCGGTCACCTTAACCGACGTCCCCACATATTCCAGCGGAATCAGTTTTTTGGTAATGTCCCGCCCCCAAACGGCCGCGAGAGCCGGCAGGGTCTCCCCGGTGCCCGGCGTTGAAAACACCTCATGATCGTCGCTACGTACGCGAAAGGCGATGTGAGGCTGAGCAATCGCATGCTGCCCTACCACATCCAGGGCGCGAGCGAGCTCTGTGGGCACAGATTTGAGAAAATGCAGCCTTGCGGGTGTGTTGAAGAAAAGGTGCCTTACATTCACCGTGGTACCATCGCGAACAGCGGCCTCCTCAACCGAAACGATCTCGCCACCTTTAACCTCAATACGCACCCCCACCTCCTCATCTTTCGGCTTCGTCGTCAACTCCAGCAAGGACACGGAGGCGATGGAGGGCAGCGCCTCTCCCCGAAACCCCAAGCTCTGAATGGCGAAAAGATCGTCTGCAGAACGGATCTTACTGGTCGCATGGCGCTGAAGCGCCAAGATAGCGTCGTTACGTGTCATTCCACAACCGTTATCCGAGACCACGATCGCTTCGCGTCCCCCATCGGCGATCTCAATAGAGATATGCGTGGCCTCGGCGTCAATCGCATTTTCCACAAGCTCTTTCACAACGGAGGCCGGCCGCTCAACAACCTCGCCGGCCGCTATGCGGTTAGCCGTGTTTTCGTCTAGCAAACGCACCCGATCAACTGCCATCTTACCCTTCGGCTCCCAAACAGCTCTTAACACACACCTATTAGCGTAGCACAAAAAGGCTTTATCTAGCAAAACAGGTGAGGGCTCTCCGCACCTAGCCCTTAAAGGCTTGCAAACCGCCACAGAATTTTGGTATAATGAGGGCAGAAAAGTCGAAGAGAGCACAGTGGGGCTGTAGCTCAGTTGGGAGAGCGCTTCAATGGCATTGAAGAGGTCAGGAGTTCGAGCCTCCTCAGCTCCATTTTTTGAAAAATGCCACGCTATCCACGTAGGTCTGATATCTGGTATCAGACCTGTTTTATTTACTCTACCGCCCTGGCCTGCTGTCTCCTCCTCGCAGCAGGAAAGTTGAGGCCGGTTTTGGCCGCCCCTCCGGAGAATTCGGCCTCCACCTCCGGTAAAAAAGTGGCCGTCGTTGTTTTTGTCCATCCTATCGGAGACGGCGCGCGCGTGGGGATCGCTTACGATCGAAGCGTGCCAAAGCAGGAGGTCCAGGCCGATGCGGATCGCCTTACCGCCGCGGGTCATTGGCACATTGCCGATATGCAGGTTGACAACAGCCCCATGCTGCCGAATCAGCCGCCGACAACCGCAGCCCTGCTAACCCTTCAAAACGCTCCTCAATTCTCCCCTGCCGGCCCTCAGATACAACCCTATCTCCAAGCGTTTCAACGATTCAACACCATCGAGATCGATTTTTTATGGCCCTCCGCCCTAGCGCAGCCGCCTCATGTGCTCTCAACGCCAGACTATGTCGAGACGTTGCTGTGTGAAAATGGCCTGTACCGTTATATTTTTGCGATCAAAAAACACACAGGCCTCCTAGCAGACCCCAACGCCTTGCTACGGCTTACCGTCAGCCAGCCCACAAATCCCCCAAAACCGTCAGAAGAAAAATCTGGCAAGAAAACAGAAGGAATCGTGCTTCTTCGAAACGTAACAATAGGAGGATGTATTTTACTTCTCCTAGCAGTGGCGTATGTTTTGTCAAGGCGTCACCGATAGGGTTCGGGAACTACGCTATGTTCGCATCTGTTTTCCTTAAGAAGAGAAAGGCCTTCTACGACACCGTTGTGGCTTGTATCAGCCCAACAACCCAAGAAAGGAAACCATGACGATGAGCCTAAGTCTTGACGAGATGCTCCTTTGGGCAGGAGGTAAGGGAGCGTCAGACCTCTTTATACGAGCAGATACCCCCCCGTACATTCGCCTGAACGGCCTGATCGCCCCCACAGAATTCCCGGTGCTATCGGCAAACCAGATCCGCGAGCTTGTCTACGCCAAGCTAACGGAGCGTCAGCGCCGTGAGTTTGAGAATACCCATGAAATGGATGCCGCCTTCTCCGTGGGAGAGGACATTCGCATCCGTATGAACGTCTATTTTCAGCGCGGGGAGATCGCCGCAGCCCTACGCATTATTCCCACCCGCATCCGATCTTTAGAGGAGTTAGGTATCCCTCCGAAAGTAAAAGAGTTCACAATGCACCGAGATGGCCTTGTGCTCGTTACAGGGCCTACCGGCAGTGGAAAAACAACCACCCTGGCGGCCATGATCGATCTCATCAACAATAGCCGTCGGGTGCATATCGTCACCATTGAAGACCCCATTGAGTTTGTCCATAAGGATAAAATGGCGATTATTAGCCAACGGGAAGTAGGTATTGACACGGAAAGCTTCAACGAAGCGCTGCGCCACGTCCTACGTCAAGCGCCCGATGTCATCCTCATCGGCGAGATGCGCGATCTGGAGACCATGAACGTGGCGCTACAGGCGGCCGAAACAGGCCACCTGGTGTTTGCAACGGTTCATACGGCGAGCGCTGCAGAAACCCTCGACCGCCTCTCGAATATGTTCCAACCCCACGAGCGCCCGCTCCTTTGGCTGCGGCTTTCCGTCTCCTTAAGAGGTGTCGTCTCTCAAAAGCTGCTTCCCCGTGCGGACGGCACCGGTCGTATTGCGGCCACCGAGGTGATGGACGTTACGCCGACCATCGCGAAGCTCCTTGAAGAGGGCCGCTCCGACGAGATCTATAACGCCATCCGGCAGGCCGGTATGGAGGCCTACTGGGGCATGCAGACGATGAACCAGTGCCTACTCCGCTACTTTAAAGCGGGGCTAATCACAGAACAGGACGCCCTCGCGAACGCGGGGAACTACACCGAGCTCCGCCAAATGATCCGCATGGCCATCAACCGAGGCGAGATCAAACCGCAGCAAACGGGTACCCACGCGCAACGGCGCTAGTCAAAGGCATTCCGTTCAGCGCTCGAAGCTTTGGTGCTATGGCATCTGTTGCTCTCAACGTCTACGAGTCAAACACGGGTGCTAACCTTCGGTGCCAGTTTACCGAGACAGCAGAAGCGTACGCCGACTTGTGCAGCCGCTGGGGATAGGGATAGGCTTCTTTCGGCCTCGCTACAAATTCCCTTGAACCAGCGGGGACGCGTGGGCGTCTCAACATGGAATGCCATCGGCGGCGCTTTGCGCATAAGAACTTACCCGTGCCATCCATGCAACACTTTCGAACGAGAACCTCCTCTTTCCGCACACTATCTTGCTCGGCGGGGTCATTCAGCAGAGAGTGACCGCCGGCAGATGGCTCTGACATATCAAAAAGCAGCGCAATAAACCGCCTGACATGAGAATAACTCGCTTGCCGGTATACTGAATCTAGTTTCTAGTTCTTAGCACACGAATTGCAACGAACAACGAGAAACTTAAAACACAAAACGAAAAACACACATCTCGCCAGGCTATGCACAATCTGTGGACGATAACAGCTTGTGTGCTATCCATACATAGCATAGTGCCCTAGAGGAGATGCAAAGATGGACAATCTGCGTTTGGAGGAGGGACAGATCCTCACCGGCTCGCTCTTCAAAGAGCCCATGCGGGTAGTGACCGCCCGCGCGACAGGATCCGACGTCTGGGAGGTCGGACTGGTTGGCACGCAGTCCGAGCAGTTCCGCTTGGTGTCCCTTACTCAGCGCGACCTCGAAAACCTCACCATTGAGGGCACAAAGCCCACGTATCGAGGAGATGGCCACCTCCTTCGCCTCGGTCTACAAGCGTACTCCTTAGGAATCGCCTACGAGTACGATCCCTATTTCGGCCTCTCTATCACTCGGGTAGACCCGTTGCCGCATCAGCTCGAGGCCGTCTACGAATACCTCCTCAAGCTGCCCAGAGTTCGGTTCTTGCTCGCCGACGACGCCGGCGCCGGCAAGACCATTATGGCCGGTCTCTTGATTCGAGAACTCGAACTGCGTGGCCTTGTCGAGCGCATCCTCATCGTCTGCCCCGCCAACCTCACCTTCCAATGGCAGCGCGAGCTCAAGGAGAAGTTCGACCAGACGTTCATCGTCCTCAAGGGCAGCAACATCCGCTACCAGTACGGGATTAACCAGTGGCTGGAGCAGAATCGAGTCATCACCTCGCTCGACCTTGCCAAGCGAGAAGAGATCCTCAAAGGGTTGCGGCAAGTCCATTGGGATCTGGTGGTGGTAGACGAAGCCCATCGCATGAGCGCCACCGACTCCGATCACAAGACCGATCGTTACAAGCTGGGCGAGCTGTTACGCGACACGTCGGATCACCTGCTTTTGCTGACGGCAACGCCGCACAAGGGCGACCCGGAGAACTTTAGACTCTTCCTTCAGCTTCTCGACGCAGATGTCTACGCGGATGTCAGGTCCGTCCGAGCCGCCATGGAGCGTGGTCGCGCACCCTTCTACCTCCGTCGCACCAAAGAGGCGATGGTCTACTTTCCTGAGTCCCGCCAAGACGGCACAGGCACATGGGAAGCAAAGAAGATCTTCACGAAGCGCATCCCCTACACGGTGCAGTTCGAGATCGAAGGGCAGGAGGACGAGCTCTACCACGCCGTCACCCGCTTCGTGAAACAGCAGAGCAAAAAGGCGGCAAGCCTGGACAGGGATCCACGCGCTCGGGCGGTGGGCTTTTTGATGTCCCTCTACCAACGGCGGCTGGCCTCGAGCACCTACGCGATGCGGCGCTCCCTCGAGAACCGCGTGAGACGTCTTGAAGAGGGCTTGGAGAGAGCGCAGGCTCTTTTCGGTCAGGCTCCCCCAGATCTTCCCGACCCAGACGAGCAGCAGGAGATGGAGGAGAGCGAGCGCGAGCGCTTCGAGGAGATGCTGCAGGGCTTCACCCTCGCGAGCAATGCCGAGCAAATCCAGGAAGAGATCCAGGAGCTCAAGTGCCTCGCAAGTCAAGCCAAGGCGGTCGAGGACTCCGGCACCGAAGCCAAACTCTCTAAGCTCAAGCAGCTTCTCGACGAGGAAGGCTTCTTTAAGGATCCCGAAAAGCGTCTCATCATTTTCACGGAGTTCAAGGACACGCTCGATTACCTAATGGAACAGCTGCAGTCTTGGAACTTTCGTGTCGGCTGCATTCATGGGGGCATGCCGCCGGGCTCGCGAGACGAGCCGGGGACGCGCCTCTATGCCGAGCAGCAGTTTCGAGAGGGCGCCATTCAGGTGCTCGTCGCCACCGAAGCGGCCGGTGAGGGCATTAACCTGCAGGTCTGCAATACGCTCTTCAACTACGACATCCCATGGAACCCGAACCGCCTTGAGCAGCGCATGGGCCGCATCCATCGCTACGGTCAGCGCAAAGACTGCCTTATCTTTAACTTCGTGGCCACAAACACCATCGAGGGTCGCGTGTTGAAGCGGCTTCTGGAGAAGCTCCAGGAGATCCGTAACGCGCTCGACGACGACGCCGTCTTCAACGTGGTTGGAGAGATCCTGCCTGCAGCGCACGTGGAGCGGGTGCTGCGCGACTACTACGCCGAGCGTATAGGCCCTGAAGACCTCGCAGATCGCCTCCTCCAGGATGTGGACGAACGTCATTTCCGCGAGATCTGCCAAAACGCTCTCGAAGGGCTAGCCGTGAAGAAACTCAACCTAGAGATGCTGAAAGAGCGCCGAGCGCAGGCCAAAGAGCGACGCCTGGTGCCCGAGACCATCGCGCGATTCATTCAGGAGGCGGCTCAGATCGAGCCAAGATTCCCCCTCAAACCCGTTACCCACCTTCCCTACACCTTTGACCCGGGCAGCACTCCGCCGGGGCTGCACCGCTATGAGCGCGATCCGGATTGGAAACTTCCCGCCCTGGCCAACAAGTACCCTCGCTTCTCTACCGACAGGGAGACGGCCGACACGAAAAACTTGGAGTGGGTGACGCCTGGCCATCCGCTTTTCGAGGCGCTTCGGCGGAACGCCTATACGCGGGCCCTCAAAGAGTTCAGAACGGGAGCGACCTTCTACTCCCTGCAGCATAACGCGCCTGCCCGGATCGACTTTTACCGAGCCCGTGTGGTAGACGGGCTTGGGCAGATTGTCCACGAGCGTCTTTTCGCGGTGGAGATCTCAACCGACCGGGAGCCGCGCCTCCGAGAGCCCCAAATACTTGGGAACTTCACGCCGGCGGAGCCGCCGGACCCGCTGCCAGCGATCGCGAACGCTCCCGAAGAGACAGAATGGCTTTACGAGCATGTGCTGAAGTCCTTCCTCGAAGAGACCAGCAAGGAGCGACGCGCGGAAGTCGACCGGATTGAAGAGCATGTCGAACTCTCGTTCAAGGCGCTTATTCAACGGGCGGATATGGACGTTGGTCAGGCACAGGATGCTGCAGAACGCGGCGAGCCGGGAGCGTCAGGCCGCCTTACCATGGCATGGAACCGGCAGACGGAGCTGATTGAGCGTCGGAACCGCCGTCAGGATGAGCTAAAACAGCAGCGTGCTCTCTCCATCCAAGGGGTTGAACGGCTCGCCAGCGTACTGGTGCTGCCGCATCCCGATCGCGCCGCGCCCGAGGTGCAGCGGCTCCTGGCGAATCCGGAGACCGAGGCCATCGCCATGGAAGT
Source organism: Chthonomonas calidirosea T49 (assembly GCF_000427095.1). Classification (NCBI taxonomy): domain Bacteria; kingdom Bacillati; phylum Armatimonadota; class Chthonomonadia; order Chthonomonadales; family Chthonomonadaceae; genus Chthonomonas; species Chthonomonas calidirosea. Next base: position 506,464 of record NC_021487.1, read on the forward strand.
CGTCATGGCGTATGAACGCGCTCAAGGTCGGGAGGTTGAAGACGTCCATGAGCAGAACCTCGGCTATGACATCAAAAGCCTTGATCGGAACTCCGGCGAGTTGCGGCTCATCGAGATCAAGGGATTGGCCGGCGCCACCGGGACGATCCTGCTCACTCCCAACGAACGCCGCGTCGCCGAAGACCGGCGCGACTGTTACTGGCTCTACATTGTCACGAACTGCGCCACAGAGCCCAAGCTTCAGGAGCCGATCAAAGACCCTGCTCGCCTCAACTGGCACGAGGTCACGAAGGTGGCGCACTACTCTCTTTCGGTGGATGCGCTCACCCAGCCGATGCAGGTGCGAGAGAGTTCGACGCCCTATGGAGAGGAGGAACAAGACTAAGATGTTATCCTCTTGTCTCCTCATGAGGTCACTGGAGCGCGCATCCATTGCCTTTCATCGACTCGTGATGGTGCATCGCCGTTCCGAAGCGTCGGAAGAGTGCAATAAAAATACGTAGGAACTACGCCTTTCTTTGGGAGGAGCATCATGCCGAGAATTGAAGATATTGCAGAGAAGGGACATGAACTTATCCCCGTTCCATCGCTACCTTGGTTGGGCCGCGCGATCGCTCCCGGTTTCACTCGTGGGGGTGTCTACCTTCTGGCAGGAGAACCTGGCATCGGCAAGACGACACTGGCCATGCAGGTGCTCGGCGATTTTGCGATGCAGGGCATCCGGGTGCTCTTCCTAACCACCGAACAAGGCCTCGGTGACCTTAAACGCGCCATTCTACGTATTCACGGAGACGCAAACGGCGATCTGCCGCAGCCGATACGAGAGAACTTCTTTCTTGATGACTCGATCGACGACATCGACGCGCTTCCGCGATTTCTCGCCAGACGGGTGCTCACGGAGGGCGAGCCCTATCACGACGTTCAGGCCATTGTTGTGGACTCGGTGCAAGGCAGGGGGTTGGCGTCAACAGCTTCTCAAAAATATCGGGCGCTTTATGAATTCGCCGAAAATGCCAAGGCGCAGGGTCTGGTCTCGATCCTGATCGGGCACGTTACCAAAAAGGGGCAGATCGCCGGCCCCAAAGATCTTGAGCACAACGTTGATTGCATCATGTACATTCGACGAGCGTTCCGTCTTCGCCCCTTCTTCGTGCCCAAAAACCGATTTGGGCCGGCCGTTCTCGATCCGCTCGTTCTCATGATGGACAACCGCGGTCGGCTCGTAGAATCCCCCCATCGAGCGGCGAAAAGCGCCGCCGTGTTCGGCTATGCGGGCATCGGAGAGGATTTGGCCGAAGGTCAAGCCTCTGTGACTCTTCCGCGCTACGGGTCTCGACCGGAGCTCAACGCGCCGTTCTTGCCGTCGAAGAAGGTCAAGCAGCTCCTCAGCGTTCTCAGCACCATAAAGGAGGTCGATCTAACCGATCTCTCTTATGAGATCAACTGCTACGTGCCCCGTCAGCAGCGCTACCGGGAGGAGCTGGATCTGCCGATAGCGGTCGCCCTGCTGAGTTCCTACCTGCAACGCCCCGTGCCGGAGGCCGCGCTGTTTGTTGGGGAGCTGGATCTCACGCGCCGGATCCGTCGGCCCGAAAACAAGTATCTCGCCGCCCTGGCCAAGCTCTTGACCGACCCGCAAAAGGGAAGGATCAAGAGGCTCTATATCGCGGAAGAGTGCGCTAGTGAGCTGGGTAAATTGCGGCCGAACAAAGACGAACCACCGGTCGCCGAATCGGTCGAGATCGTCCCCGTTTCCGACCTGGAGCGCCTGCTGAAGACGCTCTGGCCAGACCTTTTTGTGGAGGATTGACAGATGCCATCCAAAGCCGTGCCAGAAATCGTTGAAGACTACATTCTCTACTACTATGCCAAGCTCGTCATCGCCGCCTCCGCGGGCGAGGGAGGCAACTACCGATTCATTATGGATCGGTATAAGAAGCTGAAGAGCGGCGAGATCAAAATGTCGGACTACGACAGGGAGATCCAAAAAGAGGCGCAGCAGCCCGGCATCTGTGCGTTCTGCCAAAGGCAGGGGCAGACAGTGCCCGTTGAGGTGATACCTCGCCGGCTGGGAGGGCCTGTCGGCGTCCAAAACCTTGTTCACGCGTGCAGCAACTGCGCCAAATCCAAGGGCGACAAGGATCTCCTCACCTGGTGGTGTGACGAGCTCGGACGGGACAAGGACGAGCTGCCCCGGATTCCAGCGGGCCTGTTTCTTAAGATGGCCCACGAACGTCACCAGATCGCCTTTACGCTCCATCAACGGTGCACCAACATTCGCGAGATTTGGGAAGGGGCCCAGCCGTGATTCCTAAAGGCTGCAAGCGATTGGCCGAGGTGGATTTCCCGATCGCGGAGGTTTCGAAGCAAGCGGCGCGGGAAAAGTCGATCCGACACGGACATCCCTCAACGCTGCACCTATGGTGGGCGCGGCGACCACTGGCATCGTGCCGGGCGGTACTGCTTGGACTGCTCTTCCCCGATCCGTGCGATCCGCTCTGTCCGGGAGATTTCAAAGCGAAAGCGCGCGAACTGCTGCCGAAGGTGGGTTGCGGCAGTGGCGAGAGCGACGAGGCGTTGCGGCGAGGGCTTCTCAAGTTCATCGCCGACTTCGCCAACTGGGATCTCGCCACCAACCAGACCTACCTTGAGGTCTCCAGGGCGCTGGTGCAGGCGGCCTATCCGGAGGAACCGCCGCTCGTTGTGGATCCCTTTGCCGGCGGGGGCTCGATCCCGCTCGAGGCGCTACGGCTCGGATGCGAAACGTTCGCCAGCGATCTCAACCCGGTTGCCTGCCTAATCCTCAAGGTCATGCTCGAAGTCATCCCGCGGCATGGGCCGAAGCTGGCCGAGGAGCTGCGCCGCGTGGGCGCGGAGATCAAGCGCCAGGCGGAGATGGAGTTGGCGGAGCTCTACCCGAAAGATCCGGATGGCGCCACGCCCATCGCCTATCTTTGGGCGCGCACGGTGCGCTGCGAATCGCCCAACTGCGGCGCGGAGATTCCGCTCATGCGCTCGTTCTGGCTCTGCAAAAAGCCGAACCGAAAGCGGGCTCTTCGGTATCGGGTGGAGAGGGCATGGGGAAAGCCGCCGGAGGTCGTCTTTGAGGTCTTCGAGCCGGCGAGCGAGAGAGAGGTGCCCCCAGGCACCGTGAGCCGTGCGCGAGCGACCTGTCTCTGCTGCGGCATGGTGCTTCCACCCGAGCGGGTGCGAGCGCAACTGGTCGCGCAGCGCGGCGGCGGGGATGTCGTCTTCGATGATAAGGGCCGGCGCATCGGCGGGGCGCGGCTGCTCGCCGTTGTGACGCTCAAGCCCGGCGAGACGGGACGACACTACCGCCTCCCGACGGAGCGCGACTACGCAGCCGTGTACCGCGCGCAGGAACGCCTCGCGAAGCTGCTCGAGGAGTGGGAGCGCGGCGGGAAGCAGGGGCTATGCCCGGTGCCCGATGAGCCGCTGCCGCTAATGAGCGGGACCTTCAACGTCCCGATTTACGGGATGAACCGCTGGGGCGACCTCTTCACGGCGCGGCAGAAGGTAGCGCTGGTGACGCTGGCGCGGCTGGTGCGTGAGCGGCCGGCGAGCGAGGACGGCGCGGTGCGCGAGGAAATGGCGCTGGTGGTGAATCGGCTCGCGGACGGGAATTCGTCACTGACTAGGTGGCAGAATGGCCCTGAGAAAATCAGCAACAACTATTCTCGCCAAGCCTTGCCAATCGTTTGGGATTTTGCTGAGGCTTGCATTTTCGCGGACGCGACTCGAAGCCTCGCAAGTATGTTTGAATGGGTTGCAGAATATGCTCGCGCCCAGTGCGGCTTTCACCCTGGCCAAGTCCAGCCCGCCGATGCCGCCGAGCATCCGCTGCCCGACGAGACGGCGCATGTCTGGTTTACCGACCCGCCGTACTACTTCGCGGTTCCCTACGCCGACCTCTCCGACTTCTTCTTCGTCTGGCTCAAGCGCGCCCTGCCAGGGCATCCGCTCCTGCGCGACCCGTTCGATCCCCAGAATCCGCTCACACCCAAGGCGCGCGAGGTCTGCGAGATGAAGCACTGGAATCCCGATCGTTACGCGGATAAGGACAAAGCCTTCTTCGAGGAAGGCATGCGCCGCGCCTTCGCGGAAGGCCGCCGCGTGTTGCGGGAGGATGGCGTCGCCTCCGTGGTCTTCGCCCACAAGACCACCGAGGGGTGGGAGGCCCTGCTTTCCGGGCTCATCAAAGGCGGCTGGACGATCACCGGCTCCTGGCCCATCGCCACCGAGATGGCCTCGCGCCTGCGTGCTCGCGAGTCCGCCGCCCTCGCCACGAGCGTCCATCTCATCTGCCGCCCACGGCCCGAAGATGCTCCGGTGGGCGACTGGGCGGATGTGCTGCGGGAGCTGCCCAAGCGCGTTGGAGACTGGATGGAGCGGCTCCAGGCCGAAGGCATCCGCGGCGCCGATCTGGTGTTTGCCTGCATCGGGCCGGCGCTCGAGATCTTCAGCCGCTACCGCAAGGTCGAGACCGCCGAGGGGCGCGAGGTGAAACTGGCCGCGTATCTGGAAAAAGTCTGGGAGGTGGTCGGGCGCACGGCGCTCGAGAACGTCCTCGGCACGGAGGAAGCCAAAGCGCGAAACGGGGCCGCGGGAGCGCTGGAGGAGGATGCCCGACTCACGGCGCTCTTCCTCTGGACGCTGCAAACCACCGAAGGCCAGAACGGCGGAGACGAAAACCCTACCGAAGACGATGAGGAGGAGACGGAGGAGGACGAGGAATCGCCTTCCAAGGGAGCCACGAGGGGCTACAGCCTGGTCTTCGACGTGGTGCGCCGCTTCGCCCAGCCCTTAGGGATCGACCTCCCTAGCTGGGAAAGGCGGATCATCGAGACCAACAAAGGCGTCGTCCGCTTGCTGGCCGTCAGCGAGCGTGCCGGACAGCTCTTCGCAGACGACGGCGCAATGGCCTCCGCCGAGTGGATCGCTGAGGCTCCGGCGAAGACCTCCCAGCTGACGCTCTTCTCCGAGCTGGAGGGAGAACGCGCGCCCAAGGTAGGTCGCCGAGATGGGAGGCGCAAGGCCCTCATGACCCCAGGCGACGTGGAATTCCCGCAGGATCGGGCGGCGACCACCCTCGACCGCCTCCATGCGGCCATGCTCCTGCAGGCGTGGGGCCAGACGAGCGCCCTGCGCGCGCTTCTGAAAGCCGAGCAGGAACGCGGGCCGGACTTTTTGCGCCTGGCCAACGCGCTCTCGGCCCTCTATCCGAAAGGCAGCGAGGAGAAGCGCCTGCTGGATGCGATGCTCTTGGCGGTGCCGCGATGATGGCCACTCGCACGGAGACGTGGTACGGACCGATGGCTCTCGATAGCGGATTCTCTTGCTGCCATAAAGCTTGCGCAGCCGCTGCCTGCGCAAACCGCGCACAACGGAAGAGATCGGCAGCCGAGCCGTTCGCCCATAGATAAAGACCGTAGGAGGAACGTGATGGAAGCTTGGTATAAAGTTGCCACACCGCGAGAGGAAGTTCGGGAAGGAAGATCCTTCAACCCAGATGAGTTTGCCATTGCCCTGGAACAGGTCGTGGCCGGCACGGCGCCCGAAGACTATCGGGATCCTGCGCAGTTCTTCGCACGCACCTACTTCACGCGCGCGCTGCGCGAGCATGTGGGCATGGTCTTGCGCAGGCTATCGGGCCGAACCGACAACACGGCGCCGGTGTTGACCTTGATCACCCAGTTCGGCGGCGGCAAGACCCACACGCTAACCACTCTCTACCACCTTGTCACGAGCGGCGAGAGGGCCGCCAGCTACCCAGGGGTTGGTGACCTCTTACGCGAATCGGGCCTCACGTCGGTTCCGAAGGCGCGAGTGGGCGTCTTCGTGGGAAACGCCTGGGACCCACAGGAAGGCCGGGAGACCCCGTGGATCGACCTTGCCCGCCAGCTCGCGGGCCACAAGGGCGTCGCAGCGCTTGGGACTTCCGCAAGGACGGTCCCGCCGGGAACCGAATCCCTCGCGCGCGTCTTCCAGGCGGCCGAGGCGCCGGTGCTCATCCTCTTCGACGAGGTGCTGAACTTCCTCAACCGGCATCGCGGCATGGCGGAAGCCTTCCATGCCTTCATTCAGAATCTCACCGTGGCTATGACGGGAACAACCCACGGCGCGGCGGTGATCAGCCTCCCGCGCAGTCAGGTCGAGATGACCGACTGGGACATGCTGTGGCAGGACAGGATCACCAAGGTGGTTCGCCGCGTGTCCAAAGACCTCATCGTCAACGACGAGACGGCGATCAGCGAGGTCGTCCGGCGGCGGCTCTTCGAGCACCTGGGAAACGAGAACGTGCGGAAGAACGTGGCGAGGGCCTTCGCCGACTGGTGCTTCGAGCGACGGGCGCAACTCCCGCGGGAGTGGACGGCTGTGGACACCGTGGCGTCGGAAGCCAAGGCGAAGGAGATACTCCGCGGGCGGTTTGAGGCGTGCTATCCCTTTCACCCTGCCACCCTCTCGGTCTTTCAGCGGAAGTGGCAAGCTCTCCCGCAGTATCAGCAGACGCGTGGAACGCTGGCGATGCTGGCTCAGTGGATCGCTTGGGCGTATCGCGACGGCTTCACGACGGCTCGGCGAGAACCGCTGATCACGCTTGGGTCGGCTCCACTTCACGACATGGGGTTTCGCAGCACGATCTTCGGTCAACTGGGAGAATCTCGGCTTGCCGCGGCCATCGAGGCGGACATCGCCGGGCAGCATTCGCATGCGCGGGCGCTAGACGCCGACACGCAAGGGCTGCTGCGCGACATCCACCGCCGGGTGGGAACGGCGATCCTCTTCGAATCCTCAGGCGGGCAGACGGATAAGGTGGCTCATTTGCCGGAGCTGCGCTTCGCCCTCGGCGAGCCAGGCATTGACACGACGTCTGTGGACAATGCGGCCTTTGCCCTGGAAGCCCAGTCCTACTTCATCCGCCGAATGGGCTCGGACGGGTTCAAGATCAGCTACCAGCCCACGCTGAAGAAGGTGGTCAACGACCGGCGCGCCTCTCTGGATGAAGAGGAAGAGATCAAACCCGCCATTCGCAAGTTCGTCGAGAGCGAGTTCCGCCGTGGGGCGAGCATTCCCTTGGTTCTATTCCCTCGCGATGGGGCCGAGGTTCCCGACTCACCTAGGCTCACGCTTATTGTCACCGATCCGGAGGCGGAGTGGAACGGAAAGAACGCGTTTCGAGAGCAGATCGCCGAATGGACGAAATACAGGGGCAAGCTGCCGCGCCTCTACCCTGGAGCGCTGGTGTGGTGTATCAAAAAGCCAGGCCGTGAGCTGCGAGAGAGGGTCGAGCTGTGGCTTGCGTGGAAGAAGGTCGCCCAGGAGTTGGCCAACGGCACGCTTGGCGGGGAGTTCGACCGAGCGGAGCGGGACGATATCCACTTGAAGGTGAAGGATGCCGAAGAGGCCGCCAGGAACGAGGTCTGGGGAGGCTATCGGTTCGTAGTGATCGCCGACTACGAGGAGAACGATGGCCTCAAGGTGTTCGACCTCGGATCCGGTTACTCCAGCAACAATGAGACCTTGTGCAGCCGAGTCATCGACGCCCTCAAGTCGGCTGGGGAGCTCAACTTTTCATTCGAAGCAGGATATCTCGATCGGAAGTGGCCGCCCGCGCTCAAGGAAGCGGGAGCATGGCCGCTCGCTAGCTTACGGCAGAGCTTCCTCAACGGCTCGCTTACACGCTTGCCCGATCCCGACACGACCCTACGCACGAAGATCGTTGAGTTCGTGGAGAGGGGCGACTTCGGCCTCGCTTTTGGGCAGAGACCCGATGGAACCTACGAGCGAGTCTGGTTTCAGGAGCGGATTTCACCCGACGAAGTGGCTTTCGAGCCGGATGTGTTCCTCCTCACTAAAACCAAAGCGCAGTCGTTGACGTCGGAGGTTTCGCTAACGGCCTCCCTTGTGCTGGAACCGCAGGCAGCCCCTCCTAAAGACAGTCTTAAAGACAGTCTTAAAGACAGTCTTACAGACCGTCCAGACGTCAGCATCGCGGCCAAGCCGAGCATGGAGATTGCCCCGGAGGTTAAGACGAAAACCCTGCGTCTGGTGGGTGCCCTTCCGCCCGAAGTGTGGAGCCGTTTCGGGGTGAAGGTCTTGCCGAAGCTTCAGCCGGGCTCCGAGCTCAAGCTCCGCATTGACCTCTCCGTAAAGGTCAGCCGCGACCTAGCGGACAGCTTGTTGTCGGAGCTGCGGCAGACCCTCGCCGATCTCGCCCTGGCGGACACGGTGGAAATCCAAGAGTCTGACCTGTAGGGGCGCACGGCAGACTCTTGGAACGCTGGGAGCGCAGGCATCCCTGCCTGCAAATTAGATTTCTTTACCTGCAGACTAGAAGTCTGCACTCCCAGGAGGGTTGCCTATACCTCTGCTAATTCCCCGTATCGGACATATCCGACGTGGAACTGGTCTGAATGATCACGGTCTGACTCGCCGAATCGTACTGCACCGGCTGCCCCGTGACGCTCTCAAAGAAACGCATCGGCACGTACAATGTGCCGTTCAAAACCTGAGCCGGAGCTTCCAGTAACTTGCGCTCGCCATCGTTCACAATGGCGACGCGGCTGCCCACGGCCAGACTCACGGTGCGCCCCGTCGCATCCACATGCAACACGCGACCGTCGAACTTAAAAGGAATGCCCGCCGCTTCCAACACCGGACGTACCGGCACCAGAATGGCCTTTCCATCCCGCACAGGCGTTGCATTCGAGGTGAAATCTACGTTCCGGTTGCCAATGAGCACGCCGATGTTCGCTGCAGACGTGTAGGTGTGGGACGTGTTCGTGATCGGAGTGACCTCGCGCTCAACCGCTGGCCGTGCCCGGCTATCGCCCTCCTCATGAAAACGATAGCCGCTCTGCTCATCCATGTTCAGAGCCACTTCACGGTCTAATCGGACTCCCAACTCCGTTCCCGATTTCAAAACCACGTCACGTGCGGTGGCGTGAGATTTCTGCAAGGAGCCGAACAGATAGCCCAAGCCGCCCCCGATGAGAAGATCCTCAAAGGTATGCTTGGTAAGCAGGCCGACGAGCAGCCCGGCTCCAGCCCCGTAGCCAACATAGGTCCAGCGCTTATCCGTGTGCCCTGGGGTGGCGATGAGACGACCATCGGAGGTCTTCTCCACGCTCTTATTGTCTAGGCCGATGAGCGCACCGTCAATGAGATAGGTGCGGCCATCTGGCAGACGAATGCGCCGAAAGCTCAATGCGAGCATTCCCGGCTGATTCCCCTCATGCCGACGTACATCATCGACGTAACCGTCAATGCGGGTGCCAGGTGGCAAACCGTAGTCCACCCCGTTGTCTGTAACCACCGTGGCGGTGAAAAGATCGCCCTTCACCGCTGTCGCGGAGCTAAGCGTGGTGTTGAGCTTAACGGGTATGACGGAGTTCGCGGGCAGCACCACGCGACCGCCCGAATCGGCCAGAGCCGGCGCCAAACCGGCAAGCCCAACCGCCAGAACCCCGCAGAGCAACCCTTTCTGAAATAGGTTTGCCGCAAAACTGTTTTTCATCTGTAGACCCTCCTTACTCGGTCTGTTTCAGCTGTCTATCTGAGTCTCTGTTTCAATCCTACGAAAAGGAGCCATCGATCGTGACGTTCTCTTTGAGCTCCCTCCGCAATTTCTAATAGTCTGACTAGCGCCGCACGAAATAAGTTCCTCCTATCCCCATATCCGATCCGCAAACATCCAAAATGGGCTCCTCTCCAAGTAAAATTTAATGGCTAAAAACTTTTGTCGGGAGACGCTGATGGTCGCACTCTATGGGCAGTCCTTCACCAAAGAACAGTTGCTAACCTATGTTGGCGATCTATCGCAGATCGCGCGTGTCCTTCCCTACAGGCTGCAGGAAGGCAAAGAAGACGGAGTCTATGCGCTGGATGTCTTCAACGGTTCAGGGCTACGCTACACGGTGCTGGCCAGTCGAGGTATGGACATCTCTTCCGCCTCCTTCAACGGATGCGCGCTTGCCTGGCGCTCTGCCACAACCGATGCGCATCCGGCTTACTTCGATCACGAAGGGGAAGGAGGTCGCGGCTGGCTTCGCAGTTTTTATGGGGGGCTGGTGGTCACCTGTGGCCTTACCTACGCGGGCGCAAATGGCGAGGATGAAGGCCGGCTCTATGGGCTTCATGGGCGCATTAGCAACCTTCCCGCCTATAATGTCTCTTACGAAACCCGATGGGAAGGCGACGAGTATGCCCTGACGGTACGGGGCAAGGTACGGGAAGCCACCGTCTTCGGCGAAAACCTTGAGCTAACCCGCACGATAACCACCTATCTGGGCTCACCCTCCCTGCATATTCATGACGAAGTGGCGAATCTGGGCTATCGTACCACGGAACATATGATTCTCTATCATATCAACATCGGATTTCCTATCATCGCCGATGGCGCTCGCCTGATTGCCCCCACCCTCAACGCAACGCCTCGCGACGCCGATGCCGAAGAGGATGCCGAACGCTATGCCGAGTTCGATGCCCCCAAAGCGGGATATCGGGAAAAGGTCTATTTCCATCAGTTCCCACCCCAAACCGATCAGGTGGCCGTCTCTTTGGTAAACCCAAACCTACAGGTAGGGGGCGTCAAAGGGCTCGGCTTTCGGTGCCGTTACCGTCCGTCGCAGCTGCCGCGGTTTTCCGAGTGGAAAATGCTGGATGCCGGCACCTATGTGGTTGGGTTGGAACCGGCAAACTGTCTGGTGTTGGGGCGCGCCCATGAGCGCAAAGCGGGGACACTGCAGTTCCTCGAGCCGGGCGAGGTGCGCCAATACGACATCACGTTAGACGTCTTATGGGGCATGGAGGCGATTCACGACGCGGAACAAGAGTGCCAGCACATGCTCGAGGCCGCCGGGCAGCCGGCATGAAACCAACGGTTTTGCGGGAATCGGAAAATAGATGGGCGCTGTCGCTTATAGGGCTAACGCTTTTGCTAACCCTTATCCCCTATCTCATTGGATACGGGCTGTCGAACGGGCGCCACTATCTCTGGCTCGGATATAACCTCGACGATGCCTGCGTCTATCTCTCCTGGATGAAGCAAGCAGCCCAGGGACACCTGCGCCAACACAACCTGTTTACAACCGAGCCGCAGCCGGGAATGTTTCCAAACCCGCTCTTTTTTCTTCTGGGGCTTGTCGCCTCCCTTTTGCATCTGCCCCTCATTGCCGTGTTTCACCTGGCTCGCCTTGCAGCGGGTTTCGCTCTCTTGTGGGTGGTGTGGCTGCTTCTTCGCAACACGCTCTCCTCATTGCTGGCCCGCAGAGCGGCGTTTCTCTTCGTCTGCTTTTCGTCCGGGTTTGGTTGGTTGCCGCTCTTTTGGCCATCTGGCGGAGCTGTCAACATCTTCCACACCCCTGTAGACGTCTGGCAACCCGAGGCCATCACGTTTCTATCGCTCTACCTTAGCCCCCTGTTTGCCTTCTCCATGTTGCTGCAGGTGGCGTTCTTGCTGCTTTCCCTCAAAGCGGAGCAGGAGCGCAGCTGGAAGCTCGCCATGGCGGCAGGGCTCATTGGACTGCTGATCGGCCTCACGCACACCTACGATGTGGTGGGATTGGCCCTCACCTGGGGATGTTTCCTCCTCGTGCGCGCCCGGTCTGTCTCGTTGCAAGACAACGTGTCGTCGTGGCTACGAGCCGCGCTGACGGCCCTGGTGGCCTTACCAGGCACGGCCCTCATCGCGTATGAGCTCCATGCAAACCCCATCTTTCGTGATAGAGCCAACGTCCCAACGCTATCCGCCGGCCTACCGTGGGTCTTCTTGGGTTATGGCGGTGAGCTGCTGATAACGCTGTATACGCTCTACCTGCTGACCAAAGCGACCACGGATCCGGAGAGCGTGCCGGTTAACTCCTCTTTTCAGAGCGGGGACGCCGTTCGGCTCTATGTCTGTTGGGCCATCGCTCAGCTGTGTGTGGCCTATCTGCCGGTTTCGTTCCAGCGAAAAATGCTGCAGGGAGAGCACTTCCCTCTTGCTATCTTAGCCGGGGTTGGAGCCGCCTATCTCCTCGAACAGCGGTTGCGTGGGAAAGTGGCCCCGCGGCAGCGTATGCTGATCTTAAGCATCGCCACCCTGCTGCTGAGCCTCACCAACATGCGGTTTGTGGTGAGAGACATCTATAACGACACGCTCAACAAGGTGCAAACGGATCTGCAGCGCGCCTATATAAGCCAAGGGGAGCTGCAAGCGCTGGGCTGGATAGCCCACCACACGCGACCTTCAGAGGCCATTCAGCCGCTGCCGTGGGTGCATATCCTGCAGTCACCCGACGGAACGCACCGCTACCTCGCTCCCACCGACATGACCATGGCCTGCATCCTCCCAGGGTATACGGGGCGTCATGTCTATTGTGGGCACTGGGGAGAGACACCGGACTACGGTTCCAAGTTAAAAGAGCTGATGAATTTCGGCCTTGAGTCAACCTCGGACGCAGAACGCATCGCCCTGCTTGAGAAAATGCATGTGCAGTATCTGCTGTTTAGCCAAAAAGCCCCCGACGATATGGACGCCGATAGGCTCTACCCCATCTTCCGCGGGCTTTCCCCACTGCCCTCTTATCTGAAGGAGGTCTATTCGAACCAAGAGGCCAGCATCTACCGAGTCGAGCTGGGACGCTAAAAGCCAGAAGTTGAAAACTTACGTTACGGGTATAAACTTCCGATAAAGTTTGTTATTGACCCGAAATATATCCCCCGAACGCCTCCTCTAAACGTCCCTGAGCCTCTAAAATTAACTCGCACGCCTCGCGTACCGCACCGTGACCGCCAGGACGAGTCGTCACATAGTCCGCGAAACGCTTTATACGCTCCGTCGCATCACAGGGCGCTAGCCGTACCCCAACTACCCGCATCACCTCGTAATCGTTCCAATCATCCCCCATGTAGGCTACCTGACCGCTATCTATACCCCACCCCTGCAAAACGTCTCGCAACACCCCAGATTTGTCGTGGACTCCCTGCACCAAGTAGACCCCTAACTCCGATGCCCTTGCCCTTACCCCTTCGTGCTGCCGCCCCGATAGCCATAACGCGCGTATTCCAACCTGCTGCAGCATCACTAGCCCCAGTCCGTCGTGGACATGAAACCGCTTCAACTCGCTGCCGTCACTTCCAAAATAGAGGCCCCCGTCGGTCAAAACACCGTCCACGTCCATGGCGAACACCTGAACCGCCCTAAGCTTGCAACGTAAGCTCTCCTCCATATCGCTTCCTCCTTCTATCTAGGGTACATTATATAGTTGGGTACGTTGCCCTCTGCAAGGCAAAGCAGCCCACCCTATAGTCTTAGCATAAAAGGAGTATGAGAACATGCTTGCTCGCGATACCGCGATCACTTTTCTGGGTCATGCCACGCTGCTCGTGGAAACGCCCGGACATAAACGCCTCCTCATCGATCCCTGGCTTCGCTCCAATCCCGCTTGCCCCGCCGAGTGGCACTCGCCTAGCCGGCTAGGAAAGCTCGATGCCATCCTGGTTACCCACCTTCACGCAGACCATGTGGCGGATTTCGAAGAGGTCATCCAGGCGAACCCGGACGCCACGGTGGTGGGCATTATTGAGACCGTACGCTTCTTGACAAAGAAAGGCGCCAAGAAAACCGAGCAGCTCAATATCGGCGGCAGTATCCTTTTCGATGGAATTCGCATTACCCTTACGCAGGCCGTTCACTCCAACGGTGGAGAAGACGCCCATGGCAACATGGTCTATGGAGGCTTCCCAACCGGCTTTATTCTTAAAATGGAGAACGGCTTTACCTTCTATGTCGCCTCGGATACCGGCGTATTTGGAGACATGGCGCTGCTAAAGGAGATCTATGCGCCCGAGTTGGCTTTCCTGCCTATCGGCGATCGCTTTACGATGGGCCCCTTAGAGGCGGCTCATGCGACCAAACTCCTTGGCGTTCGCCATGTCGTCCCCTATCACTACAACTCGATGCCCATGCTTACCGGAACCGTAGAAGAGTTCCAGAAGCATTTGAGAGAGTTGCTTGTTAACGTGAACGTTCACATCCTTCAACCCGGCGAGACCCTTAAATAAAAAACGACCTCATCGCGATCGACAGGCTAGGGGCGCCATCGGCGCCCCTAGCTTGCCTTCAACGCTTGACAATTTGGGCGGATACTATCGCTCTATCATTTCGGCTTGTCTTCGTGAAGCAACCAACCGGGCGTAACACCTAACGCCTTTGAGATAGCGAGCGGCTAACGGTTCCTGCGTCACCGCCGGTTTCGCCGATAGTCTTGCCCGCCGTACTCGTTCCACGATAATGTTGTCCTTGTGGGGCGTCATACGAAAATACTCCGATTGACTGACCGGAGCATTGTACAGGCGCGAAGCCTCTTGGAATATATACACCACACATATTTACAAACATTGGGATTCCGTGTACAATACGAACTGCCAGGCGTGCATACTCCTTCCCATCGCGAAGGAGAACGGAAGGTAGCAATACGCTCGATCGGCAGAGAACGAAGGGATTAAGCAACAACCAGCAGCACACTGAGGAGGTTCCGTCATGGCCCGGCGACGAAAACGAAGATACGATGACTCTCAATCTTTGTTGCTGGTTAGGATCTCGTTAGCGTTTATTCTAATGGCCATTTTTTCACAACTGGTATTACTTTGGTTATCATCTGAACTGTTCCGTTGTTTTCTGATTTTCGCTGTTTTCGTCGGCCTGCCGGCTCTCTATTTCTTCGTTAAAGTCTATCCACATTGGGTGCGAATGGAACGCTTGCGGTGTCTGCGTCTGGCCGATGTAGACACTATGTCCGGTCACACATTCGAGCATTATGTTGCGCGGCTGATGGAACATCAAGGTTTCAAAACGACCGTTACCAAAGGTTCCGGTGACTTAGGTGTAGATATAATCGCACGCAAGAACGGCGTTAGTTATGCCGTGCAGTGCAAGCGGTCCAGTGACAATATTCCGAGAAATGCCGTTAGCGACGCTGTAGCCGGGAAACAGCACTACGGTTGTCAGGAAGCAATGGTTGTCACCAACTGGTATTTTACGTCGGGCGCAAAAGAGTTAGCGCGGTCTACGCATTGCGTACTCGTTGACCGCGAAACGTTAGCCCGATGGATACAAAGCTTTCAACGTCGCACCCTGGCAGAAAGTAACCTACAGCAGACCGAGGGAAACGGGAGAATATCACCATGAAGGGCCTAAGTAAACAAAGGTTCCTTGTTGGCTGTCTGTTACTGCCCCTGCTCACATTGACCGGTTGCTTTGGTAGACACGCCACGGTAACCGGAACCTACATGTATAAAACAGACACCGTCTTACGATGCCTCGAACTAACACAAGTAGATAAGACGGTCAAGGGTCAAGCGATAGCATTGAAGGCTGCTGTGGATCAACCCGGAGGTATTGAAATCAGCAAAGTCGATATATCCGGCGAAGTTGACGGTGAAGCGATCCGACTCGGCTTACAGTCTGAAGTGACTTGGCTTCAAGGAACCACACTTACCGGCAAGTGGGGAAATGACCAGATAACTCTTAACATCCCAGACGCTAACGGCACCATAGAACAGCTTCGCTACAAGCGGGTAACGGTCGAAGAGTGGAACGATCAAGTCAGGAAGTTTCGCGACAAATGCGCCCAACAGGCAGCAGAATGGCAACGGGAACGCGAAATACAGGCGACGATTAAACAGTTACGCGAAGAACAAGACACCATATACACCGACCTTGTTCGCGCATGGAGATCCTTGGCTGACAACATGAACGGTCTTCACTTTACGCTTCAAGCCTTAGCGATTCAGAACCGCAACATTAAGACCATGGAACGCAGGCTTGAGCGCGCGAATGCAGCAGCAGACAAAGCGGCAAGAGAGGCTCGGAACGCTTTCGAAATGCATCAAGCCGATCAATTTCGCTTTATGTCTCAAGCCGATCAAGTTCGCTCTGCCGCCATTGAGATAAACTCCGAATTGGTATCGTTAAAAGGTCAACGTGAGCAAATACAAGCAGCCGTCGACAGTTATACCAACGGTATCTCACAGAGCAAGCAGGAGATAGCGGAAGATAACGCGAAGCTGAGCAGTATAGCAGAACAACTGCACACGCTTTCACCTGATCACAACGATTCTGGCACGTCAATCCATTTTTCACTTGGTCAAACGATCAGAAACACACCCTGCTACTCCGCACCGGATGTTAACTCGTCGATTGTAGGAACAGATCCTGCCGGTTGCTATGTGGCGGTTGTTGGAAAGAATCAGAATTGGTGTTTCGTCATCTCAAGGAACCTTTCAATAATCTACCTTCCTGCTGGTGACGTGAAGATTTTAGACGAACAGCCATAGGAGAGAGCCGAAGAGCGCCGGCGAGCCATGAGCGACGCGCCAGCGGAAGACCGCCAGACGAGACAAACCGCGTCAACAGCAGGCAGGATGGAGCCAGAGCGGGAGAGCCGGAGGGAAAACCGAAAGACGAGCCGCATCAACGTTGATGCTGAGCCGAGCAATCGAAACGACAGCAGTAAAGAGTTGTGACGCGGGAAAGTCGCACGTGAAAGGTAAGCCCCGCTTGACAATTTGGTGCCCCATGGATATACTCAAAACAAAAACGCCAGAAAAGCGGCTTGCGGCCGCTCGCCAAAATGGATCGACCCATTATTGTCATCACAGGCCCCACGGCGGTCGGTAAGACCGATGTGGCCATGGCGCTTGCAGAGCGCGTGGCCGGAGAGATCGTAAATGCCGACTCGATGCAAGTCTACATTGGCATGGACATCGGTACCGCCAAACCCACCCCCGACCAACGACAGCGGATTCCCTTCCATCTCATAGATATCGTCCCGCCAGACTACCCTTTTAGCGTTGCCGAATGGAAAGAGCGTGCCCTTGCGGCCATTGCCGATATCACCGCGCGTGGCAAGCAGGCCATCTTATGCGGCGGCACGGGGATGTATCTTCGAGCCCTTTTGGAGGATTGGAACCTGGCGGGAACCCCCCGCGATCCGAAGCTTCGAGAACAGCTTCACCATGAGGCGCAACAGCAGGGGCGAGCTAGCTTACACGCTCGGCTGCAGGAGGTGGATCCGGAAACCGCAGCGCGCCTTCATCCAAACGACCTCGTACGAGTCGTCCGCGCGCTCGAGGTGTACTACCTAACAGGCAAACCGCTCTCTGAGTGGCAGCGCGTGAACAAAGCGGAGGCCAGACCGCTCCAGGCACGCCAGTTTATCCTTACCATGCCCCGGCCTCTCCTTTATCAACGCATTGAACAACGCGTGGAGGCCATGCTGGCGGCCGGTTGGGAGGAAGAGGTGCGTCAGCTGCTTGCACAAGGCTACTCCCCAAACCTTACCTCTATGCAATCGCTAGGGTACCATGAACTTGTATGTTATATAACGGGTAAAATAACGAGGGAGCAAGCCGTAGAACTCATTAAGCAAAATACCCGCCGCTTCGCCAAGAGACAGCTGACCTGGTTCCGTGCCGTTCCCTGTGCAGAGTGGCTTTCCATCGAAAATAAGGAGCATGCAGAGGTTGCAGAGGCCATTATCCAACGTCTAGTCACACAAGACACCACGTGCGCGGTGTGTTAAAAATTCGATTTCCCTTACAACTTTTTGGGGAGGAGCAAAATAATGAACAAATCACCATTAAACCTTCAGGATATGTTCCTGAATCAAGTTCGCAAAGAAAATATTGGAGTCACCATCTATCTCATCGGCGGAGTTCAATTAAGAGGACATGTGCGTGGTTTCGATGCCTTTACGATCCTGCTCGAATCGGTAGGCAAACCCACACAACTCGTTTACAAACATGCGGTTACCTCCATCGTCCCTGCCCGCCCCGTTCCTAACTTCTATTCGGAAGTGCATCGAGAACTCAGCGGCGAAAAACTGGAGCGAGAACAACAACCCGCTTCCACCACAACCTCACAAAGCTGATTTTTTGAGAGACGGTATGGCCCTATGAAATTCACAAAAATGCATGGCATTGGCAACGATTTTATCGTAGTAAATGCCATTCATCAGCCCATCGAAGAGGCGATGCTGCCGGAACTTAGCCGACGCATGAATCATCGTAAATTCGGCATTGGAGGGGATGGCCTCATCCTCATCTTGCCCTCTCGCGTGGCCGACTATCGCATGCGTATGTTCAATCCCGATGGCAGCGAGGCGGAGATGTGCGGCAACGGAATCCGCTGCTTTGCCAAATACGTCTATGAGCACGGCCTCCACCCAGAGACCCAACTGAAGGTGGAGACGCTAGCCGGCATCAAGAACCTTAAACTACAAACCCGAGGCGGCAAGGTGGAATCCGTACGCGTGGATATGGGAACCCCGCGCCTGAGGCGTTCCGAGATTCCCATGCGCGGCGAAGATAGCGAACAGGTGCTTAATGAACCGCTGAAGGTGGAAGGACAACGTTTCGATATCACGGCCGTCTCTATGGGAAACCCTCATGTGGTTATCTTTGTGGACAACATAGACCACTTTCCTGTATCTCGATTCGGCCCGCTCATAGAAAACCATCGGGCGTTCCCCGAGCGCACAAACGTTCAGTTCGTCCAGGTGTGCAGCCCAACCGAGATCATCCTGCGGACATGGGAACGCGGAGCTGGCGAAACGCTTGCCTGCGGCACGGGCGCCTGCGCCGCGGTCGTGGCCTCTGTCCTGAATAATAAAACCACACGCCACGTGCTCGTTCATCTGCCCGGAGGTGACCTGCGCATTGAATGGATGGGCGACCAACGTGTTATGATGACCGGCCCAGCGGAAGAGGTGTTCGAAGGCGATTTTCCAATCTAAAACCTAGTCGGTGAATCAGCATGAGTGACTATGTCATCGGTGTAGATGTCGGCACAGGTAGCGCACGTGCGGGGATCTTTGACCTTCGTGGCAAACTCCTCGCAATGGCCGCTGAGCCGATACAGATTTGGCGGCCTCGCCCACTCCACGTAGAGCAGTCTTCAGAGGATATCTGGAGGGCGGTTTCTATCGCCGTGCGCACCTGCTGCCAACGCGCTGGATGTCGGCCTGAAGAGGTTCGAGGCATCAGCTTCGATGCCACCTGCTCGCTCGTGGTGCTCGGCGATCAAGATAGACCCCTGCCTGTGAACTTTGAGGGAGATGCCAACCGCAACATCATCGTATGGATGGATCATCGCGCGCTTGCCGAGGCGGAAGAGATCAACGCAGGACACTATGAGGTTCTCCGCTACGTCGGGTGGAAGATCTCCCCGGAGATGGAGACGCCCAAACTGCTTTGGTTAAAGCGACATCTGCCAGACACGTGGCAAAAGGCTCGTCGCTTCTTCGATCTTGCCGACTATCTTACCTATCGCGCCACAGGCAACGACACACGCAGCTTCTGCACCGTCGTCTGTAAATGGACCTACCTTGGACACAGTGGCGAGAACGGCACATGGGATCGCAACTACTTTAGCGCCATTGGCCTTGAAGATGTTTTGGAGCGAGACCTTGCCGGCCACGTCATTCGTCCCATGGGAAGCCCGCTGGGCAAGCTGTTGCCACAAGCGGCCGCGGATCTGGGCCTAACCACTGAATGTCGCGTGGGAGTGGGAATCATTGATGCCCACGCTGGTGGCATTGGGCTGCTCGGCGCCGTTTGGGAAGAGGGCGAGCCCCTCGATCCCGCCCGTCTTGATACGGCCCTCGCCTACATCGGAGGCACAAGCGGATGCCACATGGCGGTCTCACAAGAGCCCCGTTTTCTGCAGGGCGTGTGGGGCCCTTACTACAGCGCCATGATCCCGGGCATGTGGCTGATCGAAGCAGGCCAAAGCTCGGCAGGGAGCGCTATAGACCAAGCGGTCATCGATCATGCCAACGCCCCCTCCTTGCAGGCCGAGGCCGCGGAGCGCGGCTGCACCCCCCATGAAATTCTTAACTCCTATCTTCTAACACAGGCCAATGACAGCCATTGGGCGCTTCTTAGCAAAGACGTCCACATCCTTCCGTTCTATCTCGGAAATCGCTCGCCCTACGCCGATCCGCATGCGCGCGCAGTGCTCGATGGATTGACCCTCGATAACTCGATCCACTCGCAGGCCCTGCGCTACCTAGCCACCATACAGGGCGTTTGCTCGGTGGACTATCTTGTTATTAAAGCGCTTAATGAGGCCGGCTTCAACATAGGCACGCTCTTTGTAACCGGCGGCATTACGAAAAACCCGCTCTGGCTGCAGACATTGGCCGACGCTACCGGCCTTCCCTGCGTCCTACCCGCCGAAGAGGAGGCCGTGCTGCTTGGAACCGCGATCTTGGCAGCAGTGGGCTCGCAAGCCTATCCGGATGTCTTAACCGCCATGCGCGCCATGTGCCACCGTGGGCGCGTGGTGCAGCCGAACCTCACGCTTAAACCCTACTATGAGGCGCGCCATCGCATTGTTGAAAACCTTTATCAACAACAGGTTGCCCATCGTAACCTGATGAAACCTTTTGAAGCTGACTCAGCATGAACCCTCTTATCCTCGCCACATGGCGCTTTGGGCAAGCCGCCTGCGCAAAAGGCTTTTCGCTGCTCGCAGAAGGCCTCTCTGCCCTCGACGCAATCGAGGCTGCAGCCAATGTCGTGGAAGAGGACCCCAACGTGAACTCCGTTGGCTATGGGGGGCTTCCAAATGCGGAAGGCGTCGTAGAGCTCGACGCGGCGATCATGGATGGAGCCCAACACACCGCCGGAGCGGTGGCTGCCCTCACGGGTTTTCGCCGCCCCATATCCGTTGCCCGGTGCGTGATGGAGCGCACACCGCATGTGATGCTTGTTGGTGAAAATGCCAAACGCTTCGCTTTGCAGGCGGGGTTTGTCGAGGAGGAGCTGCTGACCGAGGCCGCAAGACAGCGTTGGCTCGCATGGAGATCGAACCAAACAGGGGCGGAAGTGGCGCATTTCGACCGGCTCTCGAAAGAGGGGCACGACACCATTGGGCTTTGCGCCCTTGATAAAAACGGCAACCTTGCTGCCGGTTGCACCACCAGCGGGCTGGCCTGGAAGCTTCCCGGCCGAGTCGGCGACTCGCCGATCGTTGGGTCGGGGCTGTACGTGGATAACGAACTGGGAGCCGCAGCGGCCACCGGCGATGGGGACGAGATCATGAAAGTCTGCCTCTCATATCGTGCCGTCATGTTGCTAGAGAGAGGCTACACGGCCCAGCAAGCCTGCGAAGAGGCGCTACGTTACCTCCTCCGTAAAAGACCTCCCGAAACATGCCGTCCCTATGGGGCCGCCCTTATTGCCCTTCGCAAAGATGGAGATTGCGGAGCCGCCGCTACGCGAACCGGCTTTCAGGCACCGGATCGCCTCTGGATTTGGGCGATCGCCTCGACAGAGCACCCTGAAGGGCTTCTCCAAGAGGGTAGCTACGTTACGTTGACGCAGAGCCTACCGCATCTTTGAGCCGCTACCGATGAAACATGTCATCATTGGCACCGCAGGACATGTAGACCACGGAAAGACAACCCTCATCCAAGCGTTGACCGGCGTTAACCCCGATAGGCTGAAGGAAGAGCAGGCACGGGGCATGACGATTGACATCGGCTTTGCCCCCCTTACCCTGCCCGACGGCACTACGGTAAGCATTGTGGATGTGCCCGGCCACGAACGGTTTTTAAAAAATATGCTGGCTGGGGCTACTGGCGTGGATGTCGTCTTGCTCGTCGTCGCCGCCGATGAATCCGTTATGCCTCAAACCGTGGAGCACTTGAACATCCTGCGCTTTCTCGATGTCCGCCAGGGCGTCGTGGCCGTCACGAAAAGCGATCTGGTGGATGAGGCGTGGATGCAGGCGGTTCAAGAGGATATTCGCGAACACCTTAAGGATACGTTCTTAGCTCAAGCTCCCATCATCCCCGTCTCGGCGATAACGGGTAAAGGCCTTGAAAAACTTCGGCATGCGCTGCTATCGGCGGTCAGTCGGGCGAGGGCTAGAAACACCGCCCTCCCCTATCGCCTCCCTATAGACCGCGTCTTTACCGTACAAGGCTTTGGAACCGTCGTTACAGGCACGCTGGTATCGGGCACCATCCAAGTGGGCGATCCTGTGGAGATCCTGCCGCAAAAGCTTATCAGCCGCGTGCGTGGACTACAAATTCATGGCGTCAAAGTCGATCGAGCGGAAGCAGGCTCCCGGGTGGCTGTAAATCTGGCCGGCATCTCTCCCGAACAACTCGAAAGAGGGGCTCAGATCAGCGCACCTGGCGTTCTTGTGCCGACCGTTCGAATGGACGCGGTGCTTCAAATACTGGGCGAGGCGCCCAAACCTGTTCGCACGCACGACCGCGTTCGGCTCTATGTTGGAACGGATGAGGTTATTGGACGCCTGGTCGTTCTCAACGATTCAAAGCAGATACCTCCAGGCGATCAAGGCTACATTCAGTTCCGAGCCGAGAAGCCCTTTGTCTGCGCGCGGGGCGATCGCTTCGTCATCCGCTCCTACTCTCCGATGCAACTGCTCGGCGGAGGGATGGTGCTCGACCCCAATGCCCCCCTCCACCGCAAAGTAACTCCACAGCTGCTTCAAGCCCTTCAGGCCCGCGAAAAGGGGCGGGTGGAGGATATGTTGGAGAGCGTCTTGCTTGCCGCCCCTCATGGGCTGTCTCGAAGAGAGCTCGCGATGAAACTTTCGGTTGAGGAGGACAAGCTAGAGGCGCTTCTGCAACAGGCTCAAGAGAAGGTGATCCATCTCCAAGAGAGCTATGTCATCCACACCACCTGCTTGCAAGCCCTTACCGAACGGCTTCAGCACCTCTTGCAAACCTACCATCAACGCTATCCTCTCCGCGCGGGCATGCCTAAAGAGGAGCTGAAAACCGCCCTTGGCCTGCCACCCGATGGCAAGGCGCTGAACCACCTTCTTGCCTACTGGACATCTCGCGAGATCGTCAAATCGGCCGCAGGTATCGTGCGCCTTAGCAACTTCGTGGTACAACTTAACCCGCACCAAGAGAGGCTACTTCAGCGCATTGAGAAGTTCTACACCGAATGCGATCTGATCATCCCATCCATTGAGGAGGTCAGCCGAGCGGTAAAAGCTCCCCCCGACGCCATTGCCACACTTTTACGAATTGGGCTGGAGCAAGGGCGCTTTGTACGCGTCGCAGAGGGACTCTACTACCCGCAAAGCACCCTGAACAGACTGAAGGCTACCGTGCGGAACTACATCCAACAGCATGGCTCGATCACGGTGGCAAAGCTCCGAGATATTACACAGACCAACCGAAAAGCCTGCCTCATCGCGCTCGAATATCTGGACGCCTGCGGCTTCACCCGCCGCATCAACGACACGGAACGCATCCTGGTTAACGCATCAGCCGAGGAGTAGCTGGGCGCTTTCATAACGTCCGATAATGTTTGTTAAGGTAGACCAAATTAAAAAAGCGAATCGAGTAACCCCCGCCTCAACGCCCTACCTAATGCTGGGAGTTTACATAGTCTACCAAAGATTGCGCGGCCTCTTTGTCCCGAATGTTGGTTAAATCCCACTCGTTGGTGTCTAACACGTCGCGAATGTAACCCGCCGCAACCACCGTCCCTTTTAAAATAAAGAGGAGATTCTCACCCCGATGCGCGTGAGACCACTGGAAGAAGCGAGAACGCCCCTCCGGCGTTAAATGAAGTGAGACCGTATACGACGGCCCCACCAGCAACGTTGGAGGCTGCTCCTCCAACTGGGCACTCGTAAACATGCGGCCTGTAAGGACGACAGGGAGAGTCTCCGCTGCTACCTCCGGCGTAAGCGTAATGACATCTTCCACGCTTCGCCCACTCGCGCTCTGATTGCTCTCTTCCTCAGTGGAAGCCATCATGCCCGAATCCCCGTTGCCGCTGTAGGTCTTGATCAGCGCCGCTAAGGTCATCGTCTTCGGTTTGCCGCCTTCTCGATCGGGGGGAACCGTTATGAGCTGATCGGGACGGATCTCCTTGAAAGCGTTCTTATCCCCACCAAGAAAGCGAACGGCGGCGCGGATATAAGGGGCTAACATCGCGTACCCCGCCCTATCGTTGACCTGGAGAGCCGCCTTAATGGCTCCGGCCACCTGGGGGCTGCACATCGGTCCGTTGCGCGGATCAAAAATCGAGTTCCAGCCATACTCCGTTAGGCAGACTCTCGATGCCGTGTTCTCCGTGAAGATTTTGAAAAAGTTGCGGTCATAGTCCGTATGCGGGTTCAGGGCCCCGACAACGGTTAAACCGTTGAGGTCGGGCTGCAACGGCGGCCAGTGCCGCGAGAGTAGAAAATGATCCTGTATCTGGCCTGCAACATACCAAATGGCAAGGAGGGCGACAAAAACCGTCAATAAACGACGAGTGCCAAGCTCGCGTGTCAGTCGCATACGCGCGGGCGCGTCGGCCGGTGAAACCGCTTCTGCCGGAAAAAGGGGCATATCTGCTTTATCTCCTAAAACGATCGCTTTTCTAATTCAATACGGTTCTTAAGGCCGCGGATAGCAGCAAAACATTACGAGGTGTGGCCGAACTTCCCATCGTTCCAATGCGCCAAATCTTGCCCTTTAGCTTGCCAAGGCCTCCCCCTATCTCGATGCCATAGTCTTGAAGCAGCCGGGCCCGAACGTTCGCTTCATTGTCAACGGCATCCGGAACGTAAAAGGCGTTTAATGTCGGCAGCCGATGTTCAGCCCGGCCAAAGGCTTTAATGCCAAGCTCCTTCAGCTGCTCTCTCAAAAGCGTGCTGACAGCCACATGGCGCCGCCATCGATCCTCCAATCCCTCCTCCTCGATCTCCTCTAGAGCGGCGTCCAGGGCGTAGAGTAGATTCGCCGGCACGGTGTGGTGATAAGTATGTGGCGCATCGTAGTAATCTTTGAGAAGAACCCAGTCAAAGTACCACTCTACCGGCGCTCGCCGCTGCTGCCTTACCGCCCATGCGCGCTCAGAAACGGTGATCGGCGAGATCCCTGAAGGGGCTCCAATGCATTTCTGGGTCGCGGAGTAGCTTATGTCTATTCCGAGGCGATCGACCTCCACAGGCATCCCTCCCAAAGAGGTCACCGTATCTACCAAAAACAGGGCACCGTGTTCCCTAGCCAACTTCGCAATCTCCTCCAACGGCTGGCAAATGCCTGTAGAGGTCTCGGCATGAACGCAGGCAACCAGCTTCACTTTGCCTGCAGCGTCTAGCGCCTTGGCGATCGCGGCTGGCTCTAGCACCTCGCCCCATTCGGCCTCAACGGTTATGACTTCGGCCCCAAGGCGCCGCGTGATCTCGGCCATGCGATGCCCGAAGAAGCCATGAATCCCTACGAGCACCTTATCGGCGGGCTCGATAACGTTGGCAAAACAGCACTCCATGCCCGCCATTCCTGTGCCTGTTAAGGGGATCGTGAACGCATTTTGCGTCCCAAACACCGTTCGTAAACGCGCGCGGATCCTATCCGTGATCTCAAAGAGCTCCGGATCAAGATAGCCGATGGGAGCCCGACTAAGGGCCTCCTGCACCTTTGGGCTAATGCTGCTCGGCCCAGGTCCTAATAGCACTCTTGGTAAAGGGGTTTGCATCCTATGCTCCTGCTTACTAGACCATGCCCATGATGTGGTAGCCACAATCTACATAGATAACCTCCCCGGTCACTGCCCTTGCAAGAGGGCTCAGCAGATACAAGATCGTGTCTCCCACCTCTTCGATCGTAACGCGTCTCCGCAATGGGGCGGTCTGCTCGACACGCTGCAACATGGCATCGAACCCCGCTATGGCCGAAGCCGCTAAGGTTTTAATAGGCCCGGACGAAACGGCGTTGACGCGTATCTGATCGGGGCCGAGATCCGCTGCCAAATAGCGAACGCTCGCTTCTAAAGCAGCCTTGGCCACCCCCATCACGTTGTAGTTCGGCACGACACGCTCGGAGCCAAGGTAGGTCAGCGTAACGATGGAACCACCATTTGCCGCCTGCATCAGAGGTCTTGCGGCACGTGCCATGCGCACTAAGGTGTAGACACTGCGATCGTGGGCCAGAGCGAATCCCTCACGGGAGGTGTTAATGTATTCGCCGGAAAGCTCATCTTTATTGGCGAAAGCAATGGAGTGGACGAATCCGTCGAGGGCTCCATCAAAATGGCGCCCAACCTGCTCAAACAGCGCATCTATCTGTGCATCATCCGAGGCATCGCATTGAAAGATGGGCGCCTCCAGCTTCTCCTCTTCAAGGAGTTTTTTAACGTTTCCCTCTTCACGATCGCCCATCACGGAAAAAGCCAGCGAGGCTCCCTCTCGTCGCAGAGCGCTCGCAGCTCCCCACGCAATACTCCATTTATTGCGCACCCCCGTCACAAGAATGCGCTTCCCCTCCATTAGTTGCGGCATCCATATCTCCTTGTCGTCATTTTTAGATGATCCCAGCTTAGACCATCGGCCATTCTACCCGAAATCTACGTCAAGCCTCTACCGTGCAGCTCACAATCCCGTCGAGATTCACGATGTGGTGCTGAAAAGCCACTAGGTCAAAGTCATCAGGTACACGAACTCGCAGCCGAACCTGTGTGTAAGGTTCGCCCTGGGCGCTTTTCTGAGTCTCCAACTGAAACGACAACACCCCGATGCGCCGCTCCTCCAGAATCTTTAGTAGCCTATCGGGCCGCAGCAGTGCGGGATTCACGCCTATCTCCATTTCGCGAAAGCGCCCCTTTAGCTTCAAGATCTGCTCAAAACGATTTAACAGGGTCAGTGTGGTTAATACGATAACAAAGCAGATACAAGCCACCTCGCCAAGACGAGGAGAGGTTCCGATAGCCATTCCCATCGCAGCAACGACCCAAATACTCGCGGCCGTGGTGAGTCCACGAATGCTCATTCCCTCGCGCACAATGGCACCGGCTCCTAAAAAACCTATACCCACCACCACATTGGCTGCTACGCGGGCTGGACTGTCCTGTATACGCCCGGCGAGGCCATTGCCATAGCCTTGTGAGACGATCGCAATAAGGGCCGCGCCTGCACAAACAAGCGCATGCGTGCGTAAGCCAGCCGGCTGGCCACGCCGTTCCCGCTCGAAACCGATCACACCCCCTACGATCACGGACAGCAGCAGCGCAAACACCTGTCCCCACATCGTCTGAGATGGAATATGGAACCAAAAAAATCTCTCTGCCTCCACCACGCCCTCCTCGTCTCACATCGGCTTTTCTATGCACCCATTTCAACGACGACACGCTATCCGATGGGAACCCAGAACGCCTGAGCCCTGTATGTAGTAAAATGTTACACAAACTCTCTTGAACCTCCTGCTTTAAAGGAATGTTCTGAAAGCCCATGCCAACTGCAGCCTTCATGACATTGGGGTGTAAAGTCAATCAGTACGAAACGCAGCGTATCCTAGACGATTTCGAACGTCACGGTTTCACGATTACCGAGTTTCACCGACCTGCTGACATCTATGTGGTTAACACCTGCTCCGTTACCCAGGCAGCCGAAAGAAAATCGCGCAATACCCTCCGCCGTGCTCGCCGCCTCAACCCGAACGCTATCGTTGTTATGACTGGTTGCTATGCAGAGATGGCGCGCATTAAGGGGGAAGCTTTTGAAGAGGTCAACCTGATCGTTCCTAACCCCCATAAGATGCAGACCCTTAACCGCCTCCTAGAGGCGTTTCCCGAGATTCGTGCCTCTCTTCAGAACAGTCGGCCCCCATCCTCAACAGCACCTACCCTCCATCGCCGTACACGGGCCACCATCAAGGTTCAGGATGGATGCGATGTCTTCTGCACCTTTTGCTCGATCCCCTATACCCGTACCCAAATGGTTTCTAGACCGATGGGGGAGATCGTCTCCGAAGTGGAGAGGCTTGCCGATCAGGGTTTCACCGAGATCGTTATAACTGGTGTGCTCGTGGGAGCCTACGGTCAAGAGCCAGGTTTCGAAGGGCGTTCTGAAGGATTGCCGCGCGGTACGGCCTGGACACCAGACCGTATTTATCAACGCCCCGATCTGGCCGATCTCCTGCTAGCGCTAGCTAAGGTAGAAGGGATTCGGCGGATTCGGCTCTCTTCGATCGAGCCCACCCAGATTACGGATCGGCTCCTCGAAGCCTTTGCGTCGGAACAAAAGCTATGTCCGCACCTGCATATTCCGCTGCAAAGCGGCTCCGACAAAATTCTCGCTGCCATGAACCGACCCTATAACCAGCGCTTCTACTTAGAACGCTGTGCCGCGGCTAAAGCTCGCATTCCCGACTTGGCCATAACCGCCGATATCATGGTCGGCTTTCCCGGAGAAGACCGTAAGGATTTCGAACAGACTCTCTACGTCGCTCGTGAAGTGGGTTATGCGCGCGCCCACGTCTTCCGGTACTCTCCACGCCCCAACACGCCGGCAGCAACCATGGCGGATCAGGTTAGCGACGCCGAAAAGGAGGCTCGCAGTCAGGAACTGATCGCGCTCTGTCGTGAAACCCAAAAGCGGTTTATCCAAAGCTACCTCGGCCGTACAATGGAGGTTCTTGTGGAGGGAAAAGGCGCTGCAGTCGAACCTTCCTCCGAGAACGAATCGATCCCTCTTATAAAAGAGGAGCCCTCTGGCCTGCTTGGAGGCTATACGGGAAACTATATTCGGGTGCAGTTCACCGGAGGTTCTCACCTTATTGGAAAACTCGTACAAGTACGACTGCTTGAGACCACCCTTGACGGAGCCATAGGGGAGATCGGCGACGATACGCTAGAACCAATGCCAGAACCTCCTGCAGATTCCCATTCTCTTCCCCTAGCAACCCTATCCGGCCAGCTTCTCTCTTGACGCCCATTTAAGGAAATCTAAAAGATGGCTGTACTTCTTGGAATCGATCGCTGCTCCCAAGAGAACTTCTCCCTACTGAAGGGCAAACGAGTGGGGCTTATCACCAATCACTCTGGACGCGATAGCAACGGGCGATCAACCATAGACCTTCTCTATAACGCTAACGGTGTTAAACTCACGGCTCTTTTCACTCCAGAACACGGCCTTCGGGGCGTTGCCGATGATGCTGTATCCGACGCACACGATCCCATCACCGGGCTTCCTATCTACAGCTTGTATGGAACACGACTACGCCCTCAACCCGAGCAACTCCTGGAGGTGAATGTTCTCGTCTACGATATCCAAGATATCGGAGTACGCTTTTATACCTATATCAGCACGCTGAAATACGCTATCGAGGCGGCCGCCGAGGCCCAAATCGCTTTCCTCGTTCTTGACCGCCCAAACCCACTTGGGGGTCAGCAGATCGAAGGGCCGCTGGCCGATGCCGATCGACTCGACTTCACCGCCTGTCACCCTATTCCGATCCGCCACGGGCTTACCTTAGGTGAACTGGCTACCCTCTATGTGCGGGAGCTGAAACTACCTCTCCAGCTCGACGTCGTTCGCCTCGAGGGGTGGAAGCGCAGCGACTATTGGGATGCCACAAATTTAACCTGGATCAATCCTTCGCCCAATATGCGTTCCCTGCGCCAGGCACTCCTCTATCCCGGCATCGGCCTGTTAGAGTTCACGAACCTCTCGGTAGGGCGGGGGACGGATACCCCCTTCGAATGGATTGGCGCCCCCTGGATAGATGCCAGAAAACTTGCTGCGGCTCTCAATGCAGCCTCCCTGCCGGGGGTCTGCTTCATCCCCGTCCAATTCCAACCTTCTACCCGCCAGTATGCGGGGCAAACCTGCTCTGGGGTGGAGATCATCGTTACTCATCGAGAGGTGTTTCGCCCCGTGCGAACCGGCCTCACGATCGCTTTAGCGCTACGCCAACTGTTCCCAGAACATTGGGAACCGGAGAACTATCTTAGACTTCTGGCGAATCAAAAGGTCTTCCAGGCTATAATCCAGGGCGCCCCCAAAGAGGAGATCTTTACGATGCTCGAAGAAGACGAGCAGGCATTCCGCGAGCGCATCGCTGCTTGCCTGCTCTATTGAGATGTGAACTCCGTGATGACGGCAATAGCGGCCAGATCCTAACGGTCTAAGAACGCCCCTCTTTCCGTTAGATTCGAGGTTGGATTTTGGACATGCAAGCGAATGACATAGACGACTGTCCCACCAGGCCCCACCGGGTTAGCAAGAGATATACCCGATGGCTGCTGACGATGCGGCGGGAGATCAGGCGACGGTTGCGCAGAGGGCCTCTTTGCTTCGTGGCTTTTCTGCGTGGGGACAGGCGAATCGAACAGAAATGGCGACGGCTTCACAAAGGCGATCGGCGGTCTGAACCCATTCAAGGCTGAAGCGCTTTCCTTCAAGGCCGTTTCAGGCGGGCTCGTTGACGGCTTGCTGGTCTGCATAGGGCGTCCGGGCAGACCGGTTGCCATCCGACGCAACTCCAGGTAGAAAGCTTTTGCATGGCTCGCTGGCAGGCGAACCAACAGGTAACAAGCTTCTGGGTCAGAATCCACCGGCAAATTGTAAGCGCTATCTATCGGCTTGCTGGCCATTGTAAGCGCCCCCCCATAGCGCTGTACAACGTCCATTAAGTGGGCACAAGAGGCACCGATGTTGTCAACGGCCACGGAAAGACGCAGGGGATCGCTGGGCGTTCCGCTCCCAAAAGGCGTCGCATGAGGAGTGGGAGGAAGGATTTCGCCCTCCCGACGCTTTTGAGCGAGCTGGGTGGAAGGCTCTTCCGTCTTAGGGCTTGCTATCGGTAGCTTCTGACGGTTTCGAGCTCCACTCTCCGCCAAAAACGGATCTTTCACCAATGGCCTATTTGAAGTTGCCGTTTGGGATTGGGACGACGTTCGGTTGGAGTCCGCCGAAATGCGAGAACTTGAAGGCATCTGCTGCCTCCCTGGCGCTCTCAGATAAGGCAGGTAGCTTTGGGCGAGAGCCCACAAACCGATAGCGCCAACAACGCCCGCTATCGCAAATCCGCCGCGCTGCCACGACAGCCCCTTCTTCTTGTCTGTTGATTGGGACGGTCTCACGGGCTGTTCAGGAATAACGCTTAAAATCTGTGACGCCAGCCCAGGCCACGGGGTCGGTTCCTGCACACCCACCTGAAGCAGCGAGCCAATACGGCGCAAGGCGCCGAGCTCATCTCGACACTCCCTACATCGTGCAATATGATGGCGCAAGAGGGCATAGACCAGCGGAGAAACCTCCCCATCCAAACAGGCCTTTAACTGACCTCTATACCAAGCATGCAGCTGAGATCGCAAATAATGATAATAGCGCATAAAACACCTCACTCTACCTAGGAGACCTCATCCTCCTCGTCCTCTACATAATCTCTCAGGAGCTCCCTAAGCTGTCGAAAAGCGTTCGACAAGCGCGATTTCACCGTGCCCACCGGTATCTGTAGCACCTTGGCCACCTCGGTATAGGTTAGCCCGTGCAGTTCGTGCAATATGACAACTTCGCGATGGTGCGGAGCAAGATGCGATAACGCCTCCTCGATCTGCCTTCCCAGCTCCTCCTTATGGAGCGCTTCTTGAGGGTTATCGCACCACCTATCCGTCACTACAATGAGCTGCTCATCAAGCGACAGAGTCTGTGGACGATGTCTTCGTTGAAAATCTACACAGTGATTCATCGCAATCCGATAGACCCAAGTGGAGAGAGAAGAGTCGCCCCGAAAGCTCTGCAGGCTCCGATAGATCGCGAGAAATATCTCTTGGGTTAGGTCTTCTGCATCCATCGTAGATCCGCACATCCGGTAAGCCAAGCGGTAGATACGAACGCTGAAGCGATCTACAATTTGGGCAAATGCCTCCTTGTCGCCCGCAACGATCTTGGCGACCAGCTCCTGGTCCGCCAACCTAAGCGAACGGGAAGCAACCTCGTTCTTTACAGGTCTTTGCGCCGGCAGCGATTTGCCGTGTTCCGGATAAGCAGACATGACGGATGCTCTCTGTGCTTCTGTCTCACTTGCAGCAGCTCCATCCTTTTTGTTGTATTTAGGCGGCAAAGGGTTCATACAAGCCTTACTTTCGCTCTCCTACGATCCACTTGACGTGCTACCGCATCTAGAATACAATGTTACACTGCACAAAGGGGAAAAGATATGCAACGCAGCTCCTGGATCGCCTTGGGATTGAGTGTGCTCCTTATCGCAATCCTGGTGGTGAGTTATTTCGTCTCTCAAGCAAGACCAAAGCCGTTTGACGCCACCCAAGCGCAGCAGATTCTGCACGATCTGCAAGTGGCGGTGCGTCAAAAAGACGTCGAAGGCATTATGCACTATGTTGCTCCAAACGCACGCCTTATTGGCGATATGGACACCCAGAAAGCCAGGCTGCTGTTGGCACGAGCCTTCCGCACCATGCAGAACCCCGAACCCAGTGTTAGCGACGTCCAGTTCCATGCCGATGCCGACGAACCGTCGGTGTCTTTCGACCTCAATCTGCGCGATCAAGGGCCAGACTATACCTCCGACGAGTACGAAGGGCGCATTACGCTCTACTTTCGCCAGGTCACAATAACGCATCTCTTTGGACTGTATCACACGGTTGAATGGCGCATTGTGCACGCGGAAACCACCGGCCCAAACCCCGATAACTTTGGTGATTTCTGAACTTTACCTACAGCTGCTCGTACCACCCTAACGGAGAGTGGATGCACGTTGAAGTGGCATAGCGGGGCTTCGGCGGCGAATAGGCCCACTCCACGGCGTTAGCAATAACCTGTTGAACCTCCTTTTGATGATACACCGGATATGTCTCGTGCCCAGGGCTAAAATAGAAAATGCGTCCTTGTCCTCTCGTGAAACAACAGCCGCTGCGAAATACTTCTCCGCCTCGAAAAGAGCTAATAAAAATCAGTTCGTCCGGCTGAGGAATATCAAAGTACTCTCCATACATCTCCTGCTGAGGGATAATAAAAACTGGTGGCACATTGCGCGTGATGGGGTGCCCCGGATTCACCGTATAGACGATCTCCCTATCGTCGTCACGCCAACGCAAGGCACAGGTCGTTCCCATAAGGCGGATAAAGATTTTCGACCAATGGCCGGAATGAAGCACGATCAATCCCATTCCACTTAACACGCGCTCATGCACTCTCTCAACAACTCTATCTTCCACCTCATGATGGGCCATGTGCCCCCACCATGTCAGGACATCGGTGGTATCTAATACCTCTTCTGTTAACCCATGTTCGGGCTGATCCAGTGTGGCCGTCCGAACCTCTACCCTATCTCCCAAATGCTTTTTAATACCCTCTGCTATCGTGGTGTGCATGCCTTGAGGATAGATCGCCCGTACCTCCGGTTGACGCTTCTCATGCACATTTTCACCCCATACAGTAACGCGAATGAAACGGTTCTCCAAGATCGCTTCCTCCCTTACAGGTCTGTAGACCAGTCTATCAAATTTTGGTGTATTCTTATTCTACTTTCAAATATCAAGTTCCTCGACGCGCCATCTATTAGAATAACTTCTAATTCCTATTTTAACATTTCATTCACTTTTATGTCGGATCTGTGCTATTATCATTCTAGATAGACGTAGAAAGGGTTTGAGAGCGCTAGAAACTAGGTGCAGCAGTCATGGAAAACTACGAGACATACGACTACGACGTACTGGTCATCGGGGCAGGCGGCGCGGGCCTTCGAGCGGTTATAGCGGCTAGAGAGGCCGGTTGTCGTGTTGCGGTGGTCTGCAAGTCGCTTCTGGGCAAAGCCCACACGGTTATGGCCGAAGGCGGTGTCGCCGCAGCACTTGGCAATATGGATCAGCCCGACGGTACCAAAGAGCCGGACAGCTGGGAAGTTCATTTCGTTGATACCATGAAGGGCGGTGCCTTCCTTAACAATTGGCGGATGGTTGAGATCTTCACGAAAGAGGCACCGGAACGTGTATTGGAACTCGAGCAATATGGTGCCGTGTTCGACCGAACGCCTGACGGCCTCATAGCGGAACGCCCCTTTGGAGGTCACAAATATCGTCGTCTCAACCATGTAGGCGACCGTACGGGTCTGGAGATCATCAGAACCCTCCAAGATAAAGCGGTCAGCCTCGGCATAGATGTCTTCATGGAGGTCGTGATCACTCGCCTCCTCAAAGATGGGGATAGGGTCGTAGGAGCCTTTGGCTACTATCGCGAATCCGGCAACTTCATTGTTTTTCGAGCGAAGGCCATCGTCCTCGCAACCGGTGGTTGGGGGCGCATGTACCGCTATACCTCCAACTCTTGGGAGGGAACCGGCGACGGTGTGATGATGGCCTTTGAGGCCGGAGCCGAACTGCTCGATATGGAGATGGTGCAGTTCCACCCCACCGGCATGGTCTGGCCTCCTGGCATGCGCGGCATCCTCGTGACGGAAGGAGTGCGCGGAGAAGGCGGCATTCTGCGCAATGGTAAGGGAGAGCGTTTTATGTTTAACCCTAAATACATGCCAGAGCTCTATCGAGGCCAGTTTGCAGAGACCGAAGAGGAAGCGGAGCGATGGCTCACCGACAAACAGAACAACCGTCGTCCCCCAGAACTGCTGCCAAGAGACGTTGTATCCCGCGCGATCTATCGTGAGGTCGAAGAGGGACGTGGCTCTGAACACGGCGGCGTCTACCTTGATATTAGTCATCGCGGTGCGGACTACATCAAACGGAAACTACCAAGCATGTACGAACAGTTTCATGCCCTCGGTGACGTGGATATCACCAAACAACCCATGGAGGTCTATCCGACGATTCACTATACCATGGGTGGGGTGAAGGTAGACCCAGAAACGTGCGCAACGACGGTACCAGGGCTCTATGCGGCGGGAGAGGTCGCGGCAGGGCTTCATGGGGCCAATCGGCTCGGCGGTAACTCTTTGTCCGACATTCTTGTCTTCGGAAAGCGCGCAGGTGAACATGCGGCTCTCTATGCGAAAACCGTGAACTTGGGTAAGATAGACGAACAACAGATCGCCGAAGAGGAAGACTATCTTCTCCTACCGCTGGAGACAAAAGAGGGTGAAAACCCCTACGACATCCATCGTGAGCTTCAGGAGACCATGCAAAAACACGCAATGATCGCTCGCACGGAGAAAGGACTCCTAGAAGCCTTGGAGAAGATTCAAGAGCTGCAAAAACGTGCAGAACATCTCCATGTAGATGGGGATCGCTGCTTCAATCCGGGTTGGCATGCTGCACGTGAGATACGCTTTATGCTCAAAACTTCCGAAATCATTGTACGCTGCGCCCTAGAACGTAAAGAGAGCCGCGGTGCCCAATGGCGTCTCGATTATCCCGACCGCGATGATGAGTTCTGGGGCAAACACAACCTTATCGCGGTAAAGGATGGACAGCACATTAAGATAGAGCCGCGCCCCCTGCCAGAAATGCCCGAACGCCTGAAAGCGCTCTTTAAGTGAGAAATGAGGAGAAAAACCTATGGAGAAAGTTACCCTCCGTGTTTTTCGAGGAGATATCCATGGAGGTCACATGGTCTCCTACGAGGTACCTGTGCAACCAAGCATGGTTGTGCTTGACGCCATCCACTATATTCAACAGCATATTGACCCAACCTTAGCCTGCCGGTGGAACTGTAAGGCAGCCAAATGCGGCTCTTGCAGCGCTGAGATCGATGGAAAACCACGCCTGATGTGCAAAACTCGCGTGGATCAATTTCCCTCCGGGGTTATTACCGTCGGTCCTATGCGCACCTTCCCGCTCATTAAAGATCTTGTGACTGATGTCTCTTGGAACTATCGCGTTGCAGCAAAAATCCCACCTCTGCAGCCCAAACCCGAGGTTGCAGGAAAACCCTTCCGAATGCAACAAGCCGATGTAGACCGCATTCAGGAGTTCCGTAAATGCATCGAATGCTTCTTATGTCAGGATGTGTGTCATATTCTGCGTGAGCACAATCGCCAAGATGCGTTCTTCGGCCCTCGTCAGATGGTTCGCATCGCTGCACTCGACATGCATCCTATGGATAACCTCAATCGGCGTGAACAACTTGTGGGCGAGGCAGGAGTCGGTATGTGTAACATCACCAAATGCTGTACCGAGGTCTGCCCCGAACATATCCACATTACGGATAACGCCATCATTCCGCTAAAGGAACGCGTCGCTGACGATTACTTCGATCCGGTTACTCGTATCCTCCGACGCATTGGCGTTATTCAGCACGAACAGAAGCAACCTATGAGCAGTGTGCCTCAAAGCACAACGCAAATTATGAGCAAAAGTCCGCGTCCCGGAAAGTAGAAGAGCGTGTCTTTGTGACAGGCCGGCACCAGCAACGAGGTAGCCGGCTAAACTATTTTTGGGCTCATAAATCGCTCGTACAATGCTTCAGAAAAACGACGTGGTTTGCCGCTCGCCCGCTCGATCAACATCTGCAACGTCTCGGCCTCCGTCAAAAGCTCTTCCCCACGCCATACCTCATAGCCCATTCTTAGTAAACTGCGCCGACACTCTATAGGCCATGTTCGTACAACGACTAAGTCCTCATAATACGCCGGTTTTATAAAACGGCAATGCAGTTCCAGCACGGGCATGGCGTAGCCGTCGCGCTCCATCTGTGCGTAGTCAATGCCCCGCTCTCTGCAAAATGTGCTGCGTGCAGCCTCAAACCAAATGGGATAGTTCGAATGATGAACCACCCCCATAGGATCACACTCCGCATATCGAACACGAATCTCCGTCTGAGAGCCCCTCTCAAGCGGCATACGTCCCTTCATGGCTGGTTCGACTCCATCGTCGCCTCGTAGTCCACATGAATACGCACCGGCAGGTGTATAGTGAAGACATTGCCGCTATTGTCCTCGTTGGCCTTTACCTCCAGTCTTCCTTGATGCAATGCGATGTAACGACAGGCTAACGACAGACCAAAATCCCACTCAAGACCTCCAGCAGCATACGGCTCCCTCTCCAACGAAAGACCATAGATGGTCGAAAGCTTTTGCTGGGAAATGGGTGCCGCCGAATCGGACACCACAAGGATAAGCTCCTCTCCCCCCACATGGGCTCTCAGGTCAACAACCCCCTCCGTTCTACTTGAGCGAAGGCTCTCGTGTACTATCTGGTAGACAATATGCCGTATGAGGCTCTCGTCGGCGATAATCCAGCACGACGGGAGGTTCGCATCGTACCTCAGCTGCACATCTTGTCGCTGAGCTAACGGTTGCAACATTTCGACGATCTCCCTTAGAGAGCTGTTGAGATCAAAGACCCTGGGATGAAGTTCCCGTCGTTGATCTTGTATTCTCAACAGATCGAAGAGATTATCAAGTATCTCTTGCAGATGGAGGGAAGCGTGGTAGATATGCCCAAGAGCAGTCTGCTGTGCCTCGTTTAAAGGTCCATAGGTCTCCTCTTGCAAAAGTTCTGTAAAACCTAGCAAGGTCGTAAGAGGGGCTCGGGCATCGTGGGAAGCGTTAGAGAGAAACCGCATGAGTTGATGGCGCCTTACCACCTCCGCATCACGCCGAGCGATCTCTATTGCCTCGCTTTTATGCAGGCGTAGCGAGGCAGCACGCAAGAGGAAGTCGTTAATGCACGCACTACATAGATAGGCGGCTGTAGCTCCACCCTCTGGCATCGAATCAAGTTGTTTCGTAACCAACCGTGCGAGAGTCTTGAAACAAGCGCCCAAATCGCCCCATTCAAGCGGCATTTCAGCGATCTTTTCCGCCAGAAGCGCCTCCTCTTCTGTTACCGGGTCGAGCGACTGTTGAAGTAAATGGTTCCGCACGACACAGTCATAGATTTGGGATACCGCCTGTCTCAGCTCACCGCGAGGCCCAAGCAAGGAAGGATCTAAATGCCATAAAATTCGGCTAACCTGTTGACACCATTCGCTCAACAGCTTGCGGCGATGAGAGAGAAGAGCTTGGGCGGCAGCCTCCATCGCTGTTACGCTCTGCATGGGCACTACCTTTAGTGTTTCTTCTGCAAGACCTGAATAACGTCATTCGTAATGTCGTTGTCGGAATAGACGAGGGAGTCGGCGCTCCATACCTCATGAATTCCCTTTTTTCTCGCCACCTCGGCGACCAGGTTGCGTAACTGCTCTAACTGATCTTTACGGCAATCATCCACCGTCTGAAGCGCCTTATCGCTAAGCTCCTTGTCAATGCCCGGCAATATGTCTTGTAGATACTGTTGTTGACGCGCTTGCAGCGTCTGCATGGTGGTGCGATCGGCAGCGGTCAACTCTTTATCCGGCTTCGTAATTAGAGCGTTCAGCTGTGCACTGCGCTGATCGGAAAGGTTCTGCAGCTCCTTTATTCGCGCCTGCTGCGCCGGCGTGGGGTTGTCCAAGGTGATAAGATGTAAAAACTCGCCTAGCTCCTCCGGAGTGAGAAAGGCCACACGCCGCGCTTGGCGCGACTGATCGGCCGCTTTCAGCATGGCGTCCTGATACTTCTGCTCTACAACCGTCGGCGCATCTGAGGCCTCATAGACCCGTTGCATATCTACTCTTGCAATGTCAGACCGGAGCAGTGGCGATGAAGCGCTCTGGTTATCTCCCGCGTTGACTCGCAGTCCTCCCGCCGCAATCAACAGAGCCAGCGTAAATGCGCCCATATGTAAAAACGGTGTTACCTTCACTCTCTTTCCTCCTTTACTAGCACGACTTGAAAGGATCATATACGAGCACTCGACGCCCCTTCACGCACAACCATCTCGACGTGCGTATGTCCACAGCCTCCACATAGGCCCGATGCTCTTCGGGTAAAAGCCTCGCGGCCAACGTTTCCGGCGTATCCTCATCGAACACCGGTATCGCACGCTGCACGAGGATCGGCCCCGTATCGTAATCATTATCCACAAAATGCACGGTACAACCGGTTACCTTCATACCGCTCTCAATGACGGCCTCATGAACCCGTCTCCCATACATTCCCTTCCCTCCGAATAGCGGCAATAAGGCCGGATGGATGTTAAGCACGCGGTAGGAATAAGCCGCTACGATCGGCGCCGGTAGCCGTAGGAGGTAGCCCGCTAAACAGACTAAGTTGATCTCATAGCGGCGCAACAGGCGTAGAAGGGCGTGCGCATACGCTTCTTCTTGCCCCTCATACTTTTTTGGAGAAACGACATGAACGGCCACTCCGGCCTCGCGCGCTCGTGTCAACGCAGGAGCCTCTGCTCGCGTTCCGATCACAACACGAACTTCACCCTTAATCCGCTGCTCCATACAGGCATCTAGCAGCGCTTGCATGTTGCTGCCTCGGGCTTCTCCCGACACGAATACAGCTATCTGTGCCTCTCCCAGAGGCTCCAAAATCTCAGTCAAGCTGCGTTCCCCCCGACTAGGTGCCCCTTACGTGTTAACGCGAGATCACCCGTTCTCTTAGACGCTCTGTAAAGCGCTGTGTTAGAAGATTCTAGCGTATCCAAAGGCCAATTCGTGCCGATGAAATGAACTATGCTATAATAACTGAGGTAAGGGCCGTTTTCAGCAAGGATAGGCTTCCCTCAATTTGGGTGAGGAGATAGATTTTAGCGATGATCTGCAAACACTGCGGCATGGAAAGCACCACCACCGATCGGTGTAGCGTTTGTGGTCTTCCTCTACAGCCGACCCAAGAAACCGCAGAACAAACCACCACAGAGGCTACCCAAGAGAGCGTGCCTGTGGCCGATTCCACGGTAACGCCCCCCCAAAAGAAGGAGATCATTAAAGCACATCGTCCCGCTCCGGCCATCGTTCCACCAGCCAAAAAGCATTCCACTCCTGCTTTTGGTGGTGCAAAACATAGCCCCCCTCCCGCAGTCCCTCCTCCGTCCCGCCGCGTGGCCTCCCTCTCGGAGATTCTTGAATCGAAAACGACCATAGACAACACGCCCGCCCCGGCCTACTCCAATAAAGCTCCTGATCCGCTCGCCTCGGTTCTGTCTAACCTTAAGCTACCTCAAAAGGAAACCATTGAAACCCAGGCCCCTGCGGTTGCCGATGCCCCCCAAGCTTCAACGGAAACTTCTCTGCCACCAGCATCCAACCTTCCATCTCAAACGTCAACATCCGCTGAGTCGGCGCCTTCCATAACTCCTCTTCCTCAACAAGAGCCATCTCAACCTACGCAACCAACTCCACGCCCAACTGCGGCGGAAGAGCTAGAGGCCTACGCCCCGCCAAATCCTTGGCCTATCACCGCCCGCTATGCCGCCGTCCTTGCCCTACTCCTCGCTTTTGCCGGGCTATTCCCCATCTATCAGAAACATCTGTTTTGGGCGCCCATGCTGCTCGCGCAGTTTCTTGGAGGTCTCCTGCTGCCCGTCATGCGGGTGGTGCCCTGGTTCGATGAAGATCCTGACGATCTCCCTTTGGTCATCGGTCTCGTCTTCTTCTTCGGTCCTCTCATTGGTCTTGTCATCTACATTATCCTCTCCCTACTGCGCCATAACACGAACCCTGGTCTCATGGGCTGTCTCATCGTCGGCAGCCTGTCGCTCCTGGTCGTTCAGCCGGCATGGCTTGGACACCTCGATGCGCAATGGCTCGCCCCTTTCGCCGGAGTACAAACCAATCCACTGCAGCTCATAGCCCACCTCGCTATGGGTTGGTCACCCATCGTGGTCATCGTCGGCTGGATATTTGCAGGAGTCTTCCGCAAACTGTATGAGTAAACGACCGTGCGCCTTAAGCCGGCGGCTTTGCTCTGGCGCGACAGACGAGGCTGCCTCCGAGTCGCATGGCTGGTTTACAGCGGCCGACTGGCAATAGGGCCAGCCGCAATCTCATCCGCTAGCCCAGCCAAACAGGTGCGAATGGAGGACGCAAGGCGTTGCGCCCGTACTAGCCCTGCGCCCCTACCCCAGTGCACATTTTACGAAGAACCACACTTAAGACCCCTCCGCACATAGCCAACAATAGAGTAGATTTCACGGAGTCAAGGGGAGGCTCTCCTTGTATGGAGAAACGGATTCGAGTTCTTATTGTGGACGATAGCGCGCTTATACGTCTCTTGCTCACTAAGCTGCTTACCTCCGACCCACAAATTGAGGTGGTGGGTACCGCCTCAGATCCCCTACAAGCCTCACAGAAAATTGAAGAGCTCTCGCCCGACGTGCTCACGCTCGATGTTGAGATGCCTCATATGGATGGGCTAACCTTCCTAGCCGATCTCATGAACCACCATCCATTGCCTGTCGTCATGGTCTCCTCCCTAACCCAACATGGGTGCGAAACAACGATTAAAGCGCTGGAGCTTGGGGCAGTAGATTTCTTCCCAAAGCCTACTCTACAACAGCTCAACACGTCAAACGACGCCGCCCTAGAGCTACTTGCAAAAGTGAAGGCTGCCGCCTCTGCTCGCGTTGTTCGCCGATCAGCAAGTAGATCCGAGGCGCTCGTAGCGAAACTAGCGCCTCAGCAGCTCATGCATCAAGTGATTCTCATCGGCGCTTCCACCGGCGGCACGGAGGCCATACGCGAAATCCTCACCTCACTTCCCCCTAATATTCCCGGCATCGTCATGGTACAACACATGCCTCCTGGCTTCACGTCCTCCTTCGCACAGCGCCTCGATAAGCTATGCCCCTTCCATGTAAAGGAGGCACAAGATGGCGACAGAGTTCAACCTGGACTCGCCCTGCTTGCTCCAGGTGACTTTCAAACCACCCTGCATCGTGCCTACACAGGCTATTATGTTCAGGTCCAAAAATCCGAGCCGGTCAATCGGCATCGGCCTTCCGTAGATGCCCTCTTCAACTCGGCTGCAGATAGCGCCAAGGCCAACGTCATTGCCGTACTGCTTACCGGTATGGGAGAGGATGGAGCCCGTGGGCTTTATCAACTACGGCAAGCTGGGGCCCTCACCATCGCTCAAGACGAGGCAACAAGTGTCGTTTTCGGGATGCCGCGAGCGGCCATCGCGCTGGGAGCTGCCGAGTTCGTTCTCCCCTTGCCGCGCATCGCGCAAGAGATTGTTCGCCTTCTAGAAAACATGCGGCCCCCCATGAGTGCTTAATCCCTAATAGGTGCCTTATCTGCTCTCTGCGAAAGAACTTGGCATTCCGTGAACATCTTCTGTGCGGCATCCGGCTTATGCATTCGCAAAAACGCGATCCCAAGTAACCGAGCTACACGCGCGCGAGCTAGAAGATGCTTCTGACTGTAGCCCCCATTCGCATCGGGAACAGCGGTAACATGAAGAGCATTCAACAGAGTCTGCACGGCCTCACGATTTCTTTGCAACTTCAAGTAGACAGCACCTAGTTCCGCCAACGCAAGAGGATCTTGTGGTTGCAGCGCAGTTGCACGCTGTAGGGCATGCAGCGCCTCTAGGCTCTCTGGTCTTCCTGGCTCGTTGTTCAGTGCCCATCCGAGAAGGTACCACGCCCGCGCGTTGTTAGGATCGAGCTGAATACAACGTCGTGCCTGCTGCTCTGTAAGACGGACGTCTTGCGCCTGCTGGAAAATGTTGGCTCCATGCAGCCATATTGCTGCATTGGAGGGAGCATAACGCTCCGCCGTTAGAACTTCTCGGATACAATCCCCAAGATCACCACTTTTACCATAGGCAGCAGAGAGTAGATCATGAGCTGTCCCCGAATGGGGCGATTGGGCCACAGCTTGTTTCGCGGCCTGTAAGGCGCATTGTCCATCACCTATTGCCAAACAGGCCTCTGCTAAAGTCTGTTGTGCCTCCGGAAACGTGGGATGTTCACTTACGAGGCTCTGCAATAGGGGAACGGCCTGTGCGGCATGTCCGGTTTTCGTGTAAAAACGTCCTAGCTGAAAGTAGGTGTAAGGAAAAGAGGGATACTCCACCATTAGACGCCGCCAAATGGCAATGGCATCTTCGTAGTCGCCAGTCTCCGCAAGATGAACAGCCTCCATATAGCGCTGCATAAGAAGGGTGGGCTCAGTAAAGCGCATCCGGAACCAGAGTGCAGCGCCAACAAGAAAAGCTGCGACGATAAGGCCGCCCTTGATCCGAGCCGTAGAGTCCATTCTTCCTATCTAAGGGGAAGTTGGATGTTTGATCTCCGAGTGCGCGGCACTAGCCGCGGGCGGCGGAATCTTATAGTCCATCGGCTGCGGCTTTGAGCCGCCTCCTCCTCCAAACACCTTGATCCCGATAAGGATCAGGATAACGACGATCACAGCAAATATGATCCCAGCAACAACCGGGTTCACGTTCTGGCGCATTTTTCTTCTCCTAGAGCTAATTACATAGGGAGGAATGGAATCCTCCCTATGCTTTTAGATCGGCTGCTAGTTCGTTGGTTGGCTACAACCTTTGTCGCTGTAGTTCTGGTCGTACACCTTGGCACTACGAAAGGCTCCGTAGTACAACCCATTTGCAAAACCCTGTCCAGCATCTGGTGCAGGAACACTCAGCACGCCAAACTTCGCGTGGCCGTCGGC
The DNA here is from genome assembly GCF_000427095.1 of Chthonomonas calidirosea T49. Taxonomy (NCBI): domain Bacteria; kingdom Bacillati; phylum Armatimonadota; class Chthonomonadia; order Chthonomonadales; family Chthonomonadaceae; genus Chthonomonas; species Chthonomonas calidirosea. The sequence goes on from NC_021487.1 coordinate 549,701, forward strand.
ATAAGCGAAGTTTTGTCCATTGAAATGACGCGGGTTTCGCGAATTCCCCTTGAAGTCGCCATAACCAGCCCATATGGATAGAGGATCCGACCAATCCCAATAAAAGGCATACCCTCCTGTACCGTTTGGTTGACAGGTATGCCAATTCCATCCATAACGATCATCGCTAATAATCGCTAAATCAGCTGGGCTTTGAAGACGAGCTAAAGTATAAGGTCCTCCCTGATCGTTATTTTCATCGAAAATAAAATCGCTCAAACCATACGTTACACGATAGTTAGGTGGAGTATATCCCCACGTACTGAATAGCGTATCGCTATTGCTAGGGCAGCTGAAGAGCTGCTGGTTCTTAATATAGGGCATCAGTAGATCGCTCCACCATACAGTTGGGCAGGGAGCGTTCGGGTTTGGGGGACATCCTGTGTCTCCAGGGTTTTGATGCCAGGGCAGCTGGAAGAAGGTTTCATCGTAATCTTGCACATACATCATCGTCGCTAGCCCGATCTGTTTGAGATTTGACAGACATGAGATCGAGCGCGCTTTTTCGCGTGCCTGCGCAAACACCGGAAACAGAATTGCTGCAAGAATCGCTATTATTGCGATCACAACAAGCAATTCGATCAATGTAAACGCCTTTTTGGTTTTCATTACCATACCTCCTATAGTGTTTTTGATAGCTCTGTGCGTTGTTGTTTGGCACAGACAGTGGTTCGTTCACGCCTTATGGCGGAGGCGGAGCCGTCGATTCACGTGTGACGAGGCTACAAGATAGAAAGACTCGATCAGGCTCGGTGAGCTTGATCATGCCTTTCGCGTGCATCTCCTGCAGCTTTTTGATCGCCTCTCGTCCCATAGCTTCCAATGGTTGTTTAACGGTCGTTAGCTTAGGTACTGCCTGAGCCATCGCCGTCGGATCGTCAAACCCAACGATAGAAAGCTGTTCCGGAACACTTATGCCCTCTTCCTGAGCAAGCTCCAGCAAAGTCCGCGCCAAAAAGGGACCGGCAGCCAAAAAGGCTGTTGGACGCTCCGGCGCGCTAAGAAGCTCACGCAGCCTGGAGCGGGCAGATTCCGCAATACCCTCTGGAGTTCCAGCGTCTATCATCCAATCCGGCCGAAACGGCAAAACCTTTGCTTGTAAGGCGGCCTGAAAACCAAGAATTCGATCTTGGGTGTTGATCGCATTTGGCTCGGCATAAACTAAACCAAGCTTGCGGTGCCCTAAACGAAATAGGTAATCCACGGCCATTTCCGCGCCTTCGCGGTTATTACTATCCACACAGGGAAGCGGCACACCCTGCCAGGATGCTCCAACAACCACCGCTCTTGCTCCCTCTGCAGCAAGAGCATACAGTCCCTCTACGTCCTCCTGGCGCGGCGCTACAATGATCCAACCAGCACTATGATCAGCGCGCCAGAAACGCACATAATCCTGCCCACGCACCTGTTGAAGCATCAGGGTTACCTCTAGGGGACTTACCTGACAGCGCATCGCTAACAGGAGCGCGCAAAGGTACTCGTTGTCAGCAACCATCTCGGTAGGGCCCACCGTTATCACATGATAGATGGTGGACGTTTGACGGCGAGGCCAATCGGAAACCCGTTTACGATGCGTACGAACCCCACTAGCAGAAGTGTCCTTCACAAAGGTGCCTCGTCCCACTTCTCGGTAGAAAAGCCCCTCTTCTACTAAAGCCAAGATGGCCTTATTCACCGTCATTTTGCTGACTCCCAAACTGCTAGCGATCTCTGTCTCCGCCGGTATTTTGTCACCCGCCTTCCACACCCCACGGTGCACAAGATCGCGAAGAATCTGCTTTACTTGGAGATGACGCGGCAAAGGCCCGTCTCTCACGACACGCACGGCTCCGAGCTCAACCGTCATTGGCTTTAACAACTGCGATGACATATTTTCCTAGCTACCTAGTAGTATAGACTCATTATATCACCAATTCCAGATCTTGTCAAGCGTTTTTCTGAATTTTTTCGCTTAATTCTCCCGTTTATCGTAAACGATACGCCCCCCTACTATCGTCAGGCGTACCGTTCCCTCTTCATCTAAAACCACTAAGTCGGCATCATAGCCAGGGGCGATGCGCCCCTTTCGATGATTCAACCCCAAAGCGCATAGGGCGTTATAGGATGACATGCAGGTACGTTTCCGTAAGTCATAGTCTCCTGCATTGGAAAATGCGCGATCGAGGGTCAATAAGCTGCCGGCTAAAGTTCCATCCGGCAAACGCGCTGCACCGCTAGCTACCACCACGGGTAGATCGCCCAAGGAGAAGGTATATCCATCTGGCATGCCCGCCCCCGGAATACCGTCGGAAATCAGGATAACCCCGTGTGCTCCCTTTGCCTCTATAATAGCTTTACAAACGGCAGGATGCACATGGATGTTATCCCAAATCAGCTCTGCCACTAACTCTGATCGGGCGAGTGCAGCCCCCAAAACCCCTGGCTCTCGGCTCTCCATACCACGCATTGCATTGCCACAATGCGTTACATGACGTGCTCCAAATCCAATAGCCCTATCAACTTCCACATAGGTGGCGTTGGTATGCCCAATAGATACAATAACTCCTGCTGTCGCTAAGATACTCATCATCTGTTCCGCACCCGGCAACTCCGGCGCCAGCGTCATGATCCGCACCGTTTCCAAATAGGGCCCAGCCCAACGCAAGAAATCACCACCATCTGGCTCCAAAATGTACGCTTCGGGCTGTGCCCCCTTTTTCTGCGGATTGATATAAGGCCCCTCAAGATGACAACCGAGAATTTGAGCCCCCTCGTAATCCCCACTTTGCATTAGACGAGTGACTACCTCTAAAACGGATGCTAAACGATCTCGAGGGCCGGTGATCGTTGTCGGTAAAAAACTAGTCACTCCATGCTGTGCAAGATGGTACGAAATTTCCTGTATCGCCTCCTCATCTGCCTCCATTACCGAGCGCCCCGCCCCACCATGAACATGGATATCTACAAACCCTGGAACAAGTCTCCACCTGCGCACATCCAAGTCCCCCGTTTGCGCTGTGGTCGCATTGTTCCAAGTTTCAACCGAACGGATTCGGCCCTCTTCAAGCGATACAAGAGCATTTTCCCTAAAGGATAGGGCATCCGCAGCTACGCTCGCCAAAATACGCATTGTAAACCTCCTGATCGTCTGTAGAGTGGGATAAAACATGGCGAAATTGACTTGACAAGTGGAACTCAGATTTAGTATACTTCGTATGAAAATCTGGCGTAGTCTACTTGGCGCGCCGATAATCGAAAAAGGGAATTCACCTCGATAGGTGAGGCTCCCGCATACATAGATGCCACTGCCCTTTCGTGTCCAGAGACACAAGGAGGGTTTAACAGGTATTCCCGTTTGAAGGGTCTACCTAACGTGGCTGAGGCTTTAAGCCTCTAGGGTACGCGGTGCCAAATCTTGAGCGAGTGGGTTGTTGTGGACGTTAGCTTCGAGTACAAAGCCCGCCTCTCGCTCAAAAGGCGGGCTTTATTGCGTCGTAAACGTCTTAAAGCCCTTGGCACACGGAGATATCTGTAGCACTATGGATACCAACAGTATCGAGCCTCCGCATGAAGGAGGCAAAGCACAACTTGGCCGTGTAGCCGACGGAATGCTTCTCTAGCCTCATAGGTTATTACCTGGCACTCCCGCTCGGCTCACGGCAGGGCCGACGGGACGTGCGAGGTATGTCCTCTCTTCACCTCTACCTCTTGCCCGTCCCTCCTTCTAAAACGCCGCGTGCGCCGCCTTCTAGGCAGGTGACCGCAGTGTGTTACATCTTGCATGAATGATTTCTTCCTCCATTCATGCATTCATGTAACACGCGCCTACTCCCGCCTGTTAAGGCAGCGCACGACGGGATAAGATCGACCTCAACTAGCTAGAGAGGAGGGCGCACTATGCTCAAAATGGTCTGGTTTAAGAATGAAATGGGGCAGCTGGTGCCCAAATGGGTGGTTGCCGCAGAGGCACCTCCGCTTACCTATCTGTTGGAAGCGTCTCAGCCCCAGCCGATCCATCAGCCCATTCATACCCCCAATCGCGCAAACGACTTGATGGAGACGCAAACGGAAGAACCCGCCGAATGGGAACCCTTGAGTCGACCGCAAAACATCGGCATAGCTGCAGTTTAAGCTTAAGGTGAATAACAGCAATGCGAGGACGAGAAAATGACTATTCTTAAAGAGCAAACAAAAACCAAAGGCCATGTGGTACGTCACCGCTGGCAAAAGGAGCTACTCACCTTTCTTCTCGTGTTTGGGCCTGGGCTTATCGTTATGGAGGCCGACAATGATGCCGGAGCGGTATCAACCTACACGCAGGCAGGAGCGCAGTATGGAACCCACCTCTTATGGGTACTCCTTCTGCTCCTGCCCATTACCTACTTCGTTCAAGAGATGGTAGCACGGCTTGGAATCGCCACCGGTCAAGGCCATGCAGCCATGATCTATCGGCGATTTGGAAAATGGTGGGGGTTCTTCTCCCTGATGGATCTCCTCATCGTTAATTTTCTAACCATCGTCACTGAGTTTGCAGCGATTGCTCTGGCTTGGGAAAAAATGGGCGTCAGCCCCTATATCGCCGTACCGGTCTTCGCCATTGGCTTGATCGTGCTAGTTGTTACTGGTCACTACCTGCGATGGGAGCGCCCCACTATCGTTCTCTGCCTACTCGATAGTATCTGGCTCATTGTCGCAATGCTTTGCCATCCTGTCTCCAAACAAGTTGTCCACGACTCGATCGTACCCAACATTCCGCCCGGAGGCCTCACGTCAAACTTGGTGTTTCTCGTTATCGCCCTGGTGGGAACAACGATCGCACCGTGGCAGCTCTTCTTCCAACAGTCCTGCGTGGCCGATAAACGCCTTCGCTTCTCCGATCTTAAATGGGAACGTCTAGACACTTTTCTTGGTGCCTGCTTTACCATTATTGTGGCTGGCTGCATGATGCTTGCCGGCGATGCGGCCTATCGGCACCATATCAACTATACGGATCCAGCTCAAATGGCTGTGGCGCTTGGGCCAATTATTGGCCCCTTCGTGAAATACGCCATTCTGTTGCTCATGTGCAATGCTGCCGTTTTAGGCGCTACCGCAGTCTCTCTTTCTAGCGCATGGGCTTTTGGAGAAGTGAAAGGCTGGAAGCACACCCTCAATGCGACATTTAAGGAAGCGCCAGGCTTTTATAGCATCTATGCCATCTGCGTGCTTTTGGCAGCAGGTATCGTCCTCATCCCAGGAGCCCCACTGCAGCTTATCATTATCAGCGTGCAGGTGCTCGCGGGCATTATGCTCCCTGCCGCCATCGTCTTCCTGCAACTGCTGCTCAACGATCGCGAGCTTTTAGGAGAAGAGTTCACCAATAAGCCTTGGAACAACTGGATCAACTGGATCATTATCATCCTGTTGTTCGCGCTCTCCTTTATCCTCGCAGCTCAAGTGATCGCACCGAACCTGTTTCCCGCATCGTCCTAAAAACAATTTAGTGTCAAGGAGGTTAAAAAATGACCGTGTCTGAACTGAAAAACAATGACAATCTTGTCTACTATGTGGTTCATCCGCTTGAGGATGAACCGGAAGAGAAGTGCGATCCCGAGAAGGCCGGGCCTATGCCCATGAGCCGCAGCGTGAAGTTCTCTCTGATCACCCTTCGAGCCTACCTGATCATTATGGGGCTGCTGCTGCTCTATCGCCTTATTGTCCAAATGCACCTCTTCGGCAGCCACGGCCCACATAGCTAGATTGCCCTCTATCGTCCCGAACAATAACATAAAAAAGTTGGGATGTTACCACCTACTGATGTCCTATAGATACCTATGCTTGTAAAAATTCGGGACGATAGAGTTCTCTATACAGTAATTTTCGTGCGAAGTAACCCCAAAAACAGATATGTCAAAGGAGAGATGAAATGATGAAACGCTTTCAACTCGCATCCTGCCCAATCCTCCTCGGCATCCTCTGCGCCTTAAAACCGCAAGCCCATGCCGATGTAATCGGGCTTAACCAAATACCAACTCCGCCAACCCACCCCAAAGGCGTACTCAGCATAACCCTCCAAGCTCAAGATGCTCACATCGGTACCCCTTGGCAGACTCAGTTCGAACTTGGGCTCACAAAAAATTTTTCAATAGACTGGTTCCATAACTTCACTCCCACACAAGAAGATCTAATAAACTTTCAGTATGCCCTTGTTCAACTCAAAACCGGTTTCACTGTTACCACAGGTCTTCTAAACTGGCCCATCTCCCATGGCGGGCCTCAAGAACTGTTTGAGTTTGGTACCAATGCGGGCCGTCAACAATGGGTATTAGGCGCAATATATACAGGGCACAGTACTGAGCCTATCGTCGGCTTTGGGTACCAAATATCCTCGCACTTCACGCTCATGCTTGACCACCAAGGTGGAGGGGAAAATGCCAGCACGATCGGTGGCACCTACTACCTCACCCCAAACCTCAGTCTCAATCCGGCTGTCTACATCAGCAATCATGGCCACCATCGCCTCTTTCCCTATGCCGTCATCACTTGGAGCGTGCAGCTGTTTAAATAGTGGCTTGTAACTCCTATCTAGAGATACCCTTATGGGTATCTCACCCTTTCTACTTTTGCTCAGTTGCTTAAATGTTTGAAGGGTTCTAGGCACTCAATACAGCACTAGCAGCACCCGATCAAGGTATACCATTCTCTTCGCCCCTTAACCCCCTCTCCATCTCGCGAAAAAATCATTTTTCCGGTAAAATAGATCCTGCTATGTCAGAAATCTTTGTAAAAAATCTCAATGCTCTGGTTGTATCGCAGGTGGTACCCCACAGTCCAGCTGCACAAGTCGGCATTCGTCCGGGCGACCTGCTAAAACGCATCAATGGAAAACAGATACTCGATATTTTGGATTATCGATTCTACGCTGCAGAGGAACAGCTGCGTCTCACCATCCAACGGAGCGAACATGAACTAGAGTTCGAGCTATACAAAGAGCCTGAAGAGGACTTAGGTCTCGAATTTGAGCATGAACTTGGTGATAAGGTGCATACCTGCAAAAACCGCTGCGTCTTCTGCTTCATTCACCAACAACCTAAAGGTATGCGCCGCTCTCTCTATCTCATGGATGACGATTTTCGACTCTCCTTCATGCATGGCAACTACGTTACCCTAACTAATATCACCACACAGGAGTGGGAACGCATTCTTGAACAGCGCCTCTCCCCCCTCTATGTCTCCGTCCATGCCACCGATCCCATCCTACGTGGCCGGCTTTTGGGCAGAAAAGAGCCAGCTCCTATTCTGCCCCAACTACGCATGCTCGCAGATAACCGCATTGATGTCCACGCCCAAATCGTTCTCTGCCCCGATCTTAACGATGGTCCCGCGCTCGATCAGACTCTTGTTGAACTTGCCGCAGAACATCGTGCTATCACCGGCAAGCGAGCTGGCGTCTGCTCCGTTGCCATTGTGCCTGTAGGGCTTACCCGTTTCCGCACAAAACTTACGCCGCTTCGCTGTGCCGATCGAGACTATGCACGTACGCTCATTGCGCAAGTACAACGTCATACACGCCGATTTCGTAAAATGCTAGGAACTCGCTTCGCATGGCTCGGCGACGAGTGGTACTACGTAGCTCAATATCCCTATCCGGGTCGCGCGCACTATGAAGAGTTTCCTCAACTAGAAGACGGCATCGGCACCATGCGCCTCTTCCTCGAAGAACTGCGTCGTATAGCACCACGACTGCCTCGCAAAGCGCCTTACCCAGTTTCCGCTACCCTTGTTACGGCCGAGCTGCCCGCCGCTCAAATCCAGCAATTGGCCGCTCTATTTAATCGTATTGAGGGAATCGAGCTAAACGTCTGTGTGGTTCAAAACCATTTCTTTGGAGGCAACATACACATCGCCGGACTCCTTACAGCACAAGATATTCTTCATCACCTCGCGCAGTTTCCTGACTGCCGTCAAACGGTATTTATTCCGAGTATCTGCCTTCGGGATAATACCCTCTTTCTCGATGACCTTACCGTCGCACAGGCACGAGAACTATCGGGCCTCGACCTTCAGATCGTAGGCAACTCGCCACGCGCGCTCGCCTCTGCTCTAGGTCTGCTTCCTTCCTACTCCGCTTCCCCTAAAACACAGGGATCAGCTTGGGTTGTAAACGAACATCTCGCAGAACACCAGCTGGACGCACAAACCTCGTGACTACTAGTCGTTGACAAAAATCGAAAAATAGTTTCTAGCGCTGATACGTACTTATATGAGGGGCAGCTTCCATGCAGCACGAACCGCTCGAAAGCCGCAAACCAAACCGTAGATTGAAACAAAAAGTTCAGTCACCCCTTTTCTTCAATCGGGAACTGAGCTGGCTTGAATTTAATGCACGTGTACTCGATGAAGCAAACAACCCCAGGAATCCACTGCTGGAACGCTTGAAGTTTCTGGCCATCTTTAGTAGCAATCTCGATGAGTTTTTCATGATCTATGTTTCCGGCATGCGCGAACGGGTGAGCCAAGAAACCGGCAAACTGCCCACCGAACAGAGTTATCTCGACGATCTTCGTGCTATCAAAGCGCGCCTCGAGCCGCTTCTTAAAGCACAGTACGACTGCTATCGCGCCCTGCTCCCCTGCCTAGCCCAACACGGTGTCCATATTGATAGTTACCAGGACCTCGGTGATAAAGAAAAAGCGGCATTAACAACCTACTTTGAAAAACAGGTCTTCCCTGTGCTAACCCCGCTCGCGGTGGATCCCGGCCACCCCTTCCCCTATATATCGAACTTAAGTCTTAGCTTGGCGGTCATCGTTCGAGACCCTCTATCGGGTCAACAACGTTTCGCCCGTGTTAAAGTGCCTGAATCCTCTACGCTCCCTCGCATGGTACCCGTACCTGGCCATACCTACCGTTACATCTACCTAGAAGAGCTGATCATGGCGCATCTCGACCGGCTCTTCGTCGGTATGGAGATACTAGGTGCCTATCCTTTTCGTATCACGCGTAACGCCGACCTCGAGCTACCAGAACACGTCGCAACCGACCTCCTTGAGTTCATCGAAGAGGCCCTCGTTCGTCGCCGTTTTGGTGAGGTCGAGCGCGTGGAGCTTTCCAGTCAAATGCCTTGCGAGATTCGTCGTACGATTATAGCCGGAGTGAAAGCTTTGGAAGAAGAAGTTTACACTGTAGATGGCCCGCTCGCTCTTAACGATCTCATGCCTATCGCCTCGCTCGATATCCCTGAGCTACGCGATCCCCCTTTTACACCATCTATTCCCCCAGCCCTGCGAGGTGCCCAAAACCCGTTCGACGCAATTAAGAAACAAGACATCCTGCTTCATCATCCCTATCAGTCCTTCGACTGCGTTACCGACTTTCTGCGCGCCGCTGCAGACGATCCGAACGTGCTCACTATCAAACACACCCTCTACCGCACCAGCGGCGACTCGCCTATCCTAAACGCTCTCATGGACGCCGCCCTTAATGGAAAACAAGTGGCTTGTCTTGTAGAACTTAAAGCGCGCTTTGATGAGGCAAATAACATCACCTGGGCGCGACAGCTGGAAAACGCCGGCGTTCATGTGGTCTATGGGCTGCTCGGCCTTAAGACACACTGCAAAGTGACTCTTGTCGTGCGCCGAGAGTCACATGGCCTGCGACGCTACCTTCATGTCGGAACCGGAAACTATAATCCTCGTACCGCCACCGTCTACACGGATATCGGGCTTCTTACGTGCGATGACGACTTCGGCGCCGATGCTACTGAGCTTTTTAACTACCTTACCGGTTATTCTCATCAAAAAAACTATCGTCGCTTCCTCGTGGCTCCCATTAATCTCCGATCTCGCCTGTTGGAGCTTATTGAACGAGAGATCTCTGTCCATCGCCCTGATACCCCAGGGCGTATCATTGCAAAAATGAATGCGCTCGTAGACCCAGAGATCATCCAAAGCCTCTATCGAGCATCTCAAGCGGGCGTGCAAATTGATCTTATTGTTCGCGGTATGTGCTGCCTTCGCCCAGGTGTACCTGGGCTATCCGAGAACATTCGAGTCATCAGCATCGTAGGGCGCTTCCTAGAACATAGCCGAATCTTCTACTTCCGTAATGGCGGAAGTGAAGACATCTACATTGGCAGCGCGGATTGGATGCCGCGCAATCTCGATCGCCGTATCGAAGTAGTTGTTCCCATTCTTGACCCTAACAATCGTAAAGAGCTCCTAGAGGTCCTCCAGATCATGCTCGAAGATAACATTCAAGCCTGGGACCTCCACCCCGATGGATGCTACACACGACGTCACCCAGCTCTTGGGGAAGCCGAAAGAAGCTCGCAACGTATCTTGCTACAGCGATTAGCAAATGTATAGGAGCGTTATTCTATGCCTCTCACACCACGTGAACGACAGGAACAATGGGAACTAAGCTATCTCGCCCCTTGGGCGGCCAAAGCTGCTCTCTCGCGCGGTAGAGAAAAGCCAGAGCCACCTGATCCCGTCCGTACGGCTTTTCAGAGAGATCGTGATCGCATCCTCCATTCTAAGGCCTTCCGCCGTCTAAAACATAAAACCCAGGTCTTCATTGATCCTGAGGAGGATCACTATCGCACGCGATTAACTCATACCCTCGAAGTCGCCCAAATAGCGCGTACCATCGCCCGTGCCCTGCGGTTGAACGAAGACCTTACCGAAGCCATCGCTCTTGCACATGATCTCGGACATCCGCCTTTTGGTCATGCCGGAGAAGAAGCTCTCGATGCTGCCTATCGCGAGTTTGTACCGGATGCAGGCTTTCGACATTATGAGCAGAGCCTTCGTGTTGTGGAACTGCTAGAATATCGCACGGATTTCGTCCCCGAAGACAACACCGAAAACCCCGACGGAACCCCTAAACAGCCTGGCCTGAATCTAACGTGGGAAGTAAAAGATGGGATTGCAAGACATAGTAAAGGCAAAGCAGACCTTAACCAGGAAACCGATCTGCCCACCACTCTCGAGGGAAAAGTAGTTCGGATAGCCGATCGCGTGGCCTATATCAATCACGATATAGACGACGCCATCCGGGCAAAGGTCATTACCTATGCCGATTTGCCTCAAGATATTATGAAAACACTGGGGCGCTCCTATTCACAGCGTATTGCCAGAATGGTGGAGGATGTCGTGCTCACAAGCTGCGACCGCCCCGACGTAACAATGTCTGCAGCGATGTCAGAGTGTGTTGATCGTCTCAAAGACTTTATGTTTGAACGGGTCTATTGGAACGCGGCCAGAGGAAACGAAGATTTGAGGAAAGCCCAGCATGTCATTCGTGCGCTTTTCCATCTGTATATGGAGCAGCCGGAGCTCATGAAGGGCGAAACGCATCTGCGTGAATGCTCTCCGGCAGAGCGTGCACAAAACGTGTGCGACTTCATAGCAGGTATGACCGACCGCTATGCTGTGTCTCGGTTCGTTGCTCACTTCGTTCCCAAACCTATCCGGCGCGATGGAATGCCTACTTCTTAGAGGGCGCCACCGTAGTACCTGAGGAGCTCGATGATGTCGTAGCCGATAGCTTCGCCGCACGCTCCTTGGCCTGCATAATAATCGTATTCACCGATTCGGCGGGAACCAAAAATATCTGGCCGAACCCACCTCCACTAAACAGACGCTGTACAATCTGCATGCCCATTCCACTCGAATCGGTGTCAACAACCGTAGGTGCCAACGTGGTAAGTATGCCTAGGGGCTTCCCGCCTAAGTCGTATACGGGCAGCCCTATCGGTAAACCGGCCCCATCTAGCAGATAGGCATGGCGCGGAATCTGTATCTCTCCGCAAATGGTGGTTATGTGGAAATAGGGTGCGTAATCGTACCCCTTGCTCAGGCGTGAGAAGAGGATGACCTTCTCACCTAACGTAGGCTGGGCGGCCTGGCTCATGTCCACCGCATCTAACTTCTTGCCTTGCAAATCGGTAATCTGAATAAAGGTCAACCCCAATATGGTATCCGTGGCGACCAGCGTGGCATTGTAGTCTTTCTGTTCATGTCCTACCGTAACCTTGAAGTCGGTTGGGATGGTTTTGGACTTAAAATCTGTGTTATCTCCGCCACCTCCAAAGTTACCTAAAAAGCCACCAAAATCGAACGAGTAGCTGCTAGTTGCCAGCATGATAAGCCCATCCGGAGATACCACAACGCCCGTAGCCTCGGTTTTGCCTTCTGAAGTTGTTGATTGCCCTTCTGCGCTCATCTGAGTCTTGTAGACAATCTTTACAGTGACGAGCGCTGGTGTCAACCTCTGCATGAGCTGAACCGGGTTTTGTGACTCGTGCCCCGAAAGCAAAGTACTCTCAGGCGTCTGCTGAGCCTCAGCTACTCCTATAAGTCCACAGAGCGTTGTAAGCGCAATAAATTGTCCGATAAAGTTTGTTATGATATGATGACTAACCGACATCGTCTATGTCCCCTCCCTTACCCCCTAGTTTAAATGAGCCCAGTCCGGCTGGATAAACACGAAATACGTCAATGCTTGACGATGCACAAATAAAGTTACTACCTTTGGCTTGCTGTGTACCACCTCAGACATGACCCGCTTGAAACTGCTTACATCCTTGATCGATTGCCCGTTTACCGATAGTATGATGTCATCTACGTTCAAGCCGGCAATGTTCGCCCATCCTCCTTCCGTCGTTTCGGTTACAATAACCCCCTGCTGATCTAACGGCAAATGCCGCTCGATCCGGTCATAAAGCGTCAAATCTCTTACAGTAAACTCAAACGTCTTCTCTTGATACGATGGAACCTCCGATGCCGAGCTGGGCGATGCCTGCAAAGTTACTTCAATAGTAAGCGGCTTACCCCCTCGCAATATTCCTAAGGCCGCCTTACTGCCAACATCCAAGTTCTCAATGGCATGGGTTAACATCTCCTCGTCCTGAGGGCGAGAGGCCTCTAAACTCTGCCCATTCAATGAGGTTATAATGTCGCCAACACGTAACCCTGCCTCACTTGCGTTGGTTCCTGGAAAGACTTCCGTTACCAAAAAGCCCTGTGTTCCCGGAACATGCAACACTTCCGCAATCTCAGGCGTCACGACCTCCGTGCGTACTCCAAGCCAGGCATGGGGAAGCTCAAAATCGGTGCTGGAGGTCTCCGGCTTCTCCATCCGCAATACGCTTAAACAGCTCTGGTTCTGTCGCAAATAGGCAACTACTAGACGCCCTTGCCGCTCATCGGCCTTCACCACCTGTTCCAGCGCAGCTAAATTCGGCGTCGGCTTTCCATCTACCGCTCGAATCACATCGCCTACAGCAAGCTTTGGCTGAGAGTTATCCGCAGGGTAGCCTGGGCGTATCCCTGTCACCATCAATCCGCTCGTATCCGGTAGATGATTAAGCAGAGCCATCATCGGAGTGATAGATCGAACGGTCAGCCCTAGATCCGCTAGCTCGCTCTCATGCCCCAAATAGGGCTGCATGGGCGCCACCACCGTATGTAACGTAAGCACCCGCCCCTGCCGCAACACCCGTAAGGTCACCCGAGTGCCGGGCTTTATAGCGGTTACCTGCTGATAAAGTAGTGGCACCTGTTCTAAAAATCGGACGTTGGTAGGCACCCCATTAATGCTTAACAGTACATCTCCTGGTTTCATCCCAGCCTCCGCTGCCGGTGATTTTGGAATAACGGCGGCAACCAATGTACCCGTCTTGCGTCCTAACTTATCTACCGGCAACGGCTCAAATCCTAGGTACCCACGAACCACTTTCCCATGCGCGAGAACCTGTTCAAATACCCTCCGTACAAGATTAGAAGGGATCGCAAAGCCAACACCAGCCCCTCCCAACTCATTGATCCCCACAACCTCACCCTGCATGTTCACCAAAGGTCCACCGGAATTCCCTGGTAAAATGAGTGCATCGTGTTGAATCCATCGAGTTAAAAGCCCTGTCTGCTGTCCATTATCTAGCTCCACCTGCTCGATGCGGTTTCCGGTAAAGTCTGTAAATACACGCTGAGTGTTTGAGACGATTCCTAATGTCATTGAAGAAGATAACATCAATGGATTGCCCATGGCCAACACGAAATCGCCCACATGAAGAGCGTCCGAATTTCCTAATACAGCATAATGCAGAGGCGCCTTCGGGTTCGTCCTCTGGTTTAAATTAAGCTTCAAGATGCTGATATCGGTTAGCGGGTCATCATAGATATCCTTCGCTTCTATCCGTTCCCCATCGGTAAGAGTACATTCAATATAGGTCGTGTGCCCAGCGACATGGTAATTGGTAATAACGTAGCCGTCCGGACTGATGATAACGCCGCTACCACCCGCTAAATCGCGCTGAGCCCGACCTCCATCGTAATAGCGATAGACAACAAAGATATTTACTAATGCCGGATACACTCGTGCCTTAGCAAACGCGATCTCCTTGTGAAGCGTGTCTATGAGTTCCACCCTGTGATGCATTACCGATGAAGAAATCCCTCTCTTCACAGGCCGTGCACCGGTACAAGCGATTCCAGTACCTAATAGCAAGCCACTCAAAAATAACACTGAAAGACACCGCTTCATCGTTTCCTCTCTCCAAACGCACCCCCCACTTATTCTACCAAAGGAGCGAGAGCCTGATAGCATCGCTGCACTACCTCATCCACCTTTTCCAGCGGATAGTCCTTTGTGCCTACAATCTCGAGGGTAAGATACTTCAGATCGGACTTCTTCTTGAATGCCGCAATGATCGCAGGCAAGTTCATGGCACCTCCACCGGGTATCTGCTCCTCCACCGGACCGATCGGCTTCTCACGCCCCTTCGTATCTCGAATGCGAGCTGTGCAAAGGTAGGGCAGTAGAGACGGGATCGTCTCCTCAGGGTTTTCCTGCTCCGGCGTGCGCCAAAGATGAGATGCATCCACGTTTAAACCGATGTAGTTCGCATCTACGTGTTCCATAAGTCGTAAAGCGGTTCGCGTAGAGTAGACAGCACAGTTCACGTGCGGCTTGATACTGATCTTTACTCCCGTCTCTCGCACCACTCGCGACAATTCGTTCAGCAAATTTACAACCGTTTTGAACGATTCCTCGTCATCAGATACACCACCAGAACCGGTTGTGATAGCTGGCGCCCCCAAAATACTGCCTGCCTCCATGAGGCGAATAAAACGTTGGCGCGCGTCAGGGTTCAGTAGGTTTGTACTAGCCCCAATGGACTCTAGAGCTAGACCGCTATCGGCAATTTTGCGACCTAATTCCTTGAGTAACGTTGGAGATTGATAGACCTCCTGCGAAAGATGATCTCCCATTCCAGGTATCGCCGCCAATTCAATAGCCCGATATCCAGTCCGCGCTATGTGATCCAAAGCCACCTCGACGGGGAAACCACCATATAAAAGCGTGCTGCACCCAAGTTCCATCTTTCTTCTTACCTCCCTCTTTTTAGAGTCGTGCATTTGGCCGACTTCGTTGCGTTTATGCGAACATATACGCTCTTGCCAAGGGAGATTCCTGCAGCCCATCTGAACAACTCTCTTTCCTCTTGTGAAGTTTCTACGGAGGCTCAGTGAAACGGGGTTCCTTACTCTCGTAGAAGAGGTATACTTATGATACGGTAAATACCGTCTGGCTAGCACGCAATGGCTTTGCCTTTGCCCTAGCGAGGGAATAGCGAGTGGTTCTCCTGCCCTGTTCGCCATCCGCTATTCACCATTCGCGACCACTTACCATCCATCATTATTTTTGTTTCAAGTGTCAACTTATCGCACAGTTTGAAGAACAGAGGAGACCACGCTGCTTCCGAACTCCTAAAGAGCGCGGTACTCATATGGAGAATGTCAGTATGAAACGTATCCTGCTTGTCCCTGACGGCGCAGCAGATGAACCCCTAGAGATACTCAATAACCGTACCCCACTGCAGGTGGCACGAACCCCCTATCTCGACGAGCTCGCATGTGCTGGCTTAGTGGGCACCGTACAAGTGACCCCTCTCGATATGTACCCTGGTAGCGATGCGGCCAATATGGCTCTGCTTGGTTATGACCCCAGACGGTACTATACGGGCAGAGGTCCCATCGAGGCCGCTGCAATGGGTATTCTACTCGACCAAGAGGATGTAGCTTTTCGCTGCTCGCTTATCTCTACCGACGGAAAGCAGCTTGTAGACTATAGCGCCGACCATATCACCACCGAAGAGGCGAGTCCCCTGATCGAATGGATCAATGAACGCCTCGCCACCCCTTTTCGCCGTCTCTACCCCGGAGTGAGCTACCGGCATATTCTGATCTGGAAAAACGGACCAGCCCATGCCCAAACCGCCCTCCCCCATGAAAGTATGGGCAAGGCGCTGCAGGATATCTATCCAAAAGGCGAAGGCGCTGAACAACTACGACAATTCATCGAGGAGTCTTACGCTCTGCTAGATACCCACCCCTTCAATCAACAACGCCGTGCCCAAGGTAAACTGCCCGCCAACATGCTCTGGCCTTGGAGCCCCGGTAAAATGCCCGAACTCACCCCTTTTCCCCATCTCCATGGCACTACAGGTGCTGTGATAGCCGCTGTCGATGTCATTAGAGGCCTTGGTCGTCTGGCTGGCCTCGAAGTGGTTAACGTTCCAGGAGCCACCGGCTATTTCGATACAGACTACGCTGCAAAAGGACGCTATGCCCTCGCTGCTCTACAACGTCATGGATTCGTCTGGGTTCATCTTGAGGCACCAGATGAGGCAGGGCATCAGGCCAATGTCGAGGAGAAGATTCGAGCGATCGAAAACTTCGATCGCTGGATCGTCGGCACTCTCGTGGAAGGCCTTCGAGGGCAAGAACCGTTTCGTCTCCTATGTGCACCCGATCATAAAACCCCTATCTCAACACGAGGACATGCAAAAGGCCCTGTGCCCTTCCTCTTTTTCGATTCTCAACGAATATCCCGATCACCAAACCCCGTCCTGTTCGACGAGAGCGCGCTAACACGAGCCTCAGTACACATCGAGGAAGGCTGGAAACTTATCCGCTTCCTGTTCGATGATGCCTAGTCACCTCAGCAGGAAGATCTTAAGCGCTAGAGCTAGAATAGCCTTTCGTTTTACCATTGAAAGTCCAAAACTCGTAAAAACGCCCTTGCAAGCACCATATGGCCAAGAGGGTTTGGATGAACCCTATCCCAGGCGATAGAGGCGGGATAGGCATAACGCATGACTTCGTCAAAAGCCGCTTGCGTGTCTACAAAGTAGGTACAGTGCCTTTCTGCAATGCTTCGCACAATCGCCCCATACCTATCCATCATGGCTCGCATTGCATCTTCTCGATTTGGCTCGATGTAAAAAGGAGTCATGAGCACAAGCCCGCGTAGCAACGGCTTTGTCTGCACAACAAGATCCTCAAGCGTTTTTTCATACTCATCCGGATAAACATGAAGAGTGGGGTTCAATGGTGCGTCGAACTGGCGCCACACATCGTTGATCCCAATCATTATCGAAAGCCAATCGGGCTTTAACTCGAGGACATCGCTCTGCCATCGCGCTTTTAGATCGCGCACGGTGTTGCCACTCACACCCATGTTCACCACTCGAATCTGCTTCTCAGGATACACTGCCCCAAGAAGGGCGTCCACAAAACAGACATAGCCTTGTCCTAATCCACCGAAAGCGCGCTCCCCCACCGGGCGTGCGCGACCGGCATCAGTAATCGAATCGCCGATCATAAGCAGTTTTTGTCCCGTTTCTATTTTCACACGTAGCCCCCTTTGTAAAGTTGTTGTTCCTGTTATTCCAACATAGAAGCCGCAACTTCCTGCCTCCACAGAGCGTAAACGAAGACGAACGCTAATAACCTTGGCGTTCAAAAATTCTCACGGAGATTGTTGTAATGGAACTCTATCCAACCCACAACGACTTGCCACAAGCGACGCGGGAGCAGATCATTGAGCTCTTGAACGCCCGCCTTGCCGACGCCATAGACCTCTACACACAAACCAAGCAAGCACACTGGAACGTTAAAGGTCCTGCTTTCATCGCTCTCCATGAACTTTTCGATCAGGTGGCCGAAGCCGTTGAAGACTATGCCGACCTTCTCGCTGAACGCGCCGTACAGCTCGGTGGCGTCGCCCTAGGCACTGCCCGTGTTGCGGCAGAAAAATCTTCCCTCTATGAATATCCTCTCAGCATTACAACCGGTCGCGAAAGCGCATCTGCAAGCCGATAAGTAGCAGCACATCATTTAACCGAGCGCCTTCAGGCACGAGAAAGCAACCAGACCGCTCAAGAGACTAACACTTCCCGTCTCCAAACTCAACGCCTTCCGAATCTTTGATAGAAAGGAGTATCCGCATGTCTGTACCGAATGTATTGATCGTGTTCTATTCTCGTAACGGCTCTACGGAGAAACTGGCTCTTGCCGTCGCAGAAGGAGCACGGGCAGAAGGAGCCGAAGTACGTATTCGCCGCGTGCGCGATTTTGTTCCAGAAGAGATTATTCAACGCGTACCTGGTTGGGCAGAAAATCGTGACCGTATGTACGCCCTTTATGAAGCGCCAACGGAAGCTGATGTTGAGTGGGCCGACGCCATCATCTTCGGCACTCCGACCCGCTTTGGCAACGTCTCCGCCGAACTTAAAGCGTTTGTGGATAGCCTTGGTGGGCTTTGGTTCCAAGGCAAACTAAACGGCAAAGTTGGTAGTGCTTTCAATTCTACCCAAACAATGCATGGCGGCAACGAAAGCACCAATCTTAGTATGTACAACTTTATGGCCCATCTTGGGCTGATCATCGTCCCAACAGGCTACGCCGACCCTGTCATGTTTCAAGGAGGCACACCCTACGGCGCCACCCACGTTTCCGGCCCGCAAGGGAATCCACCTGGAGAAAGTGCTCTCGCTGCCGCACGTTTCCAAGGCAGAAGGGTAACACAGGTCGCCCGTGCATTGAAAACGTCAAAAGCTAGTTAAAAAGGAGTAGGCACAATGCAGTGGAACACTCTATCGCTCACAGAGAAACAGGAGGCACTCGCCTTGTTATCCATTCGTCTTGCATCGGCCGCTGCATTTCTCTATCACGGTACACACATCTTAGGGATTATTGGCGGCCCCGGTATCCAGAATTTTGCCCGGTTCACCCATCTATCGGTGCCGATCGCCTTTCTTGTTGGGCTTGGCGAACTCTGTGGTGGACTAGCTATGCTCACCGGTGTGCTTGCGCGTCTTGGCGGCGGCGTTATTAGCATCATCATGCTCGGAGCCATTGTTCTCGTGCATTGGTCAAAAGGCTTCGACATCACTAATAATGGTTACGAGTATGCGCTCACTCAACTCCTTATTGGTGTGGCGATTCTCATTCGAGGTGCAGGTCCCATCTCCCTTGTGGAATGGTTCCGTGCAAAGCAAACCACACAATCAAGCTAGTCCGCCACTTTAATAACCCCCTCAAAAATTTAGAGAGCCTCAATTGAGGCTCTCTAAAACTTCGTGGGCAAAAACCTTACGGCTCTTGCCCAGGCCCTAACGGCATAATCTGATTAGGCACGATGTCCTTATCTGTGATGGGCTTCAAACCCAGAATCTGGTCTCTCGACAGTTTGTACGTGATCATAATAAGTCGTCGAGGTTGGGATGGAGGATAGACGTCTCGGGGCGGTGTGTGGCCATCCCAAACCGGAATGGTTTTTCCGTCCCAATTAGGTCCTGTTCCTCCAAAGCCATCTATCATTTTTGTGCCCAACATCTCGGGCGTATTGTCAACAACCACATGAGCCGCATTGCTGTCTGTCATGCCCTCCCCGCTCCATCCGAAACGATCTTGAAGGTGTGGGGCCGTCGTGCGCGGGTCATAACTTAGCACGAGGCGATAATACTCATGAGCAAAGCTGTACATCTTGGGGTCCTTGCTCATATCAATTTCACGCTCGAACTCCGCTTTGCGCACAGCAATAGAGTCCATCATGATGGTCTGATTTGGGTCCACCGCAAAAGCGGTGGTTGTATTGTTGACAATGTGCGGCTTGTAATCCCAATCCTCAAGCAGTACATCAATTCTGGCACCGTCGGCAGCATTGAAATAGCCTTTGATATCGAGAACTTTGGGTCGTTTCACCGTCACGGTTGCCGAGAAGCTAACATCCCAAGGGCCTGGCTTGCTGCTGCCTCCGAAAGGCCACTCTACTCCCGGATATGGCGATGTATTCACGTGATCGTGGTTTATGCTAGTATATCGGTCGAAATACCGCTGATAGTCCTCTGCACGATTATGCAACTCCGCTTGATGAAGCTCGAAGTCGGCAAAGTCTTTCGTTCGACCTCCACGCTGCTTTAAACGTTGTGTGCTGATCTGTATCGCCTGATCCCACACAGCAATCGCATCCGGAATGCGCCCCATTCGTTCGTAGGTATGTGCCAGAATATGCCACACCTTCAACGGGGCACCGTAGGGGTAGTCGTCCGAATCAACCTCTTTGTTCGCCGGCGTGTTGATGGCATCCTGAAAGGCCTCCGCGGCGATGGCGTAGTTCTTGATCTTATCGAAATTCTCCCACCCTTTCTCAAACTTCACGTCATAAATACGTGGGTTGTTACGAATGCCCTCGTTGAGTAAGGCCTCCGATGGCGCGATGTACCGTCTATCGGAACGTTCACCGGTCGAGTCGGTAAAGTTATAGGCCATGTGCCATGCCCCGGTCACGTAAACGTTGGCCGCATGAGGATCAAGCCACGTGATGATACGAACCAACGGCAAGATGGCGTCGTAATCGCCACTGTGGAAAAATTCATCACAACGAACCCACAGTAGTCCAGCTGCTGCCTCGCGAAACCCCAACAAAGGCAGCAACAGAAACTCACTGTTAAGGCCTCCAAGAGCTAGGGCCTCGTTGCGTTCTGTCTTATCGAGCTGCTTACGATAGGGATCAACAGCCTTATGCTGCACGACCCCCGCTATGATCAGCAGTATCACAATAAAGACAATCAGCCCTCGCCCACGACGTTGTACGTCTACGGGAATGATTTTTGCCGGTCGCTTCTCGGTTACAGCCGCCATTGCTACACCTCTCGCCGATCAAAGATGAAGACCGCCAGAGCTAGCAAAACGGCCGAATAGAGAAGCGCATAGGCGATATTATTGCGCATATAGACCGACATATTCACGATATCTTCTTCGGGGTGAATAAGCTGGTTCTGCACGTTAAAGTTGCCGAATTGTGGAAGCAGATAGTGAATCGCTAAACCGACCATCTGAGATATCTTGTTATGAGAGGTCGTTAGAGTATCCGTTACGGAGCTTAAATTCCCCACCAAAAAGATCCCAAAGGAGAGGAAAAAGTTGACCACTGGAGTGGCAAAGGTGGAAAAGAAAATGGTGAGGGCCGCCAAGAGCATCATTTGGAAAAAGGTGAAGATAACTCCGCGCACCATCTCCGGCGGTATCTGATGCTCTTGCATTCGCAGCATCGCTAAAAAGACGATCCCCATCGCGGCAATGTTGATGAACACCACCGCAAAACCACCGAGAAACTTCCCCAAGACGAACTCAAAGCGCTGAACTGGCTTAGATAGCACCGTGTAGATCGTCCTGCGCTCTATCTCAACGGGGATAAGGTAGATGCAAGTGACGATAGTTGTGAAAAGCCCCGCCAATAGAATCGCCGCCAAACCAAGGCTGCGTAACACGGTTTGGCTATCCCGCGGGCTGAGAAAACCGAACACCGGCCCCATGGCGATAAGAAATATCCCGGTAACGAGGAAAATCCACATTACGCGTCGCCGTAAGGCCTCACGAACTGTTTGATGAGCGATTGCATAAATAGCTGCAAACATCCGTTCAGACTCCCTCTTCTGAAGCGGCTCCTATCGAAGCCAGCTCTTCTTTACGTACTGTTTCCACAAAGACCTCCTCTAATGTTCGTCGATGAGGCATCACAGAGATAACTTGCCCTTTCGCGCCTCGCACCAGATCGATAAGTGCCGAAACACGTTCCGGGTCGTTGCTGGAGAGCTTTAGCGTATCGTTACCTATAGGCTCCACGCTCGTGGCAATGGGACGCAGCCGATCGATGAGCCCGTTTGCCAACTCTTTCCCCCGAACGGTGATCTCCGTGTGCTCCCCCTCCACCAACTCTTTAATGGTACCTGTCTTCAGTAATTTGCCGCGATGAATGATGGCAACTCGCGTACAGATCATCTCTACATCGGCTAACTGATGCGAAGAGAGAAAGACCGTCTTGCCCTCGTCTTTCAAGCTGGCCACAATATCGCGCAATTCAGCATGCGCAATAGGGTCTAGCCCCGAAGTGGGCTCGTCGAGGAAGAGAAGTTGTGGATCGTTGATCAGCGCTTGGGCAATACCGATGCGTTGGCGCATTCCCTTTGAGTAACCCCGAATGGCTCGATGCCAGGCATCTGGTTGCAGACGAACTTTCTCGAGGCATATCTGTATTCGGCGCTTTCGCTCCGGCTGAGGAATGCGGAATAGACGCCCGTAAAAGTCCATCAGGTCCCAACCGGTCATCGATTCATAAAAGTAGGTCTCTTCTGGAAGATAGGAGATCAGATGCTTCACCGAATTGTCTCCCATTGGTTTACCGAGGATTGTCGCATCCCCCGCCGTAGGGAAAATGAGGCCAAGTAGCATCTTGATCGTTGTGGTTTTACCGGCACCATTACGGCCGAGAAACCCGAATATCTCTCCCTCTTCTACCTCGAGGTCAAGGTTGTTAACAGCAACAACCTCTTGCCTCTGCCAGACATCAATGTACTTTTTGGTGAGACCCCGGATAGAGATCGCAGTGGTCATAGGTTAGAATTCCTCCCTCCGCACGTAACGGAGCTGTTGTTTTGTGTTTGGGTAATGATGAAGTACAGCAGCGGTCTCCCATGGAGACCACCAAACCGGCGTATTATACCTTACCATCCTATTGGGGCAGCGCACAATCTTAAAAATACGAGAAGTGCTACACTCTCCCGTCTTAATTACGTACTTTCACGCAGGTTTTGTCACAAACATCTCGGTGAGTTACACCCACGTTGCATACACCTAATCTCAAAACTAATCTCCTAAGCCCAACTCACCCGACAACCTATCACATAACTGTCGCACCTCTGCGTTCGCCGGATCGTGCTCCAACACCGTATGAAAAGCCGCCAAAGCTTCTCTAGGACTATCTAATGCCAAATAAACGCAACCAAGCTTAAAGGCCACCTCACACCGCAGAGCGCTCTCCACTATCTGAGCCATTACCGCCTCATATTCCGAACGGGCGTCCTCAGTTCTACCTAAACTCCTCAAAATATCGGCGCGCTCCACACGTACATAGGGATTGCTCGGGTCGTGCACTAAAGCCTCGTCGTAAGCAGAAAGAACGCGTGGGTCAAAATCGCCATGAACCCCTCGCATCAGCCCAGCCCGAAGCCACCATGCCTCCGCCGGAACACCCTCCTTACCGATGAGCTCCTCTAGCATCGTGAGGGCCTCACGCCAACTCCCTGCGCTATAAAGCGCATAGGCGCGCCAAAAACCCTCCTCAGCATCTCCGGCAGAGCCCGACCAACCTTCGATCGCCATTCGCAGCCTCTTTCCAAGGACCGAGCCGCCTTCAGCCTTCCAACTCAAAAACAAATGCGGAGAGGACAGGATTCGAACCTGCGTACCCTTGCGGGTAACCTGTTTTCAAGACAGGCGCCTTCAACCACTCGGCCACCTCTCCAGTCTTTCTAAGATAACCCAGAATGCCAGTTTTCGTCAAGTAGGCCAAGTCAGCTCCTGTCCCCTAAGGAAGATAGCTTGTTCCTGATGGGAAGCGTCTGCTTCCTCCCAGAACATCAGAGCGCTGACAATTTGCCCCCCTGCTTTCAGCTTCAGCGCGGCATGGAAGTCCGCATTGGCCTCAAAGCCACAACGAACACCTCCCAACTTCTCCTGGCTCTTGCGGTTCGCATCTTCGCAGTGACCACATGCTGAGCAAGGCTGTGAAGAGGAGCATAGGTCTCCCTCGATCAAGACAGCACCCCTACAACGCCCCTCATACCCCAGAAACAGCTTGAGTCGGTTAAATGTCCTCGCATGGAGTTCGACTCGCATCTCCCCTTCCAAACCGTCTCCTCGCTGCCGAACCCCTCTCAGGGTTTTGCAAGTGAGTGCCCTTTGTCGGTTGAGGGCAAGAGGAACTAGGTCTTTGGAAATACGGTGTTTTCGTTTCTGACAAACCGGCTCTCTTTCCGCCGTACTTTCTGAAGCTGCTTGCCCGCTAAACGGGTCTTCTTCGGTTGCAAAAGTTGGCGCAGACGGCTGCACTTTCTGCGAACACGTTGGATAGGTGCCCTTGTAGAAACGTTTGCTTCCGAATAGGTCTATGCCGAGGGCAGCTGCACAACGACAGGCTCAGCCCCTGCGAGCCTGACAGCAACCCCAAGGGAGAGACGCCCCTTCCGCAGCAGATGGTGCCCGCCTGTGCGTTGGCCGTGCAGGAGCGCTTTCTGCTCTGCTGAACAGCGGTCTCACGCTTGTTGGCATTGGCGACTTTGACGATGACGCTTCCCCGTGTCGCCTCAAGCCGAGAGTCCGCACTTCATGCTTACTAAGGTACCCGTTCACGAAAAAGTTACAAATGGCAAGACCGCAACCCACGCTTCTCTAAATAGCGCTGGTGATACTCCTCCGCTGGATAAAATTCGGGTGCTGGTAAAATCTGTGTCACAATAGGTCGAGAGTATTTCCCAGAACGCTCCAAACGCTCCCGTGAGGCCTCTGCCGCCTCTTGTTGCTCCGGCGTAAAAGTAAAAATCACGGAGCGGTACTGAGTACCTACATCCGGCCCTTGCCGATTGAGTTGGGTCGGATCATGGCAGTTCCAAAACACCTCTAGGAGCTGATCATAACGGATACGGTCTGGATCGTACTCCACCAAAACGACCTCAGCATGACCGGTAAGGTCTGTACAAACCTCCTCGTACGTTGGATTCTTCGTATGCCCCCCCGCATATCCCACTGTTGTATTAACAACCCCAGGGACCCTACGAAAGGTTGCCTCGACTCCCCAAAAACACCCGGCACCGAACATCGCTTTTTCCGTGGCCATTCGGTCACCCCCTAAAAAAGTTCTATACCATAGAACGTAATCCGCTGCCCATCCGTTCCCCTTAGTAACCCAGCTCATAGGGGATAAGGAAAAGTTCGCACTGTTGACACCGCCAACAATAGGATGCTATACTGATTAGTGAAATTATGCACAAAGTCACTGCTGACGCCATCACTATGGATCAAGCTACTTCTCCAAGCTCGTCAGAACCCTCGCGCGCACGTGATGTGTTCTACGAGCGTGAACGTGGGGTCTATGCATTGCGTATCCTGCGCGATGTCGCCCATGCTGTTGTTCGCTTTCCTAAGGCCGATTCCCGAACAGACGCTATCCAAAACCTGTTCAACACCGTTGCTAAAGCGGGAATCCCTCTTTTTCTTATCAAACTTCATCGCTCTTCCGTTACCTTTGCACTTGCCGGTGCCTACCTTGACAGAGCCGCAGAGGTGCTGCAAACTGCTGGGTACGATGTCTCCACAAGGCGAGACCTCGCCATGGTAACCGTTGTTGCCTCCTCCATGAGAGAGATGGCCGGCATCATGGTGGACATTGCCGACGCCCTCTATGAAGCTGGCGCCCGCATCTATGAAGCCGGCGATTCGCATGATACCGTGCAGTGTCTCATCGAGGCCGATCGAGTTCCCGCCGCCATCGAGCAGCTGTGTAAAGTTTTTCATCTTGATAAGAGTGCTATCCACGAAGAGCATCTGCCCATTCAAGAGCTGCCATCATGAAAATCCTCGTCCAAAAATTCGGAGGTACCTCTGTAGATACCAAAGAGCACCGAGAGATGGCCGTCCGCAAGGTCATCAAAGCGCGAGAGGCCGGCTATTATCCCGTTGTCGTTGTCTCAGCCATCGGGCGTGCGGGCGCTCCCTATGCCACCGACACCCTTGTGCAGTTTCTAAAAAGCATAGACCCCCAAGTGCCCCCAGCCCCACGTGAACTCGATATGATCATGGCCTGCGGAGAGATCATCTCCACCGTGGTGTTCGCCCATACCCTCCAAACATTCGGCTATAAATCCATCGCGCTCTCCGGTGGGCAAGCCGGCATTATCACCGATCCGCAGTTCGGCGATGCACGTATCCGCGAAATACGCCCTCAATATATCCTGCGCTTGCTCGAACAGGGCTACATTCCCGTAGTCTGTGGCTTTCAGGGAACCACTGAGCCGGAAGATACCCATGAACATGGAGCTATCACCACCCTCGGTCGCGGAGGCAGCGATACCACCGCGTCAGCGCTCGGTGCTGCCTTAGGCGCTGAAGCCGTTGAGATCTATACCGACGTAGATGGCGTGAAAACAGCCGACCCAGATATCGTCCCAACCGCGCGTACCCTCGACGTCTGCTCCTACGAGGAGGTCGCCGAGATCGCTCATCAAGGAGCCAAGGTGGTCCATCCCCGTGCAGCGGAGATCGCTATGGACTACAATATCCCCCTATGGGTGAAATCAACCTTTTCCGACGCGCCCGGAACACGCATTGTAGGACGTCAAGCCTCTGAAGCGACCTACCCGCGCATTACCGGCATTACCCATACCGGAAAAATTGTCTATATTCGCCTCGAGATCGGAGAGACCGAATACAAACCGCTTATTGAGCGCGAAGTCTATCGCATGATGGCACGCGCGGGCGTCTCCATCTACCTCGTCACCTTCAGTAATCGCTCGCTCTCCTTTGCCGTCGAGCGTAAGGTCTATCCCATCGCCCGCGATCTGCTCGATGGCATGGTGGTGCCCATCACATTCGAACAACCGGATGAAACAGGACGCCTTGCAGCCTTCTATATTTTTAAATTCTCCGAAGGGCTCGATCTTGCCTACAGCGTGCAACGCCCCCTGCTCCGTCCCCTCGAGCAGCATGTGCACGTGATAGACGTCAATGCCAGTGTCATCGAAAGTTGTACCATGGTGTCGGTCATTACGAGCGGGCATCGCACCATGCCAGGCGTGATGGCTCGGATATATGCGCTGTTAACAAATGCTGGAATCGCCGTCTATCAAACAGCCGATTCCGACATGTCCGTCTCCTGCCTTATCCCTGAAAGCGAAGTTGAAAGAGCCGTTCGACTCCTTCACGCAGAGCTGTGTGAGCAGACGCCCAAACCCATAGAGGCACTTTCATGAAATCTGAAAATGAAGATGACTCTTTGGAAGATATCGAATCAGCGCAATCGCAGCCTCCACCAGAGGTTCCCCCAGCTCCGCAATTGCCGGAGGTACCTCAACTGCAAAAAGCAGAGAAACCGTCTTGGCAGCTTAGCAGACCATCGCGTAAGAGCGGTGGCCGTCTTTTCGGTTTTAGCACCGATAGCCCTGATAGCGCTACACGTACCTATTCAAAAGTCGTTATGGCCGCCACAGTAGCAACGAGCCTTATCGGCCCGATGATCGTGTTTGCGCTCGTGGGCTTTTGGCTCGATGGCAAACTCCATCACCAGGTGGCCTATCTCGCTGGCATCGGGTGCATCGTCGGCTTTTTCGCCGGGCTTGTGTCGGTTATGGATATCCTACGGAGGCTTAAAAAATAGTTCACTTTGGCCTACCGTAGACAGAAATCTGAGCCTGATGTGCTATAATATTAGCCGCATTGCAAGTAGGCTAAGTGAAACCGTCGTATCGAAACGGAGGTCTCCATAACGGAGTCGCGACGATGGCAGATAACAGACTGATCTTTCAAACCATCAAACACAGCGGTCTTTGTGCAGTGTTCGTAGCTCTAGGGCTCATTGCCCTCCACAGCTACGCGGCTGCAGCAGGCTTTCTGATGGGCATAGGGCTGGCGCTCTTTGGCCTTTACGGCCTCGAACGCGCGTCCCTGCGCTGCTTTCATGCGACTTCGCCATCTCGCGTTGGTCGCACTATGGGGATAGCTCTTCTTTTTCGCCTACCTGTCTATGTAGGCGGAATACTGCTTCTTATGCACTTCTTCGGCGGTTCCTTCCTCCTTGCCTTAGGCAGCGTCGGGGGCATTCTTTGTGTCCTTCTTTCGCTCATCCATACGGTTCTGAAAACCGTGTCACGAAGCGTCCAACAAATTTAACAGCTAGTTCACTAGAGGAAGAAAGGTTTTCATGCCGAGCAGTCTTCAACACACACAACAGATCGGTAGCGTACATCGGGGTCACCTGCCCATCCAGATCGTACAGGCAGGCGGTGCTCCCAGCCCTTCCACAGATACTCCCATCTCTCAACATACCGAACAAGCCTCAGAAAAAGCGCAGATTGGAGATATACCTGATCCTACCCTGCTGCTCGAAAACGCTGTGCTGGCTGCCCTCCTTCTCCTCCTTTTTGCGCTCCTTTCCCGGCGAAACCTTCAAAAAATACCGCGTGGCCTCCAAAATATCGGCGAGTTCATCGTTGAAACGATAGATCGTTTTGTGGTAGAGCTTATGGGGCCCCATGGCAGAAAGTATGTCCCTTTCGCCGGAACGCTCTTCCTGTTCATCTTTGTTATGAACGTTCTCGGCGATATCCCCGGCTTTCATGCCCCCACCAGCAACCTTACCTATACCTTTGCTCTCGGTCTCACCGTCTTCTGCTACGTTCAGTGGGAGGGAATACGTGCCCGTGGGCTGTTCGGCTATATCAAACATTTCTCTGGCCCTCCTCTGCCCTTCCTTATGGCCATCTTCCTGAAGCCGCTCCTGTTTATTATCGAGGTCATCTCAGAACTTTTTAAGCCGATCACTCTCTCCGTCCGACTTTTCGGCAATATCTTCGGCGAGGATGTCATCATCCTTGTCTTCGCCAGCCTATTTACCATGATCGGTTTCAAATGGCTGGGTTGGTTCCCATTACAGTTTCCGGTGCTTCTCTTAGCCTATCTTACCGACTTTGTACAGGCTCTCGTCTTCATGGTGCTCGCCTGCATCTATCTCGCTCTCATGACCCATGAAGAGGGGATGGAGGAGGCAGAATCGGAACAGGCGCTCGCCCATGCGCACTAATCATCTTTTAAAATAACCAATCAAAACCAAACATTACGACAGAAAGGGTTTCGAAAGAATATGATCTATTTCGCTGCACTTGCAATTGCGGCGGGGCTTGCTGTCCCGATCGCGGTTATTGGAGCCGGTATTGGACAAGGACGTGCGGTGGCATCCGGGCTTGAGTCGATGGCTCGCCAGCCCGGTATGGCAGGCCAACTTCTTATCAACATGATCATCGGCCTCGCCTTCATCGAGTCGCTCGTGCTCTTTGCCCTCGTGCTCGTCTTCATCTTTCTTGGCTCCCGCCTGCCCAACACCAATCAGGTGCTGCAAACTATTCAGAGCACACAGGTAAGCAAATAGCCTTTTCGGCTCCCAGAGTCTTCTGGGAGCCGAAGGAGATAACCGATGCTACAGATCGAGCAAGCGATAAAATTTAATCCGGTCTACTTCGGCATACAGATTCTGATCTTTCTGCTCCTGCTGCAGATACTTACAAGAGTCTTTTGGCGTCCCTTCCTAAAAGATATGGAGAAGCGCACAGAAGACATCGAAGCCCGTTATCGCCGTCGTGAGGAGCTTCAACAAGAAATGGAGCGCCTGCGGGCTGAGTATCAGCAGCGTATCGCTGTTGTGGATGCCGAAGCCCGCGCCCATATTCAAGAGGCGGTCAAAAAAGCGCAAGGAGAACGGGAACGTCTGATCAAAGAGGCGCGCACCCAGGCCGAACAGGTGTTGCTTCAAGGTCGCCAGAGCATCGAGAGAGAACGCGAAGCGACCCTCCAAGCCCTCAAAGAGCAGATGATCGCTATGGCGACCGATGTGGCAGATCATGCTCTCGGCTCTCTTTACCCGAAAGAAGAACTGAGGCGCTCGATTGAAGCTCGTGTGGCTCAGGCAACAACCACCGCGAGTAGCACCCATGAATGGTAAACCGATGAATCTATTTTCTATGGAGTTGTCAGCGTGATTCCTGAGGTCAGCCTCGGACCGTTTAAAATAGAACAGCCCGATGCGTTTCTCGCGCTTATTTTGGGCTTTCTGATCCTGCTATGGCTCGCCTACAAGTACGCCTATCCTATGGGGCGTGACTTGCTAAAAGCGCGTACGGAACGCATCGAACAGGCCTACAAACAGGCCGATGCCCTTCTCGCTGAGGCACAGGCCATACATGACGACTACGCTCAGCGCCTTGCACACATTGAAGAGGAGCATCGCGCCCGTGTTGAACAGGCCGTGCGCGAAGCAGAAGCGCTCTCGGCTCAAATCATTGCCGAAGCCCAACAGGCGGCACAAACCATTCTACAACGCGCCCAACAAGAGGTCGAACGAGAACGTACCTATCATCAAATCCTTATGCGCCAACAGATCGTTGCGATCGTTCTCGATGCCGCTGAAAATGCCATCCGTACGATGGCCTCTGAAGAGACGCAACATAAACTTGTGAGCGATTTCATCCACCAACTTGCTCAGAGTGCTCTCAATGGCTATACTCCTGTAAACCGTAATAGCCTGGCCCATGGCGGAGGAGAACCCTAAATGGCAACTCGTGATGTGCGTGCAGCTCGCCGTTATGCAGCAGCGCTCTTTCAAGCGGTTCAAAAAGAAGGCGTTCTCGAAGTGGTGGAGCGCGAACTTGAGGAGCTACTAACAACTCTTCATAATACACCTGTACTCAAAGAGTTCTGGCACAGTCCTCTCGTGCCGGCACCCAAGAAAAGCTCGCTCATCGAAAAAACCTTCGCCAACAGGCTACATCCCTTAACCATCGGTTTCCTGAACCTGCTTGTTAACAAACGTCGCGAAGAGCTGTTAGAATATATCTATACCGATTTTAGACGCCTTGTTGATCGGGCGCGGCACCTGCTTCGTGCAGAGGCTGTCTTTGCCGTGCCGCCCACTCCCGAGGAAGAACAGGCACTTCGTGAAAGCCTGGAGAAAAGAACGGGCGCTAACGTGGAGCTGCGTGTACGGCTCGATCCGGAAATCCTCGGAGGAGTCGTTATCCGACTTCAAGATACCATCCTTGATGGAAGCGTGCGTGGAAGCCTTGAGAGATTGCGCGAGCGCTTCCTACAAAAAGCTTAGTTCTAACGGAAAAACCCGAAACGTCTAAATTACGACGTTGCGCTGGAGATAGAGATAACGATGGCCATTCGACCAGAAGAGATAACTTCAATACTCGAGCGAGAGCTGCTCGAAACCACAAAACGTGAAATTGCCACTTACGATGCTGGAACCGTCCTTCAGGTAGGAGACGGCATCGCCCGAATCTACGGCCTGCAAGGCTGCATGGTTTCAGAACTGCTGGAGTTCCTCGACGAAAAAGGGAACCCCATTGTGGATGAAAACGGTGCCGTCATTCGTGCGATTGCCCTCAACCTCGAAGAAGATAACGTGGGTGCCATTATCCTCGGCCCCTGCGAACAGATTTTCGAGGGCACAACGGTTCGGCGAACGAACCGCATCATCGAAGTGCCCGTGGGCGAAGGCCTGTTAGGCCGTGTAGTAAGCGCCCTAGGTGACCCCCTCGATGGCAAAGGCCCTATCACGGCAACGCGCTATGCCTATATCGAAGCCAGAGCTCCCGGAGTTGTGGAGCGACAACCCGTAAAAGAGCCCCTACAAACCGGGCTTAAAGCGATAGATGCTCTCGTGCCAATCGGACGTGGACAACGTGAGCTGATTATCGGTGACCGCGGTATTGGAAAAACCGCCATCGCCCTCGATACCATCATCAATCAAAAGGGCGGCGATGTCATCTGCATCTACGTTGCCATCGGTCAAAAGGCCTCAACCGTAGAAAACGTGCGTCGTACCCTAGAAGCTGCCGGCGCTATGGACTATACCATCATCGTAGCCGCCAATGCCTCCGACCCGGCTCCAATGCAGTATATCGCCCCCTACACCGGTTGTACCATTGGCGAGTACTTCCGCGATAAAGGACAACATGCCGTCGTCATCTACGACGACCTCTCTAAACATGCCGTCGCCTATCGCCAAGTCTCTCTCCTTCTTCGACGCCCCCCCGGACGCGAGGCTTATCCAGGCGATATCTTCTACCTGCATAGCCGCCTTCTCGAACGAGCCGCAAAAATTCGCGAAGACTATATCATTGTTGATAAAACGGCTCCCGAAGATACGAAAGAAGGCATCAATGGCAAACTCTATGAGGGTAGCCATGGGCTTAGCGAGGCTAAAAAAGACCTTGCCGCCATGCCTAATGCCGATTCCCTCGAAATTCGCAAAAAGCCCGGTACTGGAGGAAGCCTCACGGCGCTGCCTATCATTGAAACGTTGGCCTCCGACGTCTCTGCCTACATCCCCACCAACGTTATCTCCATCACGGACGGCCAAATCTTCCTTGAACCAGACCTGTTCTTCGCCGGTGTGCGCCCAGCTATCAACGTGGGTATCTCGGTCTCTCGCGTGGGACGCTCAGCACAAATCCCAGCCATGAAAAGCGGTAAAGTGGCAGGACGCCTACGTCTTGACCTCGCCCAATTCCGCGAAGTTCAAGCGTTTGCCCAATTTGCCTCCGATCTTGATAAGGTGACCCGCGATCAGCTCGAGCGTGGTTCTCGACTCATTGAGATACTTAAGCAGCCTCAGTTCCAACCAATGCCCGTGGAAAAACAGGTTACCATCATCTATGCCGGCAATAACGGCTATCTGGATGATATTCCTGTAAACGCTGTAAGCAAGTTCGAGGCGGAGTTCCATCCTTTCATGGAAAAGAACTACCCCGACATCCTTGAAAAAATCCGAATTACCAAAGATTTGGATGAAACCACGGAAGCAGAGTTGAATAAGGCTATTCAAGCCTTTAAAGCCCAGTTCCAACCCTAGGGTCGTTTTACAAAGTAAGGGTTTCGTACGATCTCTCTTAGCTTAAAACGCTAAGAGAGATCGTTCACAAGGAGGTTTTCTATGAACCCGGAGACATCCCTACAAGAGGCTATCGAACAAACAAAACGCGCGATCGAACAGCTACGGGAACGAGTAGTTACTGCTATCATGCAGCGCAACCGCCTGCAAGAAGAGGTCACCAAACGAGAGCGCGACCTCGCCATGAGAAAAGAGAAGCTTGTTCAGGCCAGTAAACTGCAAGATCCATCTGTAGCGAATGAACTGCGCGAGGAGATCGCCACCCTAGAAAAAGAGCTTCAAACGCTTAAAGACAGTCTTGCCAAAGCGGAGGTCGAAGCCGAAACACTTAAAGCGCAACGGCCTGCAGAAGAAGCTCGCCTTAATCTTGTGTTGCGCGATCTACAGGCGCGCCTCGCGATGGGCTACACCACTGTAGTGGAGAACCGACAACCAGGCTCCGGAGTGGGCGAAACCGAAGAGATGTTTCAACGGGCTAGCGATAAAATTGAAGGCCTGCAGTCCGAAGCGGCAGCTCGGCAGGAGGTTACCGGTGCTTCACCTCACACCCCTAGTCCTACCCAATCAGCAGAGCAGTTGCTTTCCGATCTTGAGCGCCGACTAGGCCTTTCTCCTACCGAAACTCCTGCAACCCAATCTGTAGAGCCGGCAGAACCCAGTTCATCCCCTCTAACTGCCGCCTCCCCCGAAGCCGAACCTGCCGTTTCTGAACCACCAGTGGCCTTTGAAGCACCTACATCACCTGAGGAACCATCGGTGTCCATCCCTGTCCCAGAGGAGCTCGCTCAATCCACACCGTCCGTAACCGGCATTACTCCGGAAGAGATGGAGGCCCTCCTCTCTCATCAGCCAGGACAAACCGAATCGACTTCTCCCTCTACCGTAGACGAGCAAGCCGTTCAACCTTCTACCTCCCCTTGGGACTATACAACGTCAACTACAGCCTCCTCCGAAACCCTAGAAGTTGTCTCTTTCCCCGTCGAAGAAGAGCAGATGGAACCTCCTCAAGCGACTATCGAAGGCCAAGATATAGAAGTATCTCAACCCATCGCCATGGAAGAAACTGCCACGGTAGAAGCTCCAGCCGCTCCCACATCTGTTGAACCGCCTAGCGAGACGATAGCCCCCGAAGGTGTGGAACAGCCCAAAGAAGAGGTCGCCTTCTATCCCGTTACCCAACCTACGCCGAAACCGGTGAGCTACGATCCCTCCTATCGCGTCCGCGTTGCCGCTATCGGCACAGGTGGCATCTTTCGTGGCGCCCATCTACCCTGCTACCCACTTATTCCACAAGCCAAACTCGTGGCCCTGTGCGATCCGGATCAGGATGCACTTCAACAAGCATATCGCCGCCTTCAAAACCTTACCGCAGAACAGATCGAACGGGCTCGCGAACGCCATGATGACGACGCTATCGAACGCCTCATGCGTGACCTCGATGAGGTTCGCCTCTTCTCCGATATCAGTGAGGTCATCCATGAGATTCAGCCCGATCTCGTAGACATCTGCACCCAACCCGTTCTCCATGTTCCTCTGGCCATTAAGGCACTTGAAGCCGGC
Organism: Chthonomonas calidirosea T49; assembly: GCF_000427095.1. Taxonomy (NCBI): domain Bacteria; kingdom Bacillati; phylum Armatimonadota; class Chthonomonadia; order Chthonomonadales; family Chthonomonadaceae; genus Chthonomonas; species Chthonomonas calidirosea. The sequence continues at coordinate 584,111 of NC_021487.1, forward strand.
ATTCACGTCATGTGTGAAAAACCGCTCTGCCGTAGTTGGCTGGAAAGCGAACGTCTCATCTCTACCATTCAACGCACGGGTCGCTTCTACCAGCATAACGAAAACTGGCTCTTCGACCCGGACTACTATACCGCTAGCAAACTCATTCATGCCGGAGCCATCGGAGAACCGCTGCTTATGTTCCTGGCCACAGCCCATGGCGGACCAGAAGGTAATCCCAAATTTTGGAACCCTGAATTCGGTGGTGGTGGCTCACTTCTCGATAATGGCATTCACGCCATCGGTGCCGCCTGGTTTCTGAGCGGCTTGAAAAAACGTCCAACCATGGTCAAGGCGGTCGAGCCTTTTGGCATGACCATCCGAATGCCGTTGCGCATTATTGATGGACACTATCAAACCGTCACCGTGGATGATGACGCTCATATTCTCATCCGTTTTGAAGATGCAGACACAGGAGCCTGGACGAATGCACACGTTGAAGGGTCGTGGAGCCACCGGGATTCTCCTGATACCGTGGTCATCGGAACAACAGGCCGCCTCTATTTCACCTCTCAAGAGGGACGCCGCTATGTCGTCATAACCGATGCCTATGACCGAGAAGTCAGACGTATCGAAGCAACCGGCCCTACCTGGCAGTTTTGGCCATCCTCCTTCTACGGCGAAATCCTTAACATGGTGCAATGCGTTCGCACCGGCCGCCCACCCCTCTGTGATGCTCAATTCGGTGCCGATTGCTCCGCCATCGTCGGAGCTGCTTATCTCTCTGAAAAGAATGGTCGGCGTGCCGTTCATCTCGATGAGTTTCGTGAGTTTGCACGCTCCATCGCCCAACGCTATCCCAACGATCCTCAAGCTGCAGATGATGCGCTTGTAGAAACACTTCTCTCTGCGGTAAGAAAATCCGAATACAACACTTGATATGAACCTTAATGGATAGAAGATAACAATGGCAACCATTCGACAAGTCCGTGCCCGTATTCGGGCTGCAAAAAATATCCAACAGATCACCAAAGCCATGAAAATGGTGGCAGCCGCCCGATTCAAGAGGGCGCAAGACCGAGTGCAGGCTGCTCGTCCTTACGCACAGATTATGCGCGACATGATGGTGCGACTTGCTAGCTCCGCAGGAGAACTGCTTGATCACCCCCTCCTGCAACAGCGGGAGCTGCAGAATATCGGCTTTCTTATTATCACCTCCGATAGGGGTTTGGCCGGCTCCTATAACTCCGCCATGCTGCGCCGCGCCACTGAACTGCTTCGTCCCTACGACCGCTCTCAGATCAAACTCTACCTCGTGGGTCGCAAGGGCATCCAGTTCTTTCGTCGCCGAGGCTATCAGATCGCCGCGGAGTTCAGCATTCCCGGAACCGGTGCGACCTTTGCCGATGCACAGGATATCGCTCGTGTCGTACGTGACGCCTTCCTTAACGGCGAGATCGATCGACTCTACCTTCTTTATACACGCTTCTACACCGCTATCACTACTCGACCGACCGATCTTCAACTTCTTCCCATTCAACCACCGGAGAAGCGTGAGGAGAGCGCCGAGACACCGCAGTACTATGATGACTATATCTTTGAGCCATCCGCCACCGAGATCCTGAGCGCGCTTCTACCACGTTACATAGATGGTCAAATCTATCAATGCCTCCTTGAATCGACAGCGAGCGAGCATGGTGCCCGCATGACGGCGATGAGCGCCGCCACCGATAATGCAGGAAAAATGATTCAAACGCTTACACTGCAACTCAACCGTGCACGACAAGCCAACATCACCCGCGAAATATCCGAGATCGTTGGCGGCGCAGAGGCCCTAAAAGGATAACCGCTTTGTTTATAGGCAGGGAAGAGCTAGCTCTTCCCTGCCTTACACAAGTATCTACTTATTAGGTCTTTGCGCTTTATTGGCAAAGAGGATAAAAGCCGCGATACACTCGCTCTGCAGGGCCCGTCATCTCGATCTCAGCACCAGGACGCCAACGAACGATCAGCTCCCCTCCTTTGCTGCGAACAGTTATCGGAACATTAGGAGACGCGCAGTTCTTGAGAACTGCCGCTACCGCTGCCGCACAAGCACCCGTTCCACATCCCCAGGTCTCCCCCGCCCCGCGCTCCCATATGCGCATCGAAAGCACATTGGGTGCTTCCAGTACGCACCACATCAGCGAGGTACGCTCTGGAAATAGAGGGTGCCTCTCAACGAGAGGGCTAATAGCCAAAAAGCGCTCATCGTCCGGCAGCTCCGGCACAAATGTAACAGCATGGGTTGTGCCAGTTGAAAGTGCTGTGATGAGCAGCGTCTCACCTGGCATGACCTCCAACGGAAAATCTATCACAGGCTCCTGAGCTACGTGCATAGGAATGGAGGCCGGTTCAAACTGCGGTTGCCCCATGCTCACTGTGATCGCAACGATCTGCCCTGACTCATCTCGGTGCAACTGGGCACGGCGCACTCCTGCCAAAGTGCCGATATAGAGTATGTCTTTGTTTACTATCCCCTCCTCCACAGCATAACGAGCTACACACCGTAGACCGTTGCCGCAAACATCAGGGGTGCCGTCTGGATTGTACATACGCATCATCAGATCTGCGAAAAGCGTGCGTTCCAAAATAATGAGACCGTCCGCACCAATGCCCATATGCCGATCGCACATTTCGACCGCAAGCGCCGACCAGTCGTGATCGTTCGAATCCCTCCCATCTACGATCACGAAATCGTTTCCAACGCCATGCATCTTTGTAAAGGCGATCTTTTCGGCCACGCTGGCAACCTCACCTCAAGGTGCAATCTCAAGCTCCCTCCTAAGGATTGACAGGCTAGCTTGAGGGATATATAGGATACCTTATAGGAGATACTCTTTAGAACATAGCAAAGCTCCTCTAAGTAACTCTAAAACTGAAAAACTGCTGCTTTCTTTCCCCATCACTCTGCTTGAGGCAAACCTTGACAAAACTTCGTCCTATCGAGTATTCTTTGTTAGCACTCGAAGGTGGAGAGCGCTAAAACGGGACTGCTCCCCTTTGAAGCCAATACCAAGAAAGGAGACACAAGATGGGTCTGCGTCCTTTGGGTGACAAAGTTGTCGTGAAACCGAGCGAGGAAGAAGAGAAGACTCCTGGCGGTATTCTGTTACCCGATACCGCTAAGAAAAAGCCCCAAGAAGGCAAAGTGGTGGCTGTAGGAAACGGGCGCATCCTCGAAAATGGCGAGATCAAGCCCATGTCCGTTAAGGTCGGTGATACCGTTCTCTATGCCAAATATGGCGGCACCGAAGTTACTATTGATGGCCAAGACTACGTTCTGCTCGATGAAGACCAGGTCTTCGCCATTATCGAGGGGTAGGACGTCAAGTTTCTAGCTACTAGTTTTCTCTAGAAGCGCAAAAATCTGTAACCATTTTCCGAAACCATCGTAAGGAGAAACGAAGCCATGGCTGCAAAAATGTTATTGTATGATGAAGAGGCCCGTCGTGCTCTCGAAAGAGGCGCCGAGGCCGTTGCTAACGCCGTAAAAGTCACCCTTGGCCCCAAAGGCCGAAATGTGGTTCTCGATAAAAAATGGGGTTCCCCCACCATCACCAAAGATGGCGTAACCGTCGCCAAAGAGATCGAGCTGGAAGACCCCTACGAAAACATGGGGGCGCAACTCGTCAAAGAGGTCGCTAGTAAAACCAACGATGTGGCCGGCGACGGTACCACTACCGCCACCGTATTAGCCCAAGCTATTCTTAAGGAAGGCCTCCGCTACGTAGCGGCCGGCGGCAATCCCCTGCAGGTCAAGCATGGTATTGAGCGCGCTGTAGAACGCGCTGTAGAAGAGCTTAAAAAGCTCGCTGTGGAAGTGCGTGGGGATAAAGCCAAGGTCGCTAGCGTCGCCGCTATCGCCGGCAACGACGCTGAGATCGGTCAGCTCGTCGCCGATGCCATTGAGCGTGTTGGACAAGATGGGGTGATCACCGTTGAGGAGAGCCGAAGTCTTCAAACCTACACCGAGTTTGTGGACGGTATGCAGTTCGACAAGGGTTATATCTCCCCTTATTTCGTCACCGACACCGAGCGCATGGAGGCCGTCCTCGAAAATCCCTATATCCTCATCTACGAGAAAAAGATCAGCTCCGCAACTGACCTTATCCCCTTACTGGAGAAGATCGCACAACAGCGCCGACCGATCGTCATCATCGCAGAGGATGTAGATGGAGATGCCTTGGCGACTCTCGTGCTTAACCGCATCCGTGGAACCCTCAGCTGCGCCGCGGTCAAAGCTCCTGGTTTTGGCGACCGGCGCAAAGCTATGCTCGAGGATATCGCCATCCTTACCGGCGGTAAGTTCATCAGCGAAGACCTTGGCGTCCAGCTCAAAAACGTTGACTTCTCCTACCTCGGCACCGCAGAGAAGGTGATCATTGGTAAAGAAGAGACCACTATCATCAATGGGGGCGGCACCGAGGCCGCCATCATGGGGCGTATCAACCAAATTAAACGCCAGATCGAAGAGACAGAAAGCTCCTACGATAAGGAGAAGCTACAAGAGCGCCTCGCCAAACTCGCCGGTGGTGTGGCCGTCATCAAAGTGGGTGCGGCTACCGAAACGGAGCTTAAAGAGAAAAAACACCGCTTTGAGGATGCTCTCAGCGCTACCCGTGCTGCCGTAGAAGAAGGCATTGTGCCTGGGGGTGGCGTTACCTTGTTAAATGTGCAATCGGCCCTCGATAACCTTAAAGCAGATACTCAGGACGAGCAGCACGGCATCAACATCGTCCGGCGCGCTCTCGAAGAACCGCTACGTCAAATCGCTGAGAACGCTGGCTTCGAGGGAAGCGTTGTCGTCGAAAAGGTGAAGACTTTGCCCAAAGGCCACGGCTTCAACGCGGCTACCGAGGAATACGGCGATATGATCGCTGCTGGCGTCATTGACCCCGTAAAGGTAACTCGATTCGCGCTGCAAAATGCCGCATCGATCGCCAGCCTCGTGCTTACCACCGAAGCGTTGGTGGTGGAAAAACCCGAAAAGAAGCCAGCTAATGGCGCCAACCCACCCGGTGGCATGGACTACGAAATGTAAACGGCTCGTTAAACCTTACTCCCTCCCCTTGTTGGGGAGGGAGTTTTTTTAGGCCTTGGCGCAGTATCAGGCTGATACATCCGGCCTCTTCGCGCATAGTTGGCCATCTATCCTATTCGATCCGGCTCGCGCCAAATCGGTGTCCGATTCATTAAAATGCGACGCTGCCGCGGCGTCACCTTTTCGAGCGTCTCCGGCTTTGGAGCATAGCCTGGCCACGGGCCAGCATCCTCGCGGCCAAAATTCATAATAATGGTCTTTCTCGTTTTCTGCGAGGGGTTCGGGCGCCCGTTGTGCAACAGAGCCTCGTTGAATAGAATGATGTCCCCGGCACACACGTCGTTGAAAATATACTGTGCTGGTAAGTCAACCCTGCCGCGCGTATCAAGGTCGAATTGCGCACGGTGAGAACCTGGAATAACTACGAACTCCCCCTCGTTCGGCCCGACATCGCTTATGCAATAGAATACCTTCACCATCGGACATAGAAACCTCCCGTTTATCACATGCCCGGTAGGATGCGCACGTACCCCACGATGCCATTCCCCACCCGGATATCCCGGATAGGTGTAGTACAGCTCGTTGTCAATATGCTTATAGTCTTCCCCAAGGATCTCAACCAGCAACGGCTCGACCGCTTCGTGGTCTAGAAACCGAGCAAACCGCGGGTCGGCATCAATCACCCGTGATACCGGTCGGTTTAACTGGTGCTGCATCCTACTTGGTTCGTCCGCATTCAGCCGCCGTACATCCGTCTTCTCCACCTCTTCTATCCACCTCATGTATTCAGCAAGCTCTTCCGGCGTCAGCGCCCCGCGTAGATGCAGAAAACCCTGCACATCGAAAGCGAATCGCTGATCTTCAGTCATCTCTATGCCTCCTATGAGAAAAGGCTATCACGCCCCTACTTAGAATCTACCTTATCGTTGACCAACCACTGGAGCGCATCCCTTTCCTATTTTCTGACTCGTCAGCTGGATCAAGAGATCGATAGATCGATCTAGCTATAAACGGCGTTTTGATACAATCTGTTCAACTGCTTCATCACCTCTTATTTTGCTTAGGGTAGCCTTCGCCTTCTGGCACTGCTGTCAACAACATGCAGACGAGGTCTCTATGTGTGCCTTTCTATCGCGTCCTAACTTTTTCTCTTGCATTCTTCCTTTCCATAGTGCTATAATTCGCGATATATCTTGCAATCTCTAAGTTCTACAGTGTACCTCGATTGCGGAGAGTCAGCGAATTCTGACAGACAGATCGTCCTCTGTTCTCTCATTGAGAGGGCTAGACGCCCCAAGGGTAAAGGGAAATGCACAGTGGAGGTGCCTTATGCCCGTCTGTATTCGATATGCCTGCGGGAACTGCGGGAAGACCATAGACGCTTGGGATGAGGGAAACCCTTACTACCTCGATGACCAAGGCGTGAAACGCTACACACGTTGCTTGTTCAGTGAGTGCTCCGCCCGCCTCATCGGTAACGACGTTCCCCATCTTTGCCTCGATTGTGGCGAAGAGTTTCTCGTGGATACTCGCGCTCCAGTGGATTGTTGCCCCAAATGCGGCTCAACCACTTTTTCCGATACCTTCCGGCTCGAAGGTCGAACCTGCCCCTACTGCAAAACAGGAGTCTTCACATGTGTGCCTGATTTCTACCTCGTCCCATAATTCAGTTCTTATGGCACCTCACCCCAAGGTTTCGATTTAGATAAGGTTCCTCAAGAGATGGATCCTTCGTAGAAACGGTCATCTGTCGTTGCCTCTATTATTGGCGTTTTTATAGGGCAGTCACCGTCTACCAATCCATCGTTATGATGGGTAGGAGATTTTCTTTGCGCAATCCATTCAATAAGCAATGGCTTGCCGCTCCTCTCCATGGCGCCTGATGCTTTAGGAGGCATGTGCGATGCTTACCTCTATTCGGTACCTCTCTCGAAGTAGGCGGCAGAGGCTAGGGACTGACAAAGAGGTTTTTTGAAATCCTTCATCGAAATCTGTTTTCAAACACAAATGAGGAGAAACACGATGAAATCGGGGCTTAGACAGCAAGCTATCCTTTTACCTATGCTCGTTCTTTTATCACTTGGCGACTCTGGCTCACCTCAAAACAGCTCTACACCCTCTCAAACCCAGCGTTTTTACTACACCCTTTCTCAGCAGGCCATTACAAGCGCCGGCGTCTATGACAGCAACGGTCATCTCATTCGTGTTCTATGGCAAATGCAGCCCACTTCTGCTGGCAAACATACCGCGACATGGAATGGTCTCGACATGGGCGACCAGCCGGCACCGCCAGGACGCTATCATCTACTGGTAGCTGCTAATTTCTGTGTCTACCGCAATGTAGGTGTCATTGGAAACAGTGGCTTGCCCCCAAACGCCCAAGGACACACGCCAGCTAGTATTCTCTGCGTTGCTACCGATCAGGAGGGAAATATCTACACTGCCAACGGCTGGGACGAAGCCGGCGCCGACTTCAAAAAATGGGATAAATACGGACACTCTGTCTACGATGCCCACTTTCAAATTCGTAACGGAAAGCCTAACGGCATCCCCTACGCAATCGCTGTGGACAAAGACTACCTCTACTGCACCGTAGGTGGATGGGCTTCCCCACCATGGAATGAACGGCAACAGGTCGAGCGCTTTCGCCTTAGCGACGGCCAAGAAGTCCCATTCTCCGGTCAGCATCTCGTGGATGGCCATATCCAAATCTATGAGTGGCCGAGCCACCTTCTTCCTCAAAACGTACCTCCTGATGAAGCGGAGCTCTTAAAAACGCCTTTGCGCGGCATCGCCGTAGATCAGCAGAACCTCTTTGTAACCGACCTTCTCGGCAACCGAGTGTGGCGTTTCGACAAGGAGAGCGGTGATCTTTTGGGCAGCTTCTCGGTGCCTACGCCGCGAGCCATCGCCGTAGATCCACAAGGGCACGTTTGGGTTAGCGCCGAGAAACACGAAATTCGTGTCTACTCCGCTACCGGCCAGCAACTCGCCGTACCTATCCACGATCTATCTGAGGCGGTTGAGATCGCCTTCAGCCCCCTCAATAAACTCTATGTAGCCGACACGGGAGCAGGACAAGTGAAAATATACGCTATCCATGGCCTTAAGGCTCGACGGATCGGTGCCCTTGGTCAGAAAGCAAAAGCAGGCGATCGTGCCCCCGATCGCTTCTTTCATCTCACCGGTGTAGCCATCGCTCCAGATGGTAGCATTATCACCACACAAAAAGAGCCTATCTCCGGCGCCCGACTGGCAAAATGGTCGCCAAACGGCAAGCTGCAGTGGGAACAGTGGTGCACCGAATTCGTTTCGCTTGGCATCAATGCTCCAGATTCCCCTACCCTCTTTCTCTCTATGAGCGGACATCTATTTCATCTCGACGATTTTGAACATGGCAAAAGTCGTTATGTCGCAGATGGTTTGAACGATCCAGTACTGTATCACAGTGACGTTCACGGTGTACCCCGTATCCTTACTTTTCAAGGCCGTCGCTTTCTCTTTCTACCAACTGGAGATGGTGTTCAAGTCTATCGCCTCGAAGGGCATGTACTTCACCTCGCTGCGCTTGTTGGCGGACGCGACCCCGATGCAACAGGCAAGAGCCACTACTGGCAACAACCGCATCCTAGCCCGCCACAACAGTGGACATGGCACGATCAACACGGAACCGGTCACCCACAGATGAACGAGATCCTCTGGTTTAAACCCCCAGGAAAAGGAACGGTTAACGTTTTCGGGATGGATGTGGACGATCAGGGCAACATATGGTTTGCGAACCTCGATACCCATAGCATTTGGGAACTGCCTAAGGGAAGGCTAGACACCCACGGTAATCCCACCTACGACTGGGCTAAAGCACATGAGGTGATTCCACGCGATGTCTCTTCACTCGGGTTCGACCCCACTATGGCACAAAGAGCCGACGACGGCAGCATCTATGCTCTGGGTTGGAGCCACACCTGGCCCTCACCTCCTAATAACCCATTCTGGATGGGTGGTACAACGCTAGTGCGTTTTGATAAGCTCGGTAGGCGGCTTTGGGCTGTGCCGTTGCCCGAGGTCTGCCCAGGCATCTGTTTCCTCCCTGGCGGCGGATGCCTAGCCGGAGGAGGTCGTAGTGCCAACATATATCACTATACGTCGAATGGTCTGCTTGTAGGCAAAATGGCTCCCGGTGCAGCTATGGGCAACCAAAGCGGTTGGTTCGATAATCATGCCTGCGTGGCCGTCACGCATAACCCCCTCGACCACGGTTGGGACGTCTTTGCCGAAGATGATTACGTAGACCGTATCGCCTGGTATCGCATTGAAGGAAAAATAGCACTTGTGAACGGAGATTCGGTAATCGTGGCCGATAGTCTACAAAGACCATCTCATGAAACGCAGTAGAACCGAATTCCGTCTTAACAACTGCACACGATCCCCTCGTAGGGTTCTCGTGATGTGATACTACTTTCAATGAGGAGGAATTGAAACATGCTGACTCACCACAAGCGTCCTTTGCTTGCTGTCGCTCTCGCGGCTACAACACTCACCAGCTTTACCCTGTTTAGCAAACCGGCCTCTGCGCTCTTCGATAAGACGCGCTTCATTACAGACGTAGGGGTCGCCTTCTTCGCCTTCCATCACTGGGTTTGGAACCCCTACAAACACGGTGCTTTTCAGCCAGGTGCTCCCCACCGAACCGCCGCCCTTGTGAAAGCCGGTCTGGCCACCCTCTTCGCTGTCAATCGTCTCAAAGCAGCCGATCACTTAGCTCACACCAGCAAAAGCCCCTTATTACATAAACTCGCCGGAGCCATCGATCGCATGGAAGCCGCCTTTGCGAGCGTGGGACAAAATCTGAAAAACAAAGTGTTCGACCAAAAAGGCATTGACAACGCCAATAACTCCCTTTCAAGCGTTGATTCGCTCTCCAAGCAGGCAGGCATGACGATCCACGACGTTCCCATCAAAATCCCGGGTGTTGGCTAGTTCAAAACCCTATCGTAAGAGCTAAGCATCTCACATCGAGTTTCGCAGAGCAGCCTAAAGCCTTCCGTACTCCTCACTCCCCTGTGGCTGCTCTGCCGCATGTAAGCGTCTGCGGTAAAGCTGCACTCCGCTTTGATAGGCTCCAGCAATACATGCTTTTGCATCGCTGAAACCCCACCTGTTTTTCCTCCGTCAATAACTACAGAACCCTTTCCCTAGTAGGCCTTATCCGAAAATGAAGGGTAGAAAGAAACCGACAGATGGATATGACAACGCATATTGAAGTGCTTGGATGGTTGCATATAGCGCTTCATAGTTTTTCACTGCTTGTCGGGGGTGCCATCCTACTTTTGGTGCTGTTTCTAGGCCATACCATCAGCGAATGGGCCCACTTGACTCCTCTGCTCGTCTATATTCCAGGACTGCTCATTGGTCTTTTTTTGTGTACGATAGCAGTTCCTGGCATGATACTCGGCTACGGCCTGCTTCAAAAAACCTGCTGGAGTCGCAAGCTTGGCCTTATTCTGTCGCCCATGCTGCTAGCTTATTTCCCGCTAGGAACTCTGCTCGGCGTCTACACCTTTGCCATTCTCACAACGGAGAAAGCCAAGATAATACTCTGTCATTAGCCTTCTCTAATTAATTAGCCATAAAATGTATTATGATATCACCCTATATCCAACAGGAGAAGCTCGTATGGAAGTTCATATCAAAATATTAGCGTGGTTGCATATTATCTTCAATGCTGTCTATGCTGTGCTAGGGATCTCTATCTTTCTCTTGTTTCTCTTCTTTGGGCTAGGAGCTAGTGCGCTTAGTCGAGACATCGTTCCAGCCTTTCTGGTGAGCGGAATGGGAGCGTTTTTTGGCTTCTTCTTCCTTATTTTTGGACTACCAGGTCTCGTGCTCGGCTATGGGCTGTTGACCGAGAGAGGCTGGAGCCGCGCACTCGGCATCGTGTTTTCGCTGTTCGATCTCCTCAACTTCCCTATGGGTACGATCTTAGGCATTTATGGGCTCATCGTGCTCTTCAATGAGGAGACCAGCCTCATTCTCTCCCGATGAACTCCCGAGTCAGACACCCCTTCCTGAAGGTAAGGGTTTGCGCCTAAGATGCCAAAAATCCCGATGAAAGGCGGTCGTGGTGTCTCTCTCCTGCGTAGAGGCAGGGGAGCGCACCCTACAATTATACAAGAACATCATAGCTGATCGTTCAAATCAGAACGTTCGCAAGGAAAGCAGGAGTTTTTAAAAATTTGAGAAGCATACAGCGTCGCTCTAGTAGCATCCCTTTACTCTATTTAAAAGGAGGCAAAATCGAGAACATGGAACTACACGTAAAAATTCTAGGTTGGCTCTATGTCCTGCTTAACGCAGTATTCGCCATCTTAGGCGTAATAACTATTCTAGGAGGCCTAGCGGCCGACGTAGGAAGTAGCGTACAACATCATTCAGCTGGCGGACTTTTGGCGAGCGGCATTGGGTCAGTGATTGGGATATTCCTTCTCATTGTAGGCTTGCCAGGCCTTATCTTGGGCTATGGCCTGCTTACTCGAAGACGTTGGAGCCGAATATTGGGCATCGTGCTCTCGATCTTAGAGCTATTCAACTTTCCCTTGGGCACCATTTTAGGCATCTACGGCCTCTACGTTCTATTGAATCAGGAGACAGTCGCCCTATTAAACAATTGAATAGGAAATCAACACCTCCTACCGATCCTAGATCCTCTTCACTTACTCCCCCTAATTAGCAAGTGTAGGAGGGGTTTTCTATTGATTGATTTGATTCCTCATGGGCTAGCCAGTCCTCCACCGTTGCATAACACTCTGCTCCCTGATGGCATAGTTGTGCCAGAAGCTGCGCGGCTTTTCCCCCTGTGAAATCGCGGGTTTCAAATCGTTCGTTGCCCAACAACACAACCCGCTTCCCCATTACCTGCATCTCCTGCACCAAATTCAACACAGGCAGATTGCCGTGCCCGATGGGAACCGGCGCTACACACACGAGGTCAGCCCGCTGCATCATCGTTTTGGCAGTTGCGCAGACCTCTTGGCGAATTGGTGCAAATGGCGCCTCCAATACAACCTCTATCCCCAACACTTCGGCAGCAACCTGATCGCTGTCATAGAGATTGAGCGGCCCAGCGCTTACCCTGTATCCGTGATGAATAAGTGTGCCCATAATAGCTATCCCCGACCCACCGCCGCATACTAAATGGACATGAGGTCTCTCACACGCTTCCCTAGCACGCGCCGGCCGTACGCTTAACAGCGTAGGCCTACCGGTGGCCGGGTTCAGACCCACCTGTATATCCGCGTCGTAGACGCGACGAAGATGTGCCGGTGTTAGTACCGACTCCGGCGTGCCATAAGCTTCCACGCGACCAGCGCGCAGCAATACAAGTCGCTCGCAAAACTCTGCGGCTTGATTGATATCGTGCAGAGCAGCAATAACACCTACCCTACCTTGACTACGTTCGACCATCTTCTGAATATGCTGAAGCAACTCTATCTGATGCGTTATGTCGAGATGAGCGGTTGGCTCATCTAAAAGCAAAAGAGGAGCTTCTTGAGCTAAAGCGCGTGCGATCAGGACGCGCCGATGCTCGCCTCCTGAGAGCTGGGTGATCGGTCTCTCGGCCAAGGAAAGAATATCCAACTCTGCCATACAACGTCGAGCGATCGCATAATCTTCCCCAGTAAAGCCCTTTCCACCGCGATGTGGATAGCGCCCCATCAGCACCACATCGAGTGCGCTAAAATCGAACAGGGCTGGCTCGAATTGAGGCACAAAAGCGATTTTCTGGGCGCGGATATGAGCCGGAATCTGCGATAAAACCTCTCCATCCAGAACCACACGCCCCGATTGCGGCGGTAAAACCCCGGAGAGCACGCGTAACAGAGTGGACTTTCCGCTGCCATTCGGCCCCAAAAGCCCTACAAACTCCCCTGTCTGAAAAACAAGGCGGACGGCATGAAGAACCATCCGTCCGCCATATCCAGCAGTGATCGCATCGGCCTCTAGGCGCATTGGTTTAGTACTTCGGCACGCTTGGATCTATCTCTTCACTCCAAGCCAAAATACCCCCTTTGAGGTTCTTAAGGTGCTTAAATCCCTTTGCCTTTAACTTAAGCAGGGCCTCCGCACTGCGCTTACCGCTGCGACAATGCAAGATGATCTCCTGATTCGGGTCCAGCTCATGAGCACGCTCCTCGATCTGCCCTAGAGGAATAAGCTGTGTCCTGGGAATGCGGGCTATCGCGTACTCGTGTGGCTCACGAACGTCAATGATAGTGAGCCTCTCGCCCGCATCCATACGACGCTTTAGCTCCTGAACCGTGATCTCCTCAACCTCATCGAGTTGTGGTGGAGGAGCCTCTTCACCACGAATACCGCAGAACTCCTCATAGTCAATCAGTTCACGAATAGTAGGATTCTCCCCACATAGAGGGCAGGCTGGATCACGACGCAGTCGCAGCTCACGAAACTGCATCTTCAGTGCATTAAAAGTTAACAACCGCCCAATAAGCGGGTTGCCGATACCTAATATCAGTTTAATGGCTTCAATAGCCTGAATGCACCCAACAATGCCGGGCAACACACCTAATACCCCGCCTTCAGCACAAGAGGGCACCAATCCAGGAGGAGGAGGTTCAGGGAATAGGCACCGGTAGCACGGGCCGTGTCCGGCCCAAAATACAGAGGCCTGTCCCTCAAAACGAAAGATCGATCCGTAAACATTAGGCTTCCCCAGCAGTGCGCAGACATCATTAGTAAGGTAGCGGGTCGGGAAGTTGTCGGTTCCATCTATAATGATGTCAAAGTCCCGAGCGATCTCTAAGGCATTCTGCGAGGTAAATCGCTCCTCAAATCCGATAACCTCTACATGGGGGTTGATATCCAGGATGGTCTCTTTGGCAGATTCAAGCTTAGAACGCCCTACGTCGTTAGTGCCGTGGATAACCTGGCGTTGAAGGTTGGTTAAGTCCACAGCGTCAAAATCTACGAGGCCAATAGTGCCTACACCAGCTGCGGCGAGATAGAGGGCGAGTGGAGACCCAAGGCCACCGGCACCGATCAACAGCACTTTCGCCGCCCTCAACCTCTTCTGTCCTTCCAGCCCGACCTCCGGCAAAATAAGATGGCGGCTGTAGCGTAATATCTCCTCATTACTAAAGCTAACGGCCTCTACGCGCTCCTCCGGCAAAAGAGCGTTTGGGTTGATCCGAGCTGTCTCTACTCCCACCCCCCCAGCAATGGAGGGCACAATACTCAGCTCATCAGCATCGGTCACCGGTGTCTCTAAGCCCTGCAAAGCGCGTGTGTCGTCGGCTCCCTTGTAGATGTTAACAAAGTGACGCAGCTCGCCCTTATCGTTATACAGATGCTTTCTCAGATCGGGGTAACGCTCCAGTAGCTGATCTAAAGCCTCCTTGACGGTAGTTCCCCCTACGCTAATCTCGTCGTTTCCGCCAACAAACTGCTGTAGTGATGTGGGCACAAGTATTTTAGGCATTGTCTCTTCCCTCTTCATGAACTGATACGATCTCTATAGGCTCTTCTAAAAAGGCATCGCCGGCTTCGTTGAGTTGCCAGGCGGTTAACTCTTGTGGCTCACCCCGCCGCACAGAGAGAATACAGTAGATATACCACGGCGACGCCCACTCCCTATCAAAGTCGCTTGGGAGCGCCGGGTGATCGGGATGTGAGTGATAGAACCCTAAAACCTTTATCCCGGTCTTTCGCTCCTCGCGCAGCAGCTGAAACATGGTGTTCGGCGAAACGAGGTAGCGCCGCTCCTGCCCTGGCACACTTTCAATGGCCTCTCCGCGCAGACTGGCCTCCCAAGAGGGATCAAATGTATTTGGCAGCGGTCTTGCTTCCTGCACGATGCGAATCTCGCCATCCAACTGCCCTAGCAACGCTCCTACGCACTCACGAGGATAATCCTTTGCCCCATGGGTATGGATAGCTTCCTCTACACATTTTGGAATACGAATCACTTACTCCCCCTCATGCCAGAAGCGATCCGAAAGATAACGCGTTCCGGTATCACAAAAGATCGTTACAATGACCCCTTCGTCCAACTCCTCCGCTAACTTCAAGCAGCAGACCATCGCTGCTGCCGCAGAGATGCCCACCAAAACGCCCTCCTCACGCGCAAGCCGCTTCACCATGGCATAGGCCTCCTCGGTGGATACCTCACGGTTCTCATCCGCTAAATTGGGATCGTAGATTCCGGGCACAATAGAGCTGGCCATGTGTTTCATCCCTTCCAAACCGTGGAAGGGCGAATCCGGTTGGAACGAAATCAGGCGGATGGCTGGATTGAACTCTTTTAAACGACGCCCGGTTCCCACAAAGGTTCCACTTGTGCCCAGGCCGGCCACGAAATGAGTTATTCGGCCGTTCGTCTGCTGCCAGATCTCCGGTGCCGTAGTGAGGTAGTGCGCACGCCAGTTGGCCGGGTTATTATACTGATCCGGATAGAAGTAGCGATCTGGCTGCGCTGCATAGAGCTCGCGCGCTTTTAAAATCGCCCCGTCGGAAGAGAGTCGTGGATCGGTGAGAATAAGTTGCGCACCATAGGCACGTAGTATCTGCTTGCGCTCCTCACTTGCGTTCGCCGGCAAACAGAGATGTACCTCGTAGCCCATAGCCGCGCCGATCATGGCATAAGCAATGCCCGTGTTCCCAGAGGTGGCATCGAGAATGATCTTTCCAGGCCGTAAGGCGCCACTACGCTCCCCTTCCAAGATCATGTTGAGTGCCGGACGATCTTTCACCGACCCTCCCGGATTAGCCCACTCGGCTTTTGCATAGATGGTTACGCGCGGGTTCTTCGGAACCA